>DATLRQ010000101.1:0-2705 GCA_035534555.1 Candidatus Micrarchaeaceae archaeon
GTCCCAGCTCATGAACCGCATGATGCGGCCTGCCTCCGCCATCAGCTCCATCCCCATCGACTCGTAGAAGGCCTGGCTGGCGTCGAGGTCCGAGACGTTGAGGTGCACGTGGCCCATCAGCGTGCCGGCCGAGAACTTCGGTTGCGGTGGGCTGGCGATGCGAATGAGGCGCTCGAAATCGAGATGGTCGGTTCCGATGTTGAGGCGGCCCTCGGGATAGCGCCACTCGCTGCGAGGCCGGTCCGCATAAACCTCGATGCCGTTGCCCTCCGGGTCATCGAAATAAAGAGCTTGGCTCACGTAGTGGTCCGCGGTGCCGGTCAGAGGCAGCCTTTCCTCCAGGGACCGCCGCAGGAACCCGCCGAGCTCCTCCTCGCCTGGCAGCAGGATGGCGAAATGGAAAAGGCCCGCAGTGTGCCGGGGGCGATCCTGGCCGCCCGGCAGTGATCTGAGATGCAGCAACGGCAGCCCGTGGGCGCCGAGCACTGCCTCGTCGACGCCGCCGCTCAGCTTGCTCAGACCGAACCATTCGTAGAACGCGACCTCGCGCTCCAGTTCCAGCACCTTGAGCTCCACGCTTCCCAACGGCCAGTCCGATTCCATGTCCTCCAATCTACTTCTTGGCCGGCTGGTACTCGAGCACGACGATTCCAGAACCGAACACCTTGGTGTCGGTCAGCTCCAGCGACTTTTTGAGACCGGCATCGGAGAAGAGACGGGCGCCACCGCCGGCTAGCGTCGAATGCACCATCAATCGGTATACGTCGATCAAATCGGCCTCCATCAGCGTGTTGAACAGCTGCGCGCTGCCGGAGAGCAGAAGATCGTTGCCTGGCTCGTGCTTGAGCCTGCCCACCTCGCCCACCACGTCGCCCTTGATCAGCTTCGAGCCGCTCCACTCGACGTTGTCGAGCGTCGTGGACACAACGTACTTCGGCATGCTGTTCATCCTTTCGCCGAACTCGCCTGTCCCGGTCATGGTGGGCCAGGCCGCGGCGAAACCCTGGTATGTCTTGCGGCCGAGCAGCAGCGCGTCGCTGGCCTGGAGCTCGGTCCACTTGAAGCGCGCCGCCTCCTCGCTGAAGAACGGGAAAGACCAGCGCCCAGGTTCCTCGAAGACGCCGTCGAGCGTGAGGTATTCGGTAGCGACGAGTCTCACATCCACCTCCAGTTCATTCGATTGTGTAAGCCGAAATGACTCATCGAACCGTCTCGCCACCCGCGTCCCACGCCTCCCGGGCCTCACCCCGGATCCACCCCACCAGCGCCAGGCCCGCCAGGGGATCCGCCCACCACAGGCCGAACTGCCGGTTCAGAAGGAGTCCCGCCAGCGTGACCACGGCCAGGTACAGGCACACCACCGAGCAGGCGGCATCGCCGTGCAGCGCGGGGCTGCCCAGGCGATCGGCGAGGGAGAGCCGCCAGCGCCAGAGCACGCTCATGATCAGGACCGAAACGACCGTCAGGCCGATGCCGACTGGAGACGCCGCCGGCTTGATGCGAAACAAGAACGCGATTCCCGTCGAGATGACGATGTAGGCAATCAGCGCATAGAGGGCGCCGCCCACGAGCCTCGAGGCCCGGCGCTCGCCCGACGTCCGCGATCCCCGCTCTTCGGTCTCAGAGCGCACCACGAGGCGACGGAGCACCACGGCGGACGAGAAGAGCTCGATCCCGCTGTCGACCCCGAAAGCCGTGAGCGCGACCGAGTGGGCCGCTATCCCGGCGGTGACGGCAACCAGGCCCTCGACAACCATCCAGGCGACGGTCAGGGACTGGGCCAGACGCGCCTGCCGCAGTAACGACGCAGCGCTCATGGCCTGACGTTATCAGCGGCAGCGCCTCGCAGGAGGCCGTGAGCGGCGAGGCCTCAGTGCACCGGCCCGGGAGGCGCGCTCTTCTTCGATGCCCGGATCACAAGGAAGATGCCCACTGCGATGAGGATCAGTGGCCACAGGACCGAAGCCGCCGCGCCACCGGTCGCCGTCAACACCCCGAAGGCCAGCAAACCGATCGCCGGGTACACCGGCCACCCCATAACCCGCCCGTGGACGGGTATCACCGCCAGCACTCCGAAGGTCGCGGCCAGGCCGAAGAACAGAATCGCACCGGCCAGGTTGCCGCCGATCGAGTTGCCGACGAGAGCAATGACGGCCAGGGTGAGCATCGTGCCGGCGGGGATGATCGCCCACCAGCGCTGAATGCCGGTCAGGGCCACCAAAGCAAAGCCCAGGCCGATGCCGGCCAGGAAGATGGCTCCGCCCGCGTCGCCCGGAAACAGGATGACGACTCCCAGCCCGGCCAACGTCGAGCCGGCGATGAGCGTCCACCAGTGCGTGCGTAGCACCAAGTAAGAAATGAGGAGCGCAAGTCCGGCGACCGTAAAGACGATTCCCACCAGGTCGCCGCCCAGGCTGGGGATGAGCCCCAGCGTCTGGGTGAGCATGAAGACTCCCACTCCGATGAGGACCGCTCCCCACAGGACTACCGTACGTGACCTTCTTTCAACGTCCATGATCTGTCCTCCATCCGGCCGCCCCATCGGCGCCTTCCCCCGCTAATAGACCAGCCGGCCGACGGGTCCAACAGGGTCTAACGACCCTCCGTCGAGAGCCGATCGCGCACGTCGATTGACACTCACCGCAGACGTGGCAGGTTGGCTGGGGAGGAAGGATTCGAACCTTCAACCTTCTGATCCAGAGCAA
>DATLRQ010000102.1:0-16685 GCA_035534555.1 Candidatus Micrarchaeaceae archaeon
ACACAACTCGAGCACCTCCAAGTTCAGAGGGGCGCGCCTGGCCGGGCCATATGCCGAGAATCGTCGGTTCCCCGAGGAAGTGGCCCTCGAGGCGGTTCGCCAGTTCATCGACGATCGCGGCCAGGTTCCAACGGCCGACCAGTGGGCAGCCGCTGGTCTCTCGCCGAGCGAGAAGACCATCCGGCGCTAATTCGGCAGCTTTCGCATTGCGGCCAGGCTAGCCGGCGGCACCGCGACCCAAGACTGACAGTCGGTCGCGAACTCGTCCCGATCGGCAATCCCAGTTCGGCCGGGCCGGTTTGCGACCCTACTGGGAGGAATCGCCGCCGTTGCGCCGGATGAACTCCAGGACGATGCTCCCTGAAAATCCATCCCAGCCTGAGAACCGAAAGCCTTCCGACCTGGCGAGGTGGTTCAAGGCTGCTAGGGCGGCGCCTAGGTCCGCGTCGGACAAGGGGAAGATTGCCTTCCTCAAACATGGATCCGTGAGAAGCTGGGCGACGATCGGCTCGACTCGCTCAGTGAAGAAGTAGGCGAAGCTCGTATAGAAGGTCTTGGTGTCGACGCCACCCTGTTCGGCGATCGCAGCAAGGGCTGCCAGGAAGTCAAACTGGCAGATGGAGTCGAGAATTCGGTCGTCAGTTTTCGCCATGTCCGGGCGGACGCATTCGAGCCGGTCGACGACCGCTCGGGCCATGCTGACTAGGGAGACTCCCTTGCGGTCCTTTGGCTCGAGGAGACCGGCCCGTCCTGCGCTGACCACCACGTGCCGAAGAACGTAGGGGTGATACGCCTCATGGCCGGGCGTGCGCAGCAAGGCGATTCGCCTGACGGCGCCCCAGCGCGCGCGCCGTACTGCCAAGCCGCCGACCGCCTCCAAACCCTCAGCTACCGCCAGCCAAAGGATCGGACCTTCGCTGACCTGCACGACTGGCCGCGGCCGCAGCGGTACCTCGTAGATAGCCAAAACCCGCTGCAACACCTCATTGAGCCATTCGTCGCGGTTGATGCGGACGAACATCGCGGCCAGGCACGTCAGGCGGTCGAGAAGCGTCCCAAGCTCCGATGCAAAGCCAGTCGACCAGACTGCGCCGGCGTCGACCTCCATGCGATCGAGTGCCAGCCGCAATGGGATGTCGTCACCTCGCCGAAGTTGCTCCAGGGCCGTGGCAACGAAGGTCACAGCGTCGAGCCGCCAGTCCAGGCCCTCGGCTGGCGCGGACGCCAACTCTTGAGCGTGCTGCCCAACTTTGAGAAGCGCTCTCATCGAATCGGCGGTCTCAGCCATCCAACCTTCTTTGAGCCGCTCCACCATCCTCGCCTGGATGCGATCGATATCGTGTTGCTGCCAGCGCTCGCTCGAGGTCCCATGACGAACGAAGACATCGCCCGCGCGGAAGGCCTGGCCGCCGTCGTGGTTACCGTCGGCCTTGAAGACGGCCATGCCGACCGGGCTGCGAGCGACGTAGACGACCGCCACGATGTCGTCACCTATGCGGTGTGCCGCCGAGCGGATCTCGAACGGTTCGGGGAGGTACTTGGCGATCTTCTTCCTGATCACCGACTCATCGAGGAGTGTCGACAGCTCGGGAGTCAGCAAGCCTGTCGGCCGGCCGTGCGCATCCGCACCGATGACGATGTAGCCGCCGTTGACCTGCATTGCGCCGACATCCTTGGCAAGCTCCACGCGGTCGCGCGTTTCGGCCAGATTGCACGTGTCCTTGAAGTCGAGCAGATCCGACTCGTGTCCTTCGTCCAAGAGCTGCCGAAGCTTCTCATCGGTCACGTTCGCCTCGATGGTTGGCATTAGCCTTATCCGAGCAGCTTGGTCATGGCGGTCGTAGTTCCCTCCATCAGATCACTCGTTGCCCACAAGGGTCCGCCACCAGTCGGCGTGGGGGTCTAGATCGTTGGGCACGAAGCGGCCGCAATCGCGAATTTCGGCCAGCGCAACGCTGACCTCAGCGGGACTAATTCGGGCAGAGTCCATCCATCTTCGGATTAGGTCTGACGTCCGGAAAACCGTGAGCGGCAGCTGGTTACGCGTTACATAGTTGATGGCGGCCCGGTCGTCCGTTGCAATTGCGCTTGCGCGATGTTCCGCTAGCGCGACGGTTGCTGCCTCGCCATCGTCGAGCTCAGCCGCATGACGAACGTAGTCCGCAAGCTCTTCTTCTATGAGCCCCGCACGGATGATCAGGCCTTGCCTGACTTCCGGCGTGATGTCGATCTGGGTGCGCACGAGCTCCCCTTTGATCGACCTCATCACGTAGAGCGCCTCCGAGGCGACCTGCTCCACTACAACAACTTGGACTGAAAGCGCCCGAAGGATCTCTGGAGTCCGAGTCGTGGCATATAGATTGATGAGGATGCACGCGTCAATCGGCAAGAGCCCGGACACGAGTGGGGGTTCCTCACCAGCATCATCGAGGGCGGTCAACTGCCACGGCCCCCGCCCACTCCGAAATCGCCTGGCCGGCTAGCGACCTGGCCGTCAGCCGGTCGACACGCAGGTACCGTGACAGTTGGCCCTCCGTAATACTTCCCTTCTCGAAGGCCTCTACGGCCAGATACCGATACCGAACAGGAAACAGATCATTGTCGGACGGCACATGCGGCAGACCAATCAGGTCCTTGGCTTCTTGGACCCGGAACCCCGAAACCTCAAGTTGATCCCACTTTCCGCTCGGAAGGAGCTTCAAGTCCTCGAGCCTAACCATCACCGCCTGGAACGAGACCTGATACAGATTGGCCAAGCGGAGTACGTCTGACGGCGTCGGAAGACCGCCTCGTGCGGCGCTCAGATCGTTGAACCGCCGGACCAGGCCCGAAGCTGGCATGAGGAAGCTAGCGGCAAATGCATTGGCGGCTCGCTCCTCCGCCGGCACTCGGCGGTACGTAGGAAGAACCGTGATCTCGGGTCGATGCCGTCGAGTAAGGAAGTGCGCATACTCGTGCGCAATCGACATGCGTTGGCGCTCAAACGGCTGCTCCGAATTGAAGGCCAGACATCCGCCTGCGTCGTCTGAGTAGGCGAACAGTGCGGCCGCGGAGCTCGGCATTTTCATCGAGAAGGTGCGCAAGCCAACGTCGCTTTCCAAGACTTCGCGTAGTTGAAGTAACGGGCCATCACCAAGCCCAAGTCGGCCTCGCTCACGAGTCGCGATGTCCTCGGCCGACTGCTCGGGTCGGCTGGTATCAATCGGATATGGAGAAGGGTAGTGTCGCGGGAGAACCGACCCGCTTACTCGTTCAAGCGCGAGATAGTCCTCAGTCAGTTCCTGGAGCTCACGAACGACACGGTCGAGCGCTTCGGAATCTGGCGCGCGTTGAAGAGCCACCCGGAACTGCGCCGAGAAGTCCTGTACCCCCATGCTAGGGCGCACCAGTTCGTGAAGCTGGCGGCCGTAGAGTTCGGCAAGGCGGACAAGCTCTGCAGGTTGAACACGTCGATCGTTACGCTCCATTGCCACCACACTGGTACGCGGAATCCCAAGTTCGTCAGCCACCGCTTCCTGGGTGAAGCCAGCCTGCTTTCGTGCATCGCGCAGCCGTTGGGCCAGAACGCCTGGATCTACCGTTTGGCTCACGCGATGCCTCCTCGACTAACAAGGGCTGACGATGAATGCTCCCGAGCGTCGCTCGCGATATCGATCTGGTCCCATTCCGCTACGTACCGCCCCAAGAGTGAAAGGAGGTCGGAACGCACAATCTGCCGCCCCAACGGCCCGTCCTCGAGATCAGCTGGTATCCGCGCGAGAGATGGGAATGCCTCTACGGCCGTTGCCCATGGCTCGGGCGACTCCAAGACCGACCGCAGGACCTCGACCTGGTACAACATGGCCCGTCCAGGCCACGATTCCGCAGTTGCCTCGGCGAGCCCAGCCAGCGGGAGCCTACGGTACCTGCTCCAGTCCTCCAGGTGGGAGAGGCCCGACACCTTAAGTGCCTGGGCACGCAATACGCACGCCGTGCAAAGTCCACAGCGGGGTTGACCTTCGACCCTCTGCGGAAACCCATCACATGACTCCGACATTGCGACAAGGTCATGGAAGTGCGACGGGAGCCGACGACAAACCTCCGCCTTAGTGAGCAAGAGGAGGGGATTCGAGATGTGCATCGGAACTTCCAGAGCGCCCAGAAGGTCCGTAAATAGCCGGAGAGTTGCAGGGTGTGCGGAGCGCGTACTGTGCGTGCCGACCTGGCACTCGAGGTATGGCAGGTTGACCGCTCCGATCCCGTGTTCGAATAGCCGAAGCTCAGTGGCGCCGGCAGTTGCCGCAGTGGCACAACCAAGAGCCAGGAACACAAAGCCCCTGCTCCGCTGACTGATCTCGTGAAGCTCGGGCTTAGTGGCTCCAGTCAGATTGAAGGGCACGCGGACCGAGATGATGTTCTTGTTGGTTGAGCGGAGACGCTTTGCAAGATCGGCCTGTACTCGGCGCAGCCGAGTGCTGCTGCTTGCCGACACCAGGATTAGGTCCCCTAATGATGGTTCGGTCAACAGCTCACAGGCTCCGACCAGGGAGTCCAGTCCTCCGCTGAACAGCCCTACTGTCACCGGCTCCATCGGCTTCGTCGCGAACAGGAATCCTTGCGCCTGCGAAGGGCGGGGCGCCCGATTCCGTTTCATAAACTCGAAGGTCCAATCGTCCTCAGTCAGCCAGCCGAGTACGGCGGATAGTCGTGCCTGAACAGCCGGTGAACGCCAAACAGCTGGCTCCCTCAGCCCTAGACGAATCGAGATTGACCGATACCAGTCGAGCCGAAATGGGTCGGAGCGAGGTGCCGGCTCCCTTCTGCGTAAGCGATCGGCGACGTAAACGGCCATAGCAATATCGATGAGGTCGGCCATTCGATCCGACAACACTTGGCCGAAGGCTGCGGCAATTGGTTGGTCGTCAACGGCGTAGTGTCGCTGCCACGCAATATCAGGTAGGCCAGCGCCCGGCGGGCCATCGACGAAGTTGAGCATCGGACCGAGCGGGGCGACAAACTGTCTCACGGCCAGACCTCGAGCATGGAGGCCATTGACCGCTTCTTTCTCGGCCGCGTGCTGGGTGCCCGGAGCCGCTCGGCGCGAGGTCCGGCGAGCAGTTTCGCCGCGATTGGCCGGAGGCGCATCTGGGCGAGGCACTCGGCCTCGAATGCAATAACTCCAGAAGGGGAGCCAAATCGTTCAGCAATGAGTGCCGGCTGAATCGGGCCGAAGCCATAGTGGAGGACCATCTTCCGCAAGACGGCGACGGCGAACTCCTCGACGATTGCTTCCGTCGAGAGACCGGCGAGGTGAGCCCCTTGGGCTTCGACCACGCCTTCAGCGACCTCACGCGCCATTCGAGTGTGCTTGATGCCGCCGCTAGCCCTGACTACTTCGTCAGCTCGACCGCGCCAGGACTGGTCATCCGATCGGACAGCGTCAGCAACAATTCGACCAAGCTCCTGGATGCCCGGACAGCCGCCGGTCCGGCGAAGCGTCGCGGAGAGTGCTTTCTCGGCCTCCGCGGCCACGACCCCGGCACCGGCATCCCCCTTTGCCAACCGATAGGGGCGCCGCCAAGACGGGACCAACTTCGAATACATGATGTCGCGATCCGGCACGCCTTCATCTTAGGTATCAATCCGACATTGTCAAGTTCTAAGATACTCCACCGCCATCAAATGTCAGGTGACCGATGCGGCTATCGGCTGCGAAGGAGTGCGCCGTAGGACAGCCCGAGATCGCCAAGTGCACCGAGACACAAATACAAAAGAAACCACGACTGGCGTTCGGCTGGTGATGGCGCGCACGAGCTCAGCGTATGCGTCACCCTGGTTCCGGTAATGGTCCATCCGGCCTTCCACCTCGCCCTCGCGCAGGTCGTCCGTCTTGTAATCGACGATCTCGTACCCCTCGGGCGTCTCGAACAGCAGGTCGCATCACGCATTGCCTTCCGGCTGGCTGCGTCTGCGCGAGTCGCGAAGACCGCCGCAACCGCTTCATGCGCCGATTTGCTCACGTTGTCCTCACAGTTGGCCGCTTTGGAGACTTCAGGTTCTTCCCCAGCCGGGAGACGGCGGTAGCCTGGGCCAGCGAATATGGTGAACCGCCCCCGGTTTCATAGAATCGCCTCCAGAAAGTGATTCGGAGGAGCCGAGCATCCCCGGAGGGTCGCCGATCATGCGGATCGAGCTTTGCCTTCCCACGGGGAGTTCACCTGGCACACGCACGAGGGGACGGATGAGTTCTTTCTGGTCTTGGCCGACGAGCTAGCGATCCGACTGGCGACCCCTCGCTGAGACAGGTCACCGCAGCCTGCCCGGTATTTCCTTAAGGTGTACGAGTCGACCGACCGTTCCGGCCGCCTGAGATCCGCCTATCCCCAGCGCAGTTCGGCTTGCTGCCCTTTCAGCAGGCTGAACTCAGGATGCCAGCCGAATCGGGCGAAGACATCCGCAGCGGCTTCGACGGCGAGTTCGCGTGACGGCCCCGCCAACTCGGCCCTATCCACATCCCTGCCGTAATGGGCGCCCGATCAAGGCGCTCAGCATGTGTGACGAGCACACCCGCGAGAGCATCGGGCGCAGGCTGGCGCGCTCGATCACGGCCGACGACGTGGTCGAGGTCCTGGACCAGGCCCAGGCCAAGCGCGGTGCGCCCCAGTACATCCGGATGGACAACGGACCGGAGATGATCGCGGGCGCGATCCGCGACTGGTGCCGACTGGCGGGCACCGGGACCCTCTACATCGAGCCGGGCAGTCCCTGGGAGAATCCTTTCGTTGAGAGCTTCAACGCCCGGCTCCGCGACGAGCTCTTCAGCCGTGAGATCTTCGCCTCGGTCTTCGAGGCGAGGGTCCTCTACAACAACTGGTGCGAGGTCTACAACAACTTCCGGCCTCACAGCTCGCTCGGCTATCTGGCCCCGGCCGCGTTCGCCACCCTGCTCCAGGACCAACCGTCCCCTGTCGCCCTGCCGACGCCGTGATCCACATCCAAACCGGCTTCGGCGGTGCGGGGTCGAAAAACCGAGGCGCTCAGATGGCCGAGAACGCCAGGCAGCCAATCATCGCGACCTAGAGCACCTGGATCACCGAGCCCGGCGAGTCCTACAATCGTCCCGGCCCGGTCGGTCCCGGCTTCCCCCGTGGCACCGTCGCCGCCGGCACCATCATCCCGAAACCCCCACAGAGAGTGGATCCGCTTTCGGGGTCCGGTCATGGTGAACGGCACGCTTGACCTGTGCCTCGTCGTCTTGCGCTTGTCCGCCCTCACGCCTGAACACACGCGTTGGGGATGCTTGTGGATCGAACGCAAAGTCCCGCTACGCGCCCCTTTGATGATTCCGCCGTGACAGACGCCGGGCTTACTCGCGGCTGACGGCTGCCCACCCTATCAAGCTCTATTCGCCTGCGAATGGACGGCGCGGGCTTCACCTGAGCGAGGCATGGCCACGGTGAAGGTGCTGCCCCGGCCCGGCTCGCTCACAACCGTGAGCGAGCCGCCCATCAGCTCCGCCAGGCGCCGACTGATGGGCAACCCAAGACCCGATCCCTGCCGGCTGCCATCGGTAGCAAAGTCGACCTGAGCGAACTCGTCGAAGATCACATCCAGCTGGGCGGACGGGATGCCCGCCCCAGTGTCGGCCACCGAGACCAATACCCTGTCCGACGCGCGGCCAGTCCGGATCTCGACTCGTCCCCCCTCAGGGGTGAATTTAAGCGCGTTCGTGGTCAGGTTGAGGAATACCTGGATCAGTCGGTGCCGGTCACCGATCACCTCCTCATGGGCAGCGGGCAAGAACTCGATCGCGATTCCAGACATCGTCGCTTGGGGCCGGAGCTGTTCGACCACCGCATCGATGATCGCGTTGAGCGCGAGCGGCTCGCTCGCCACCTCCATCCTGCCGGCGTCGAGCTTGGCCATGTCGAGCATCTCATTCACCAGCTCGAGCATGTGTCTCCCGGACGATCCGATATTGGCGCAATAGCGTGCCTGGACATCGTTCAGCGGTCCTGGCGCCCTTGTCGCCATCAAATCGGCGAATCCGAGAACCGAATTGAGCGGGGTGCGGAGCTCGTGGTTCAGATAGTTGAAGAATCTCGTCTTCATCTGGCCGGCTCGCTCCAGAGCCTCATTTGCCTGCTTTAGGACCTGGTTGGCATCCCTATATCCCCGCAAGGCCATCTCGTAGGCAGCCATCCCCTCGGCGAAGAAGCTCGCGGCCAGATTCGAGGCGAACGGTCGGCTAGCCCCCTCATCCGCCAGCTTGGCGAAGACACGCCAGTGCATCTCCGCGAATGCGACCAGTCCAATACCCGTCCCAAGGGCCTGACGGCCGATCTGATAGGCCTGCGCCAAGCCCTCCTCGCTGGGGTTGGCGATGTAGTTGCGCAACTCGGCCTCATACGCGGCGGTCAGGTCATTGAAGAGCTGCATTTGAGCTCCTGTTCCATCGCGCCACGACCGCGAGGGTGTCGTCTGTCAGCAGCAATCGCGCCTGCAGACGGGAAGCGATCGCCTCCAGGGTCAGCGTGGGCTGAATATCCTCCCGGAAGTCCGGTGCCACCCCGTCGGTGGCCAAGCAGAGAACGTCCGTCAGTGCCATCGCAACCGTCGTCGGAGCCGCCTTGTGGCCGTGGAAACCCAGCACTCCAGATCGCTCGACCAGCGTCGTTCGACCCCGCGGGCTTGCGATTACGCCCTGGACATCGCCGATCGACGCCCAGCTGACCTTGCGCTCGCGGATCCAGAACCGAGCCAGCGCGGCCACAACCCCTCGGGTTCCACGCAGTTCACCATCAACTGTCGCCAGGACCTGTGTCAGGCCCAGGCGTGCGCTCCGGGTGGCTGTCTTTAGGGCGAGCGCGGCCACTTCCGCTGCCGCCGGACCGTGGCCCAAGGCGTCGACGACGACCAGCAACGCGCCGTCCTCGAGCTCGATCATCTGACAGCCGTCGCCCGACACTACCTCCCCGGGGAATGGCCTTTGGACGATCTTGATACAGAGCGGGCCCGACATCTCACCCCTCGGCAGGTAGGAATTTGCGAGCGGTGATAACGGTGCCTCGACCCAGCTCGGTCTCGACCTCGAACTCATCGACCAGGCGCCGGCTGCCAGGCAGGCCGAGTCCGAGGCCGCCATTGGTTGAATAGCCGTCCTGCATCGCCTCGGTAACGTTGGCTATCCCGGGACCTTGGTCGGAGGCCACGATGACCAATCCGGCTCGCCCTTTTTTCGAGGTTGGCTGGACGCTCACCTCCCCGGTGCGGGCGTACTGGAGAATGTTTCGAGCCAACTCCGAGATGGCGGTGGCGATCAGCGCTTGGTCGGTGACATTGAAACCAATCTCCGCCGCCATCTCGCGCCCCCGCTGACGGGCGACGATAACGTCGGCCTCCGAATTCACACGCACCAGCGCAGGTTCGGGAAGGGCGGCGCGGCCGGCCTCAGCCGGCATGCTGAAACCGAGCGTCCACCAACTCCAGGCCGGCGTCCAGATCGAGGGCGGTCGCAACTCGGTCGAGGTGCAGCCCTAGGCGGACCATGGCGAAGGCGACCTCGGGCTGGATGCCCACCACGACCGGCCGGGCCCCGCGCAGGCTCACCGTGGTCGCGATCTGGCTCAGCATGCGCGCGGTGAAGGAATCGATCACCTTCAATTCCCCCACGTCCACGATCACGGCCCGCGATCGATGGCGGCCGACCTCGTCGCCGAGGGTGGTCGCAAAGCTCGCCAACTGGGCGTCGGTGGAAGTCTCCCCGATGATTCCGATGAGGTAGTCGCCCTGCTTTAGAACCCGGTTCGGCATGCCACGACTTCCCTCACCCCACCCCGGCCAGCAGCCGCTCCGACTCCTGGATCCCGGTTTCTAGGTCGGCCAGCGTCTGAACCTCGCCCAGATCAACCCCCAAGCGGGCCAGGGTTTCCGCGTTTGCGGTGGACAGCCCGGTGATGATCGCCGTGGCACCCAGCAACCGGGCGGCCTTGGCGGCCATGATGAGGTGGTTGGCCACCGCCGAGTCGACGGCTGGCACCCCGGTCAGGTCGAGGATGACCACTCGGGCGCGATCGCTGCGGATGGTGGCGAGAAGGCTGGCGGTCAAACGGCGGGCACGGTCGGTATCGATGATTCCGATGAGCGGAAGCACCAAAAGCCCGCTGCGGACGCGGAGCACGGGCGTCGACAGCTCCCGGATCGCCGAGAGCTGGTGCTTGATGATCTCCTCTCTCGCCCCCAGGTACTCGTCGCCGATGACGGCAATCGCCGCGTCCAGGAACGCACCAAGTGCATCGGCCGCAGCAGCGAATCGGTCAGCATCGGAGCCGTACGCGTCCTTCAACATTGTCAACAGGACGGAACGAAACCCCAGGATCACGGCGCTCCAAACCGAGAAGTCGAGACCCGCTCGGGCATACTCGGCGCCGCTTCGACGGATGTCCGCCAGGTAGGTGTCCCAGTCGCCGTCCACCATAGCCGCCTTCAGAAGCGCGCGGGAGCGCTCCTGACGTTCAGCCGCCCCAGCCGAGTCTTGGGCGGTCTGCAGTTCGGCCACCACCGCCTTCAACTCCGGTATCGCTTCTAGGGCCTCGAGCGATGCCTTCGCGACCTCTGCGAAGTGAGCGTCGTAGACAGACCACACGTCTCGCATGGCAGCCTGCCTGGCTTTCAACGAATCCGTGATGAATGACTCCATACCCCTCTCCCAGCTTTGTTGGCGTCACAGTCGGTCAAGATCTCTCGCCTACAGTCACCAGCCGAAACGACCAGTCCGACACCTAACGCCGACCGCTCAGAGTAGGCCTGACGTCTGGCTCGACACCGAGAGCCTAGATAATCAGCGTACGCTTTACCAAGTTGAAGTGGCTCAGTTAGGCTCCTTATCTAAATCGTGCGAGATGCGTGTGAGTAGATAGGGATCGGACTTGAGTTGACCCTCATCAACCTCATCGGATAGGTCCCGACATCGCGTGTTTGTGGCGAAGGTTGGAGGTGCGGCCTGCACAGGGCACTTGGCCAATCGCGTGTCCCGAGCGACAAGTCCTCCGCGATCTCGCCCGGGTCGCTCAGATGGCTCAGCGGATCTGTTACTGAGCTTGTTACGGCAGACGGCGCCAGACTGGGCCATGGAGCCACCCCGAGCGCGTCGCGCGCGGCCGGACGTGGTCGCCGCGATCAGGGGCGGTGATTCCACCCAGTCCATGGATGGCGAGGACGATCCAGGTGGCGCGTCGATGGCACAAGCCCTGTATTGGAGCCAGATCTACCGCGAGATCCTCGCCCTGGAAGAACGCGTGATGGAGCGGATCCAGGACCTGATGGCCGAACAATCGCCCCGAGTCAGACGCGAGGTTGAATTGACGAACGTGCCGGTTGTCGCGGCTCAGGCAGAGAGGTTCCGCCAGCGCCTTGGATTCTGGATGGCCAGGATCAGAGAGCTCGAATAACCGAGTGGCGGTCTTGATCTCCGGACAATATTTCCGAGACAGTGCATTAGCTGCTCAGAAGTCCCCGATCCGGCCACCGTCGGCAGGCCGGTGTTCGGAGCAGGAGCGACCTTGGTCCTGGGGACCGTGCGGCCACCGGGTGGAGGCGCTGAGTCTGCAGCAGCATGAGCCGGGAACATTCCGTTTCCGAACCTGGCTACGACACCTCGAGATCGCACAGTAATTCCTCCACCACGGCCTCCTCGTGGATCGCGCGCTTGTGATGGGCAATGGCTGTCGCCAGGTGAGGATCCCAACTTGCCTCCACTCTTCGCCCCTCTGGTGGGTGGCCAGGGCTGATCTCCAGAGCTCGCAGGTAACTGGCGGTGTCGAATTTCCAGGGCTCTGCCCCGAACCGGGCCATCACCTCATTGGCGATGGCGATTCCCGAGTAGTCGAAGTCTCCGTGGTAGCGCAGGGCGACACCCGTCTTCGACAGATGCTCGAGGAGCACCGCTCCGGCGGTGTTGAACCTCCCGGCCACGCAGACCATGGGCGGTGCCACGGCCCCTAGGCAAGCCTTGACCTCCTCCATTACCGTAGGGTTCTCACAGATCAGCACCGGCGGGTGCCCGACCGCAAAAGTGAGCTCGTCGCGCTTCAGCTGACCGAGCGTCAGCGAGGTGGGCTCACCCAGCTCGGCGCATGCGCGGAGGATGCTGGCTGCCAAGCCGTCGCCTTCGGGGCGGAGGTTCAGCGCCAACACCGTCGCCGACAAGGAGTCGAGCACCACTCCGAACTCAGCCCACAACTGGCGCCGACGCAACGACGAGTTGGGCGGGGTTTGGCCCCGCAGATGCGCGAGCGCGCTCAAAGTCAAACTCCCAATCGGCCGGTCCCAGTCCAGTTCATGCGCGGACCCCACCGTCACTGCCAGCCGCTGGAGGGGAACCTGCTTCGCCGGGAGCTGACTGACCACCACAAGCACCCTCTCCAGTACCTCCTCCACCTCCTCTCCGGCCACCCGTCGTGCGATTCCCTGATGTCGCATCTTCGCCAACCAGGACGAAAGCTCCGGGCGGACCGCCTGCGCCCGACCCTGCAGTCGCTCCCACATCTGTGTTTCGCTAGTACCGCGTATACGCCGCAGCTGACGGCGGTCGGTGAGCGGCCCGCCCATAGCTTCCAGCGCCTCCACCAAACCGACCTCGAGGCGCGAGGAGCGCAGGGCAGAGTCCAACCGGCCAAGCGGGATGCGGACCGGGCCAGTTCGCAGTCGCCGAGACCCCATAAGCCCGGCCAGCGCCAGCGATGGATCAGCGTCCAGGTCCAACGTGATCGAACCGAGAGTGCTCCAGCCGTATCGCTCGAGGTGCTCGCGGATGCGAGCCCAAACCGGAGCCAGGCCATTTCTCTGCAGCGGAGCAAGATCCCGAGTGGAGCTCAACCCTCCTCCGCCAGCTGCAGCTGGTGGCCGTTCCAGATCCAGCGCTCGCAATAGACGCCTCGGCGAGCGGGATCTCGCACCATCTGATAGATCGCCAGCGCCGGCAGCTCAGCGTGCGTGCCCATCTCCTCGTAAGAGGTCATCACCAGGTCGAGATCGAACTGCTCAGCCATCTCCAGGCAACGCCCTCGAGTGGGAAAGTCGATGCCGGCGAACGCCTCGTCGAGGACGATGAGACGCGGCGCCCAGGCCATGCTGGCGGAGTCGTAGTAGGTCGCGGCAGCCGCAAACAGCGGTTGGTGGATGCTGACCGACTTCTCGCCACCCGACCCGGCTGCATAGCGGGCGTCGGTGAAGGGCGCGGTCTTGCCGTCCAGGTGCTGGTGAATGCTCAGCCGGTGCCAGCGCCGATAGTCGAGCGCTTCCGTGAGGTGCTCGCGCCAGGTCTGGTTGCCCTCCTGCACCCTGGCCGCAGCGATCCGCCGCTGGAAGAAGGCCCGCAAAAGCTCTCTCTCGTGGTCACGGAGCAGGCTGGGGTCCTTCATCAGGTATTCCAGCGCGAGTTTCTCGTCGGAATCCTCGACCTCTTCCGTCAAACGCAGGCTGAGGGTCATGCCGCTGGTGGTGGGATGCGCCCGCAGGTTCTCGTTAATCTCCTGGACCTGGCGGCGCGCCCGCAGGATCCGCTCCCGCAGGTGATTGGCCAGGTCGGCCATCAGAAAGTGCTCGAAGATGTCTTTTTCCTTCTCGGTCAGCAGGCGGCGCTGGCTTTCGATCTCCTCGCGCAGCCGCTGGCGCAGTACCCGGATGTCGACCGAGACTTGGTTGTAGGTGGCCACCGTGCGAGGGATGCCGTCGGGCCAGTCCAAGGCCGGGGCGTACTCGTAGAGGCTCCGGGCAAGGTCGGTGAAGGCGTTGACAAGGTTGCTGTGGGCGTTGTTGATGGCGTCAGGGTGGATGGGCTCGTTCTGCAACGCCGGCTCGATCTGATGCCGGGCCAGGTCCAGGGCGCGTGACATCGACCACTCACCGTCAACTACCAGCTCGAGGTTGAGCGCGAGATCTACCGCCCCTCGCTTGGCCAGGAGCGCGATCTGCTCGGCAGCCTTCGCCCGCCGTTCGGTGGACTCCTTGTGCTTCTCGCCCAGGACCTGCAACCGGCCATCTGCCGCAGCGACTGCCTTAACCAAGTCGCGGATCTTCGCAGCCCGAGCCTCGATGGCAACCTCCAGCCGCTGAAGCTCCGCCTTGAGGTCGTCTACCCGCGCGAGGGCATCGAGGGCGGCCTGGCCGGCGACCGAGCGCTCCAACTCCTCGACGTGGGCCTGGGCACGGACGTTGTCGCGTCGGAGACGCTCCACCCTTTCCACTTCCTGCTGGAGGCGTCCTTTGTGCAACTCGACCACGCTTGCGACCTTATCCGCGGCGTCACGCCGGGCAAGCAGAGTCGAAGCCGCCCACGCCAGGTCAGTGACCTGCTCCCGGTAGTCGCCGATGGCGTCGAGCAACTGGGGAAGCCGATCGACGTGCGCGCTCAGGGAGAGCTCGCTGGCGCGCGTGCTGAACGCAGTGCGGGCCCTCTGCAGGCGAACTGTGATCTGGCTCTCCTGCTCACGTAGCTGAACCAGCAGTGTCTGGGCTGAGTCGAGTTTGACGGCCGCCCTCTCCGCTTCCCGGTAGGCTTGCCGATACTCGTGGCGCGAGGGGTACGAGGCGACCTCATCAGCCAGCCGCTGCTGCCGATCGCGCAGATTCGAAACGTCCGCCTGTCGGGCTCGCAGCTCCTCGCCCAAGCTGTGTTGTGAGACCCGCAGCTCGGCCAGCTTGCGTTGGCGGGCCTGTTCGCGAGCCGTGGCGCCGATGAACGCAGCAGTATTTGCTATGATCCAATTATTATGCGTAAGAGTGGCCCACCGGCTGGCATCTACTGCCGGATCTCGGAAGACCGGCCTGGAACTGGCCTCGGCGTAGAGCGCCAGAGGCAAGACTGCGAGAAGCTTGCAGCCGCCAAGGGCTGGCAAGTTGCCGACACCTACATCGACAACGACATCAGCGCTTACTCAGGTAAGCCGCGCCCCGAGTACCGTCGCCTACTAACCGACCTTGAGCAGGGAACTATCCAAGCGGTGGTGGTGTGGCACCTGGACCGCCTTCACCGCCAGCCGAAGGAGCTTGAGTCCTTCATTGACCTTGTACAAGCGAAGGGGGTACTGCTCGCCTCGGTCTCGGGCGACACCGATCTTGCAACACCGGAAGGCCGCCTCTATGCCCGCATGCTGGGTGCTGTGGCGAGGATGGAGAGCGAGCACAAGTCACGGCGTATCAAAAGGGTTTTCCTTGAGAAGGCAAAGGCCGGTGACCCTTGGGTAAACGGACATCGGCCCTATGGGTTTGCGGAGGGCGGTACAAGCCTTGATCCACACGAGGCCCAGGTCATTCGCGACTGCGTGAAGCGAATCATTGCCGGCGAGAGTCTTCGCTCCGTATGCCTCGACTTGAATCGCAGCGCCGAGCGGACGTCAGAAGGTAATGAGTGGATTCAACGAGCCTTGAAACGTGTTCTCCTCCGAGCCCGCAACGCCGGTTTCCGTGAGCACAGCGAGATCGGTCTGGTCAAAGGAAAGTGGCCGGCTATCATTTCGGAGCAGGACTGGAAGCGCGTCACAGCTATCCTTACCGATCCCGCCCGTTATAAGAGGACAGCGGGACCTCCCCGGCGCTATCTCCTCAGCGGGATTCTCCGCTGCGGCGAGTGTGGCAAGAAGCTTGCTGCCGGCCCGAATCGCGTCTACATATGCTTGCCGTCACCTCAGGGTTGCCACAGGGTATCGATAACTCGCGACTGGGTCGATGATTTCATTGCCGAGTCGGTCATTGAGGCGCTCCAGAATCCAGACATCTCTAACGGAGAGTCGGCGGAGGCGGGCGACGAAGCCGCGCTGAAAGAGCTTGCGGAAGATAACGCGCTGCTGGAGGAACTGGCTAAGGCCTACAGCGCGCGCAAGGTCACGATGAGCGAGTGGTTGGCGGCTAGGGCGCCAATCGAGGCCCGCATCAATGCAGCCCAGACTGCAGTTGCCGAGAGCTCACGCGCCAGGCTGCGTCGGCAATTGGCCAACGACGGCACGAACTTGAGGGAGCTATGGCCGTCCCTAACCATAGAGAAGCAGAGGGCGATCATCGAGAGCGTCATCGATCACATCGTGGTGAAGCGCGTCGGTTTGGGCCACTACAAGGAAACTTCGCGGCTCGTGCCCGTCTGGAAGCACTAACGACCGAGCCGGGTAGCGAGCGGGCAGGCCGATACGGCTGCGACAGCACCGGCTCGGCTCCGGGTCGGAGTTGTCGCGGAGGGAGATCAAGAGAGAAACAGCTTCGTTGAGAAGCTGTGACACATCTGGAGCACAACAAATCCGTTTGTTAGCTTTGGCCTAGACCGGTTCGACCGCGCGGCTCTTGGGCGTACCGGCCATAGGAGCCGCGGAACATGCCAGGTTTAGGCGCTCTCCGTTGGGGATGGCAGCGTCCAGGCAGGCCTAGGGGCCAACAGCGAAAAGCCTCCGCTTCTGCACGCTGCGACGAGCCTTGCCCGATCACACCCCGGCTCCCTCTACGCCAATGCCTCGAAAAAGGGGGAGGCGGACGGTGACGTTATGGACAATCGAGCCGCCCAGTCGCCGCTCCGCTTCCCCCGCCAATCCGCCGGGTTTCGTTCAGGCCTGCGTCGAGACCTTAGGAACGACTTTCTGGAGTTCTTCGCTGAGAGCCCCGTCCTGACGGGGCTACTTCAAGAGGCGGAGGGCTCGCCGAGTGCCGGCGGTCCGCACCCG
>DATLRQ010000103.1:0-8226 GCA_035534555.1 Candidatus Micrarchaeaceae archaeon
TGACCAGGACCTCCAAGTAATCGTCGGGCGCGGGAACCGGAGCGGACGGCGGCAGAACCTGATACCTTCGAGTCACGACGTAGTCCTCCCAGTTGGCTCGTTGGCGCGAGCCGGTTGTTGGTTCGCTGGAAGGCTACGTCGTCGTCTTATCCCGCCTCAGTCAAACCGCGCCGAGAGATTTCCCACAACTTTTGGAAGGAGCTCTGCGCCGCATCTCAAATAGCACCCCCAAGCCTTCGGCAGACATTTGTCTGATGTACAACCAAATCGAAGACGAGTAACTAGCTCTCGCAGCGTCGTAAGGCCGGTTTTGAATACGATTCCAGCCTAGCCTGAGCGTCGGATCCCGCTGCAATCAAATCGGTTTGTGAACTCGGTCGGTTTGCCCACGCGTAGTAACCAGATCGGTCTGTAATCGTCCTCTTGACAACCAGATGGGTCAGCTGACTCCAACGCTCGGAGTGAGGCGCCAGGATTAGCCCGACTTTCAATCCAGCTGAAGTTCGCGCAAGCGTCGCGCGACGTCGCTGAGCACCACATTGATGGGTGGCAACCGGTGCGGATCAATCCAAGAGACCAGGCTGCCTTCCCACGCATCCTTGATTGCGTCGACGTTGTTCCGCCACAGACCGGACCGCCAACGGCGATACCGAGTCAGTGCGAGCTTGGCATCTATGGCCTTTCGCAGATCTTGGGCGTCGAGATGCCAACCGGACTCGATCAGGTAGAACCTCAGGTCGAAGAGATCCCTAGGTTGAGCGCGCTGCACCACGGTTCGGATCTTCTCCGCGACCAGCTCGACCTGGGCTACGGCGGGTACCTCGAACGGGGCAAGCCCCAGCGCGGACACGTCAAAGAAGGCATCGCGGACCGCAACGACGAGGTTCTCTCGAACGCTCACCTCAAGCTTGGCCGCACCGGCATCCGCAAGTGAGTCGAAGCGGAAGTGGACGATCAAGCCGCCGGACGTGGGCTGCGCCTCGCCGTCCGGCCGTACGTTGAAGGCCCGACCAGCACGCCGCAGGTCGCGAATCACCTGATCCGCATCGAGCCGCTCCATGTGTCCGGTTGTGGCATCGATGTCTGCGGATGATCGTGGCGAATGCAGTTCGCCGGCCATCAAGATGCCGCCCTTGAGTGCCACCCGGTGTATGAAGCTCGACTTCTCGGTGGCGAGTCGCTCGAGAATGGCCAACAAGACAAAGCACGCCTCTTCGTTCTGAAAGCGGCGCATGGCGTCGACATCGTGTACTACGCGGGCGTGCCGGTAGTCGATCGCGATTTGTTCTCGGTCGCGTGTATCAGCCATACACGCGCCATCGAGTCGAGTAAGGTCCCTTCGTCTTCTGGCCGGGCCGCAACCGGACCGCGCGTATCGGCCTGAGGCTCGCAAGAGAGTCAGGTACGGAGTGGTTGGCATCCTCGAGCAAGTAACCCAGACGTTGTGCGGCTGCAATAGACCGGGCTGATGCGGCGACTGCGGTCCGTTCGATCTCATATTCGGCGAAGCTCCCAAGCACTTCGACGAGGAGATCTCCGTGCACCATCCAAGCGGGCTCTGCCAAGGCGTCGACGACGGCTTGCTCGCGAGTTGCGACACGGATCTTGAAGCCTTCAGTCGTGGTGTCATAGGCGTCGGCGGCCGTGAGTAGGTCGCTTCTCAGCTTGACCGGCCGCACCAACGCTGGACCGACATCGATCGGCCGTCGAGTTCGTGAAAGAACGAGAACTATCTGCCGGATTGGCTGGTCAATCGCACCGTGAAAGGCAAGAGCCGAGTCGGTGGTGACATAGTGTGGTTCGCCAGCAAACAGCGCGCTGGCTATAGCAATCGCCGGGGTTTCGCGCACTGGATCCAGGACGAGATACAGTCCACGCCCGATCCGTCTGACTCTGCCGGCCTTAGCCAGTCGGCGCAAACACTCGTCGGGGGCGTAGCCGGCCGGTACGACCTCAGCCCGGGCCTTGCGCCACGTTGCCGAGCCCAAGTCGACGACCGCGATTCGTCGCTGGAGGTACCAGTTGGGGAGTTCGGAGCACGTCATGGTGTCGTTAGTTGGCTACAACCATACAGTATTGTAGGGTTAGCGTAAATGCACGACACCAATTTGAATCGACTGGGAGTGCCGCTTGAAATCAAAGGCTGATAGGGACCTGACTGTGCTACTGTCCTAGTGCACTATGTCACTAGTACATGGACGAGGCTCCAGCGCGGCGATCACATTTCGCAAAGACACGACTTCGGGTCTGACCCAGTACCTGCAGCTGGTGCAGCAGGTGACGCATGCCCTCCACCTCGGCCAATTGAAAGTAGGGGATCGGCTGCCGACTGTCCGCGACGTCGCCGCGCAACTCGCGATCAACCCCAACACGGTGCTCAAGGCCTACCGGTACATGGAGATGCAGGGTCTCCTGGAGAGCCGTCCGGGGACGGGCGTCTATGTGGCCAAGGAGCTGCGCGGACCGTCACCGCACGACCAGGCTGCACTGCGGAGGGAGCTTTTGCGGTGGCTGAGCCGCGCCAGGGACGCAGGCCTGGACATCGAAGGCATGCAGGCGCTGTTCTCAGACGCGATGCGGCAACACGCGATGGATGAGGTGGTGGCGTCATGAATGTGCTCGAAGCTCGCGGACTCGGCAAACGCTATGGACGGAGGTGGGCGCTCAAAGACCTCACCCTGGACGTGCCCGGGGGCCGGATCGTGGCCTTCGTCGGGCCCAACGGCGCGGGTAAGACGACGTTTTTGCAGCTGGCCATGGGCTTCGCCGCGCCCACTGCCGGCACTGTCGCCGCCTTTGGTCTCTCGCCTCGCCGCGAAGCTGCAGCTTTCCTCCCGAGGGTTGGCTATGCCGCCCAGGAGCCACCTCTGTTCAAGCGCTTCTCGGTCGGCGAGCTTCTGACGATGGGTTTGCGCCTCAACCGCCGCTGGGACGGGCCCATGGCGGCGAGCCGGCTCCGGAGCCTGGGCATCGGCCTGGACCTCTCCGTGGCGTCGCTTTCCGGCGGCATGCGCGCGCAGCTCGCGTTGGTCCTCGCCCTTGCCAAAATGCCCGACCTTCTGCTCCTGGACGAGCCCATGGCCTCGCTCGATCCGCTCGCTCGCCACGAATTCATGGGTCTGTTGATGGCGGCGTCGGCGGAGCAGGGCCTGACGGTCGTGCTGTCCTCGCACATCATCGGCGATCTCCGAGCGACTTGCGATTACCTCGTGATCCTCACTCGTGGTCAAAGCCAGCTTGTGGGCGACATGGACACGATCGTTGCGACGCACCAGCGCCTGGTCGGTCCGGTGGAGATGATGGATGCGATCGGCCATGTCCAGGAGATCGTCCAGGTCGAACGCTCAGACCGCCAGGCCAGCCTCCTGGTTCGGATGCGAGGGCCGCTCCTTGATCCGCGCTGGGAGAGCTACCCAGTCGACCTGGACCAGATCGTCCTTGGCTACTTGAGTCGCGGAGTGTCCAGCTCGAGCTCCGGTGACGAGCTCGCGACCGAGGTGGCGGGTTGATCTGGTTGACCTGGCGGCAGCAGCGTTTCGAGGCGGCGCTCGCGATGGTGGCGGTGGCAGTTGGCGCCGCGGTACTTTTCCTGACGCGCCAGGCCATGATCGCCGACCTCAATGAACTCGGTATTCCGAGCTGTATCAGCGGGCTGGGTGACAGCAACACGTGCTCACAGGCTTACCAGGCGTTCAAGGACAATTTCGGTTCGCAGCAGACGCTCCTCGGAGCGCTCACCTATCTTCCGGTCCTGGTCGGCGTCGTCCTGGCGGCATCAATCTCGGTGGAGATGGAGCAGGGGACCTATCGCCTGGCCTGGGCCCAGAGCGTGACCCGCGGTCGCTGGACGTTCACGCGGGTGGGGCTTCCGCTGCTGTTCGGCCTTGCGATGACCGGTCTGGTCGCCGGCGTCACGTCGTGGTGGATGCAGCCTGCCAACCAGGTGCAGGGACCGCTCCGGCCAGGGTCCTTCGATGTGCAAGGATTTCTTCCGCCGGCGTACATGGTGCTCGCGTTCGCGATCACCGTGGCCGGCGGTGTGCTTTGGCGCCGCACAGTGCCGGCGGTCGGGTTGGGCATCGCCGCCGGAGCGGGCATCCACCTGGCCGTGCAGACGTGGCTGCGACCGAGCTTCATGGCCCCGATCTCATACCTGTGGACGTCTGGACCGGCGCCCTATACCTCCCAGGATTGGGTGGTTCAGGGCGGAGCGGGCGCGAGCAGCTATGTCTACCAAGACCCCACTGGCCAGCAGCTGAGCTATGAGCAGGTCCAGTCCCTGTGCGGACAGGTGGTCGACGCCCAGTCCAAGGATGCCTGGTCGGCATGCCTTCAAGCGCACCACCTCGGTGAGCTGGTCAGGTGGCAGCCGCCGGACCGCTTCTGGGAGTTTCAAGTGATCGAGTCAGCGTTGGTCGTCGGGATCGCATGCGCGCTTTTGTTGTTGACGGTTTGGTGGTTGCGCAGTCGGACCGTCTAGTAGCGCGCCACAACCCTGTAAAGCCGCCGCCCGAATCGCACGCATAAGACTCCGCTTCGACGCCCTTTCACTATCGTCATCAGGTCGTTCACTGGTGGCCCGTCGGGAAACCAGATGGAGGACGCCAATACGAAAGGCGCTGGCGAAAGCCTGCCGAACACTCGGTGTGAGGTACAACCAGATCGAGGACGAGTAACCCGACTCGCCTGCACTCAAGAATTACGGCCGGTTCCGATTGCGGGGCCGGCCTCCTCTTTGTCTGGGTTAGCAAGCCTCGTGGCCAGAGGCGAGTGATTACGGTCGGGGCGGCTGCGCCTTTTGTGTCGTGGCCCTCGTGCCACTTGGTGATGAACCTGTCACTGGCGTGAACGTCGATCTGCCGAAGCAGGCCCTCGCCTGGTTGACGAACTTGAGGGCGGCGCCCGGCATGGCGATCAGTACCTGGCCCGCCCTGGCTTGAACCGTGTCGGAGTCGATGGTCAAAGCTCCTCAGACATGAAATTGAATGTGCGGCTACACCCGAGCGGTGCGCAGTGGCGTGAAAAGAACGGCCATCCCGAAAACCGCAAAACCGCCGCCGCCGATGAGGATCGCGGGGACTGGACCGAGAACCGAGCCGAGGTAGCCACCGATGACGCTTCCGAGGGGCCAGGCGCCCCAGAACACAGTCCTGAAGACCGAGTTCATCCTCCCCTGAAGCCGGTCCGGCGTGAGCATCTGACGCAGTGAGACCTGCGTCACGTCGTGGATCGGATTCATGACTCCGATGATCAGAAAGGTAACGACGAGGATCGGTACGGCTAGACCGAACCGTGCTGTCGTCATCAGCATCACCATCACCCCCAAGACCGCGCCGGAGATCGCCAGCGTCCATCCCGGGCCGAGTCGCGCAGCCACGCGCCGGCTCAATAGCGCGCCGGCGATGCTGCCGACTCCGCCGACGCTGATCACGAGGCCCGCCGTGCCTGGCGACAGATGGAGGATGTTGTACAGAAACGGATACAGGTTGGCGTCCTCCAGGTGGCCGAGCACCACCGCACCGCCGATGCACAGGATCAGGCTCCGGAGCAAGGCGTGACGGAACACATGCGCGACTCCTTCCTTGAGGTCGGCAAAAGCGCTCGCGGCCGGGCCGGTGCGGAGCGGCGTCGCGTCGTCGCCGCCGATCCAGATCACGCTGGTGAAGGAGACGAGGTAGGAGACAGCGTCGACGGCGATCGCCTGGCCTGCGCCCACCGCCTGGATCAGCAATCCGCCCAGCCCCGGGCCCGCCACTGTGGATATCGAGTCGCTCAGCGTCAGCTTGGCGTTGGCGTCGCCTAGATTCGCCCGGCCGACCAACGCGGGAACGTAAGAGAGATAGGCGAGGTCGAAGAAGATCGTGAGAAGGCCGGTGACCATGGCCACGATGTAGAGCTGCACGAGCGAAAGTGAGCCCGCGATGGCGGTGATCGGAA
Source organism: Candidatus Micrarchaeaceae archaeon (assembly GCA_035534555.1). GTDB lineage: Bacteria > Chloroflexota > Dormibacteria > Dormibacterales > Dormibacteraceae > Palsa-872. The sequence continues at coordinate 5,938 of DATLRQ010000103.1, forward strand.
TCGACGCGAGAGCGATGGTCCGCCCGACGTCGGCAAGAATCATCACCCGCCTCCGCGGCAGCTGATCGATCCAGACTCCGATTGGCAGAGCAAGAATAGGAAACGGCAACCGCTGGAATGCGGCCAGAAGGCCCAGCTCAAACGGGCCGGCGTGCAGCTGAAACACGGCAAGCGTCGGCAGTGCGATGGAAGTCACCGCAGTTCCGAGCTCGCTCACCGACTGACCCGCCCACAGCTTGAGAAAGCTGCGATTTCGCCAATTCACCCGCTTATCGCCAAGGCGTCGGGGGCAACCCCCACGATCCGGACAACCGGTTCAGGCGCCGGCTTTCTTGCCGTCCAGGAATTCCTGGTAGCGGCGATAGGCGTCCAGCTTTCGGCTGTCAACGATCTTCGTGTAGCCCTGGAGCGTGTTGAGGTTCGCATGACCTAGCACTTCTTGGACCAATCGGACGTCGCCGCCTGTCACCTCCAGCAAGGTCGTCGCGGCCGTGTGCCTTGCGACGTGCGGTGACTTGAACGACCAGGCCCCGAGCTTCTGTCGAATCTGGCGGACTATGTATCGCGCGCCGGCGGAGGTAAGCCTGCGGCCACGATCGTCGGCCACCGACCTGTCGTAGTTGACGAATAGAGCCATGCTCGCGTCCTCTCGAACGGCCAGGTAGTCCTCGAGGGCGGAACGCGCGTCCGTCGTCAGGTAGACCGACCGCTGTTTCGAGCCCTTACCTGTCACCACCAGCCGGTTGCCGGTGCGGGGAAAGTCGGTGCGATCCAACGCGAGGGCTTCAGAGATGCGGCATCCGGTGCTAATCAGGAACTGCACCAGTGCCCGGTCGCGTTTGTCGGCCAGCGTCAGTGTCGGCAGTGCGGCCAGCAACCGGATCAGCTCATCAGGATCGATCGGTTTGGGCAGGCGCTGCTCGAGCTTGGGCAGTGTGATGCCATTCGACAGGTCGCGCTCGATGATGCCCTCTTTGGCCAGCCATCGCAGCCAGGAGCGTATGGCGACGAGCGCACGCGCTCGTGACGCAGGACTCTTGAGGCGAGCCGCAAGGTGGCGTTGATAAGCACGGAGGTCGTCGTGACGTAAGTCATTCAGAACAAGCGTGTGGCCGTTCGCGGTCAGGAAAGCGATCAGCCTGCCGAGCTCGGATTCGTAGGCTCGGACCGTGTTCGGGCTGCGGTTCGCTTCGAGTTGAAGCCAGCCGAGGTATTCAGAGGCGGCGGCCTGCAGATCGTGAACCATGTCGAGGCCGCTTGCATGTTGCCACACTCGATTCCTTCACGGGCCGTCCAGCATCGATCCTTTAGAGTGACGCGAGGACATGACGAGATCGCTCGGTTTCGTGATGACGCTGATCATCCTCGTCGCATGCTCGTCGTCGCCGGGCAGCAGCACGCCAACGGCAGCCAGCGTCGCCGTACAGCCGGGCGACCTCCCGAGCACGATGCACAGGTGCTCCATATCTGGCGACGTCAACACCTATCTCAACGGCCTCAAGACGAAGGATCCGGCCACCTACACGTCGACCCAGACCGAGTGGGCGGATGCGCAAAGCAAAGGGGCGACCGCAGCGCAAGTGGTGTTCTACTCGGACAGCGCTGCCAACTGCGAGAACGTGGCATCCACAGTCGCCAACCTCAGCGCTGCCGCATACCCGCTCGTCGTCAACTTCTCGATCCAGTTCAAGGACGAGGCGAGCGCCGCCAACGGTTACACGAGCGGACAGATCTTCGGGATCGACCGCACGACCCTGAAAGCAAATGGAGCGCCGGTGGTGGAAGGCGCACAGAGTGGCCTCGGTGCCAACTCCATTGTGCTGAGCACCACCGTCTTGAACCAGGCGTTTTACATCGCGGTGTGGCAGAACAAGGCTTTCATGGTGATTCTGGGCATCATCAACATGGACTCGACGACGGGCCAGAAGGTCGCAACCTCAGAGAACAACAGGATCAAGTAGTGGGCAAGGACGCGGAAGAGCTGAAGAGAGCGGCGCAGGAGGCGAGTCGCAAATTGAGCGAGGCGGCCCAGGAAGTCATGCGCCAATCTCTCCCCATCATCCAGGAGCATGCCAGGACTCTCTCCAGAGAGATGAGCGAGGTTGCCCGCAAGTTTGCAGCTGAACAGGGACCTGCACTCAGGGAAGCATCGCGCCGGGCAGTTGAGGAGTTCAGAAAAGCGCTCGACGAGGAGCTCAAGAAAAGAGGGTCCGAAAAAGGCGCCGACTAAATGTCAGGGCGCGATGGTGCGCCTGGCAAGAATCGAACTTGCTGCCTCTTGCTCCGCAG
>DATLRQ010000104.1:0-3834 GCA_035534555.1 Candidatus Micrarchaeaceae archaeon
GTGGCGGCCCCAGACGGCGATGCTCTACCGCGAAACGATTGGATGTCAGGTCGACCGGTGGAAGATCGCTTTGGCGGCGTTAAGATGCCGCTTAAGGGTAAGGGGTAGGTTGCAGCCGTGCTCACCAAGCCCGCCAGGGCACGCGGCTTTCAGATGAGAAATGCGGTCCTGGGAAGCTGGACCCGGACCGGACTAGCGGCTGCCATCATCGTTCTTGTCCTGGGTACGGTTGGCGTTCTGGGCGCCACCGGCAGGCTGGGAGATCTCCGCTACGCCAACGTTCCCTTGATCCACCCCTGGCCCCCATCCGGTTATTACCAGAACCCCTTCAACCCAACTGACCGCGGCGACCTGGTCAACGCCTCTGAGGCCGCGAAGGTGAAGAGCGACCTTGTCGCGGACGGCCAGATTGAGCTGCAGGCCGCTCGCACGGGGGACGGCTCCCACCTGACTGAAGCGGACACCGGCCCCAACTTGGTGCGCCTCCGGTCAGTCCTTGCGCGCAACGCCGCCGATGGCGTCACCGAGGACTTCGCCAACCAGCTCACCAAGGTCACCGTGGGCAAGCTTGCGGACCCAAACGATCCGAACATCACGTGGTGTGTGGAGGAAATCGGGACCTCGCGGATTACGTATTCGCGCACCTCCGACGGTTCCGTCGTCCGGACACAGCTCATCAAATTCGATGATCGCTTCTGGCTGATCCAGCAGTCGGGGCACTACCTGATCACCGACGTGCAGGTGACCAGCCAAGTGATTTCGGGATGAAAGTTCCGGCCCGACCGCGCACATTGCTTCTGGTTGCGGCAGCAGCCGCGATGGCTCTCTTGCCGACAGGGGTTGCGGCCGAGGATCCCGGAGACCCGAATGATCACGGAACGGTGCAGGTCGGTCCGCTCAATAAGGGACCCGTAGTGAGCCAGGGCTCGGCTGGTTACGACCCCAACGGCATCACTGCCGCCGCGGCGACCAAGCCGTCTGGGTCGGGCACGACCTCCATCGAGCCGACTTATACGTACAGCCCAGTGCCATACAACTCCATTCCAGGTGCGTGTCCGACCCAGAACAACGGTCTGATCAGCAACCCCTGCGCGGGCCTCCCTACATCGGCGTGTCCTCCCGCTCAGACGGGCTACTACGTATATGACTCGAACGGCAATGCGCTCGGTCTGGTCTGTGTTCCTAACCCGACCGACAGTCTCCTGCCACCGACCACTCCAGAGATCGCGCTGGCTGATCAGGCCAACTCTCGACAGCCCTGGCCAGCGCTTACGTTGGGTATCAACCCGAGGACTGGACTGACCGGCCTTCCCTCGTGGTTCTGGCTCAGCGGAAGCGCAGCGATGCCTGACGCTGTCGCAACATCGGGCCCCCTTACGGTGCGAGTCCGGGCACGGCTGGCCGGCGTCAGCTGGGAGTTTGGTGACGGCCTTGGCTTCGACTCTGTTGACCTCGGGCAGCCGTATCCGGCTCAGAGCGGTGTCCAGCATCTTTACCAGACAGACACCTATCGGCTGCCCAATGGCTACAGGGTGATCGCAATCCTTCGCTACCTCGTGACCTATTCGGTCAACGGCGGCTCGTGGAACACGCTTGGCGTCAAGACACGTCCCTTCAGCCAGCAATACCTCGTTTATCAGTTGCAACCGGAGGCGGTGGCAGGGCAATGAGCGCGACAGCGGAATCAAGACCTCTTCGACTGGTGGCCGGCACGGTGCAGCGCCGATGGCGCTTGGGGGCGTTGCTCGGCCTCCTCGTGGGCCTCGCCCTCGCGGCCTACTCTCTCATCGTTCTCGGCCCAGGTGCCGAGCTCAGCCAGATGGTTCCGGTTCTCCGGGCAGCCAGGGCCATTCAGGCCGGCAATACCATCACGTCCGACGAGCTAACAACTTCGCTCATCCGGACTCAGGACCCAAGTATCCTGGCGACGTTGCTGCGCGACACCGACCGCTCGCGGATCGTCGGCCAGGTCGCGGCGATGGACGTGCCAGCTGGTGACCTGATCCCTGCCGGAGTTGTGGCACCACAGACGACTAGCGGAATGGTGAAGGCCCAGCTGCCAATCCGCATCATGCCGGCAGACCTCGCACCCGGCGACCATGTGCTCCTGCTGGTCAGCGCCGCCACGCCCAATGGCGCGCCTGTCGACATCGTCTATATGCAGGACGTTCGTGTCCTCCAGGTAGGACAGGGGTCAGCCGAGCTTTGGATTCCGACGAAGCTGTTCCCTCAGGTCGTCTGGTACGCGGACCATGGCGGGATTGTCCTGGCGACTATGCGGCCCGGCGACATCCAGCAACCGATCCCCGCGGGAGGTGCAGCGGGATGACAACAGTCGGTGTCTTCTCAGCGCGCGCCGACGGTGCGACCGCTGTCGCCATCGGGCTCGCTGCGGTGCTGGCTGCGAGGGCGCGAACCCTGCTCATCGACCTCAATCTCGATAACCCCGAAGTCGCGACCATTCTCGATCTCGATCCTGAGATCGGAATCTTCGACCTTGCGTACAAGGCGCAATTGGCGCCTGTCGACCGCGACGAACTGGAGCAGCACTGTGGGTTTAGAGATCGCATCGCGGTGGTTCCGGGGATCACACGCCGCGACGATGTCCACCGCATCTCGGCTCACTTCATATCCGGACTTCTGGACGCGGCCTCGCGGCGCTTCGAACATGTTGTGATCGACCTCGGCCGGCTGCCTTCGTCCCTTGCGGAGGCGACGGGCTCTGGCCGCCTGCTCTGGGTGGTCACACCGACGCCACGCGGCACGGCAGCGTTGGAACGGCGTTACTGGGAGGGCGAGCGACAAGGGGAGGATTGGCTCAAAAAGGCGAGCATCGTCGTCAACCGCAACAACGAGCGCGCCTTTGCAGGCTTCGAGCGCTACGCGGGCGAGGAGTACGGGCTATCGACCGCAGGCAGCGTTCCGGAGGCTCCCGACTATTGGACTCGTGTCGACCTGCAGCATTCGGTCCAGGCACTGAACGTCGCAGAGATCCATACGGCTGATCCCCGCTACGAGAAGCATCACGGACCGGAGGCGCTTGCAAGCCGCCGAGCATTCGAGGCATTGGCGGATTCATTCGCGCCGCTGGAACTGACAGCCGCTGAGAGGGCGTGACATGCAGACCCTGGACGCCACCGCAGATGAGATGAGCCAGGCCGAAGCCCACATCCTCCCGGCCTTCCAGAAGAGTTTGGACGACTTGCTTCGCGAGCGTAAGGACCCAAGGCCGCAGGTCTCCGACGACCGGGCCATCTTCGGACTCGCTGACAAGGCCGTGCGCGACTACCATGCCGCGACGGCTCGGTCTTCGTCTCTGCCTCAGCTCTCGCAAGTCCAGCTCTGGGAAATCCGGCAGCGGCTCTACATCCAGCACGGCGCCCTTGGACCGCTCGGCGAGCTTCTGGCCAAGGAAGGCGTTGAGGACATCCACATGAATGGCCTCGACCATGGCTACCTCGAGTACGGCGACCACCGCGAGCCGTTGCCGGCGTCCTTCGAGTCCGAGGAGGACCTCATCAGCATCGTCCGGTTCTACGCCGAACAGTCAGGACGCAGGTTCGACGTCTCGAGCCCGATTGTCACGGTCACCATGCGCGACGGTAGTCGGCTCAACGCGGTGCTCCCGCCTATCGCCAAGCCCCTCGTGATCACCATTCGCAAGCAGCAGCTGCGGCGGTTCCTGAGCCTCAACGACCTCGTCAGGTCGGGAACGATTCCGGCCCGTGCCGTCCCGCTCCTCGAAGCTGCGGTGAGGGCTCGGCTGAACATCATTCTCAGCGGGCCAACTGGCACCGGCAAGACGACGCTGGCGCGAGTTCTGGCGCTGATGAT
>DATLRQ010000105.1:0-2604 GCA_035534555.1 Candidatus Micrarchaeaceae archaeon
CGATCAGCCAAGCGTGGCGATGGCTCTCTTCTGGGCGACGATCAGCTCTTTGATCCCCTTGCCCGCGAGCGCCAGCATCGAGTCGAGCTCCTCCCGCGTATAGGGCGCACCTTCAGCGGTGGCCTGCAGCTCGACCAGGCGCCCGTCCTCGGTCATCACGCAGTTGAGATCGGTCCCGGCCTGGAAGTCCTCCGTGTAATCGAGGTCCAGCATCGGCGTGCCCTGGACGATGCCGCAGCTCACCGCGGCTAGGTACTGGCGCACCGGGACCTGTTCGACCATGCGCGCGTCCTTCATCCGCTTGATCGCCATGTAAAGCGCGGCGAAGGCGCCCGTGATCGACGCGGTCCGCGTGCCGCCGTCTGCCTGGAGGACGTCGCAGTCGAGCGTGATGGTCCGCTCGCCGATCTTGCCCATGTCGACCGCCGCCCGCAGCGAGCGTCCGATCAGCCTCTGGATCTCGTGCGTGCGGCCGCCGATCCGGCCCTGGATCGCCTCGCGGGTGCCGCGGTCGTGGGTCGAGCGAGGCAGCATCGAGTACTCGGCCGTGATCCAGCCCTGGCCGCTTCCGCGGCGGTGCGGCGGCACTCGATCCTCCACGCTGGCCGTGATCCACACGCGCGTGCGCCCCATCTCGATGAGACACGATCCCTCCGCATGCACGTTCACGCCCAGCTCGATCTTGAGGGGGCGGAGCTGGTCGGGCTGGCGTCCGTCGGGACGAGAAGCCGGCGTCATCGTTTGAGAATTCTTAGCAAGAGGGAGGCTCCTTCGTAAAACACGTAAAGGGGGACGAACATGATCAAGGGTGTCACCGGGTCGGTGCCCGGTGTCAGGAACATCGCCACGATACCGAGTCCCAGGAACCACATCGGCCGGTTCTTGCGCAGCCAGCGCGAATTGATGATCCGCAGCATGCCCAGCACGAACAGCACCACCGGCAGCTCGAACACGATGCCGAAGCCGATCACCATCAGCAACACGAAGCTGACGAACGCGTTCACATCGGCGAGGTAGGTGACGCCCGCGGGGGCGAACGAGTTGAGCACTCTGATGTACAGCGGCATGGCGAACACCGCGACGCCGACACCGATGGCGAAGAAGAAGATCGTCGCGACGATCAGCGGCAGGATGAACCTGCGCTCGTGCTTGTGCAGCCCGGGGCTTACGAACCACCACACCTGCTGGATCACCACCGGCGAAGCGAGAACGACGCCGATGTAGATGGCCACCTTCAGCTCGAGCAGTACGCCGCCCGCCGGCTGAAGGTAGATCGCGTGTCCGATCCCTGCGCGGTCGACCAGGAACGTGATCACTCGCCCGGATATGAAGAACGCCCCCAAAGTCGCCACTCCCCAGGCGATCAGCGCGACGATGAGGGCGCGGCGCAGGGCCTCGAGGTGCTCGATCACGGACATGCGGTTGTTCACCGCCGGGGCGGCGGCGCGCGGACCGCGCTGGAGGACCCTGTTCAGAAGGGCCACGAGACCAGCCTCAGTTCTTCGAAGGATCAGCCTCGGACGTCGAGACCTTGGCGGCGCTCTCCGGCGTGGAAGCGGCCGATGCGGCCGTCGGCTCGGGCTTGGACTGGGTCGCGGTGGTGACCTCGTTGGTCAGCTCATTGGTGGCTTTGCGGAACTCGCGCATGGCCTTGCCCACCGCACCCCCCAGCTCCGGCAGGCGGCCGGGCCCGAAGATGATCAAGACGATCACAAGCAGGACGACGAAGTACACCGGGTGGATGCCGAACATTTCAGCCGATTATAGGCTCCAATCCGTAACGCGAAGATCAGAACAGGATCAAGAGACCTTGATCGAGATCGAGGTGATCGTGTCCGTCGCGGTCAGCAGCTGGGCCTTGTCCAGGCCAGAGGTGACCGTGCCGAAGCGGTTGTAGACGGCGGTCGGGCCCGGGGCGGGCCAGGCGGCCTTCTGGATGAAGAACTGGCTGCCGTTCACCGAGCCGTCCGGCGGCCGCGCCATGCCGACCGCGCCGAGGCCCCAATCCGGCGCAGTGTTGGGCTCGTCCGGCAGGCTGTAGCCCGGCCCACCGCGACCGTCGTTTTGGGGATCGCCCGACTGCACGACCCAGTCCTCGCTCTTCCAGAAGGTCAGACCGTCGTAATAGCCGTGGATCGCAAGGACGATGAAGTTGTTGACCGTCACGGGCGCGATCTCCGGGTAGAGGTGAACGACGATCGCCCCCTGGGTCGTGTTGATCGTGGCGTCGAAGCTCTGGCTTGCGTTGATGCACATCGGCTGCGGGCCGATGAACTCATGCGGCGCGATCTGGACCGACGTCTGACATCCGGCCAGGGCTGGGGGCGCCGGCGTCTGCAGCGCTTTATCGACCAGGAGCCCCGAGCCGAGCACTGCGACGACCACGATCGCCACGACCAGCAGCGGGATCCACGAACGGCGGCTGCCCCACGACAGCTCTTGCTCCGAGACCTCGCTCGGCGCAGGCCGCCTCACGCGCGCCTTGCTCATTTGCGGGCCGACGCTTCGGCGATGGCCTGCACCAGGCCATGTGTCGTGTATTCGCGCGCCACGATCGCGACGCTCAGTCCCAGCTTGCGCGCCGTGTCGGCGGTGACGGGGCCC
>DATLRQ010000106.1:0-12735 GCA_035534555.1 Candidatus Micrarchaeaceae archaeon
ACCGCGGTGGTGGCGAACGTGACCGTCACCAACACCACCGCCGCCGGCACCTTGACCGCCTGGCCCGACACGGCGGCCAAGCCCCCGACCTCAGACGTGAACTGGCCGCAGGGGGGCACCGTGCCCAACCCGACGATCGTCCAGGTGGGGCCGACCGGCAGCATCGACATCGGCAACGGCAACGGCTGCACCGACGTGATCGTGGACGTGGTCGGGTGGTTCAGCGGTCCCGCACCGACCATCACGGCGGCGGCGCCCCCGGTCGACAACCCCTGTCCCGCGCCGCCATGGCTGGCGCGCCTTAATTACTGGCGCTCGACCGCCGGGGTCCCCAAGGTCACAGAGAACGCGGCGTGGAGCACCGGCGACTACCTGCACTCGAAGTGGATGGTCATGAACGACATTGCCTCCCACTACGAGACGCCGGGCACCCCGTACTACACCACCGCGGGCGCCACGGCCGGCAGCGACGGCAACATCGCGGTCAGCTCGTACACGACTATGGCCGACACCACGGCGATCGACTGGTGGATGGGCGCCCCGTTTCACGCCATGGCGATGATGGACCCGCGCTGGACATCGACTGGCTTTGGCGCCTACCGGCAGAGCATGTCCGGCTGGAGCGCCGGTTTCACCCTGGATACCAGCCGCGGGAACCCGTTCACAGGCGGCACATACCCGGTGTACTGGCCAGGGAACGGCAAGACGGTTCCGCTGACCACCTACAGCGGCAATGAGTTTCCCGACCCGCTACCGCAGTGCGGATACAGCGGAACGGTCGGGCTGCCGGTGTTCGTCGAGGTCGGTGGCAACGTGGCGACGACCGCGGCAGCGGGCTCCACCTTAACCGGCAACGGGACGCCGCTCGCGCATTGCGTAATCGACTCGAACAATGCAGCGGTTGGCAGCTACTTGAAGTGGCGAGGCGGCGTGATCATCATCCCGAAGGCGCCGCTGAAGCCCGGCGTGACCTACGTCGTGACGGTGACCGTCAACAGCGTGCTGCGCACCTGGAGCTTCTCGGTCTCGTAAACCCCCGGAGGGTGCGCTCGCGCACTCAAGGAAAAAGGGGCGCCGCGAGGCGCCCCTTCAGCGGAAGGCTTCCGTCGTTACTGCAGGTAGCCGGTGATGTCGATCAGGATGTGGCTCGAGTGACCCGAAACCGTGACCTGCACCTTGCCTGCGTTGGCTCCGGTGCCCAGCCCCACAATGAAGCTGTTGGCAATGGCGCCCTGGCCGGTGATGAAGTTGACGCTGGAGGTGGCAGCGGCGACACCCGCCGGCGAGATGGTGAGAAAGCCAGTTCCCGTGTACTGGGTCGCCGTCAGGTTGCCGATGATGGCGACGGCATCGGTCGGAATGCTCGACGCTCCGCTACCGGCACCGGCGATCACAACAACGGTCGTTGTGCCGGCGGCCTTCTTGGCGCCCGAGCGCGAGTCGTAGACGCGGAACGGCGCATACGGAGCGCCGGTGCCGTCGGCGCTGTCAACGCGCACGGCGTTGACCCGCTTCCACGCCGCCTGCCCGGTAGCCCCGCTACCGTTGCCTCGGCTTTGCCACATCGCTCCATCCCGGTTGCGCACCGTCTCGAAGTAGTTGGGCAACGGTGTGAAGAGGGGCCCACCGTAGGTGCCCCCGGGTCCGTACCAATACTGGACGAGGCGCCCACGGCCATTTAGGAGGAGGTCCGGTCCGCCGGCGGCCGCGATGGCGATCGCGCCTGGGAAACCTGATCCTGTGGAGACGGAAAGGGAGCCACCTCTGCCGGTGAACCTCCCACCATAGAAGTTGGGGCTGTTGCCCTGGATGGCCGACGAGCCGGCAGCGCTTGTATATCCGTACACCGACCTGCTGCTGGTGGCCGATGTAAAGCCGTAGACACCCATCCCAGTTGAGCTTCTCCCGGCGACACCCGTGGATCCGTCGCCGAGCTCACCGGTGCTCCCGCTACCGGAGCTAGCGAGCAAGGTGACGACGCCCGCTGGCGCGCTGAACATCCCTCCGTACTGGTAGCCATAGCCCCTTACGCCGATTCCGCCGGTCCCAAAAGCCAAGGCATTGACCCCGACACCGCCGTGCGCAGTCCTACCGAGCACGGCTTGGCCGCCAACGGCCACATACCCGTACACGCCAATGCCAGCGTGGGCCCAGCCCCCCAAAGCGCCAAAAAGACTCGTAGTACTTGTGTAGCCAAGGGAACTGATCGCAGTTTCGGCCCCCGTTTGTTCAGCGAAGAGCCCCCCGACGGTCACCGTGTTACCGTCCGCGGCCGACGCCGGGATCGCCCGCAAGGCGGCGGCGCCGGCAGCGCCGGCCAGGCTCGCGCCTGCGAGCTTCAGCAACTGGCGCCGGGTCGAACGCTTGTCATTTCCATCGCCAGTGTTTGGTGGCGATGCCTCACGACCCTCCAGGGCATCCAGTCTCTGCTGCTGCTCCGCGACCAGGGCCTTCAGCTGCTCGAGTTCATCGTCGGCACCGATCTCTTTTCGAGTGGTCGCCAAAGTTACCTCCTCCTTAACAAGCGCGAATATTGGCCGTGATCAGGCGCCGAGGGATTTCAGGAGCTTCGCGAGGCGAGCCGTCTGGGCTGCGTCCGGCTTTGCCACCGCCTGGCGCATGTTTACCGCGGCGAGGTCAACAGCGGGGCGCGCCGGCCTTCTGAGTGCCCGGGCTTGAGCCACAATCTCCGCGGTCGTAAGGGTCGGGCTTCGAGGTGTCGGTGTCTTCGCCATGGGCATCCTCCGATTTGACCGCGGATTCGCCGCGGCTCCGAATGCACTCTTCCGCGGACTATAACATCGCTCCTAGACGGTGTCAGCAAGCTGATTAAAATCGTCATCTGGCCATCCGACAAGGGCCTCAGAGCGACCCCTGTCAGCCGATGAAGCTGACCCTGGGCTCTGCGCGTACGCTGCGGTTCGCCGTCTCGTCGAGCAAACGGAGAAGCTCGGACCGCGCCTGCCAGTGGTCCACTAAACCCCACAGGTTCACCAGCTCGTGAGGATCCTCTTGAAGGTCGTAGAGCTCGCCAATACCCTCGCGTCCAACGTCGCGGGTGATCTTGTATCGCTTGGTCGTGAGGGTTCGTAATGAAACTCGGAAACCGGTTTCGTGGTCGTTCTCGGTCAGGACGTACTCACGCGGGCCATCCAGCACGGGTCGGCCCTCCATCCAGGCAGGCGTCTCCAGATGCAAGGCGTCGAGCATTGTCGGAGCGAGGTCGACGAGGCCGACGGGTTCGTCGACGACCGACCCCGCGGTGTATCCATCGCCACGGACGATGAGCGGAACACGAAGCAGCTCCTCGTAGTGCACCGGGCCCTTGAACACCTGCCCATGCTCTCCCAGCAGCGCACCGTGGTCGCTGGTGAAGATGACGAGCGTGTCTCGGGCCAGACCACGCTCATCCAGGGCGCCAAGGATGCGAGCGACCTGGGCATCGATCAGGCTGACCATCCCGTAGTAGGCCGCGGTCATGATCGCGAGTCCCTCGGGCCTCAGCTTGGCGCCCCCGGGGTTCGCCCACTCCAGCGTCGTGCCACCCAGGCCGGCGGCCCAGGCAGCATGAGCCGGTGGCTTGTTGTCGAGCTCGTCGGGCTTGATCTCAGGAATCGCCGGGGCGACATCTGCGGGCGAGTAAAGCGTCGACCATGGGGCCGGCGGGTCCATTGGCTGATGGGGGTCGCAGAAACTGACCCAGGCGAAGAACGGCTCCTCGACTCGCTTCAACCATTCGACCGTCCGGTCGGCGATCCAGGTCGACGTGTGGTCTTCGGCCGGCAGCGCACTGTGCCAGGTCTGGATCTTTTCCACGTAATGCTTCGACGCTTCGGGTTGCATCAGGCGAAGGCGCTCCCGCCCGCGCTTGTCGCCATCGCGGTAAAGCCAACGCGCGTAGTGGAGTCCGAACGGCGGAGGACCAAAACACCAGCGCCAGGCGCCCATTCCTGGGGCAATGCGAATGTTGTGGCCGAACAGAACCAGCTCGACGTGCTCGAAGCCTGCATACGGACCGGACCACTCGGGCGCGACGAGGGCGGATCCTTCGATGGATTCGACCTGGCGGGTTGGGTAAGTGGGAAACGCCGACGCAAAGTGGCCTTTGCCGAACATCGCGGTCTGGAGTCCGTTTGAGGTGAGGTGCGCCGAGATAGATCGGCCGAACATGTCCGCCGGAAGATCAACCCCCGTCGTCGTGACGCCGTGAGTCGAAGGGTATGTGCCAGTCAGCATTGTCGCCCGAGACGGTTGGCAGTAAGGGTTTTGACATCGGCAGGCCGTAAAGCGCGTGCCCTCCGACGCCAGGCGATCGAGGTTGGGTGTCTTGCAGACCGCGTTGCCGTAAACGCCCAGACTGTCGGCTCTCAACTGGTCGGCAGTGATGAGCAGGATGTTCACGGAGACTGAATCGTAATGAAAATGGTTGGTATCCTTCTGCCCTTATGACGACGCTGGCGATGGCTCTCGTCGGTCGCCGCAATCGAGTGGTGTCCGCCGATGACTGAGCCCGTGACCATCGGCGCGGCGATCATCACCCGTGATCGCTTAGCCAAGCTTAAGGAGCTGCTCGATCAGGTATCAGGCCTCGACCAGGTCGTGGTGGTGGATACCGGATCGCGCGATGGGACCAGGGCCTATGTCAAGAAACTCGGCCCGCCGTTCGAGCTGCATGAGTTCAAGTGGCGGCCACGTCCCGCCGGCTTCGGTCCTGATGACTGGGGTTTTGCTGCCGCTCGCAACGAATCGTTCGGACACCTCAGGACCACGCACGCGTTGTGGCTCGACAGCGACGACATGGTGGTGCATGTCGCGGAGGGGAAGCGAATCCGCACCTCATCGGAGGCGACCGCAGCAGCCTTCAGAAGGCTCGCCTCTGCCTCCACCGAGCTCGATGTCTGGATGGTCGACTACCTGTTGAGGACCGACGAGTTCGGCAACCCTTCGAGGGTCATCGCCAAGGAGAGGCTGGTCCGTCAGCCCGACACCTGGCGGTGGCGCTTCCCGGTCCATGAGGTCCTTGTCTCTCAACGCAAAGAGGTCAGGGACCTCAACACGGTGGTCGTTCTCGACATCGGCGTAGTTCATCGGCAGGGCGACGCCGGACGTTCGATCAGCCGGAACGCTCGCATGCTCAAGGCCTGGTTGCGCCAGCTGCAAACCGCTGGGGGGCCAGACGCGGATCTGGCGCGGGCTCGCTTCCTTGTCGGCCGCTCACTGTTCGCCCAGGGTCAGTTCGCGAAGGCTGCCAACTGGATGCTCGGCCAGTTCCTGGCCAAGCATCCCCACGTCATGGTCGAGGAGAAGTGGGAAGGCTGGATGGAGGTCGCCAAGAGCCTCGTTCCGGCGGGCGACACGGAGGGCGCACGGCAGGCGACCCTCCAAGCCATCGGTCTCTGCCCGCGATTTGGCGAGGCGTATGTGATGCTCGCCGACCTGAAGAATATGCTCGGCGAGCGGCCGGCGGACATCATCAAGCTTTTGGAGGTGGCCCAGTCCTGCGGCAGCGAGAGCTACGGAACGCATGAGCACAACCCGCTGCTCACCGGTCTGCACGCCACACTTCTCGCTTCCGAAAACCAGGTGAAGCTGGACAATTACCGCGAAGCGTTGGGGCTGGCCGACCGGGCGCTCGCTGCCCACCCCGGCAACCCGCGAGCTCGACAAGCCTGGGAGAGAGCTGCCGGCGCCGCCCAGGCAAGGCTGGCTGAGCCGTCGCCCGACCCCGCGATTTCGACGGTCGCGTCGCCAGGGCCCGACGAACCGCGCGGCGCTGCGCCGGTCTTTGTCGTGTCCAGCGGACGCTGCGGTTCAACCCTCCTCTCGAACATGCTTCGCCTTCACCCCGACATCCTCAGCCTGTCGGAGTTCTTGATCATGCTGATGCCGGGCGCATTTGCCGGCGCCGGTCCCATCCAGGGCCCGCAATTCTGGGCGATGCTCAGCACTCCTCGAAAGCGAATGACGATGATGTATAGGCTCGGTATCCCCTTCGACGAGGTGCTCTACCGGCCGGGGCCGGGCACTCGCTTCACCGCCGAAACCGGTGTGCCACCCATCCTCCTCACCGCCCTCCCCCACCTCACCACTGAACCCGAGGCCCTATATGACGAGATCCACGATTACGTGTTGGCCCAGGGCTCGTACTCCGTCGGCCAGCACTACGTGCGACTGTTCGATTGGCTCCGTCAGCGATTCGACCGCAAGGTTTGGGTCGAAAGGTCCGGAAGCATTCTGGTCAATCTGGATGAGTTGATGGCCAACTTCCCCGATGCCCGCTTCATTCACATGTACCGGGACGGGCGCGAATGCGCCATTTCCATGTCACACCACAGCGCCTTCCGCCTGTCGATGATCTCCGCCGATCTAACGAAGCACCTCGGTGCCGATCCCTACAGCACGGACGAGCCGACCCGCGGAGACGTGCCACCTGAGCTGCAAAAGCTGATGCCCGATACCTTCGATCTGGATGCGTTTTGGAAATACGAGACGTCAATCGACGGGCTGGGTGCCAGCTGGGCCGGCCAAGAAGCTCACGGAATCTCACTGCTCGCCCAACTTCCACCCGGTCGGGTGCTCCAGCTGCGCTACGAGGATCTTGTGTCGCGACCCGCGAGCGAGCTGTCCAACCTGATGCGCTTCCTTGGCCTTCCTGAGCCGGCTGACAGCTACCTCCGGTCAGCAGCTTCCCTCGTTAAGGTCAAGCCGCCGGCGTGGCCTCAGCTACCGGTGGAGCAGCGGAAGCGTCTCGACGATGTTTGCAGGTTCGCGATGGGCCTCCTGTATGGGGCCGAGGCCCTCACTCCGGGTTCCGCCGTCGCCGAGTAAGAATCAACCGACCGTCGAAACCATATGGGGGCCCCGACCGTTCTAATCCAAGACGGTTCAAAGTGGCCCGCCGGGCCGCGTAAGATCGATTAAGAGTTCAGGAGACGATCATGCTCAGTACGTTCAACAGTCGGCTTACGCGGACAACCCCCCGCTGGTTCGTGATGCCGGTCCTGGGTGCGGCAGCGGGCGCGGCTTTGATTTCGCTCGCGCTCGGTACAGGCGCACTGCCTGCCGCGTTCGTTAGCGCTGCTGCTCCAGCTCCTGGCTGCGCAGCTTCCCACCAAATGACGCCGTGTGCGGGTCCAGCGCCGGCCTTCAAGGTGCCGCAGTTCCCAGTGCGCAACCCCGCGCCCGTCGGCCAGATGCCGAATTTCAGTCAGGCGGTATCGGCTGCAGGCACCCCGGCGCAGCAAGCTCGCATGACCAAGCTCCGCGGCGAACTCGGAATCGCCCCGGTTGCGGTGGGGTTGCCAAACCCGATCAAGTAGGGCTCGCACGATTCGAATAAAGCCGGCGGGGGCTCGACGGCCCCGCCGGCTCTCTCTTTTTGGAGGCGTCGCCGATTGCGCTTGAGATCGCCGAGAGGCTCGGCCGCTAAGGGCTATCGCCGTACCAGCGCAGGTCACCTCCGAGCCTCGTGCTGCAGATCGGGTACCGCGAAATTCAAGATTTTGGCGTCGAATCCGACGTTGGTGTTGGCACTCAATCCAGGTTCCGCAGCACCCTCGAAACCATGATCTTGTGAGGGCGCCCAGGGCCGAACCGTCGAAAAGTCGATAGTGAAGTGGCTGATCATCGGCTCGGTGCCGGCGGCATTCGCGGGGGTTTTCGTCATCCGGCTGTTCGGCGCAGGCGAAGCCCTTCAGAGCCGCGTGCAGCTGCTGCTCGGTATGGCCCTGGTCGTCGCCTGTGTCGGCATCGTCGCCAAGGGCTACCTCGGCGCCCGCCGCCAGCGAGCGCTCGATCGATCGTCTGAGGAGGTCCCGGTCACCAGCCGGGCCGCCCTGACGATCCTGGTCGGTGCGGCGGTCGGCCTCATCGTCGGCATGACCTCGGTCGGCTCAGGCTCGCTGATGGTCGTCCGTTTGATGCTGGTCTACCCAACGCTGAACAGCCGGCGGCTGTTGGGGACGGATCTCGTCCAGGCGGTCCCGCTCGTCGGCGCCACGGCCCTGGGTCACGTTCTCGTCGGTGACTTCACCCTCGGGTTGACCTCTCGATCCTGATCGGCAGCATCCCCGGCGTTTATGTCGGCTCCAGGCTCTCGGCGTCGGCGCCTGATATCGTCGTCCGGCCGATCCTGGTCTTCGTTCTCGCCGCCTCGGCGATGAAGCTTCTGAACTTCAGCAACACTGAACTTCTGATCGGGCTGATCGTGCTGGCGCTCGCGCTGCCGCCCGCCTGGCTTCTGATCGCCCAGACGCGGGCGCGCCCCCGCATCGTCGCTGCAGCGGTGTCAGGCCACGACCGGGTCGCGTGGCCAGACCGGACCGATCCGCATCGGCGCCCTTGGTAGTGTTTGGCGGCGATGTCTGACCACCTAATCAGCCCCTATGGCGGCACCCTGGTCGACCCGCTAGTCGAGGAAGGGCGAAGGCAGGAGCTGAAAGCGCATTCGCGCGATTGGCCGTCGTGGGACCTCACCCAACGCCAGCTCTGCGACCTGGAGCTGCTCATGACCGGCGCTTTCTCGCCGCTCAAGAACTTCATGGGCCGCCCTGACTACGAGACCGTTCGAGACAACATGCGCCTGACCGATGGCACCCTGTGGCCGATCCCGATCACGCTCGACATCTCGGCAGAGATTGCGTCGCAGCTGGACAGCGGGACGAGCCTGGCCCTGCGCGATCCGGAGGGCGTTGTCCTCGCCATCCTGCATGTCTCTTACGTCTGGCAGCCCGACCTGCAGCTCGAGGCTGAAGCGGTCTACGGCACGATCAACCGCGGGCACCCCTCGGTGGCCATGCTGCTGGACAGCGACCGGCACTGGTACGTCGCCGGCGAGCTGGAGGGCTTGCAGGTCCCCCTCCACTACGACTACGGCGAGCTGCGTCATACGCCCGCTGAACTGCGCGCCAGTTTTCTGCAGCGCGGCTGGCGCAAGATCGTCGCCTTTCAAACTCGAAACCCGCTTCACCGCGCCCACTTCGAGCTGACGCTTCGCGCCGCCCAAGGGGCGGAGGCAAACCTTCTCATCCACCCCGTCGTCGGCATGACCAAGCCGGGCGACGTCGACCACTACACGAGGGTTCGCTGCTACCAGGCGATCATGCCGAGCTACCCGCCCGGCACCGCCATGCTCTCCCTCCTCCCGCTGGCGATGCGAATGGGCGGTCCGCGCGAGGCCCTCCTCCACGCGATCATCCGCCGCAACTACGGCGTCACCCACCTCATAGTTGGTCGCGACCACGCAGGACCCGGCAAGGATTCGGCGGGAAGGCCTTTCTACGGCCCGTACGACGCGCAGGAGATGGTCAGCCTCTACGAGGATGAGCTTGGCGTCCAGATGGTGCCCTTCAGAGAGATGGTCTACGTCGAGGACCGCGACGCCTACATGCCCGATGACGAGGTGCCCAAGGGTTCGCGCGTCCTCTCCATATCGGGCACCGAGCAGCGGCGCCGTCTCAACGAAGGCACCGACCTCCCGTCATGGTTCACGCCCCCCGCGGTCGCGGCCGAGCTGCGCCGCTCCTACCCGCCGCGCGCGACGCAGGGCTTCACTCTATTTTTCACGGGGCTGTCCGGTTCCGGCAAGTCGACGATCGCCAACGCGGTCCTGGTCAAGCTGCTGGAGATCGGCGGCCGCCCGGTGACGCTGCTGGATGGAGACATCGTGCGGCGCCAGCTGTCCTCTGAGCTCGGATTCTCCAAGGAGCACCGCGACCTCAACATCCGCCGCATCGGCTTTGTCGCCTCCGAGATCACAGGCAACGGCGGCATCGCGATCTGCGCCCCCATCGCGCCTTACGACGTCACGCGAAAGGAGGTGCGCCAGATGGTCGAGCCACGCGGCGGGTTTGTGTTGATTCACGTCGCGACGCCGATCGAGGTGTGCGAGGAGCGTGATCGGAAAGGGCTTTATGCAAAAGCCCGGGCGGGAATCCTGAAAGAGTTCACCGGAGTCTCTGACCCTTACGAGGTGCCGCATGACGCCGATCTGATCATCGACACCTCGGGCGTGACGCCGGCCGAGGCCGCACAGCAGATCATCCTTCACCTAGACGGCGAGGGCTATATCGGCCCGACCCAGCTCTGAGCCGTAGGCCGTCGGAATGGATCAAAAATGCCTGGCCAGTTATTGGTTGGGTGGCCTTAGAGTAGGCGCAACCCGGTCCCGTTCAGGAGGTGGAGGTTCGCAATGACTGAGAGTTCCAGCCGCATAAAAACCACCAGGCGTGACGCGCTCAAGCTGGCAGGCGCGGCCGCCCTCGGCGCCGCAGGCGCCGCGGCTCTTGGCGGCGCGCCGCGCGTGCTCGCCGCAGGCAGCGGCAACACAATCGCCATGTACTTCACCCCGCAACGCACGCTGGACACCCGCGGCAGCGCGAAGATTGGTCACGGTACCGAGACGATCGTCGGTCCCTATACGGTGCCTGGCGGTGGATTCAGCTGGACGGATTACTACGGGATCATCGGCAATATCACGGCCGTCGGGTGGACCGGAGCCGGATGGTTATCAATCAGGCAGGGTGAAACGACCTGGGACCCATCGACCGGCGTCTCCAACATCAACTTCGCGGGCGCTTCCGGTGCGATCGCGAACTTCTTCATCTGCAGGTTCGGAACCACCACGATTCCCCTCGGGGGGGTGAGTGACGGGCAGATCATCGTCCGCAGCGGAGGCGCGACGACGAATTTCATCATCGACCTGTTCGGCTTCCTGGGTCCAGACCAGTAAAGCCCACGGCGATCCGGGGCGCTGCGCTATTCGGGTGACTTGGGCGGCGCCTCGGGTTGGCTGGCCGGCATCACATGGTGCCGGAACGGGACGTTGGCTGGAGCCGACCCAGCCGGCAGCTTGACCTTCTTTTTCTTCTTGGCCTCGCGGCCCTGCTTGTCGCGTCCTTTACCCATGCGCTCCAGTTTCCATTACCAAGGCCAGTTCGCGCAAGAAGGATTCCACGTCCGTGACCAGGCCGATCGATTGCCAGCTGCCGCGATCGGCCAGCTTGGTCACCACCGCTGGGTTGATGTCCACACATACCGTCCTCACGCCAGCGGGCAGCATGTTGCCGGTGGCGATCGAGTGCAGCATGGTCGACAGCATCAGCGCCATCCGAACCCCACTGAGCGCCGCGCGCATCCGCTGCTGCGCCACGATCATGTCGGTGATGACGTCGGGCAGCGGCCCATCGTCGCGCACCGACCCCGCCAGCACGAAGTCCACCCCGTGGTCGATCGCCGACTTCATCACACCCGACGTCAGCTGACCCGACTGCACCATCTGGCGCAGCCCGCCCGCGGCACGCACCCGGTTGATGGCGCGCATGTGGTGCTCGTGGCCGTGCTCGGTGGCTGTTCCAGTCTCGATGTTGATGCCGAGCGCGGTGCCGAATAGGGCGGCCTCGACGTCGTGCACGGCCAGCGCGTTGCCGGCGAACAGCACCTGCACGAAGCCGAGCTCGATCAGCCTCGAGAGGTAGCGGCCCGCGCCCGTGTGCACGACGGCCGGGCCGGCGACGACCACGATGCGTCCGCCTGACTCCTTGATCGCGCGCATCTCCTTGGCGATCTCGCCGATGAGCACCTTCTTCGGCTTCTCGGCGGAGACCTCGCTGCCCATGAAGCTGAAGATCTCGGTCTGCCGCGAGCGCTCGAGCGGCGTGACGCGCACGCCCTTGTACCCCACCACCACCTCCATCCCCGGCTTCGCGTCCTGGAACGGAATGCACCAGGCGCGTCGCGCGTTGCGGTCGACGGTGATCGCGGTGTCCATCTCGATCTTCTCGACCGGCGCCCAGGTGTCGCCCAGCAGCACCTCGGTCGGCAGGTTGCTCGTCGAATAGAAGCCTTCGGGGAACACGCCTTCGACCGCGACTTTCTCGAGCTGCGCGGGCTCCTCCGACTCCGCTGTCGCGCCCAGGGCACGCGCACGCCGGACGATGCGGTCGAGCTGCTCCGCCGAGCCCGCGATGATCTCCATGCGACACAGTGACGTGTCCGTCTTATGCTGTCCGACCTTGAGCTCCTCGATCGTGAAGTTGCCGCCCTCGTCCATGACGAGGTCCATCACCTGCGGCAGCATCATCGAGTCGATGATGTGGCCGGCCAGCACCAGGCGCGCGGTGTGGCGCCCCTCGGTCATGCCAGCGCTCCCACTATCGCGTTGATCTCATCCTTCATCGCCGCGGCGGCGCGCGCCGGGTTGACGGCGTACAGGATGCTGCGGCTCGAGGAGACCAGGCACGAGGCGGGGTCGCCATTCCAGGCGGCGCGCACCGAACCTTCGAGGTCGCCCCCCTGCGCTCCAACTCCTGGGATCAGGAACGGCAGGTCGGTTACCGCCCGAAGCTCGGCGACCTGTTCAGGTGCCGTTGCCCCAACCACCAGGCCGACGTTACCGTGCTGGTTGAGCGACTCGGCGAGAGCTGCGACGTGTAGGTAGAGCGGCTTGCCGTCGGCGTGCAGGTGCTGAAGGTTGGAAGCGCCTGGGTTTGACGTGCGGCAGAGGATGTACACGCCGCGGTCGCTGTAGCGCGTGAACTCCTCGATCGAATCCGAACCGAGGTATGGGTTCACCGTTGCCGCATCCATCGCCATGGTCGCGAAGGCGGCGGTCGCGTAGGCGCGCATGGTGTTGCCCATGTCGCCGCGTTTGGCGTCGAAGAGGAAGGGCGTGGTCGGCGCCTCGTCTCGCAGCTCGAGCAGCGCCTTCCAGCCGTCGGGACCGTACTGCTCCCAGAA
>DATLRQ010000107.1:0-3951 GCA_035534555.1 Candidatus Micrarchaeaceae archaeon
TCCGAGGCCGGCGTTGAAGAGCTTGTCCGGGTCGAGAAGGCTCGCGCCCTCGTGGAAGGTCAGCTTGACCTTGTCCTTGTGGGGGTTGAAGAGCAGGACGAGCCCGTCGTGGTAGTACGTCGGACTGCCCATCCATTTCCACTCCTCGACCATCTCCGGGTCGGCCTCGTGGACGACCCTGCGAAGAGTGGCGAGCGTCTTGGCCCGCCAGTCCGGAATGCCGGCGATGAGCTGGTCAATCTGCTGGGACGGGCTAAGTGTCATTTCATGGCCGGCCCGGCCGTCCGCCTTGAATTCGGACGAGCCAATGCTCTGGGCCGAGAGCTGGGTCCTCGTAGGGAGGCCGCGCTTCGAGCGGCCGGTCGTAAACCGCCGGCGCCTCCCGCCGGGGCTCCTGCAACCCGAGCGAGCGAAGCTCATCGACGATCGTCGCCGGACCGTACTTCACCTGCCCATTCTCCGCCATGGGTCGAGGCGGCCGAGGCGGGCGGAGAAAACCGTGAATAGCAGCAGCTCGACCCCCTGGCGCCCAGCTCGTCCTATCAGTCCCGGCGAACGGAACTCGCGCGAGATATGGAGGGGAAAGGTGGAGCACCACACGTTCGCTTGTTCGAGCCTCCACAACGCCCGTGAGCGGATGCGCTGGTTGGTATCAACAACGTGCTAGCCAAACTGCCGGCTGAGCTGATCGACTACGTACCGCTCCATCAAGCGATGATCGCCCGTCGCCATAGATTGTTTGGAGGCGTTCGCGTAGTCGATTGAATCGGGCCTTGGCCGTAGCCGCAGAACGGGTGGCAGTCCATACCGAACAAGAATCCAGTTGCTCAAGATGCGAGCGGTCCGGCCGTTTCCATCAGCAAATGGATGGATCCGGACCCACTCTCCATGTGCGAAGGAGGCCAGCTCAACGACTCGGAGCAAGGCTGGGGACTCGCTGACATCGCCGGGGCTTTCCGCATCGAGGTTCACGAGCCGCCGACTCATGGATTCTTCAAAACGCCGAAGCTCGGCCGCTACCCGCTCAGCCAAGACGCCGGGTATGTTCCCGACAGCGACATTGCACTCCCGCAGGGCCTTCGTAACGTCGGATCCGCGGAATTCTCCTAACGGATAGTCCGAATCAGTCTTTACCCCGGCATAGACGCCGCGATGCCAGCCGCGCATGAGGTCTATCGAGAATGCGACGCGGTCTCTCGAATTGGCGAGGATGCGGCGGATGATCTGTGCGCAGTTGCGCGCAATCCGGTCTTGAGACTTCGGAGATTCCCTACCCCAGATCTGGCTCAGCGCTTCCCTCGTCGAGAGCCCGTCGCATCTTCAGAGCATCCTCTCGGGAGATGCGCCTGGCCCGGAGAGGGTCGTGGTACTTGCCCTCGGCTTCGGATGTCTCCTTTGCCGCAGCGGTAATCGATCGAACTCTTTGGACGTCGGTCATGCTGCGAAGCTTTTCCGCCATTCGCACGAGTTTCCCTTCCAGTTCGCCAGCCGCCTCGTGCAGCGGAGCACCGATGAGCTCCTGGATGAGCTGATTGACCGACGTGTGACGCTCGTCCGCGACCAGCGAGAGCAGCTCGTGCTGCGCCGGGTCGTTGAACCTCACCGTGATGGTGGGGCGCTCGGCCACCGCAGATCTTCGTGCAGCCCGCCTGACCGGAGCCTTGCGCTTCACGACCCCATGATAGCAAACCAATTAGTTGCTATCAAATAGTCATATTGATGCAAACTGAGCTGGAGCACCATACGTTCCGCTGTTCGAACCTTAGCGATGTACGGCAAACGCTGGCTGACGTGGCCAAGGCAGCGGGATGGCTCGCTAATCGATAGGCAATGCGCAGGCGGCAGGCGCTCGGATTACTTTCGTGGGCGATGACAAATCTGGCCGGGTGTTCACAGTTAAGGCTGGCGGAGATGGATCGTTTATGACGACGATAGCGCCCGGTCGATTCAAAGTGCTCGTGAGCGCATTCGGGCAAGAAAGTGTTGTGATTTTGCGGGCCAACGATCGCGATACCAAGACGGACCCGGCCGTATATGTCACGATCGGTGCTGGCGGGAGGAGTCGCCTTGAGCTCGTGGTGGCGACCGGAATCGAGTAAACGAGACGTCTGTACACAATTAGGCTTCTCTCGATCGTGCCCCGTGCAACGGAGCCTCCACCGTGGGGGTGCGGGCCCTAAGTGCCTGGCATCCTCACATTGACGGTCATGCGCCAAAGAAACGTCTGCGTTAGGCAACCAGGACAGGGAATCGAAGTCGCATGCAGAGTCGCCTGCCCAGGCGATAGAGCAATGAACCGGGCAGTCGTTGGGTTCGACGTGACCGTGAGGGGATGAGTCACTGCGGGGTTCGAGGTAACGACTTCGCTCCAACCGCGGCCAAGATCGATCGAGATGAGTTGACCGGGGTACGCCGTCCGTACGAGCGCATAATCGCTCGGAAAGCTAAGGTCGGGACCAACCCGAATCGTCACGACGTACTCGGTCAGCACCACAAGGGCAGCGACAATGAATAGCCCAATCCCAACCGCGGCTAAGCGTCGCCGAGCGTCATACAAGCAATCCACCTCATCTATGACACCGTGTCTGAATGCCGAAAATAACTGGTAGCCAGTAACAGTAAAGCGTCGCAGAGCCTGCGGCCCCTTGCTGTTACGTAGTATCTGAATCGCCATGGTTATTGTGGAGTGTGGGGGTGCTGTCAAGGCCGGTCTGAAAGCCCTCAGCTTCCGCCGGTCTCAAATTCCCCAGCTCAGGACCGATTTCGTCTGAGCGCTGGTCTGAAATTCCCCACCTGAGGTGTGGAGTTCACAAAGTCCATCAGCGGCGCCCGACCTCATCCCAGGAGGCTCGGAACGCCAGATTGGCCAGGTCCACGCCGCGTGCCCCGTATTTCCTTAAGGTGTACGGACTAAAGACCGTCCCAGCTGCCCGACATCGACTCTTGCCGCCCTACAGGTACTAGGCTTGCCTCCCCACTGTCATTCAGCGTCAATATCGCTTGACTACGCTAAACCTCTCACAGACGACCAACGTGTCATCGGTGACCCCGCGGCCGGCCCAAAAGCGCTCGTGGGCGGAACGCCACTGCTCGACCGTTTCGAAGCCCTCGCCTTCGTCGCGTGCGAATTGCAGCTCGACGTCTCCTGCTCGGACCACGCGCACCTCGGTCGTCTTCACTATTCCCAGCGGCTCGTCGTCATAACCGACCAGAATGAAACTCTCACCGGGTCGGGGCAACGGCTCGTCGGTTTCGGGGTCGTAGTCTTCACGCAGACTGGCCGTCGCGGTCTTGTCGCCCCGAAGAACGGCCACGACGAGCTGTCGGCGCAGTTCGGTGCCGCGGTAACCGAGCTCTAGAGACTTCATGTCAGTAGAGAGTGCATCCCCTCAACGCTCAACGGCAACCATCAGCTCCCAATCGTTGTGCGTGCGGGAATCCCTGCAGTGACCACGATCTACATCTCAAGCGATGCAGGCTCCGTTGGTGGCTGACGATGCAAAGCTTGTTGAGGCTCGTCAATTGGTTCGCGCAGGGATGCGGGTGGTGGGCGACAGAGGACTCAAACCAGAAGCCTCCAGCGTGCCCCGTATTTCCTTAAGGTGTACGGACTCAGCCGGCCCGAGGTACACGACCCACGCCTTGGATGTGCCTCCGACTGGATATATAGCCACGGCGAACTCGGCTGTTAGACCGGCGCCGTGGGTTGAGACCCCTGGACCGTTTCCGATCTTCTGCGGGCTTGCAGGCTGGGCCGACCAAGGTCCCCTGATCACTGCCGCTGGCGCAGTTCGACTCCCGATCGCCGGCGGCCGAACCTACGGTAACGCGAACCAATCGATCACCCTGATAGGCAGCCCGATCAACCTCCGCAGATCGCAACAGGGGTGAACGCCTTAAGGGCGGAGGCCGCGCTTACGCACTTACACTCGGCGAATGCGCCTCTGGCTG
>DATLRQ010000108.1:0-7317 GCA_035534555.1 Candidatus Micrarchaeaceae archaeon
TTCGACCTCGGGCTCTTCAACCAGGTGTTCTGGAACACCACCCAGGGACGCCTCTTCGAGTCGACCATGAGCCAGGCTCTGCCCATCCCCCACTCCCTGCTGGGCGACCACTTCTCCCCCATCTTCTGGCTGCTCATGCCCTTCTACTGGGCGTATCCGCACCCGGAGACGCTGCTGGTGGCCCAGACAGTCGCTCTGGCCCTCGGAGCCTGGCCGGTCTACCTGCTGGCTCGGCTCAAGCTGCCCGCCGGCTATGCCTCGCTGTGGGTGGCCGTCTATTTTCTTTTCGTCCCGCTCGCCTACATCAACCTCTTCGATTTTCACGAGGTCGCGCTGGCGGTGGCGCCACTTGGGTTCGCCCTCTATTTCCTGGAGCGCGGGCGCCGGCTGTGGTTCCTCGTCTTCCTGCTCGCCACCTTCTTGATCAAAGAGGAGCTGTCTTTGGTCGGGGCCGGCTTCGGCCTCTACGTGCTTTTGGGCAAGCGCGATTGGAAGTTGGGACTGGGGGTGCTGGTGGGCAGCCTTACCGCGTTTGTCCTGGTGATCCAGGTCGCGATCCCCTATTTCGCCGGCGGCCGCGCTTACCCGTACATCAGCGGCCGCTATGCGGACGTGGGCGGCAGCCCGACCGGGATCCTGCGCACGCTGGTCACCAACCCTTTGCGCATCGCCCACGCGCTGCTCCAGCCCAAGAAGGCCTATTTCCTGCTCGCGATCTTCGCGCCGGTGCTGGGCCTGAGTGCCGTCGCGGGTTGGGCAGCGCTGGTCCTGCTGCCGCCGCTGGGCTACCTCCTCTTGTCGAGCTACGCGCCGCAGTATTCGTTCACGTCGCAGTACTCCGCGCCGCTGATTCCGCTCGTGATCGGCACCGCGATCATCGCGCTGGCGAAACTGCCGAGGCGCTTGCAGCGGGGCACGGCGGTCGCGGTGCTGGCGAGCTCGCTGGTGTTCAGCTGGGCGTTCGGCGACCTGCCTTTCTCTCGCAAGTTCGATTTCGGCCAGTTCCAGACCGAGACGCGGTACGCGTCCCTCCTGCCGGCGCTGGCCCAGATCGCACCCGATGCGAGGGTCGCCGCGGAAAACGGGTTCCCGAGCCACCTCTCGGATCGGCGATACATCTACGACTACTCGTTCGAAGGAGTTCAGGACGCCGAGTGGGTAGTGCTCGATTACGAGGGGGCCGGATACAACCTCGCCGTGTTCGACGCCCAGGTGGCTCTTGTCGAGTCCATGGGCTACCGGCAGGTCGCCTTCGGTTACGGCCTCTCGCTACTGCGCAAGGCATAGCGGAGGAATAGAAAGTCGCCGTGGCGGCGGGCGCTGAGCAGGCGGCCCCACCTGCCTTTTTCGGGTAGGAACTCCACGCCGGCCACCATCCCGAGACGGGGGTCCCGGTCGCGGCCCGCGACGACAGGAGAGACGGTCACGAACGCGTCATCGACCAGACCGTGCTTGACGAGCTCGCCCATGAGGTGCGGGCCGCCCTCGGTGAGGATCACCCGGTCGCCCCGCGTTCGAAGTACCTCGACCGCGAGCATGATGTCGACGGCGCCGGACTTGCCCACCTCGATCACGTCACATGTTTCCGGCAATGCGGACAGCGAGCGTGCGCCCGCTTCCGTGGTGACGATCGTGGCGCCGCTCACCACCGCGGGATGCCGGGTGTCGATGCTGCCGCCGGAGGTCAAAAGGACGAGCCGCGGGTCGGGCTTGCGCCCCAACGCGCTGCGCAGCGCCGCGAAGCTCGAGGCCAGGTCCGGAAAGATGTGCTGTGGAGTCCAGTGGTGCCCCGGCGTGGCCCGCAGCGTACCGGCGCCAACCAGCACCGCATCCGCGCACGCGCGGAGTAGTCCCATGAGGAACCGATCCGCCCGGTTGCGGCCGCTGATGACGGACCCGGCGGAGGGATTCGAGCCCAGGGTGACGACACCATCGATCGACGAGACGAAGTTCGAATACAGGGTCATTTCAGCAAAACCCAGCCGCCCGTACAGGCTCAACAGGTCTGCGGGCAGCTCGTAGCCCGGCAGCCCGCCGTCTTCAAAGAGGACCTCGAAAGGCTCGAGCGCGCTCAGTGGTTTGTCTGCTGGACCGCTTGCAGAAACTCGGTGCGGAGCTGCGGATCGCTCTCGTAGTTGCCGCGCCAGAATGACGTCAAGGTGCGCGAGTGCCCCTCGCGCACGCCGCGCATCTGCGTGCACAGGTGCATGGCATTGAGGTGCACCGCCACGCCGTGAGGCTCGAGCACGCGCACCAGCTCGTCTGCGATTTCCACCCCGATGCGCTCCTGCACGGTGAAGCGTCGGGCGAAGACGCGGACCAGCCGGGTCAGCTTGGAGATGCCGATGATCTCCTCGTGGGCGATGTAGCCGATGTAGGCGTGCCCATGGAAGGGCAGGGCGTGGTGCTCGCAGAGGGAGAAGAACTCGATCGGTCCCTCGATCACCTGGCTGATGCTGCAGTCGGGACCACCGCGGCACTCGGTCGGGAAGGCGGTCAGGAGCTTGGGGTCGCCCTCGTAGCCGGCGGTGGCGTCATACAAAGCGCGCAGGAAACGGGTCGGCGTGGACCGCGTACCAGGCGTGTCGAGGTCCATGCCGAAAGACTGGAAGATCTCGGCGGCGTAGCCCTCGAACTTCTTCCATTGCTCAGGTTTGATGGTCCTGGGTTGGGTCTTCTCCCATTGCGTGGTCTCTTCGGGGTCATGCGCGAGGGTGGACATGGTCCTCTCCTTAAGCCGGTCTCAGCGACCAACAATGTACGGCTTAGGGCCTATCCGGACGCCGCCCCACTCACGGGTCACCCTGAGTCCGCTGCCGGACTGCCAGCAAGTGTCGACTACGATGACCCGAGCCTTGAAAGCCGATCAGCCTACCAGGGGACACGGAGCGCTCGAGGCATACCTAGCGCGCAGGCGGGCTCAAAAAGCCAACCAACTGATTCCTACGCAGCAACGGAGGGGTCGGCTGCTTGACGTCGGTTGTGGAAGCTATCCGTACTTCCTCGCCACCACGCAGTTCGCGGAGAAGTGGGGGATCGACCAGGCCTTCGATGCCGAGTCAACACTCGAGCTGGACGACGGGCGCGTGGCGCTGATCCCATTCGACGTCCAGCGCGATGTTTCACTTCCGTTCGCCACGGATTTCTTTTCGGTCGTGACGATGCTGGCCGTCTTCGAGCACATCGAACCGGCCAAGCTAAAGTTTCTGTTGGGCGAGGTCCACAGGGTATTGCGGCCGGGCGGCACTTTCGTCATGACCACACCATCGAGCTGGACCGATTGGCTGCTGAAGCTCATGGCGGGCGTCGGATTAGTGAGCCGTGCCGAGATAGAGGAGCACAAGGACACTTACACCCAGCGCGAAATCCGGTCGACAATCGAAGGGGCCGGCTTCGACCCCGGCAACGTGATCTCCGGGAGCTTCGAGATTGGAGTGAACCTATGGGCGAAAGCGACGAAGTGATCTAGCCGGAGTCGGGCTAGCTTCTCGTCTCACGATTCGAGCGGGTTATCAAAGGATGATTGCTCGAAAGCTCACCCCGCCGAACGCGGTGGTAGTCGTCAGCCGCAGCGGAACCGAACAGCCTCGCGTCTGAGCTCAGTCGCATCTTTACCAAAGCGCCCATGGCCCTCACTCCGTCCACCCAGGTGAGCTTCTTGCCCTCGTCACGACTGCGGGCGTAGTAATGGATCGGCACTTCGTGGATCCTGTAACCCAGCCGCAACACGCGGGCGGTGATCTCCGGCTCGATGTCGAAACGGGCGCCCTGGAGATTCAGCCGCTTCCAAAGTTCCGACCTCAGGATTTTGTAGCCGGTCTCCATATCCGAGATGTAGCAATCGAAGAGAACGTTAGTGGCGAGTGTCACCGCTCTGTTTCCAATCACGAACCAGAAACTGAATGCGGTCTGGCCTGCGAAGCCGCGCACTCCATAAACCACGTCGGCTCTTCCCTCGACCAGGGGTTCGAGGAGCTCCGAATAGTCACGAGGGTCGTACTCGAGGTCGGCGTCCTGGACGAGGGCGAAGGGCATTCGCAGCTCCTGGATCGCTCGCCGGAGAGCCGCTCCCTTGCCGCAGTTGACCTCCTGCCGGAAGATGCGTAGCCGCGAATCAGATCCGGCGATCCGCTCCAGAATGTCCCAGGTCTCATCGCTGGAACCGTCATCAACTGCGATCACCTCCCCTACCTCGGGCCGTTCCAGGACATGGTCAAGGATCACCTCTATGGTCCTGGCCTCGTTGTAGGCGGGCATGATCACCGAGAGGATCCCCTTCGAGTTGGCGCTCATGGATCAAACACTGTATCGCCGCTCCGCGGATGTCGTCTCCGGAGCGAGGAGCGGTCGACCACCTCGAAGCCCGCTTTGCCCGCCGCCACCGAGGTGTCGTCAGCCGAACCGTCATTGACCTCGACAATGCGATGGCCCAGGTCGCGATCGATTAGCGGCGAGAGGCGTGGCCACGACACGGCTTCGTTGAAGGCGGGGATGACCAAAGCCCGCATTCAGGTTTGTTATCAGGTGAGCCTGGACGGCCCGGTGATGGCTTCATCTCGGACGGCCATCCTGGCGACCTTCACAGCTCGATACCAAAGGGCGGCAGAGACGGCCAACAGCAACGTGAACGGAGCCAGCGTCAGCCAGTGCGTAGTTCGCGCAGCTCGGAACCAAATGATGTCCACAGCTGCTGAGTCGTCGAGACTCAAAGCCCTGAGGTGGTGCAGGAATTGCCACGCTCCAATCGGTGGATAGGCATCCAGATTTGACCAGGACGCGAGGTTGTCATACGTGGCGGCGTAACCGCCCAGCAGGTCGGTGATTACAGCCGGAACATTCCATACCAAGCCCCCTGCGAGAAGGACTCCGGGCAGCCATCCTGCTAGCCGGCCCTTCAGCTTGACCGCGCCGATACCAGCCAACATCGCCATGAAAGGCAGCGCGGGTTGGAACAGCCGGAATCCCCAATCCCAACCTTCGATCCATGCGAAAAAGACACACGACTCGATGAAAAGAACAGCCGGCAGTCCCGCCAGGACAATCACGTCCAATCGCCGACCGGTCCGCCACAGTTGGATGGCCCCGAACACGCTTAGAAGCATCGCCGGGAACTGCCATAGTGCGCCACGTCCCGGGCTCAGGAGTGCGTACGGAAAGCCAACCCAGATCGGGATGTTCCAGGAGAGGGACCCGTAGCCGAAATCGAGTGGAGCGCCAAAACGGGCCCAGTTGATGAGCAGTGTGAGCCCCACTGCCGCGGCCCATACCGCCACCGGTCCCACCAGTCGCCAAGGCGACGAGCGCCACCCCGGCAGGAGCAACAGCAGGACGGCAGGAAGGAGCATGGAGCCCTCCAGCGGCCGGGTCAGGACTCCGTAGGCGATAGCTGCCGCACACAGCCACTGCCACCGATTCGATCCGCCGTCCCGGAGCCGCACGGAAGCGAACAGTCCCACCGCCCAGCACATTGCAACCAGCGGCTGAGGAAAGTCGCCCCGCGCGCCCAAGAGGGCCGGCGAGCCCAATCCGTAGAAGGCGATCGCCCACAGGACCGCGCGGTGATCCCGCGACAGCGCTCGGACGGTGAGGCCGACGAACAAGGCGGTCGTGGCGGTGATTAGCGCCCAAGCAGGCGCCCCGGCGACTCTGTAAAGCCGGTCGCCATAGAACAGACCGTAGTCATACGTCGCGGTCAGCGAGGTCGGCTCGTAGGGTCGCAGCCATCCAAACACGAGGACGCCCGGCATGTACTGCAGCGAAGCAGCCACCCCTCGGCTGCTGGTGTAGATGTAGCTCCCCCACCAGATAGTGGGTTCAAATCTGAACGTCTGGTGTTGGACCAACGACAGTGCCTGCCGCCACATCACCACGCCGTCGACGCTGATGAAATGACCGTTCATGAGGGCCAGGTACAGGAACAGCAAACCGAGCGAGGCGGTGAGCTCGGGCCGATGGCCGGCGCCCATTCGAGGCAGGGCGGTCATGCGAATGACTCGATTAAGCTGGCTGTCGAGAGATCGAACCCATGAATGACGAATCCAAGCGACTTCAGGAAACGTGGGAGAAGTGGGCAACTGACGATCCCTTGTTCGCCATCCTCAGCGACCCCACCAAGCGTGGCGGGAGGTGGGATATCTCCGAGTTCATGGCGCACACGCCCGAGCTTGACTCTGCCCTGCAGCTGGCGTCCAAGCATCGGCTCCTCCACGGGAGTTCGAACGCACTCGACCTCGGGTGTGGAGTCGGTCGTATCACCCAAGCCCTGGCTGACCATTACGACGAGGTCGTTGGAGTCGACATTTCCGAGGCAATGATCGCCCAAGCCGTGAAGTTGAATCGACACGGCGACCACTGCCGGTACTTCAGCGGCGACCTCAGCCGCTTTGCGGACAACAGTTTCGACCTGGCTTTCTCCCTATATGTCATCCAGCACATTCCTCGCGCCATGCAGGGTAAGGTCCTGCGAGAACTCGTTCGCGTGGTCAAGCCCGAAGGCCTCGTCATCTGCCAGATCGCCGAACCACCGCATGGGCTGTCCCGGATCCGAACGCAGTTCGGGCCACGCTGGCTGAAGACGCTCAGATTTAAACGGCGTTACGGGGATGCACCGTTAATCGAGATGAACCCGTTGCACGAAAAAGAGGTCGCAAAGCAAATCGCGCCTGCTCGAATTTCCGCCCGAGAGGGCGAATGGTTTTTCATCCAGCATTGAGTCTCCGGCGGTTGCCGGCCCACGCCAATCCCATCAGCGCCCAGAACTCGAGCGAGAGATCGTTCTTGAAGTACGGCACATCGACCATTCCATGAGCGATTACCGCCACCAGAGCGAGAGTCACGCCCAGTTGAAGCGGCCTCCAGTCGGCCGTCGCTTGGCGCCAGCTCCGCCAGCAGAGGCGAAATCCCGTGAACATGATCCACGCGAAAGCCACCAGGCCAAGGAGTCCGGTCTCGCTCCAGAACGTGAGGACGATGTTGTGCGGGTAGATGAAGCGATCGGTATGTGTGGGATTCCAATATGGGGCGATCGTCTGGGCGAAACCCGACAGGCCGGCGCCAAAAAGGATGTGATGCTGCAGCATCTGCAGGCTCACCCTCCACAGCTCGAATCGGCCCACGAGGGTGTTTTGGGGATTGGAGAAATCAAGCTCTACGGCAATTCGGCGGTGGATGGGAGGGATCAGGACGAGGACGATGCCGATCACCACCGCCGCGCCCAGCATCCGCCAGCGGTAGCGGTGAGATAAGGCCAGTCCAATGGCGACTGCCGCCAGCGCCAGGTAGCCTCCCCTCGAGAAGCTCAACAGAGTCGCGATCAGG
>DATLRQ010000109.1:0-11842 GCA_035534555.1 Candidatus Micrarchaeaceae archaeon
CCTGCTTGGAATGCAGGAACAGTGCGGGGTCGGTGCTCCGGCGAGGGGTGGTCCCTAGTTATTGGCAAACACCCGGTCGAGGTGGTCCCTAGTTATTGGCAAAAACGCCGTCAGGTGGTCCCTAGTTATTGGCGGGCGACAATGAGGCTGCCTTGAAGGCGCTGATTCTCGAAGCTGTGCGGCTGAACACAATCAAAGTGCGCAAGCGATAACGCCTGAGATCCGCCGGCCGGGCACTGGGAGGCTCAGCTCGCTACCAAACTCGGAGAGCTCGCAGAAAGTCCTGCCTGTCGGTGCATCCAGCAATTTGACGCGTTGTGACGCGTTTCGTGCGTGAAAGAGGTTCTTTCCGCTGTGCGACTCACACTCAATTGATGACAGCGGTCCGCATCAAATGGCACGTCCTGTCGCGCAGGGGCATCTCCTGACGCAAAAATGGTGCTCGCGCAGGGAATCGAACCCTGAACCTTGGGATTAAGAGGAGATTGACCTTCCTTGCCAGGAAGCGTCACGACGTGCCAGGGCGTGCCTCACGTATTCGGCGGTCTGACGCGTTCGTGCCACAGCGCGTCCTGGCGTGCCACAGACTGCCATGCGTAAGCTGTCAGATAAGCTGTAAAACCCAACTGGCCGTCAGTGGACCCAGCCACTAGAGGTCGGCGAACCGCCGGCGCTATGCCGCTGCTGCACTGTCAGTTTGGACGGCGAGAAGGTATGCGTCTTCGAGGGTAGGCTCGACGGCCACGGCGCTCGAAATGGGCGATGCCGCAGAGACGACCCGGATCGTCATCGAGTTAGCGTGGCTCACCATTGCGCTGACTGGATAGGTGACCTGCAGGCGGGCTGCTGTCTGGGCGTCGGTCGTGATGCTCCAGACCTTGCCGGTCGCTGCGGCAATGAGCTGATCCGGACTCGTGTCGACAAGGATTCGCCCTCCCTTGATCACAACGAGGCGGCTGGCCACCGCCTCCACGTCCCCAATAATGTGGGTGGATAGGATGATCAGCCGATTGCTGGTTAGCCCAGCCAAGAGGTTCCGAAACCTGACCCGTTCCTCAGGATCCAACCCCGCGGTCGGTTCGTCCACGATGAGCAGCTCGGGGTCGTTCAATAATGCCTGGGCGATGCCAACACGCTGCTTCATACCCCCGGAATACGTCCGCAGCTTGCGGTCGGCGTCTTCCTTCAGATTGACCAGCTCGAGCAACTCGTCGACGCGCCGCTTCGCCTCTTCCTCCGGGAGTCGCTTCATCGCCGCCATGTAGCGCAAGAAACTCCGCGCGCTCAGCTCCGGATAGACGCCGAAGTCTTGGGGCAGATATCCAAGCACGTGCCGGATTCGGGCGCCTTCCTCGCGAACGTCGATACCACTCCAGCGGATGGTTCCGGCCGTGGCCGGCAGCAGGGTCGCGACCATGCGCATAAGCGTCGTCTTGCCTGCACCGTTTGGGCCGACCAAGCCAACCATCCCCGACTCAAGTTCGAGGCTCACGTCTCTAACGGCCCATCGGTCGCCGTATTGCTTGCTCACACTATTGAGCGTCAGGCTCATCGGGGGATCGTTCCAATCGCCCTACGCAAGAGCGTTCTTGAACCTCTGGAAACCGAGCATCGTAATGGCCACGAAGATCGCGCCCAAGACGACAAGCCCAAGGTGTGGCCCGGCCCAAGACCCCAGGTCGGGGATCTGCTGCTGGACCTGAACTGCCGTAGCCGCCGGGTCTGCGGCCCCATTCGCGAGGATCTGCGCGTAGCGCTCAGCGGCCGCCTGCGGCAGAACCTTGAGCACGCCGTTACCAGTGGGCGTCCAGTACCCGAACCAGCCGAGCCCGTGCCCGATGTCCACCATCAGCGAGAGCATCACCCACAGGAGCACGACTGCCACCTTGGCGGGCGTGGCCAGCCGTGGCAGCAGGGTCGAGAGCATGAAGCTCAGGGCGCCGATCACGACCACCGCCGGTGCAACAAGCACCGCCCACGTGAGAACCAGGCCGCCCCAGTTAGTCATTGGAAAGCCTGCCTCGGTCAGATGAATGAGCAAGTCCGCC
This sequence comes from Candidatus Micrarchaeaceae archaeon, assembly GCA_035534555.1. GTDB lineage: Bacteria > Chloroflexota > Dormibacteria > Dormibacterales > Dormibacteraceae > Palsa-872. The sequence continues at coordinate 2,049 of DATLRQ010000109.1, forward strand.
GCGGCCACCGCGATCAACATCACGACCGATAGCACGAGAGCAACCGCCAGAGAGGCGAGGAAGCGGCCCCAGATATAGGCGGCGGTTGAGATTGGCGTCGCCATCAGCAGCTCGTGCACGCGCTGCCGGTGGTCGCGGGCAACCGCGTCGGCGACCACGAAAGGGACGAGCATTCCAAAAAAGAGGAGAAGCAGGGCCACCACTTCGAAGACCGTTCCCAACGCCGTGCTGCCCAGCACCGTGAGCACGACCCCGCGGCCGGCTCCCGTTTCTACTGGTACCGACCACGAGTGCTTCACCCAGACCAGCCCGGCGAACAGCGCGAAGATGACGCCGACGATCGCGAAGTTACTCGGGCTGGCAGCCAGGCGACGCAGCTCCCATGCAGCGACGTCGACGAGGCTGCTCGAGGTCGACCCCGAGCCTGTACGCGACTTCGCGTTCATGATCTCTTCTACGGCCGGGCTTCTCAAAAGGTTCGCAACGTCGAATCCGCGACGCGCTCACCCGGGTGCGGGAACCTGATCGCGTTCGGGGACAGCAGTGCGATCGTGGCTGCAATGAAGATCAGCCCGCCGGCCGCCACGGCGGCATCGAGGGGTATCCCGACCGAAATGTCCGGGCCTCGAAGGCGCCATGCCGCGAGCACGGTGACCGTCCATGCGGCGTAGACAAGCGTCGCAGCTCTGGGCATCGACACGCGGAGGGACACGACAAGGGTTAGGCCCGAAGCCAAGAGGAGGGGCGCGAGCCAGGTTGAGGTGAGGCTAAGGATGGCCTGGCTTCCGCTCAGCCAGAGTGGAGCGCTGAGCAGCAGGCCGGTCAATACCTGGTAACCCAACATCACCACCAGACGAGCCACGGTCAGCTGCCTCGGGTTGGTCGGGCACGCGAGTTCCAGTTCCAGGACGCCGAAGCTCGTGCCCTGGAATGCGCTCCGCATGCCGAGGTAGGCGAGCAGCGGTCCAACCAGGTAGAAGACGAGGCTTCGGCTTGGATCGAGCCCCATCCCGACAAGGAGCATTCCGCCCAGCATCACAATGCCCGAGGCGACCCAGAAAGCTGCCGGAAAGACCATCAGTTGGGCGCGTGCGACGGAGAGAACCGCCTTTAGCTCCGACGCAAGGATGGAGATGATCCCTGCAGCGCGAACCGCCTGGTTGGTAGTCGAATCGAGGGCCTTTTGCAGGTTGGTCAGAAGTACCTCTGTCTCACCGCGCGCCGGCAGCGGGACACTCTGGGCCGCGATGCTCAAAAGGATTGGGAGAGTACCGGCAACCTCCCCTTCGGTCTCGCCCAGCTCGCGAAGCGAGTCCTCCCAGCGTGCGAGCTCCGAACCATGGGTGTGGCTCAACCTTCGCCTCCTGAATCCGCGTTCGCCAGCTGCTCGCGGAGTCTCCGCGTTCCAACGCTCAGTCTTGACTTGACCGTCCCGATGGGGATGCCTAGGGTCTGGGCGATGGACTCAAGGCTCATGTCGTGGAAGAAGCGAAGGATCAACGCGGCTCGATACTCGTGGCCGAGCGCAGCCATGGCGGCGGCTACGCGACGATTGGTATCTCTTTCCAGGGCGGTTACCTCGGGTCCCGACCTCGGGTCCACTAGATCGGCCAAGGCGTCCTCTCCGATCATCTCGCCATGCCGACCGGAGGCTCGAAAGTGATCACGGGCGAGATTCGATGCAATCGCGTAAAGCCACGGCTTGAACGGTCGGCTTTCAGCGTAAGTGCGTTGACGGATCAGGCGCAGAAAGGTGTCTTGAACGAGATCCTCGGCGAGTCGTCGGTCGCCACCAACCATTCGATAGAGGAACCCGAGTAGGTTGGCATGGTGGCGCTCCACAAGTGGTCTGAGAGCTGCCTGGTCGCCTGCCATCAACGCCTCCATGAGTTCCTCATCGGACAGCTGCACCCGATCGCTCATACGTTGAAGGTGGCAGGAAGGTTCGCTGGCGCGCATCCGCGGGCAGCCCATGCGTTCTGCGGCTTTCCAGCAGAGATAACTTGGCAGATGGTGCCGGACATCGACCTTCAAGCATGGGATTCTTGGTCTGATTACAAAGGTCCGCGCCGCTAAGGAAGGGCCCCGGCTGAGTTCAAACCCGGCCCCATTGATGATCGTTCGTGGGGTTCTTTCCGGGTCGGTAAGCTGTCAAATAGGGCCTGTTGCCGAACTCCGGACTCTGAGAGAGAATTTTCGCTAACGCCTTAATCGCAGCCAACGTCCAACTTGGAGGTGCCGCCCATGATGGGCCACAAGACGGTCGAGCCGAAGCTGTATATGAGCTTCTCGCTGGACGCCGCGGTGCCAGTCAATCACCTAGTCCGCCGCCTCGCGGCGGTGGTCGACTTTGACTTCGTGCGCGGCCTGGTGCGTCGTGAGTACAGCCACACTGGGCAGCCATCGGTAGATCCAATCGTTCTCTTCAAGCTCTGGCTGTTGGGCTACCTCTTCAACATCACAAGCGAGCGCAGGCTCTGCGAGGAAGCGTCATTGAATCTCGCCTGGCGATGGTTCGTGGGTTACGAACTGGACGAGCCGTTGCCCGACCACAGTGTCTTGAGCAAGGCGCGCAAACGGTTCGGAGTTCGCGCCTACGAGAAGTTTTTCCAGCACATCGTCCGCCTCTGCGAGTCGGCGGGGCTGGTCGAGGGCGACGTTCTCTTCATTGACTCGACCCTGAGCAAGGCCAACGCAGCTCCGCAATCCCTACGTTCGCGAGCCCTGCTGGCTCAGAAGTTGCCGGACACCGGCCGCTTCCTGAACGAGCTCTGGGTGGTCAACGAGGACGACCTGGAAAGTAATGGCAGCGGTGGCAAGCGTCGCCGTGAGTTGGGTGGAAAGCGAACCGACTCCCGCCGCTCGGCCGTCAATGATTTCTGTGTCAGTCCGACCGACCCCGATGCACAGAAGGTAGTGAGGCCAGGCAGGCCGGCTGTGCTCGGACACAAGACGCACTTCCTGGTCGACGGCGGCAAAGCGAATGTGATCACCGCCGTGGAGGTGCGGCCGGCCGGGGAGTCTGATGGGCAGGCGGTCGGCAGAGCGCTCGACAAGCATCGGCTCGCATTGAACCGAGGCCCCCGCGAGCTGGTCGGTGACCGTGGCTACGGCAGTCAGGTCGCGATACAGGCTTGCGTTGCGCGTGACGTGCAGCCCTTGCTGGGTGTGAGGACACCCACCAACCCACATGGTGGCCTTGATCGGTCGGAGTTCACGTACGTTGCTGAGGGCGACCTCTACATCTGCCCGGAGGGCAAGCAACTGCGCCGTGTCGGCGAGAACTACAACCGCCACCAGACCATGTACAAAATCGCCAAAGGCGCCTGTCGAGAGTGTCCGCTCAAGCCACAGTGCGCTCCGGGTCCAACTGATCGCATGATCTCTAGACGCTGGGACGCGGGCGTCGTCGAGGAGATGCAGGCCCGCCTTCGCAGCCGCCGCGGGCGGCGCCTCCTCAAACGCCGAAGCACCATTAGCGAGCACATCAACGCCGATGCCAAAGAAAAGCACGGCATGAATAAAGCGCAGTTCCGGGGACGGGCCAAAATGCAGATGCAGGCCCTGCTCACCGCCACCGCAATCAACCTCAAGGTGCTGGCTAACCGCCGTCCGGAAGCCCAATCCGGAATCGCGGCTACGGCTGCCGGATTGTGCTCGCTACTGCCCTGCTCGGCTCTTAACGCTCGTCTTCGCACCTCGAGGTGGACTCGATTGGTCGGACGCAGCGATTCCCGAGCTTTTGGGCGCCGTCCTGGTAGCCGCCGACCTCGCTAGGAGCCTTCGGCAACAGGCCCAATAGGCTGTCAACCGGCGACTGGGCGGATGTTGCCCACCACCGGTTGGCACGTCAGGTACACCAGAGACACGTCCTGACGCTCTGAGGCACAAGATGTTGGTGCTCGCGCAGGGAATCGAACCCTGAACCTTGGGATTAAGAGACTCCCGACAGATCGTGTCAGGGCATCTCAGGGAGTGTCAGTACGTCTCTCCCGTATTCGGGTTATGACGCAGTCGTCTCAGCGCGTCTCTCGGTGCCTCACAGAGTCTCCCGGCGAAGCTGTCAACGGGTTCATGAGTCCAGTCTGCGCAACAGCGTTCCCGTGATCGAGGACGTATCCCTGAGCGTCGATCGCGGGGCTAATCGGGCCGCGACCAGCAGAAACAGGGTCAGCAGAGGGATGCGGCTGAAGACAGACCAGCCCGGGGAATTCGGATCTATGAGCTGCGCCTCGATCTGCGCCAGCACGAGAACCCCCACCTGCATCCCGATCACAAGCCACCACCCCCAGCCCCATCGGCGAACAAGTAGCACGATGGACGCGAGGAGGTCGAGCGCTCCGATCGCGCAGAGCTCAATCGCAAAACGTGCGTGCACTGAGGCTGCCTGCACTGAGGCGCCGCCTTCTGTGTATTGCTCCGTCCACTCGTCGGAGCCAGCGAAGAAGCACACCAAGGACCCGCACCCGAGCACGGCGACCGACGCATATAGGGCCCAGCGGGAGTAATGGCCGCGCACGAAGATGTCGAACAACATCAAGTTAAAGGCGATCAAGGCGATGCCGATGGACATGTAGGCGGCAGCCATGAGCCAGTACACGCGTCCATCTTCAATCAGATCTCGCTTAATAGCCAGGACCCCGATGTGGTGGTCAGGTCTGCGAGCACCCAGCGGTTGGCCCCATCGGTCGTGCGGTAGAGGGACGCGCCCGTACCGGCAAACGTCCCACCCCGAGTTCGCATCGACGAAGTCCAGCTACTGGCTGAAGAAAGGCAGTTGGTGGAACCTCAAGAGGCGCCCGCCATCACTGGGCGTGTGCGCAGCGCATCAACAGAGCAGCACGCACCATCCTCGAGCTGCTCGAAGGAGGCGGTCGCGGACCGACGCCGCTCTCCTAGCGCTCAATTCGGCACAGCGAACGGCCGGTGTCCCGCCGACCGGCTTGCGGTTCGCCCGCCAGAACCCTAGTGCAGGCCTGACCGCCCTAGCTGTGAGCGTAGCCGCGATGAATAGCGCGGAGCGCCCGCACGCGGTCCGCGTCTTTCGGCCGAAGCGGAATGGTCAAGGTCGCCAGTTGATCCTCGATCGACTCGATCCAGACGGACCGTCCTTTGACTTCGATCGCCGTCGCCCGCCGTCGAAGGTCGTCATACGATCCGGCGATCTCCGGAACGACGTCAAGCGCACCAAACCGCGTCCGAACCAGATGGTCAAATGAAGCCGGGTCATCTGGACGTGGCCGCCACTCTTCACGAGCTTTTCGTTCTAGGGCTGTTGGCTCGAATGCCAGCCACCGCCGCTCGCCGTCGTCGCCATTTTCCCATCTACCGAAGGGTTCCTCTGGATCTAGATCTGCGCCTACCTCCTCAAGAGCGGCTGCGAGGCGATCTAGGTTCTCTCGGTCGCTCGCCGGAGTCACGTCTAGGTCGCCTGGCTCAAGCGGTACCCCGTACAGGCGCGCGGCCACCGATCCCGTCACGACGTAGCGCACTCCATGTCTGTCTAGCAACCCAAGCAGGGCCTCTATGTCCGGCTTCGCGCGTTCCCAGGGCACCCGTCGAGCCTACCGCCTGGGAGGACATTGTTGAAACCCGGAGTTCGAGGAAGCGCTGTTCGGCGCCGTCGTCGGTGAGTTCCCTCGCACGTCGATGAGCGTCACGCGACTAGTCGGATCAGCGACTGCGGGTGGTCCGATGGCCACAGAAACCACGCTCGATGTCCGCTTGACCGTAGCGGCATTCGCTTTATCCACCAAGATCAGAACTCTCCCCAGAAACTGGCCTTCCGATAGCCCGCGAACATCGCGATCGCGATCAGAAACTGGCCGGCTCCGATCACACCCTGCAGGGCCTCGTACCAGGTTGGCCCGCTGGCCGGAATCATCCCGGCGATCTGCAGCGCGGAGGCTGGAACGCGTAACAGGCCAAAGAAGAATGCGATCAGGACCAGCCAGAAAGTCCATCTCCAGCGAAGGAAGGCCCCGACCACAAGAAGAGCGATGAGGGCCGAGAGCGCAATCAAAAATGACGCCTCGACCGCGAGGCTGTCCTTACCGACCTTAGGCAGGGTCTGCGTGTAGACCTCAGGCGACAGGACAAGAATCGCGACAAGCGCGATCCAAACAAGCGCAAAGAAGCCGACCACCAGTACCTGGGTCCGATTGAGGATCGTAGCCAGATTCTAAGGTCGTGTTCGAGCACGCCCGTGCGCGGTCGAGTTCAGTACACGGTCGGTTGCCTCACACATCGTCGCCCAATGCGTGCAAGCACGAATCGGATGCACGTCGCAAGCGAGGAGTTCAATCGAGTCGATCGTCACCGCCACCGGCACCCACAGCACGGACAGCACGTTGCATCGCCGTGAATTACGAGGACCACGCTGCACATGGGGCAGCAGCCGTCCAGGTGCATTCGACCGGCACTGGTTACTGTCGCTACTCCTGGAGCGCTGAAGGAGACGTCGCCGTCGGCGGGCTTCATCGTCGAACTTAAGACTGAGTTGACGTCAATCTCGCCACCGTGTCCTCAGGACAGGTCACGCCGCGCGAAGACTGCGGTGCCGATGACGAAAAGAACGAGGCTGACTATCACGGGCAAGACCCATGCGTGCCACGTCAGCCCGTTTCGAAGCGGATCGGTGCCAAGTAGCCAGTGCCACGGCGACGCCTCACGGATTGGCTGGAGCACCTTGACTTGGGCGGCAAGCCCCTCGATCACGAATCCCACCAAAGCTACAGCGGATGCAGTCGATATCGCCATGGATCGACGGCCGCTGGCGGCGCCGACAGCGAAGGCGAGCGAGGCGAAGCTAAGCGCCAGCAGACCGGTGGCTGTCGTGGCAGCGACGATCTGTCCCAAGCTCACGCCCTTGGAAAGACCGACTGCGGGGGCAAGGAGCGCCATGATGGCTGATGAGACCAGCGTCAAGACTGCGAGGAGCACGACAAGCGCACCGGCACGTTCTGCTGCCACGCGGATCCGGCTCACCGGGTTGGACAACAGCAACTCAAGGGTTCCGGCAGCCTCGTCCCCGCTAATGCACCACGCCGCCAGACCGATGCCGAACACCAGCAACATCACCGGCAGGACGTTGGCGAAGTACTGGCTATTCAGGTACCCGACCGGTGAGGTCAACGGACTGCCAGGGTCCAGGCCGAGTGCCGCCTGTACACCTGGCGGCAGGCCGGCGAACGTTTTGTCGAGCGCGCTATTGTCACGCACTGTCGGGTACGCAAGAGCCAAGAGAGCGGCAAAGCCGACCAGGCCAAGGCTCCACCAGAGCGTACTTATCCGTCGTCGCCAGAGCACCTGGCGGAGCACTGACAGCATGTCAGGTCACCTCCGGAGCATGGTCATAGAGCGAGATAAAGAGATCTTCCAGGTCATCGCCCGCGCTGCGCACCCGTAACAGACCGGGACCTCTCAGTGCCGCCTCCATGGCAGGACCTGCGGCTCCATCGACCGCGATGGTGGCGGTGTCGCCGCGAACCTCAGCCTCGACAACGCCCGGAACTCCTTTGAACAGCTCGGCGGTGATGGGAGCGGAGAATCGGAGCTCGAGCCGATGGCGTGCGCGATCGAGCAGCTCACGCACTGGAGAGACGGTTACCAATTTGCCCTCGCGAATGATCGCGAGCTTCATTGCCACCCTCTCAACCTCGGGCAGTACGTGCGAGGAAAAGAGCACGGCGGCTCCCCGATCGGCAGCCTCACGGATGAGATCGAGGAATTCGCGCTGTATCAGAGGATCGAGCCCGGTCGTCGGCTCATCGAGGATCAGAACGTCAGGATCGTGCTGAAAGGCCTGAACCAGGCCGATCTTTTGCCGGTTGCCCTTGGACAGCTTGCCGAAGGCCCGGTCCGGTTCGAGATGCAATCGTTCGACCAGCTCGCCGATGCGTGCACGGTTGTAGTTTTGCCGAAGCTCACCGAACCAGGAGAACAACTCATTTCCCGTCATCGCTGGGTCGATCCGGAAGTCGCCGGGCAGATAGCCGACGCGGCGTCGGATTGCGGTATCGCGAGCCGCCGATCCACCAAGAACGGTGGCCGAGCCGGAAGTTGGTCGAATGAAACCCATGAGCAAGCGGATCGTCGTCGTCTTCCCAGCTCCGTTGGGCCCTAGGAAACCAACCACTTCGCCCGGTCCGACCTCAATGCTCAGCTCCGAGACGGCGGTGAGCTTGCCGAAACGCTTGGTGAGTCCCTTCGTCGCGATCGAGGGCTGCACCCCGCCGCCACTCATTTCCGAACCACCCCGGTGAGCAAAATGTCGAGCGCCTTGCGTATGTTGGCCCAGCGGAAGCCCGAGGCGTCGAGGCCACCGTGGAGCAGCAGTCCGTCGGCGAGAGCCAGAAGGAGCGAGGCGAAAGCATTGGCGGGGATCTCTTCCAACTCGCCGTTGGCGATGCCATTCTCTATCCAAGAGCGGAGGCGCTCGCGGCGGCGCTGCACAACTTCTGCGAATCGAACGCGGACCGCCTGTTCGGTCATCATCGCCGTCCAGAGGTCGGCGCGAACCTGGACATGTGCTGGGTCTTCGCCCTGTGCGAGCGTGGCGCGAGTGAGCCGACGCAATCGCTCCGCACTTCCGAGCTCCTTTGCGTCCAACTGATCGAGGACCAGGTCAACCGCGCCGGCGTCTTCTTCCAGGAGCGCAAGCAGCAGCGCCTGCTTACTATCGAAGTAACCGTAGAAAGCGCCTTTGCTCAGGCCCGTTTCCGCACATACGTCGTCAACCGTCGTATCGCGGTAGCCCTTGCGGGCAGCACACCGCCAGGCGCCTTGGATAAATTGCTGCCTGCGCTCATCCCGAACGGCCTCCGAAATGCGCGGCATCGATCCGTATTATAAAACGGACCGGTCGGTTTGTTTCTCGTCCGGACACTCGCCTGCGTGCGTCTCCAGCCTGCGGACTCCGAGATACCGCTATGCCGCTGGCGCCGAGGCCTCCGAAGATGCCCAGACTCTCACGCCGTCGAGGTGATCGGCGTCGAGCCTTATCGGAAGCGGTTATCAGGGCCCCGATCCGACTGCTCGCACAGTGGGAGCGATCGGCCGAAGCCGTGCGGACATTTGAACCGGGCTGAGTACTGCTGTCGGAAGAGTTGGGGCGTGGACCCTCGCCTGAGGGTCAGTCGATGCACCGAGAGCTCCTCTCCCAGCGAGGCCAGGTTCAGCCCGGTGCGGCTTCCTCAAGCACTATCTCGATCAGGTGCATCGCAGGCATTAGGCATTCCGAATCGCTGCACGCCTGCCAAGAGATGCTCACCCTCAGCGTCCGCGCTCCGGTCTCGGCCGCGACGTTCACAGCAAATGGTATGAGTAGGTGCAGCCTCCCCTCGTAGACGTTGAACTCCTCATCCAGTCCTTCGACCCGGAAGGGGCGGACCGGCGGGTACTCCGGCTCGCCGGCGACCAGACCCTCCTCAGCATTGATCTCGACGGCCAGTGACGTGTACCCGTTCGGGATTGGCCGGCCATAAACATGCCAGCCCGGCTCGATCTCAACCTCGACGTGCAGCCGAGTCTTCTCCCATCGAACGTAATAATCGGAATCGGTGTAGGCCCTCACCTTTACGTGCGCGGCACCCAGCTCCTGCTGGTTGCCCGACCTTGCCAGGGTCGCGCCATGGGTCACGGCCTCTAGCAGCTGGCGGGCGCCCTCGCGTGCCCGGTAGTTCTCCTGGATTCGCTTTTGGGATACGGTCCCCGACTCGTCGAGGACAAAAACGGCCGGGTACGCGACCCCTTGTTGATGCGCACTGGTCTTGATCCCGAAGGCTGCGTGGTGG
>DATLRQ010000110.1:0-152005 GCA_035534555.1 Candidatus Micrarchaeaceae archaeon
CGATGAACAGCATGTCAGTGTCCTTGCCCACTCCAGGAGCGACTTCAGCTCGCCGCTTCGCAGCGTAAACCCGAAAGACCGTATCTCTGAGGGCTTCTTCTCCGAAATGCCTGAATTCGATCATCGACTGAACGGCATGAAGCGCACCGCTACCCACCGCCGCAGCACCAATCACGTCGTGAGTGAGGTAGCGGCCACCGGGATTGTGAACGGTATGTAGATGGCCACCAGCTCCGTCCAACCCGGCGAGGAGCAATTCAACGCCCAGGTCGTAAGTTGTCATCTGCTGATCGAGCATCCCAACAACGTTGCCCATCAGCGTCTGATGCATTTGATAGTAGCTCTGCATAGTCAGACCACGCGGTCGCAGGATGTCCGCCTCCACGTTTCGAATTCGGATCTCCGCATAGTGGTTGGCGAGCGTCTCGCCGATCTCGGCAACCGATGTCGCCGTGGCAGCCGTGGGCCGGCTGTCATCGATCAGCTGGGTTCCAATTAAGGCATCGCCAGCGACCAGCCCGACAACGGCCGGTGCCATCTGGTGAAACTTAGGCACCCTGTGTTCGAACTGTGTCAGCGAAGCCCAGGTCACCATTCGATCAGATGCCACAACTACGGCCGCCTGGCCGCCCTGGTCTCGACAGATCGCGCCCATGCAAATAGTCATCTTGGAGTGCGAATGCTACCGGACGACCGACCAGTCTACTGATGTAGTTACCGATGCCACTTACAGCCCCCCAGAACGGGAAGAGCTCCCATTGGTGCGGATCGGATCGATCCGTTCCGCCCTCTGACAGTCGATCAACCGCGGGTACCCTTCTGGCTGCGCATTCGGAAAACTACTGCAGAACTACTGCAGTGATACAGCGACGTTGTCACGATAACTTCGCTCAGGCTGTCAGGTCTGAATTCAGAAACTGGTCGGGGGCCCGGGATTTGAACCCGGGGCCTCACGGTCCCGAACCGTGCGCGCTGCCAAACTGCGCCAGCCCCCGACTCGACTGCTGATTCTATCCGGCGCTGGCAGCCGGCTCTGGCTGACGGCCCCTATCGAGATGACAAGAGGCCCGGCGTTTGTCGAGCCTCCCTGACGACGAGTGTGTCGCTAGTGCTGGGACGACAGCTCCATGGGCGAGCCAAACCGCGTGAACGCGCCGTGGGTACCCAACATGCAGCTGGCGCGAAGTGACTGGAAGAGTGGAGCGAAGCGCACCATCTCGGATTTGTCCTCGGTCACATCGCCTGCCGTGCCTTCCGTGCCGGCCGCCTTCTCCGCCAAGTCCTCGCTGATCCCGGCCTGGAACGCCGCTTTGAGTGATGGCAGAGCAGCCGAACACTGTGCCGACAGCACAGGCTTCGTGATTGTGCAGCTGGCGCGGACTGCATCCAATAATGGTTTGCGTGCCGCGACCTCGGCTTTGTCCTCCGTGATCTCCGTCGTCTTGAAACTGGAACCCGAGGTTGCTTTGGCGCGTTCGGTCGCGTCCTCAGTCTTGTCTGCCGCCATCGCCGATGCGAGGTTGGCTTTGGCCGTGGCGCACGAAGTTGATGGCGTGGCCGCCAGATGCACCGCCGCCACTACTTTCTTGTCGATGGCAGCTGTTTGCTCGGTGCGCTTGTTGATGATGACGTTGGCCATGCCCGCACCCGCCGGCGTTCGATGGCTTCCACTGGAAGCGCCTGCCAGCTGCGGCGCCAGGATCAGCGCGAAAAAGGTGCCTATTGCCAGGGCCGCTGCGCCACCCCCGACGAGATTGCGAATCGATTTGCTCATTCGTAGCCTCCTCAGAGTGCCCATACGGGCCTTCATGTCCTTATCGTGTGAGGCGGTGCCGTCGGTCCCCCGGGACCAACCGGCACGGCCGCGAATGCTAGCAGACCTCGGGGTCGATCCGCGTATTGGTCGTCATCAAGGTTGCAGTCGCATCGGCGATGCGATCTCGATCATGTCGATTCTCGATATATGCGTTTGCATATAGGAGCGTGCGCCGCACCCTCTCCACCTTCCCCACTATGCGAATCGGCTCGCCCAGCTTCAACGGTCTGCGATAGCTAACCTGGAGCCGACCAGTCACGCCGGGGTGACCCGCGTGCCACGCCGCCCAACCAACCGCCTCATCGAGCAGAAGCGCCACGATCCCTCCATGCGCCATTCCCGTCCAACTTTGATATCGCTCAGGCACTTCGAAATCAACGCTCGAGCCGTCCGGCCCTGGCACGAACACGAGGCGCAAACCTTCCGTGTTGAGAGGACCGCAACCGAAGCAGTGGCCGTCGAATCTGACTTCCATCGGAGTCTCCTATCTACGGCGTTTTAGCCGCGGCAGTTCCAGGTGCCCTGGATGTTCAGTGCGGGCTTGCCGCTATTGGCGTCGGTCAGTGAGGCACTGACGGTGCCGGATTGCTGTGTCGAGTCCATCGTGAAGGTCACCTTGTCACGCGCGAGGTTCAACCAGACCTTCGTGTCATCAAGGCTGCGCAACACGATCGATAAGTCGCGCGAAGTGTACGTGCCCGCACCGCGAAAGTTGTTGACCACAAACGCGATCTCCCACACCGCTCCCGTGGCGTCGGTCGATCCGTAGAACGTGTCGGCCCACTGCTCGCCAGTGCGGGTCTTCGACCCCGTGCACGCGCTGACCTGGTCCCCTGAGTCGGGCACGATCGCGGTCATCTGGCCGTTGATCGCTCCGGTGAACGCGAGGTTCTCCGACCAGTTCCCCTGCGGGATCACCGGCGACGGCGACGCCACCGCGGGTGGGTTGGTCTGGGTGCAGGCTGTGAAGACGATGAGGGCGACGATGCCCGCAGCACGGAGCATGTGATCGAATGTTAGCCGTGGCGGAGGGTGCGGAGCGTTTGACCAAGGCGATGAGATCGCTCGAAGCCGCATTCCTGATCGGCGTCGAAGGCGTGAGCGTGATCTGGCTCGTACGGCACGGTGATTGCTACGAGGGCATGGCCGAAGGTTCCGATCCCCCACTGAGCCACCTCGGCCGCGACCAGGCAGCACGCCTGGCGGAGCGCGTCAAACGAGTCGGCGCCAACGCCTTTTACGCGAGCCCATTGCGCCGCGCTATCGAGACGGCCCGGATCATCGGCGGCGGTGACGTGCGCGTTGACAAGCGACTGGTGGAGATCGATCTCGAGCTAGGCGAGGACAGCACGCTCCGGTTCAAGGAGTCCGCAGCGAGCGTCATCGAAAGAATGCGCGCCGCGATCGATGACATCGTCGCGGCGCACCCTGGCGAGCATGTCGTGGTGGTTACCCACGGCGTCGCTCTGATGGCCTACATCTCCGACGTGCTCCACCTCGAGCCGGGCCGCGTCCGCCTGCTGCCCTTCTACACCAGCGTCAGCGTGGTCCGAGCGCTGGGCGGTCTGCGCATGGTCGCCACCATCGCCGACACGGCGCACCTCGAATGACCGAGCGGATCCGGGCGGACCTCGAGGCCCAGTGTCGTGAGCGACTGAGTCGCCCGCACCTGCGAGTTCTTTCCGTCGACTCCATACCAGAAGGCCATTCCGGGTTCACCTACTTCGTCACCATCGACGACGGTGACGGCCCACGGCGCTTCGTGCTGCGCCTCCCCCCTCCCGGCGCGCGGATCACCGGCCCCGCGGATGTCATCCGCCAAGGCCGCATCATGGCCGCCCTCCACAACGCCGGCCTTCCCGTGCCCGCGATCCCAATCCTCACTCCAGACCCTGTGGTCGACGGGCGACCCTTCGTCCTCATGGAAGCTGTCGACGGGGACCGAATCGAGAAGGCCGGTATCGACCAGGAACCCCAGGACGTGGCGCGCTCCGCGGTCAAGGTTCTGAAGCGAATCCAGGCGCTTCCGCTGGATCAGACCGGCATCGGCAATGAGGCTCCGGTCGGCTTGAACGGCGAGATGCTCCGATGGCTGTGGCTCATGCAGCGCGCTCCCGAGGAGCTCACCGGGCGAGCCGGCGAGCTCGGCGCAGTGCTGGCGGCACGCGTGCCCCAGGAGAGGCCGCCTACCCTGGTTCACGGCGATTTCCACTACGGCAACATGCTGTTCAAAGGCGCCGATGTGGTCGCCGTGCTCGACTGGGAGATCGCCCAGATCGGCCAGCCCCTCCTCGATCTAGGCTGTCTTTGCATCGTGTCGCACCGTCGCAAATACGAAGGCGCGCCCAATCCGGGCGGCTCGATCGACGTCGCCATCGAAGAGATGTACGAGATCTACGGGGCCGACCCGGGCGAGATGCGCTGGTACCTCGCGATGAGCCTGTACAAGTACGCCGCAATCTTCGGTTACAACCTGATGCTCCACCGGCGCGGCAAGCGCCCCGACCCCATGTACGAAGGGTTGACAGATACCATCACCGGCATGATCGACGAGGGAATCGCGCTGCTCGCGCCCGGCGTGTAGCAGACTGATCGCATGACTTGGGATTTTTCGACCGAGCCGGAGTTCGAGAGCAAGCTCGAATGGATGCGCGACTTCATGCGCAATGAGGTCTATCCGCTGGAGGTGCTCGACACCAACGAAGCCGGCTTCATGCGGGCGATTCGCCCCTTACGCGACGAGGTCAAGAAACGCAAGCTATGGGCAACTCACCTACCGCCTAACCTAGGCGGACAGGGCTACGGTCAGGTCAAGCTCGGCCTGATGCACGAGATCGAGGGCGCATCGATGTGGGGCCCGATCATCTTCGGCAACCAGGCGCCTGATTCGGGCAACTCGGAGGTCCTCGCCCACTTCGGCACCGAAGACCAGAAGAAACGCTGGCTGCATCCCCTGCTCGAGGGCAGGATGCGCTCGGCCTTCTCTATGACCGAGCCCAACACCGCGGGCTCCGATCCGACTCTCCTCTCCTCCACCGCTGAGCTGGAAGGCGACGAGTGGGTGATCAACGGTCACAAGTGGTTCACCTCGAACGGCATGATCGCCGACTTCCTGATCGCGATGGTCGTCACCGATCCCGATGCCGGGGCCTACGAGCGCGCGTCGATGATCATCGTGCCGGGCGACGCACCTGGCCTGATAAAGGTGCGCAATATTCCGACCATGGGCGGAGACGAACGCTTCGGCTACGGCCACGCAGAGATCCGCTACGAAAACGTGCGCGTGCCGAAAGAGAACCTGGTCGGCAAGCGCGGCCAAGGCTTCTTGATCGCGCAGGCGCGCCTGGGACCGGGACGCATCCACCATTGCATGCGCTGGCTCGGTCAGGCGCGTCGCGCGTTCGACATGCTCTGCGAGCGTTCCCTCCAACGCGAGGCCTTCGGCAAGAAGCTCGCGAGCCATCAGACGGTGCAGAACTGGATCGCCGACTCCGCCGCCGAGATGCAGGCCGCGCGCTTGATGACGCTGCACGCAGCGTGGGTGATCGACACACAGGGCGCCGCCGCGGCCCGCAAAGAAATCTCGCTCATCAAGTTCTTCGGCGCCAAGGTCTTGCATGACGTCATCGACCGCGCGATACAGATCCATGGTTCGCTGGGCTACTCGGCCGACCTGCCCCTGGAGGAGATGTACCGGCACGCACGCGCCGCGCGAATGTACGACGGGCCCGACGAGGTCCATCGCGTCTCGGTGGCGCGTCAGATCCTTTCCGGCTACGAGGTGCCCAAGGGCACGTGGCCGCGTGAGCACATCCCCACCAGGCGTGAAGCGGCGCAGCGAAAGTTCGCGGCTCTCCTGGAGGCGGCGACTACCGACGCCTAGGGCTTGGTCTCCGCAAGGTGCAGGCGGTCCCAGTCCGAATAGGGTCCGTTGACATGGATGATCCGTTTCAAACCCGCCTGTTCCATGAGGCTCGCAGCGATCCCGGCACGATAGCCCGAGGCGCAATGCACAGCCACTGGCGCTTCAGCCGGAATTTCAGCCGCTCGATACGGCACATCGGGCACGTAGATGTGGACCGCGCCGGGAACATGGCCGCCTGACCACTCGTGCTCGTCGCGAGCGTCGACTACGGTCATCGGCTCGGCGCTGAGGATCCAGGCTGCCATGTCCTCGATATCGACCGTTTGGAAGATGGAGAGCTCCCGGCCGCCGCCCTGCCACGCGTCCATTCCCCCGTCGAGGGCGCCGGCGACGGAATCAAAGCCGATGCGATACAGCTGGCGCTGAGCCTCGCGATGCTGGGCATCGGTGCCGCCGGCAAGCACGATCGCGCGGCCTCTTGGAATGAGCCAGCCGACCCACGCGCTGAACGGACCGTCGAGGCCGACGCTGTAGCTGCCGGGAATGTGGCCCTTGTCATATTCACGCCCGAGGCGAACGTCCACCAATGCGGCGCCGTCGCGCACCAACGATTCGACCGCGTCGGCGCTTAGCTTTGTGGGGGGCGCCGGATCGAGGCCCAGCAGCTTTGGACTCCCCTGGTTGATCGCCGCCATGTCGCGGTAGTACGCGGGGTAGCGCTGCTGATTCAGCGCGCGCGCCAGGAACTGCATCACCTCGGTGGTCTGGAAGAACGGGTTCGTGGCTCGCTCGTGGCCCAGCGTCGTCTCGTGCCCGGTGTGCCCTCCGGTGCCGCAGAACGATCCGCCCCCATGGGTTGGAAACACCGCGATGTCGTCGGGCAGGCCACGCAGCCTCACCTGCAGCGTGCGCAACGCCTCCAGCGCCAGCTGCACCGCGAGGTGCGGTCCGAACAAGTCGGTGCGGGCGATCGCGCCGATCATCACAGCGCCCCCTGAGAACAGCGCCCGAGGTCGGCCACGATCGCTGACCAGGTAGCTCAGATGGTCGGGCGTGTGCCCTGGCGTGTGGAGGGCCTGGAGCGTGATGTCTCCCAGTCGCAGGTCGTTGCCGGGCACAAGCTCCGCGATGTCGGTCCCAGCTGCGGCGTGCAGCTCGCCCCGGCCGGAAACGAAGTCGTTGTGCAGGTGGGTGTCCAGGGCGTGGGTGACCTTGACTCCGAGCCGATCGGCAATCCTCAGATATGGGCCGACATCGCGAAACGGATCGATGACCAGCGCGACCCCGCGCTCCCGGTCGGCGACCAGAAAGCTCGCGTTGCCCAACTCCTGGGCTGGGACCGCTTCGACCGTGAACACCGGGCGCCTTACCCGAACGAGATCGGCGCGGTCGTCAGGAGCACGTAGATCGCGAGCAGGGTCACCACCACCGCGCCCCCGTAAAAGATCACCTGGGCCACCAAGGTCTTGGCCGCCGGGATACCGAGGTCGACCAGCAGGTAGCGAAGGCGATGCGCGAAGTGAAAGAAAGGCAGCGAGATAAGCACCAACAGGTAGAGCTTCACGATCGGGTTGCCGAGAATGCTGATCCAGGTGTCGTAGTGGCGGTCGACCACACGCACGATGCCGAGCGGGCCAAGAATGCCTTGCACCAGGATATGGACGGGTATCAAGACCGCTGCCAGCACGCCGCCCTGGGCGAACATGAACCACCAGAACAGATGGGCCAGAGCCGGCTTGTGCTCGATCGGCGCGTAGCCCGTCACCTTTTCGCTCATCGGCCGAGCCCGATCAGAACCGCCCCGATCACTATCGAGGCCACCAGCCATAGTCCGAACTGCGAGATCACGATCAGGCGCGACCGCACCGGCTTGTCGAGCACCTTGAAATGCAGGATCACGCCCGCGAGGCTCAGAAACGTGAAGCTGTGGTAAAGCGCGAACGCCAGGCAGATCACGCTGAAGATGACGAATGCCGTCGAGGACGGCGCGTAGAAATGAGCCGGCCCGCGTCCCGCACGGTAGATCTCGTACAGCAGCCACAGCAGCCACAGCGCCAGTGGCAGCGCGGTGAACTCGCGAACTATGTACAGGAAGTAGTGGCGCTTCTTTGTCCACCACCCGGCGGCCATCTTCGGCCGGTACGTCTTGGTCGCCGTGGAGGCGCCTACCTCAGAGCTCAATCGCGGTTTCCGAACGGCAGCACGAATCGCATGGTCGTGTCGAGCTTGGTCTGCTGTATGGCTTTGGCAGGATCTACGCCCTTCGGACAGACCACGGAGCACTCGCCCACGAAGCTGCATTCCCAGATGCCGTCCGACGAGGCGAGCACGGGCAGCCGCTCCTTGGTCCCCTCGTCTCGAGAGTCGAGGTTGTAGCGCCGCGACAGCGCGATCGCCGCCGGTCCGAGGAACTTGTCATCTAGCCCATAGACCGGGCACGCGGCATAGCAAAGCATGCAGTTGATGCACTGGCTGAGCTGGCGGAAGTCGTCGATCTGATCCATCGTCTGCCGATGTTCGCCGGCGCCGAGTGGCATCTCCTGCTTCCGTATGATCCACGGCTTGATGGACTTCAGCTTGTGCATGAAGTCCTCCATGTCGACGACCAGGTCGCGAACGATCGGAAAGTTGTTGAGCGGAGTCACGGTCACCGAACCAGGCCAGTAGTCGCGCAGAAACGCCGAGCACGTGAGCTTGGGCGTCCCGTTCACCGTCATCCCGCAGCTCCCGCAGATACCCATGCGGCACGACCACCTGTAGCTCAGGCTGCCATCGACATGCGCCTTGATGTAGTTGAGCGCGTCCAGCACGACCATGCTCTCGTCACTGAACGGAATGTCGTATGACTGCAGGCGCGGCGCGGAGTCCTTTGCCGGGTCGAACCTCGTCGCGCGAACGGTGATCCTCTTCTCGGCCACTTGTCCTCCCATCAGTAAGCTCGCGCTTGCGGCTTGAAGTTGGTGATTCGAACGTCGCGATACTCGAGCCGCGGGGCGATCTCATTTGCATGCAGCGCGATCGTGTGCTTCAAGAACTTTTCGTCGTCGCGCTCGGGAAAGTCGCGTCGCGCGTGGGCGCCACGCGATTCCTCGCGCGCAAGCGCTGAGTACGTGATGACCTCGGCCACCTCGAGCATGTAATCGAGCTCGAGCGCCGCCATGAGCTCGGTGTTGAAGGTGCGACTCGAATCTTGGATCTTGATCCTGCCGAACCGGTCGCGAAGGTTGCCCAGCTGCTTCGTCAGCTTCTCGAGGCCCTCCCTGGTACGGAAAACCCCGGCGCCAGCGTCCATGTCGAGTTGCATCTCCTCTCGAATGGCGCCGATGCTTTCGTCCCCGCTCTTCTTGTCGAGGTAGTCCATCTCGATGCGCTTGGTCTCATCTTTGAGCATCGCATCGATTGGGTTTGCGCCAACCGCTTGAGCAACGTTCACGTACTCGGCGGCCATTCGTCCGGTTGCAGCGCCGAAGACCAAGCACTCCGAGAGTGAGTTCGAGCCCAGGCGATTGCCGCCGTTCAGGCCCACGTTCGCGCATTCGCCGGCTGCATAGAGACCCGGCATCGGAGTTACGCCCGAGATGTCTGCGTCCACCCCACCCATC
Source organism: Candidatus Micrarchaeaceae archaeon (assembly GCA_035534555.1). GTDB lineage: Bacteria > Chloroflexota > Dormibacteria > Dormibacterales > Dormibacteraceae > Palsa-872. Next base: position 9,284 of record DATLRQ010000110.1, read on the forward strand.
ATGTAGTGCTGCACAGGCCGCACCGGGATCGGGTCATGGACGATGTCGATGCCGACGAACTCGCGGCCCAGCTCCCGCATGAAGGGCAGCTTCCTGTCGATGGCCGCTTCGCCGAGATGCCTGACGTCGAGGTGCATGTACCTGCCGTGGGGACCTTCGAATCCCCGACCCTCTTCGAACTCGGTGACCATCGCCCGCGAGATGATGTCGCGCGGCCCGAGCTCCATCTTGTTCGGCACGTAGCGCTTCAGGAATCGCTCGCCGTCTTTGTTGAGCAGGTAGCCACCCTCGCCACGCACCGCCTCGGTGATCAGGATGCCCGTGAACGGCAGGCCTGTCGGATGGAACTGCACCATCTCCATGTCTTTGAGGCCGACGCCGGCGCGATAAGCGAGCGCCATGCCGTCGCCGGTGCAGATATTGCCGTTCGTGGTGAACGCATACACGCGGCCGAGGCCGCCTGTGGCCAGGATGACCGCTTTGGCAGTGATCGCATCGAAACGGCCGCTACGCATGTCGATGGCCACGACGCCCACGCACCGGCCGTCCTCGACGAGGAGCTTGGTCACGAACGCTTCGTCATGCCGGTGGATCTGGCGGTACTTGAGAGAGGTCTGGAAGACGGTGTGCAGCATGTGGAAGCCGGTCTTGTCTGCCGCGAAGCAGGTGCGCCAGGTGGTCATGCCCCCGAAGGGGCGCACCGAGATCTTGCCGTCTGGGTCCCGGCTCCAAGGGCATCCCCAGTGCTCCATCTGGATCACCTCGATCGGCGCCTCGCGGACGAAAGCCTCGACGACATCCTGGTCGGCGAGGTAGTCCGAACCCTTGATGGTGTCGAAGGCGTGCGTCTCGTAGCTGTCTTCGGGCCGGAGCACAGCTGCGGCGCCGCCTTCGGCCGAGACCGTATGGCTCCTCATTGGGTACACCTTCGAGACCATTCCGACCTTGAGCCGGGGATTGGTCTCGACCACCGCTATCGCTGCCCTGATGCCGGCGAGGCCCCCGCCAACAACTAGGACGTCGTAGCTCTCAAAATCCATGTGGCACCTAAATGTTATGCGGTCACCAGATCCAACCGTCCGGCCGGCGCCCTGGGCGACTCCTGAGCGCGGGCGTCCCCTTCTGGCCGCGGCCGCCCGATTCCTATCCGGGAAGCCTGCCCGATCGCGCCGATGTCCTCGTCGTCGGCGGCGGCATCACGGGGGTCAGCCTCATGCACCACCTCGCCAAGGCCGGCATCGACGCGGTGCTCGTGGAACGAAATCACCTTGCGGCCGGCGCGAGCGGAAGAAACGCGGGCTTTCTGCTGGCGGGGGTCGCGGACTGCTACGCGGAGGCGGTTCGGATCTTCGGACGGCCACGGACTCGCGACATCTGGAACCTGACCGAGGAAAACCATATCGAGGAGATCGCGGCAGTCGGCGGCCACGAGATCGGCTACCGCCGACAAGGCAGCGTTGTCCTCGCCTCAGGGGCGCGTGAAGCTCAGCAGCTGGCGGAATCGGCTGAGCTGATGGTCGAGGACGGATTCGAGTGCCGATGGGACGGCACCAGGCTGACCAATCCGGGCGATGGCGAGGTCACGCCGCCTCTCCTGGTGGCCGCCTTCGCCCGGCAGGCCGCCCCGGGATCAATCCGCGAGGGCGTCGCGGTAACGGCGATCGAGAATGCGAACGGTGGCGTCCTGGTGCACGCCGGCGACGAGGAGTGCCGCGCCGGCTGCGTGATCCTGGCGACCAATGCCTACACCCCTCAGCTGCTGTCCCAGGTGCCCATTCAGCCGCGGCGGGCCCAGATGCTGGCGTCGGCGCCTGAGGCCGCGCGCCTGTGCGACCGTCCCACTTACTCTCATTTCGGCTATCGCTACTGGCGGCAGCTGCCGGCCGGGGAGATTGTGATCGGTGGCTGGCGCGACACGGCTTTGGAGGCCGAGGTGGGATACGAGGAGCGTCCGACACCGGAAATCCAGGGCCACCTCGAGACTCACCTGCGCGAGATGGGCGCCGAAGGCGAGGTCACCCACCGCTGGGCGGGGACGATGGGGTTCACCGAGTCGGGGTTGCCGCTGATCGGGCCGGTTGAGGGTCTGCCCAACGTGTATCTCTGCGCCGGCTACAACGGCCATGGCATGGGCTTCGCCTTCATGAGCGCCAAGCAGCTGGTCAACTCCCTGTAGCTCAGTCCGGGAGAGAGCGCCTCAAGAACTCGACCCAGTTCGCCCCCATCACGCCCTCGACCTGAATGCGGCTGAAATGTTTTCGAAGTCGCACGGTTAAATCCTTCAGCTGGCTCAGGTTCGATAGCGGCGCGCGTCGCGAATCGAATCCCCCGTCCAGGTCGGTGCCCAGGCCGACGTACTCCGGTCCGCCGGCAGCGCGCGCCAGATGCACGGCATGGCGGACCACATCGTCGAGAGACGGTCGACCCGTTTTGCGCAGGTGAGGCTGATAGAAGCTGACGCCGATCATGCCGCCTCGACGCGCCACCTCGGCCGCGGTGGCATCGGTGATCTGCCGATCTCCCGGCACGATGGCTCGAGCGTTGCTGTGGGACGCCATGATCGGCCCGCGCCACTGCTCGAAGGCGTCTGCCACCGCCTGGTCGGCCATGTGGCTCAGGTCGAGAATCATCCGCCTGCGCCTCATCGCCTTGAGGAGCTGCGCGCCGAGCTCGGTCAGGCCACCGGGGGCGCCGGTGCCACCGCTGTACCGTGTACCGCCCCAGGCCGGCCCGACGATGCGCAGCCCGCGATCGGTCCAGGCGCCAAGCTGGGACGGCGTCTCGATCGGGTCGGCGCCCTCCATGAGCAGCACAGCCGCCACCTGGCCCCGTCGCCACCCGCCGACGTAGGCATCCAGCTCGCCTTTGGTGCCAATCAGCTGCAGACCGCAGGTGCGGTAGTAGTTCAGCTCGGCGAGGGCCATGATGTGCGCTTCGTGCTCGTTCTCATAAACGAAGCGGGTCTGCATGGCTCGCCCCGCCCGCGCCGGCGCCGTGTACAGGGTCGCGAAGACCAGGCCGACCCCCGCCGCCGCGAGCGAGGAGCGGCTGATCAGGTAGCCGAGGGCAGGCTGCGACTCGAATCCCCGGCCCGCCGAGATGGCGTTCCAGGAAATGTCCAGGTGGGCGTCCACGATCATTGCCGATCGAGAATAACGCCGCCTGGCAGCCCGCCAGGGCCGGTATCGCCAAATCGGCGCCAGTCGAGTTAAAATCGCCCCGGAAACGCTAGAGGGGGTAGACCGGTCAAATCCGTCCGGGCCTCTGAGCGACATATTGGGGGAGGCCAGAGGTGAGTTTCTCGGACAGGACGTTGCAGTGCCGTGACTGCGGTCGCGATTTCCTCTTCACGGCGGGGGAGCAGGAGTTCTATCAGTCTCGCGGGCTTCAGAACGAGCCCCGGCGCTGTCCCGAGTGCAGGGCGGCACGGCGCACCACTGAAGGCAACGGCAGGACGCGTGCCATGCACGACGTCATCTGCTCGAACTGCGGCAAGCAGACCCAGGTGCCGTTCGTGCCGACCGGCGCCCGCCCTGTGTACTGCCTGGACTGTTTCCAGACGGTGGGTCGCCGCTAGCCGGGACTTGCCGCCGGCCTCAGCGGCCGACGATAACCGCCATGTGGTCGAAGGTCTGGTAGGCCGACTCGAACTGCGCCTTCGAGTGCCACGCCTGGCCGAACCATGGGTCGTTGATGAGGACTTCTCCCGGCCGGACGCCGACGACAGTGACCGCGTGCTCGGTGAGCGTGTACCAGACGGCCGCGCCGTCGTAGGCGACGTAACGGCTCAGCGGCACGTCGTGATACGTGTTGCTGATCCAGGCGACCACGGGGTGGCCGTCGAGCACAGCGTTGTAGATCGCTGTCGGAGAGATGCCGGAGCCGAATAGGCCGGAGCCTGACGCCACGACGTGAGCGCCGGCTCGCGTCACCGCCCGCGCTACTGGGCCGTTGTACACGCCGTAGCCCGTGTAACTCTCGATGTGCCCGTCGACGTTGCCCACGTAGGCCCTGGCCGGATCACCCCAGGTAATCAGGCGACCGTGAGCGTCAAACCTTGCCGGGCGGAGGTCGATCGACATGTACTTCATCAAAGTGAGCTCGTCGACCACGAGGCCTTCATAGGCGAGTGCCATGCGAAGCGCAGCAGCCTCGCAGCTCAGGTTGTGGTCCTGGTAGTCGAGCTTGATCGCCAGCACCCGGTGTGTGCGCCGAGGTTTGGGCGCCGGAGCCGATTGAGCCAAGTATGAGAGCGATTCGGAGGCCCGCGACACCTGTGCGACGTGCCTGTCGGCGATCGGTCGCGGAAGAGGCGAGCAAGCCACCAAGGTGGTCAATGTCAACGCGAGCGTCAGGGTTCGAATTTTGTTGACCGCCACCGAAAGGACTAACGGCCACGAAGGCGCTTGGCTACGGTCCCGCTATCGCGATGGGGCGGACCGGGGAACCGGTGGCGCCCCACATCTTGAGCGGCAGACACACGAAACCGAACTCGTACACCTTCGCCGCGGCCAGCTCCTCGAGGTTCAAGTTCTCGATGATCGGGATGCCGGCCCGGACCAGCAGCAGGACATGGCCTGGCAGGGTCACACCGAGATCAGGATCGGTGGGCCCGACCACGTCCCAGGCCACGTTGTCGGCTCCGACCGCCTTGACATTGCGCTCCGCCAGCCAGCGTGAACCCGCTCCGCTGACACCCGCCGCGCGCAGGTACTGCTCCGGCTGGCTCCATAGCGAGCCGAACCCGGTGCGCACCAGGACCACATCGCCCTCGCGCACCTCAACGCCACCGGCGGCCGCAGCCCGCTCCAGCTCATCGGGGCCGATCTCGTGCTCCGGGTCAAGACGCTGGTCGCCGGCCACATCGAGGAGGATGCCGCGGCCGACGATCGGGGCCATCTGGTCGATGCCAAGAACTTTGAACCCCGCAGACGTCTGAACGCCGGAGTCCACATGCACTCCGCCATACAGCATCAGGTTCTCGGCCTGGTGGGCGAGAGCGTCGATATGGGTGCCCGAGTGCTCGGGCATGACCACGATTCCAGAGGCTCCAGTCCGCGCCTCAGGAGCGCCCGGCGCATGGTGACGGTGCAGAAAGTAGTTGAAACCCGGTGTATGCGCGGGGTGCGCCGGCGCGCCCGCGTAACGAAGCTGTTCGAGGTCGAAGACGCGCCCGCCAGCGAGAACGCCAGCGATGTCTGGGGTCAAGCTACTCGCGGTACCTGTAAACGATGCGCCCTCGGGACAGATCGTAGGGTGAGAGCTCCACGCGGATGCGGTCGCCTGGCGTGATGCGGATGAAGTAACGGCGCATGCGCCCTGCCGCGTAAGCGATGAGCTTGTGCCCGTTCTCGAGCTCGACCTCGAACATGGCATTTGGCAGCGCCTGCGCGACTACAGCGTCCATCACGACCGCTGCTTCTTTTTGGTCTCCGTCGTCGCGATCCACCTTTCGCGCTTTCGGCGTTCGCGGACCTCGACGCGGACCTTTCGATTTCCCCAAGACTCGTGCAGTTTACTTGGCGCAGGGCAGCGCGATGAGTATGGTGAGGCGATGGCCTACTACCACCGTCCCGATTGGTTCACGAAAAATGTCTTCAATGCAGCCGTCGCGGCCCTGACGCGGGTTGGGGTCAGCGTCTGGGGGTCACGGGTCCTTCGCGTCAAAGGCCGCACGTCGGGTGAATGGCGAACGGCTCCGGTCAACCTGCTGACCTACGAGGGCAAGCAGTACCTCGTTGCGCCGCGTGGCCAGACCCAGTGGGTCCGCAACATCCGCGTGTCGGGGACGGGCGAGCTTCTCCTGGGCAGCAAGGTCCAGCCGTTTCGCGCGGTCGAGGTCGGCGACGACGAGAAGATCCCGATCCTGAAGGCTTACCTCAAGCGCTGGAAGGCTGAGGTCGGGGTCTTCTTCAGGGGCGTTTCGGCCGACTCGCCCGACGCGGACCTGCGGCGGATCGCGCCCGACCATCCGGTATTCCGGGTGGGGCCGGCACCGGCGGAGCAGGAGTAGCCGGGCGCGCCTTCGACACCGTCTTGACAGGAGGCGGCATCGTCTCGGACGTCTGCAGGGGCTCGCGGCTCTCCTCGTAACGAAGCTCTCTCGGTTTCATCAACCGCCAGCGCTCGATCCACGAGCCCTGGATCTCCGGCTGTTCGGGCTCGAGCGCGAGCGTCCTCACCGCTTTCTCAACCCTGGCGGTGAACTGCCTGGAGCCTTCGTCGGAGTGAGGCGTCATCGGCTTGCCGATGCGCACGCGAACGGGGCCGGGCAGCGGCAGCTTCTGGCCCTTCGGCATGATCTGGTGCGCCCCACGGATGTGCAGCGGCACGACCGGCGTTCCCGTCTCGTTCGCGAGATGGCCGACGCCTGGCTTGAATTCCTGGATTCGCCCGTCAGGCGAACGGCTGCCCTCGGGAAACAACACGAGGTTCCAACCTGACTTCAGCAGCTGGCTCGAGCTGTGCAGCTGGGCCTGCGCGCCTCCCGTTCGCGCAAACGGGAAGGTGTTGAGAAACAGGCTGACGATGTTGCCGAGAAGTGGCCGCTTGAACCAGTAGTCGGCGGCCGCCGCCACCACGGTTCGGTCGCGGGCGTGGTCGCCGAGGGCGTGCAGGATGAGCGAAGTGTCGGCGTGGCTCGAGTGGTTGGCCGCGAAGATCACCGGCCGTTCGAGGTCCCGAACCCACTCGCGGCCCTCGACCTTCGGGTGCGCCATCGCCTCGGTGAAAGGCAACAGCAGGCCGCGCTGGATCAGGAATCGAATCGTCCTGACGGGCTCCTGCCGTGCCCACCCCAGGTCACTTGCAGGCGCTGGCACAACACTGCCTTGCTCGGGCCAGCTGCGCGGCCGGGGCGAGTCCCAGTACCAGCCCTTGCGGACACGGCGGACATCCCGCAGCGCGCCGCCGACGGCGTCAGCGAGCCGCGTTACGCCTGCTCCGGAGTACCACGGCATCCTTAGATGCCAACCTCTCGTGGCCGGCACCGGCCGCCGGGGCCGGGATACGACCAAACGGGCTCCAAAGTCGAGGTCAACGGCGTGCGGCGCAGCCATTCGTCCCCGACCGGCGGCTCCGCGACCAGTCGGGCGGCCTGCTTCATTCGACCTCGGCGAGGAGGATCGGAGGCATCCGCAAATGGGTCACGCTCGGGTGACGGCCAACTGTCTGCTCTGCCATCTCGAATGCGTCCTCGAGCGTGGTCGCGCACTTGAACCCGAGCCGGTGCACGACGTCGCGATCGCCGCCGACGATGATGATGTCGCCCGCGTGGTCCATCGCGTGAGCCGCCCAGTACCACGCATAGAATGGATGGGCCCCGTGGTACGCATGGGACTTCCGGTACAGCTGCCGAAACCACGGGTCCTCGGCAAACCGCAGCTCATATTTGGTCTCGATCTCCTGCGGATTGGTGGTGTCGGCGAGGACCTCGTCGTAGAAATCGATGTAGCTCGGATGCTGAACCGCATCGAACTCATAACGGCACGGATGCGTCAGGATCGCGACGCCACCCTTCCTCAACACGGGTTTGTTCTTGTAGAAGTTGAACAGGTAACCGAGCCCCATGCACACGACCAGTACCGGGTTCATCGGTGCGTTCACGTTGTATGGACCCAAGTAGGGCACCCCGATCGTGACGATGTCGGTCTGTCCCTCGACTCGGACACTGATCTGATTCCGAACCGCCTCCAGCGTCTTATCGTGCACAGCGTCGACCTGGCCGGCCTGAACACCGGTCAGCCCATACGGCGCGCGCATCGCGTGAAACACGCTTCGCTTGAATGCGGGTGGCGCGATGTCTGTGAACTGCTTCATGCCGAGGAACATGGCCTGGTCCTGTGCCGTCCAATCGGTCTCGCGTTTCTGCATAAAGTTGGCGATCGACGGAAACGCATGGTTGTTGACGGTGGTCTCGATGTGGAAGACGCGGACTGTGTCCTCGATCAGCTGGCCCTGCCTGATGCACGATTGATGGAGGGCGGAGTCCGGCGGGTTCATATACGAGAGGGAGCCCATCAACGTCTTGACGTTGTGGTGCTCGCGGATGCCGCGATAGGTGGCGAGACCCGTCGCCATGGACTTGTGACCACCGTCCATCGGTACCAGCGTGAGGTTCACGTAAATGACGAGGTCTGACTCCGCCGCGCGCCTATGCAGCGTGACGTCCTCTCCGGCCGACGTCTTGCCGATGTACACATTGGCCTCGGGATCCTCACCATCGTGCTGGTAGAGGCGATCCGGCCAGAAGGTGCTGTAGATGCGGTCGCCGACGATGTGCCGGATCTCATCAGCGGTCATGCGCCGGTGCAGCCCCAGCGCCGCGATCAGATGGATGTCCTCGACTCCGGCTTCAGCGGCCATGTCGATGACCTCTTCCATAACCAGCTGTCGCACATCTGGCGCCGCCATCGGCGGCAGCGGCAGCGACAAGTCGTCGAAGGCTATGGTCAATTTCATGCCGCGACGCAAGAGTGACTTCAGCGGGTCGTCGTCCAGCGGCTTGGCGAGGGCGCGCTTGATTGCGCGCTCGGGGTGGGCAATCGGATCGAGCGGGTCGGGCGGATAGATGATGCGGGCGCCAAGTGGAAGCTTCTCCAGGCGCACGCCTTCGCCGAAATGAAAGAGCACGGGCGGGGTGTTGCGATCGACCTCAATAACAGCGCCCGGCCTCGCCACTACGCCCTCAATCCTCGCAGATCGAATGCGACCTTCACGGCGCCGAGCTTGCCGGCGCTCATCGCATACGCGATGGCGTCGCGATATTCGCCGAGCCCGAACAGCGGCCCGGTCAGCCTCTCTAGCTGGAGCTCAGGTGCCGCTTCCAGGGCCAGCTCGAAAGTGCGCCGGCCTTTGTGAGTGGGCTCCGAGCCGTATGCGTAGGCGCCCATCACCGTCAGCTCCCGCTGCCAGATTGGCGCCCAATCGACCTTCTCCTCTCCAGGCATGCCCACCGCGACCACCTTGCCACCTCCCCGCGTGAAGCGCACCGCATCGTTGAGGCTCCCAGCGCTGCCCACGCAGTCGAAGGTCACGTCGGCACCGCCGAGCAACAGCGGGCGGTCCATTCCGTCGAGGCGCCTTGCCGCCGTGCCGAAGCGCACGCGCTGGAACACGTCAGCCGGGGCGATGACCTGGTCGGCGCCGAGCTTGCGAGCGAGCTCCCGCTGCGCCGGGTGCTTGGCCACCGCGACGAGGCGCTTGGGCGGCGTGAACAGCCTAACGGCGGCGACTGTCAGCAGACCGATGGTGCCCGCGCCCTGCACCACGACGTAGTCGTCCTTGCCGGCGCCGCCTCGGAGCGCCGCATGGATGCAGCACGCAAACGGCTCGATCAGCACCGCCGCCTCGTCGCTGAGTGCGTCGGCGATCGGGTGCAGCTGGCTCGGATGCGCGACCAGCAACTCTCCCCATCCCCCACCCGTGTCTGCGCAATACCCGGTTTGGAGACCGACCTCGATCGGACCTTCGGTGACGTTGTAGCAAAGTCCCGGCCGACCCTCCACACACCGCGGGCAAGGCGGCTCGATGCCTCTGACCTTGCAGCCCAGCGCCGGCTCGATGACGACACGGCTGCCGTCGTCCAGGGTTCCGACCACCTCGTGCCCAGGGACGAATGGATAACTGGTCAGAGGATCCAGGTAAAGCGAGGTGTGGCCGCCGATCGCGGCGAGGTCGGAGCCGCAGATGCCGCTGAGGGTCGGCAGCACGCGCAGCCAATCGCTCGCGGGGAGCTCCGGCTCAGGGACGTCGCCGAGCTTGAGCATCGACAGGGCACTGGTGGCGACTTCGGGTCGGCCGCCTGACGCCTTCACGATGGCGAAGGCGGGTATCGACCTCACGTACTGGAGCGCTAGCACGTTACCTTCTCACCGCCTCCCGATAGTCCGGGGAGCGCGGGTCCGGCATTGGCAGGCGCCAGTTGCCCGGCGCCATTCGCCACCGCTCGATGCGCCAGCCACGCTGTCCGGCGACCTGCGACAAGCGCGCGTCTGGGTTCACCGCCACCGGCGTGCCGACGAGCTCGAGCATGCCCAGGTCCGACAACGAGTCCGCGTAAGCAAAGCTCTCAGCCAGCACGATTCCATTGCGCGCGGCGTACTCCTCGAGCAGCGTGCCGCGGGCCTCGCCCGCGGGCGGCGGCGCCTGGAGGTCCCCAGTGAGCCGGCCGTCACCATCGATGAGCAGATGCGCGCAGTCGACCTCGACCTCGAGCAAATCGGCCAGGGGCTGCACCACGACGTCGAGCGCTCCGGTGAGCAGCAGCACGCGATGGCCGGCCCGCTTGTGCTCGCGAATTCGGCGCATGCCCTCCGGATAGATGCGTCGCAGCGTCACAGCATCGAGGGCCTCGCGCCCAAGCCCCTTCATCACCTCGTAGTCGAGGCCCTTGTATTCGCGATAGAACGTACGCTGGAAGTCCGCACGCGACCGGCGCTCGAGGTACAGCCATCGCGGCGCCTCGCGAAGCATCTGCGCCATGAAGGACGGCCAGTCCTCCAGCGGCTGCGCGCGAAGGCGCATCCAAAAGAAGTATTCGACGATGTTCGTCTCGACGAGCGTGCCGTCGACGTCGAAGACGGCAAGGACATCCGAGCGACCGCTGCGGCGCTCGATAGCGGAGCGCACCGAGCTGGTCTCAGGCTTGATCGCAGTGCTACCTGTCGGCTGCTTGCCCTTGCGAACGACGCTTTCGGCGCGCGACATGCGGACCACGGTTGGGAGATGCACGTCGTCGAAATAGCGCTCCCATTCGAACAGCGCGGGGTCAAACGGAAAAGTCTTGCGTTCATCGGCCGGCGTCTTCTCCCAGATTTCCATCACGTGGCGCGTGTCGAAGATGCAGTCGACCTCGGTGTAGACGCCGTAAAGCTGGATGAGGTTGACGGCGCGCTCGAGCCGTTCGCGCTGGGCGTTCAGGTCGTCCGACACCGACGCGACCCCCGCGCCGAGCGGCAGGCGTTCGACCACCCACTGAGCACCCTCGACAAACTTCAGCGCTGTGCTCGCCTGGGCCGACAGCTGGCCGCGCGTGGGATAAGTCCAGGTCGGAGTGCCGATGGCCTGCCCGTACTTGTCGCGCAGCGGGTTCTTGGTGAAGTAGCGACGGGCGGCGTCCTCGACCTCGCGGAACCGCAGCGGATTTCGCGTGCCGGAGGCGGCGTGGTAAACGCGCGGCTTGTCATCCGGCGGAGGATTGGCGGCGACCGCCAGAACTGTGTTGACCACGAAATCGGCCGGAATGATGTCGAGCAACGCGTCGGGAAGGCCAGAGAAGTCCTGCAGGATGCCGCGCCCGAACGCAAGGATCAGCGGCTCCGCCATACGGAAGCCTTCGAGCCAGCCCGGGAACGGTTCGGCGAGCGCGCTCTCGATGATCGACGGCCGCACGATCGAAACCGGTATGTCGCCATGCAGCTCGACGACGGCGTGCTCGGCCATAGCCTTGGTGAATGAATAGATGTCGGCGAATCCCATCGCGTTCGCGTGCACGCGGCCGCGCTCAATGAGCTTGTCTTTCACCCAGCGATCGCGCAGGCGCTCGGTCGCTCGCGCGACTGCGGGCGTCCCGGCCGGCCCCATCTTCGAGCCCGCCTCGCGGCGCAGCTTCTTCAGGATTTCCGGGCGTCGCGATTCCTCTTCGACGACAGGGCGTAGGTTCGACAGGACAGCCGCCTCGTGACGCCAGTTGAGCCCAGGATCGTGGGGAGCTTGCTCCCTGACGAGGCCGCGGAGCATCCCGCCCACGTAGGCAGTCGAGACATGCACCAGGTGGGGCCGGCTCCCGGCAGCTTTGAGCGCCTCGACCATCCGCGCTGCGCCTAACAGGTTGGTCTGGGCCGAAAGGTCTGCCGGGTTGTCGAACTCGACCGCGGCCGCAGAATGGATCACGATCTCGCATGACCGGAGCTGCTCGCGACCGGCGTCGCTGAGGCCAAGCCCGTCGCGTCCGAGGTCCAGCTCGAGCACCGCCAGCTTCTCGTTGACGAGCTTCGAGAATGCCTCCTCGCCAAGCTCCTCTCTCAGACGCTTGAACGCGGGGCTCGCAAGGACCTCGCGCTCCAGCCGCTCGGCGGCGGGACGGCGGGCGCTGGAACGAATCGCCAAGTTGATCCGGCCGACCTCGGGGATCGAGCGCAGGCACTTCTCGACTATCGACTTGCCAAGGAAGCCGGTTGTGCCGGTGACCAGGATGGTCTTGCCCCTGAAGGCCTCAGCTATCAAGACCGATTGATATTAGTGGCCGGGGCGCGCAGGGTCGGCGAGCGCGGAGTGCGATGCCACGATTTGTGCCCTTTCGGCTCCAGTCACCACCTTGCATCACGACTCGTGCCCTTTTGGCTTTACGGCGCCGGCGCGTTGGGCCTTACTGCTCCGTGCGGTGATCGCTCTTGAGCCAAACGACCGAGGAGCCGTTGGCGTCCTTCCAACCCAGGTCGGTGGTGACCGACGCCCAGAACCAGTAGTACCCGCCAGCCTGCCCATGAAAGACCGCCTTCCCCGCCGCGACGCTGGCCGCCCATTTCTTGAAGGCCCCACCCGGACCGACCGCATAAACGACGAATTTGTCTCCGCCGCCAGGGCTGGACCAGGAGACGTCGATCGCCGTCGAGTCGCCCTTGCTCGCAACCGCTGTGACGGTGACCTTGGGCATAGGCACGTTCGCGTAACGCGGCGACCCCGTGATCCACAAATCGCCAACGTCCTTCGAGTAGGGATCTGGATACGACCCGCCCCAGCCGTATGGGTCAACCGGGCCGCCGCCACCGATGTGATAGACACCGAAGTGGAGGTGCGGCCCGGTCGCCGTGCCTGTCATACCCGAGAGCCCGATGACCTCGCCGCGGCGCACGGATTGCCCGACTGCGACGTACAGCTGGGACAGATGGCCGTAGTACGTCAGCAAGCCGTTGCCGTGGTTGATCTCGATCGTCAATCCGCTCAGACAGGAATGGCACGAGGGCACTACCCAGCCCGAGAGCATCACGGTGCCGCCGGCCGCGGCCGCCACCGGTTCGTAGTAAAGGCCGTAGTCGTAGCCGTCATGCCCGTCGTAGTAGAGGTAGTCCTGGCCGCCCGGAGTCTGCGCATAGCCGGCAACAAACGTGGGATCCGGACCGCCCACTTTGGCCGATGCCATGACTCCGTCATACCTGCAGGTACGGCCGTTGATCGAGTAGTCCGGCGAGCAGTGATCGAAGATCGACGTGATGTAGTGCGGGCCCATGAAGGGGAGCGTCAGGAACGCGTCGGGGGCGGGAGCCATTCCCGTGTTGCCGGTGCCATTCTCGATCGGCCCATAGCTCATCTGGCTCGGGTAGCTCCAGCGCAGATAGGGGCTCGCCTGGTGGCCAGGCGGCAAAGCGTCGGCCGCCTGCACGGGGACGGCGTGCAGCAGCAGCGTCAGGAGGCTGAGGGTGGTGACCAGGATGCGCATAAGCCCTTGAGGAAGAGCTTTCAGTTTATGGCCGCCGGCCTCGCGGCGCCCGCCGATCTTGTTAACTTTCGCAAATGGGTCGAAATAGAAGGAATTGATCGAGGTACTGAGCCAGGGACGCGCCGCGGTTTACGAGGAGCCGATCGGCCCCGAAGGCGTGCGGATTCGCCAACGGCCCCGAACCGAACCCAAGGCCGGCACCGTCGCGGTGGCGATAAAGGCGTCGTCGATCAACCACCTGGATCTCTGGCTCGCCCACGGGGCGCAACGCGTGACGCCTCCACGCGTCATCGCCGCCGACGGCGCGGGTGTCGTCCATGCCTCCGGCGACCCGTCGTGGAACGCCGGAGACGAGGTCGTCATCTTCCCGACCCTCTGCTGCTGGGAGTGCGAATTTTGCCGGGCCGGCGAGAACGTGAAGTGCGCCAGCTTCGGGGTGCTCGGCGAACACTCGGATGGAACCGCGTGTGAGCTGATCCACATCGACGCCCGCAACGTTTTTCGCAAGCCGAAGGTACTTTCATGGGAGGAGGCGGCCGCGTTTCCGCTGACGTTCCTGACCGCGTGGCGGATGCTCACCACGCGAGCCCGCTTGCGGGCGGACGAGACCGTGCTCGTCGTTGGTGCCGGGGCTGGGGTGGCCGTGGCGGCCATCGCCATCGCCAGGCATCTCGGCGCGCGGGTGCTCGCGACCAGCCGCTCGGAGGCGAAACGCAAGCGGGCCCTGGCGCTGGGTGCGGACGCCGCTTTCGATTCCAGCGCGTTCAGCAAGGGCGTGCGCGAGGCGACCAGGGATGGCGTCGACGTGGTGTTCGAGCACGTCGGGCCGGCCACCCTCGACGAGTCGATGCGCTCCCTTGCCATGGGTGGACGGGTAGTGACCTGCGGGTCGACGTCGGGAGTCAAGGCTGAGATCACCATGCCGCGACTCTTTTTCCGCCAGGCGGATCTGCTGGGATCGACAATGGGCAACGCCTCCGAGTTCGAGGCTGTGCTGAAAGCCATCGACGAGGGCCTGCGACCGGTGGTCGACTCCGTATATCCACTCGATCGGGTGCAAGATGCTCTAACGCGCGTTGACAATGCGGAGCAGTTCGGGAAAGTCGTGCTGTCGGTCAGTGGTCTTTAAGCGAGGAGCCGTGCGGTGAGAGGATTCAAGGCTTTCCTGCTGCGGGGCAATGTGGTCGAGCTTGCGACCGCAGTCATGATCGGCGTCGCTTTCGGTCTCGTCATCACTGCCTTCGTCAAGGACCTGGCAACTCCGCTGATCGCCGCTGTTGGCGGCCAGCCCGACTTCTCCTCGATGTCATTCACGGTTAATAACAGCAAGTTTCTCTATGGGGATTTCCTCAACGCGCTGATCGCTTTCGTGCTGATTGCGGCTGTCATCTACTTCTTGGTCATCGTGCCTTACACAGCGTTGATGGCGCGATCGAAGAAAGAGCCGCCGGCGGACCCGACAACCAAGAAGTGTCCCGAATGCCTGAGCGAGATTCCGATCGACGCCAGGCGCTGCGCCTTCTGCGGTCAGCTGGTGGGCACGCCGACCATCTAGATCTAGAAGCGGAGTCTTACTCGAGGCCGGCCAGCTGGCGGATGTGCTCCTCGAGGTGTCCCACGACCAGGTTCTGCAGCAGCTCGCCCACTCGCGCCTGGCGGTTCCCTTCCCGATTGTGGAAGTCGACAGTCCGCTCCAGGTCGTCCGGATTCATGGCCGCGAGCAAGACCAGGACGCGGCCGATCTTCTGGTCGATAGCCTGTCGAAGCTCAACTTCGGAAGCCGCGTCCCCGTGGTCGATGCCCTGGCGGCGTAGCGCGGTGCCTTCCTGGTCTCGGCCCATCGTGCCCGACCCTTCGATGGCGCGCTGGATCTGGCCCGTCCAGTAATCGAGCATCTCGCTCATGTGTCCGAGGACGTTTCCACGATGCCAGGCCTCGCCAGTGGCTGGATCGACAGGCCCGGCCCCGCGATCCTGTGACCCGGGGGCCCGGGCCAGGTCCGCCCGTGCGGCAGCAACGCGTTCGCGCAACGCCTGCAGTTCGTGGCGGTCGTCGAGAACGCTCATTTAGGGACCACCCACAGCTTGGCAGCAGTATCGTGGCTGAGGGTCACCGAGCGCTTGCCGGCGCGGACGCGAGTGGTGCGGGCGACAGCGTCGACCTCGAGCACCGCGATGTCCCGGCCAGGAGTTAACCCGCGTTCATGTAGATAAGTGAGGAGCGTAGGGGCTTCGCGTTCTGCGACCTCCGACACTCGCGACACCGATGCGTGCGTACCGGTCGCGAGGTTGGCCAGCCTGACCTCCCTCGGTACAGCTTTAGAGTACCCAGGAATCGGGTTGCCATGAGGGCAGGTCGTAGGCCTGCCCAAAACCTCGTAGAGCCGCCTTTCGACGACCTCGGAGACGGCGTGCTCCAGCCGCGCCGCCTCCTCGTCGGCAGTCACCCAGTCGAGGCCGAGCCCATCGGTCAGCCAGCGCTCCATGATGCGGTGCCGCCTCACGATCGCCTCGGCGGCTTGGCGGCCGATGGGCGTGAGCTCGATCTCCTTGCGCTGGTTCATTCGCACCATGCCGTAGCCGGACATCCGCCGCACCGCCACGGTCACAGTCGGCCGGCTGACTCCCAGCCAGTCGGCCAGGCGTGCGCTTCGCAACGGTTCGCCCTCGGACCACATGTAGTAGATGGCCTCCAGGTAGTGGGCCACCACCTCAGAAGGAGGTCTCGGGGCTGCGTTAGACTTATCTAATTGCGCCTTTTGCACGTACTAATCCTGTGAACCAACTATGAGCCAAGCCACAGCGGTATTACTCGGGGCCATCGCCGGAGCCCCCTCCTGTACGTCGTCAATGAGCTGTTCAACGTGGGTCGCAAGCTGAGCGCGCCACCCGCCTTCGGCTGGGGGCTCCTGCTGGGCTTCCTCACCGCCGACGCGACCGACCTGATCCTGACGCACGCCAGGGCTTGACCGCGCGCAGAGCTGGCGTGGCAGGGATGGCCGGGTCCCCCGGACATGACTTTGTCAGCGACCGCGTCTCAGGGCGGTCAGGAGTGCCTTCTAAACAATCCGCATCGATATACCGGAGGGAGGGCGGGCCGCACGAAGCGCCGGCCGAAGCCTTCAGCAAAACCCCGCTTAACGCCGCTTTGCGCGCGGGGGAACCACCGGGGGTCGACTCTCATTCGTCGGATCGAAGATCCGCCATCAGCTCGCGTAGTCGAAGTCGTCAGGTTCGGTGTCGTCCCAATCGGGGAAGCGCCAGCGGAACAAGCGCTCCTGGATCTCAAACAGGCTGTCAAGGGTGTCCTGGACTGCCCCACCATCGCGAAGGGGCTCCCGAACATGGTTGGGCATGGTCTCGACGGCTTCGCGGAGCTCGGCTCGAACCGGCGCCGGCACCGTCTTGACGCCGTCACGGTTCATCTCCTCGAGGCGCCACAGGACCCTGTCGGTGGCCTCCAGCATCCGCTGGAAGGCGTAGCGACGTCGGTTGTGCCGGCGGAGCGCCGTTTCCTGCTGCTCGATACGCGTGCTGGTGCGGTCGATCATCTCAGCTACCTTTCTTAGCTTACTGCTCTCGAAGCCAATCACCAAATCTGGAGGACCCTGTGAGCTCCGGGAATACCGACGCCTTCCTGGCTCGCGTCGAACGCCTGTTCCGTCGTGTGGACCGGTGGGGCGAGTTCCGCCGGGGCGCCCGCCAGGCGGCCGTCGTATTCGTGCTGTACGAAGCCGGCGGGCGCTGGGAGGTGCCATTCGTGAGACGCCGAGCGGATCTGCGAGACCACCCAGGGCAGGTCGCCCTGCCCGGCGGCGGCGTCCACGAAGGCGAGTCGGCGTGGGCGGCGGCGGAACGCGAGGTCGCCGAGGAGATCGGCGTGCCGCGCGGCCGGCTGGTCCCCCTCGGCGCAGGCGAGCCGGTGTACGCGGCGGTCTCCAACTTCTCCGTCGTGCCGTTCGTGGCCCATCTCCCAGGCCCGGTCGCCCAGTTCGTGCACGAGCCAAGCGAGCTGGAGGGCGTGTTGCACATACCGCTCGATACGCTCCTTGACGAAAGCGCGTGGCTCGAGTCGGCCGACCCCTGGCGATATCGCTACCTCGCCCACGAGGAGAGTGTGGTCTGGGGCCTGACCGAGCGCATCGTCGCCGGCCTGGCGCCGAATCTGCGCCTGGCGCTCCAATCGCCATCCGACGCCGGCAGCTAGAACGGCCGGCGCCAAGCGAGCATTCGAAGCTGCAATACGCCAGGCCGCCGCGAATGACGGCCCCGAACTCCAGCGTGTCCGCACACCTGGTGCAGTAGCGGGCGCTCGGTGCTGCGCGCCCCGGCGCCTGCTCGAGCGGTCGGACCGGCGCCGCCACCATTGACAAACCCCGGCGCAGCCCGATGCGCTCCGCGATTGCCCGATCGCGCGTCAGCTGCGAGTGAATCGCGATCCCATAACGCCCACCCTCCGCGTCCCGAATCTGGAGGCCGCGGCCGAATTATCCGCAGGCCAAAAAAGGGTGTCGCCGTACAGATGTAGGAACTCGATCGACTACGAGGTGGACCGGGTGCTCGGTGCGGAGACGAGGCCGACTTGAATTAGAAGGCCTATTTCCTACCCGACGTCTTCGCCGCCAGCTCGCGCAAAGTGCTCAGAGAGAGCCACAGGAAGCCGCCCAGGATAAGGACAGCTGCGGTGTACGCGGCGACGAGATAAATCACCGCGCCGGCTCCGGCTCCTGCTGCGCGCCGACCACCTGGGCGATCGGCGAGGGCGCTTCGTCCATCAGAGTCTCGATCCGGTAACGGATGGCGACCATCACGCCGGCGAGGAAGAGCGTGCAGGCCATCGTAACCAGGAACGTGAACAGCATCGCGGGGGGCAGTGCGTCGCTGAGGATCACCGGACCGGGGTGGATGCTCCGCCACCAGCTGACGCTGAAATACACGATGGGCACGTCGACAAATCCGAAGATCCCCACGACGGCGGCAAAGCGCGCGACTTGCCGCCCAGGCTCCGCGAGGCGGCGGAGCAGCAGGTAGCCGGCATAGATGATCCAGAGAACCAGCGTCGACGTCAGTCGTGGATCCCACGTCCAGTACGTGTTCCATATTGGCTTCGCGTAGAGCATCCCCATGACCAGGGTCACAGTGGTGAGCACAACGCCGACGAGCGCCGCCGCTCGCGCCAGGCGATCGGCACGGGCGCTCTCGGTTCGCAGGTAAGCGATACTGGCTCCCAACACCACCGCGAAGCAGGCGAAGGCCGCGATCGCGGCGCTGACGTGCAGGTAGAAGATTCGCTGTGGCTCCTTCTGGAGGAAATCTTCGGGCGCGTAGAAGAAGATGAGCGCGCCGGCCACGAGCATCAGCAGCACAGCCGCGCCGGTCAGTCTCGTGTACCTAGTCATCGAGAACGAACCTCGCCGCGAGGGACGTGAGCACCACAAAGAGTATGTCGAAGTCGACGAGCAGAGCCATTGCCTGGTTGTAGCTGCCGCTGGCGCCCATCGCCACCTGAACGGCCTGGCCACCAGCCACGATGAACGGAATCCACAGCGGCAGCGTGAGGAGCGGCAGCAGCACCTCCCTCGAGCGCACCCGCGCCACGATGGCCGCGAACAGGCAGCCCAACGCCGCCATGCCGACGGTCGCAATCAGCACCGCCGCGACGAGCGCGGGATTGAAAGGGGTGCCGAACATCAGCGCCAGGGCAGGCAGCAGGACGGCTTCGCATGCGACCAGCAAGAGGGCGGCTGCAATCGCCTTGCCCGCGAAGATCGCCGCGGCCGGTGCCGGCGTCAGGAGCATCGCCTCCAGTGAAGCCTGCTCCCGCTCGGCGGCGAAGGCGCGGCCGAACGCGACCAAGCCGGCAAACACCAGCGCCAGCCACAGCACTCCAGGCGCGATGACGGCCGCGTTTTGGGAGTCGATCTGGAAGCCGAAGTTGGCGATCACCAGCGCCAGCACGACGAACTGGCCGAGCGCGGGCACGAGCTCGCGCGTGCGCCACTCTGAGGTCAGATCCTTGCGAGCGACGGCGTAGGCGATCGCGATCGAACGCGTCATCGGACGACGCGCAAGCGGGTGCCGGCGCCGAGCGACCTGCCGTTGCGAAGCACAACCGTTCGCTGGCAAAGGCGGTTCGCGAGCGCGTGGTCGTGGGTGGCGAGCACCGCCGACTTTCCACGCATCACGCTTGCAAGAAGGTCGGGGCCGCCCGAGTCGAGACTCGCGTCGGGCTCGTCAAGGACAAGCAGGCGCGGGCCGTGCAGCACGGCGCGTCCGATCGCCAGTCGTTGCTGCTCGCCGCGCGAGAGCCTGTCCGCCAGACGGTGCGCGACATTGGTGAGCCCAACTTGCGCCAGGACCTCAGGCACCCGCTTGCGATCGATGTCGTGCAGCGTGCAGAAGAATTCGAGGTTCTCCGTCGCCGACAGTGCGGGGTAAAGGCCGGGCGCGTGGGCGACAAATCCGATTTGCGCTCGAAGTGCTTTGCGCTCGCGCATTGCGTCGAGGCCGAAGATCTCGAGCCGCCCTGAGGTTGGCCGCGCAGCTGTCGCCAGGATTCGAAGGAGCGTCGTCTTGCCCGCACCGTTGTCTCCCAGCACCGCGAGATGCTCTCCCTGCTCGAGCGCGAGGTCGACGGCATCGAGGGCCACATCCGAGCCGAAGCGCTGGGTGAGCTCATAGGCGACGATCGCGCTCACTTCGTCAGCTCGGCTCCTTCAGCCGGCGTCTTGATCAGCGGCCACAGCACGAACGGGCCGGCGGCGAACAGCAGCAGCGTCGCGACGATCAACGCCATCTATGCCGGCTGCGGGTTGGCCGCACGCGCCACCTGGAGCTCGAACACTGTGCGCCTCTCCCCCACGTTGCCGAGGACCACGCCCAGGATGATGATCGCGCCGCCCGCCCATATCCAGCTGACCAGCGGGTTGACGAAGATCTGGAATGAAGCCGAACCGTCGGCGTTGACGCCGGCGAGCACGATATAAACATCGGCGATCGGCGTGCTGCTGATGGCGACGTGCGTGAGCGCCTGGCCACCGAGCGACGGGTAGGTCGCGCGCGCGGGCTCCAGCGTCTGGTCGCCGAGCCGCATGGCGCCGACCAGCTCGGAATGATCCGCGAGCTGTGTCTGCTCGGCGCCCGTATAGGTCAGCGTGTAACCGGCGACCGATACCTGGCCACCGGGCATGAGAGAGACGTCCTTCTCCTGCTGCCAGAAATGTGACCCGGCGATACCCACTACAAGCACCACCATCCCGAGGTGCGCGAGGTAGGCCCCGTAACGCCGCCGTTTCCTCGCGACCACCGCGGCGGCATGGGCCCAGCCTTTGGCCGATCGGCGCAGCTTCATGCCCATTCGCGAGTACTCGACCAGGCAGGTCGTCCCGGCAGCCGCGGCAAGTGGAATGGCGAGCAGCGACGGCACTGAACGCACGCCGGCGGCGAAAAGAACAATCGCCACGGCGCCCGCGGCGGCGAGGGGCCACCTAAGCGATTGCAGCAACGATGAGCCCGCGTGTCGCCATGGCAAGAGGGGTCCAGCCGCCATCAACGCCAGGAGCACCACGAACAGCGGTCCCGCAGCGCGCTCGTAATAGGGCGCTCCGACGACCCGCGCCTGGCCGAGCATGCCTGAGACCAGCGGCAGCACCGTCCCCCAGAAGACCACTGCGATGACGCCGATCAAGAGCAGGTTCTGCAGCACGAAGGCGCTTTCGCGGGAAACCGTGGGTGCGGCGCGAGTCGAGCTCCCGAGCGAGCCGGCGCGGAAAGCGAGCAGGCCGATCGAGAACACAAGGCAAACGAAAAGGAACCCGAAGAACCACGGCCCGATCGCGCTCACGGCGAACGTATGCACCGAAGGCACGACGCCGCTGCGAACTATGAATGTGCCGAAAACGACCAGCAGGAAAGCAAGGATCACGAGCGAGAAGTTCCATGCTTTCAGCCGGCCCCGCCGCTCTTGGACCTGTGATGAATGCAGATAAGCGGTGGTGGCCAGCCACGGCATCAATGCCACGTTTTCGACCGGGTCCCAGCCCCAATACCCGCCCCAACCAAGGACGTGGTAGGCCCACCACATCCCGAGGACGAGCCCCGTGCCCTGCAGCGCCCACGCCATCAGCGCGAACCGGCGCGTGTGCGCAATCCAGGCGGCGTCGGATCGCCCGGCGAGGAGGGCGGCGGCGGCGAAGCTGAACGGGATCGCGAACGAAGCGAAGCCCGCCAGCACCACCGGCGGGTGGATGAGCATCCCCATATCGCGAAGGACGGGATTGAGGCCGAGTCCGTCTGGCGGCGTGACGGCTAGGAGGTCGAACGGGCTCGCGACGATGACGAGAACCACCAGGAGGAAGGTCTCGATCGCGGCCAGGATCCCGGCCGCGTATGCGGCGAGGCGCACACCGAGGGCGGAGCTTGCGACCAGCGAAGCGCTGCCGAAAAGCGCGAGCACCAGCGCCCAGTAGAGGAGCGAGCCCTCCTGGCCGCCATAGAAGGCCGCGGCGACGAGCGGAATTGGCGTCGACAAGTCCGTGTGCTCGGTCACGTAGGCAAGTGAGAAGTCGTGCGACAGCAGTCCGATTTCCAAGAGGACGGAAGCCGCCACTATCATCGCCGCGCTCGCGTAGAAGGCGCGGCGGCCGACCTCGACGAAGACCGCGTCCTCGCGCCAGCCGGACCAGAAGGACAGCACGGCCGAGAACCCGGCCATCACCAGACCGGCCAGCAGAGCGCCTGCGCCTAGGTAGCCAATCATTGGGTATACGGGGTCGTCGAGAAGCGCGATGGGCATTTGGCCAGGACCGCACTCGCGTGGAAGACGCCGTCGGTTCCGAGCCTGCCCTCGGCAACTACCGTGATCCCGGGCTGGAAGATGTCGGGCAGCGTGCCGTGGTACTCGACGGGGATCGAGGCGGTGCCATCCTTCTCGGTGAACACGACCTGGAGCCCACCTTCGCTGCGCTGCACGTCGTTCTGTACGACTCCCGCCACCCGCACGTCTCCGCTGGTGGTGTGGGAGCGCAGCTCGGAGACGGTCAGGTAGTACTCGGACGATCCGCTGGAGGCGGAGTAAACCAGGTATGCGACGCACGCCGCCACGACCGCGCCCAAGAGCGTCCACTTCAAGCCCGGAAGCCAGCCAAGGATCATGAGATCAGGCCAAGGTAGTGGTCGATCGTCGGCGTATCGAGTGGGCCCTCGAACGATGCGACGACCATGCCGTTCGCGTTGATGAAAACGGTTACGGGAGGCGCCACGACGCCGTACGACTGATAGTCACCATCGACGATCTGGCCGACGGGGTAAGGATGTGGATGCCGCTGCTCGAATGCATTCAAGGAGCCCGTCGTGTCTTCCATTGCGGCGCCGACGAACGCAACGCCGGGGTGAGAGGTGGCAGCGCTCGCGAGAGTGGGCAGGTCCTGCGCGCAGCTCACGCACCACGATGCCCAGAAGTCAAGGACCACAGGCTTGCCACGCAGGCTCGAGAGCTGAAGCATGTTGCCATCGAGCTGCTTGATCGCCAGCTGCGGCGCCACGTTGCCGATCAGGGCGGGCTGCTTCATCGCCGCGTGCTGGAGGCCCCAGGCGAGCGACAGCATTAGGGCGGAGCCCAGGATTATCGCCACTGCCGCGATCGATCCCGACCTTCGATTCACCGGGCTGAGTCTACCCTCCCGATTAACGGGGAGGTCGTGAAGCTGCCTGCGCAGCAGCCAGCCTCAGGGGACGTGCTCCAGGGAGTTGGCCCGAGCGATGCGCGCGTAGAGCCTCCCGCTGGGCTTGATTCGCCGCTCCAGGGATTTGCGATCGACCTCGATGAGACCGAACCGCATCGCATAGCCGCGCGCCCATTCGAAGTTGTCGATGTTCGTCCAGTGGAAGTAGCCGCGGACGTCGACCCCATCCTCGATCGCGAGCTGCACGTTGGAAAGGATGTCTTTCAGGTAGCGCTGACGCCATTCGTCGTCATTGCTGGCGAGCCCGTTCTCGGTGATGAACACCGGCTTGCCGAGCGGTTTCAGCTCGTTGAGCACGACCCTCATCCAGCTCGGGTCCGAGGTCCACCCCATATCGGTCACGGGCGTGTCGGGAACGTTGAAGCGCCGGATGAACTGGTGCTGCGGCAGACGAGGATCAAAAGCACACATCTGACCCCAGTAGTGGGCGATCCCGACAAAGTCGCTGGGTGCTTCCACGACCTTGCTCAAGCGGCCCGGGGCGACCGGCCATCGGTCGAGCGCCAGCTGGGCGGTTTTCGTCGCCCAGAGGTCACGACGCTTCTCGGTGGCGGGCAGCATCAAGAACTTGTGATGGGACAGCCCGACCATCGCCTCCGGCCACCGGCGCTTGATGGCGCTGTAGGCGAGCTCATGCGCGCGGCGCAGGTTGCTCATGACCTGATACAGGCCGACCACGTCGCCGCGGTGTCCCGGAGGAAACTCGCCCACGACCCAGCCGTTCGCGCCGTAGATGTTGGGCTCGTTGATGGTGCACCACAGCCTGATCAAGTCCCCCAGCTCGTCGATAACTCGGTGAACAAATGGCATGAATGCGTGTGCGGAACCGGAGGCCGCCCAACCACCCTTGCGGGTGAACCACAGCGGGCTCGTGAAATGGTGGAGCGTGACCATCGGCTGCATGCCCTGCTCGCGCAGCTCGCCAAGGACATCGCGGTAGTGGCGGATCTGGCGCGAGTCGAACTCGCCCTGGGTTGGCTCGATGCGCGACCACTCGATCGAGAGGCGGTGGGCGTTCTGTTGCAGCTCGCGGAGCAGCGCGAAATCCTCGCGGTATCGGTGGTAGTGGTCGCAGGCGATCGCGGACGAGTCGCCATTGGCGATCGCGCCCGGCTGCTGCTCGAACTCCCACCAGTCGTTGTTGCGGTCGTCGCCCTCGACCTGGTGGGCGGCGCTGGCGGTGCCCCAGAGGAACCCGTCTGGGAAGCTGTTCAAGAGGGTACGGCGGTTGGAGGGCTCGAGACTTTGGGAGGCGGAAAGTACTCCCAGGCGACGGGTTTGTCGCCTTCGAGGTCGACCTGGAGCAGGCCGGCGCGGTCGACCACCTTGCGGTACAGCTCGCGCTCGTTGTGGGCGCGGCCGTCGAGCAGGATCCACGCGGCCTGCAGAGGGTCGGCGTGGCTCACGATCGCCATCGTCTCGCCAGGATGCTCGCGTGCGATGCGCTTCATCACATCCAGCACACGTCCACCCAGGTCGCCGATCGCCTCGTCGCCCGGCAGGAGGCCGCGCTTCGCCTTGTGCACGAACCAGAGCGGGCGGCGGATCGGGATCTGCCAGTAAGGCAGCCCCTGCAGATAACGGCTGAACTCGGCCTCGCGCAGCTCGGGATCAGGTTCGAGGATCGCGGGCGAAGCGAGCCGGGAGTTGATCAGCTCCGCTGTCTCGTGCGCCCTCGCCAGTGGGCTGTGGACGATTCGCTTGAGGCCGGACGAGATCAGCCGATCGCCGACGGCCAGCGCCTGCGCACGCCCCATGGCGCTGAGCTGGAAGCCGTCCAGGTGTCCGTAGAGCAGGCGACGGGGGTTTTCGACGTCGGCGTGGCGGATCAGATAGACACGAGTGGTTGTCAAATCGAATGTGATGCTACGGAAGCCGGCGTGCGAACCGCACCCAAAGCCTAGCTGCGGAAGGCGCCTACCGAGGTGCGATTGGTGCCCGCGGAGCGGCCTGCCTCCAGCGCGTGGTACGCCTCGCGGAGCAGGTTGCCCGTGTACTCGCGCCGGTTCATCAGGCCGGCCTCTTCCTCCCCCGGCGCCATAACGCCGATCGTGGCGGCGCCACAGCTGACAGTTATCCGCTGCCAGTTGCCGCCCGTCGCGAAGTCGTGGGCGGCGATCCCGCGCCTGATCTTGTCGGCGGCCAGCGTGGCGCCCTGCTCGTTCGTCTCTGGAAGCACGATCGCAAAATGCGGCGGGCCATCGGCGTCGAGGAAGGCGACCGTGTCGGTGTCGCGAACCGACGAGCCAAGCCTTTCCGATATCTCCCGGAGAAGGCCCTCGAGCTGAATGTGGCCCAGCTCCTTGTCGATGTGCTCGGCGTGGTCCAGCTCGACCACGAGCACCGATAGGGGCCGGTGGTAGCGCACCGCGCGGTTGGCTTCCTGGCCGACCAGCGCGTTGATGAACTTGGAGTTCCAGATGCCGGTGACGGGATCGACGACACCGAACAACGGGCTCGACGACCTGTCGGTCTGGCTGTGCCCGCAGCTGTGGCAGTACTGCGATCCGTCTGACAGCTCCGAACTGCAGTACCAGCAGATGGACATGGGGGCAGTCTATATGAGGGAAATCCAACCTGTTTTCGGGATCGCGCCCGGCCGGTCTACCCAAAGTTGGGTTCAGAATCAGGCCATGGCCGATCAGGGAGAGCTGTTCGAGGCGCCGGCCGGCACCGAGCCGGGCGCACCCCTGGCCACGCGTATGCGGCCTCGGACCTTCGATCAGCTCGTGGGGCAGCGACGGGTGGTCGACGTCCTCCGTGAGCTCACCCGTTCGGGGCACCTGCCGAGCATCGTCCTCTGGGGGCCGCCAGGCAGCGGCAAGACGACCCTGGCCGGCCTGCTCGCCAGCGAGACGAAGGCCCGCTTGGTCGGGATCTCCGCCGTCACGGCCGGGGTCGCCGACCTGCGGAAGCAGGTGGCGGAGGCCAAGATTCACCGCCGGGCTGGGCTGCGGACGATCCTTTTCATCGACGAGATCCACCGGTTCAACAAGGCTCAGCAGGACGCCATCCTGCCTCACGTCGAGGACGGCACCGTGACTCTTATCGGGGCAACGACGGAGAACCCCTCATTCGAGGTCATCGCCCCCCTCCTCTCGCGCAGTCGCGTGTTCCGCCTCGAAGCGCTTGAGCCGGAAGAGCTCAAGATCGTGGTCGAGCGCGCCCTCGGCGAGGTCGGCGCGCAGATCAGCCCCGAGGCCCTGGACGGCCTGCTCGCGAATGCCCGCGGCGACGCGCGGGTCGCCCTCAACGGCCTCGAAGCGGCCGCCGCCCTGGCGGGTGAAGGCGTCATTGAGGTCGGACATATCGAGAGCGCCTTACAGCAGCGACACCTCCTGTACGACCGCGCCGGCGACCAGCACTACGACATCGTGTCGGCCCTGATCAAGAGCGTCCGCGGCAGCGATCCCGATGCCGCTGTCTACTGGCTGGCTCGCATGCTCGAGGCAGGCGAGGATCCGCTGTTCGTCGCCCGCAGACTCGTAATCTCGGCGGCCGAGGACGTTGGGCTTGCAGATCCGCAGGCGCTCCAGGTCGCCATGGCGGCGCAGCAGGCTGCGCATTTTGTCGGCATGCCCGAAGCCGTGCTTCCGCTGACGGAAGCGGCGCTCTACCTCGCCCTGGCGCCAAAGTCCAACTCGGTCCTCACCTCCTACGGCGCCGCCCGCGAGCTGGTTGAGCAGACGGGCAACGAAGCCGTGCCGTTGCATCTGCGCAACGCTCCAACTGGCCTCATGAAGTCGATGGGCTACGGCAGGGGGTACAAGTACGCGCACGATTTCGAGGGTGGGGTCGCGGACCAGGTGCATCTGCCTGAGAAGCTCAAAGGCCGCAAGGTGTACAAGCCGGGCGTCCGGGACAAAAAGGGCAGCTAAACCAGCTATCGCCCCGCTGCCCGGCCCTGTCCCCAGATGGGAAGCCGGAGAATCTTTAGAATCAGCCGCTCATGGCTGACGCTTTGCTCATCTTCAAGCCCGATGCTTCGTACCGGCTTGCCACGCGCGCCGGAATATGGGGATGGTTGTCGACCGAGCGCGATTGGAAGGTCGAGTCTCTTGCCTGGTTCCAGCCTCCCCCCGACCTCATCGAAAGCCATTACGACTTTCTGAAAGGCAAACCCTTCTTCGCGTGGCTGGTCGACTTCATGAGCGCCCTGCCGCTGGCGGTCGGTCGCGTCACGGCTTCGGGCGAGACATTGGAGCAGATGCGCCACGATCTCGGCGAAACGCGCATCGCGCAGGCGCGGCCGGGATCGCTGCGTGAGCGCTACGGGATCTTTGGCGGCGTCAACTGCCTGCACCTCTCCGACTCTCCTGAGTCGGGGAGCGCCGAGGTCACCCGCTGGGCAAAATTCGTCCAGCTCGACCAGGTGAGTGCAGACCTTGCTGTTGAGACCGACAAGCCCGACCACACCTACCACCTGCGGTCGCTGGCCACCCAGGTGGCGGGCGGAGTCCACGTCGACCTCGCCTCGCAGATGATCCGAGAGCTTCTGGCCGAGGAGACGGAGATCGACGGCGACCAGCTTCAGGCGCTGTGGCGGATCACGCTCGGGGCGCTGGCCTAGCCTCCGTCTCCGGGGAGCTGTCAGGCCCGGGTGCCGGGTGGGTGTGAATCGTGACCGGATGCGTGAACAGCTCCGAGTTGGGGACGATGACGACATCGCCGTTTTCGTTGCGCATCAAAGTCACTCGCAGCCGCACCTCTGAAACGACGCCAGACCCGCGCTCAAGCGTGATGTTGTCGCCGACCTTGATGTTCCGCTCCAGCAGGAGGTAGTACCCCGACACGTAGTCCTTGAGCAGGTCCTGGGCGCCGAAGCTCGTGATGATGATCGCGGCCACGATGCCGAGGATGGTCACGTTGTCGCTGCGCACGGCGATGCCAAACGCGAACAGGGCGCCGACGATGATCAGCGCAAACGTGATGACGCGGCTGCCGACGACCACCACGTTTTCTCGAAGCCCATGCCTGCGCAGCGCCTCCGCAACCTGCTGCGCGATGAACCGCGCGGCGATGACAAAGGCGACGAAGACCAGCCCCGCCAGCAGGATGTAGAGCAGCGGGCTCGACGCGATGCCGCCAAGCGACATCTACTTTTCGGTCTCGGCTTCCTCGGCGGCCGGCGCCCCTGCCTCTGCCCCTTCCTCGCCCTCTCCGACGAGAGCAGTCTCCAGCGCGGGGACTTCCTCTTCGACCTTGAGCTCGCGGCGGTGAACGATCTTGACCACGAGCTCCTCGGGGTCCATCTGCACAGTGACGCCCTTGGGCACCTTCAGCTCGGAGACTCGAAACTCCGACTCGATCTCCTCCAGCGGTGTGAGGTCGACCTCGAAGGCCTCGGGGATGTCGGTGGGCAGGCACTCCACCCGCACCGCGTGGATCGGCTGCAGCACGTCCGCATCTCCGCGCTTGACTGCGGCGGACTCGCCGACGAGATGGATCGGCACCTCGACGGTGATCTTCTCCTCGAGGCTCACCTGGTAGAAATCAACGTGGATCGGGCCCAGGCGCCGGGGATGAGTCTGGATCTCGCGGACGAGCACTTTTTCGGTTCGATCGCCATCGATGGCCAGGTCCACAAGGCGGGTCCGGCCGGACTTGATGAACGCCTTCTGGAACTCGAGGCGATCTAGGACTACAGGCGTCGGAGTGGCGTTATGCCCATAGACGATGCCGGCAAGCTTGCCTTCGGCATGGAGCCGGCGGGAAGCCTTGCCGAGAAGCGTGCGCGTTGAAGCTTTCAGTTGCATGGTTGAGCCTCGGAGTGGAGAGGCGTCGTTATGATACCGCGCAGAGCGATTTCCGCGAACCGGCAGCAGCACCAAGAGGTTTCAGGCATGCAGGACCCACCGCCTCCGCCGCCGCCTCCCCCGGGAAGCTCATATCAGCCCCCGCCCTCGACGCCACCAGTCTATTCGCCGCCACCGGCGCCAATGCAGTACGCGGCGCCGCAGTACCAAGGTCGCCAGCCGACCTACGCAGGCTTCTGGATACGCCTCGTTGCAAGACTGGTGGACGGCTTGATCATCGGCATCCCGTTTGGGATCGTTTTCGGTGTGTTCCTTGTCGCCGGCGGGGTGTTTGAGAACGCCAACGGCAACGGCCCGAGCAGCCAGGGTTCTCAAAACGCCGCCGCCGCCGCCGCTTTCGGAGGCGCCTTCCTGCTTCTCTATCTACTCGTCTTTGTGGTGCAGATCGGGTACTGGATCTATTTCTGGGGCTCCAGCGGCGCCACTCTGGGCATGCGGTTGCTCCGCTTGAGGGTCGTGGACGCGAATACCGGAGGGCCCATCGGTTACGCGAGGGCCACGGTTCGATTCCTCATGAGCATCGTCAACACGTGGGCCTGTTACGTCGGTTGGATCTGGGTCGCGTTCGACCCGCGAAAGCAAGGCTGGCACGACAAGGTGGCGAACTCGGTCGTGCTGCAGTACTGACGGCAGAATCAGCTAATAAGGAGGAGCTCGGAATGCAGTACCCACCACCACCACCGCCACCACCACCGCCACCACCACCCGGCTACGCACCGCCACCGCCACCCCAGATGCCGGGTGGCTACCAGCCGATCGCCGTCGCATCACCGGGTAGGTACGGCGGCTTCTGGATTCGCCTCGTCGCGTACATCATCGACGCGATCTTGCTCGGCATCGTCGGAGCAGTCCTGAGCGCGCCACTTAGCGTCAACTACAGCGACGTCGGCAGCCTCAGCAATGGGGCAGCCCGGACGTCAAACGGGATCGACCTCGTTTTGAGCTTCCTGTACTTCACCCTGCTGTGGACCTACATGGGCGCATCACTCGGCCAGCGCCTTCTCGGTTTGCACGTTGTGGACGCCATGACCGGCCAGCCGATCACGTTCGGCAAAGCGGCGCTTCGCTGGCTCGGGCTCATCATCTCGTTCATCGTTTGCTTCGTTGGCGTGATCTGGGTCGCGTTCGATCCACGCAAGCAGGGATGGATGGACAAGATCGCCGGCACGGTGGTGGTCCGCAGGTAAAAGCGACGAGCTCGGCAGCTAACCCCCGCCTTGGGGGAATCGCTTCCGCAGCCAGTCGACGATGTCCTGGAGGGGCGTGCCCGGGGTGAACAGCTCGGCCACGCCCTTCTTTTTCAGCGCGGCGATGTCGTCTTCCGGGATGATGCCGCCGCCGAAGACGACGATGTCCGTGGCCTTGCGCCGCTTCAATTCCTGGACGACGGCAGGAAACAGGGTCATGTGGGCGCCGGAGTGGATCGAAAGGCCGATCACCTGGGCGTCCTCCTGGAGCGCAGCGTCGACGACCATCTCGGGCGTCTGTCGCAGGCCGGTGTAGATGACCTCGTAGCCAGCGTCGCGCAATGCGCGGGCGACGACCTTGACGCCGCGGTCGTGGCCGTCGAGCCCGACTTTGGCGACCAGGATGCGCACCGGCCTCACCGCCGTTTGGGAGGTCATCTAGATAACCGCCTTTTCGGTGTAAATGCCGAAGACCTCGATCAACGTGTTCATGATCTCGCCCTCGGTGGCGTACGCGCGCACTGACTCGAGGATGTACGGCATGAGGTTATCCTTGCCCACGGCCGCCTTTCGAAGGGCGCCCAGAGCCTTCGAGCACCTCGCCTGATCGCGCGTGCGCCGTACCTCTTTGACTCGCGCCACCTGCTCGCCCTCGAGCTTGGGATCGATCCGGAGAATCTCCATCGGCTCTTCGTCGTCGACGGTGAACTCGTTGACGCCAACCATGAGCCTCCGCTTCTGTTCCAGCTCCTGCTGGTACCGGAACGCGGAGTCGGCGATCTCCTTCTGGAAGAAGCTAGCCTCGATCGCGGGAATCACTCCGCCCAGCTCCTCGATCTGCTTGAAGTAGACCTCGGCCTGGCGCTCGATCTCGTCCGTGAGCGCCTCGACGAAGTAGCTGCCACCAAGTGGGTCGATAGTGTTGGCGACACCCGTCTCATAAGCAAGCAGCTGCTGCGTGCGCAACGCGAGGCGCGCCGCCTTGTCAGTCGGAAGGGCGAGCACCTCGTCCATTGCGTTCGTGTGCAGCGACTGCGTGCCGCCGAGCACCGCAGCGAGCGCTTCGACGGCCGTACGGGCGATGTTCAACTCCGGCTGCTGTGCGGTCAGCGACACGCCCGCGGTCTGCGTGTGAAAGCGCAGCTTCAGAGATCGCTCGTCCCGGGCGCCATAGCGATCGCGCATCCACCGAGCCCAGATGCGGCGCGCCGCTCTGAACTTCGCGATCTCCTCGAAGAAATCAATATGAGCGTCAAAGAAGAAGGAGAGGCGAGATGCAAAGTCGTCGATCCTCATACCCCGCTCGATGCACGCATCGACGTATGCCATGCCGTCGGCGAGGGTGAACGCGAGCTCCTGTGCCGCGGTGGATCCGGCTTCGCGGATGTGATAGCCCGAGATGGAGATTGTGTTCCATCTCGGCACGACTTTGGCGCAGTACTCGATGGAATCCACAACGAGGCGCATCGAAGGCTCAGGCGGAAAGATGAACTCTTTCTGGGCGATGAACTCCTTGAGGATGTCGTTCTGCAAGGTGCCGCCCAGGGCCGACGCCGGCACGCCCTGCTTCTCGGCCACCGCGATGTACATGCACAGGAGGATCGCGGCCGGGGAGTTGATGGTCATCGAGGTCGTTATCTCGCCCAGCGGGATCCCGTCGAACAGTGTCTCCATGTCCGCGAGCGAGTCGATGGCCACACCGCAGTGGCCGATCTCTCCGCGGCTGGTCGGAGCGTCCGAGTCCTGGCCCATCAGGGTCGGCATGTCGAAGGCGACCGACAGGCCTGTCTGCCCATTTGCAAGCAGGTACTTGTAGCGCCGGTTGGTCTCCTCGGCGGTGGCAAAGCCCGAGAACTGGCGCATAGTCCACAACCGGCCGCGGTAGCCGCCCGGGTGGATGCCGCGCGTGTACGGGAAAACCCCGGGCAGCTCCTCTTCGCGCTTGGGCAGGTCATCGCCCGTGTAGATAGGCTTGAGCGCGATCCCCGAGATCGTGGAGGTCTCGATCCCGTCGTCACGCTTCGGGCTGGACTCGAATTCCTCCTTCCACACCTCCTTGGCGTCCCGAGCTCGAACCTTCATGAATTCATTATGTGCGGCCGATCCGCGGTCAGCTTCGCCTCAGCTTGCGCGCGCCGCTGCCGATGCGATCCAGGATCTCCTCCGCGGCTCGGTACGGGGAGCCGTCTCTCAGGAGCTGGTCGGTCAAGGCGCCATCCTCGCCGAGGGCCAGCCTGGCTTCCTGGCGGGCTAGATCGGCCACGACCTCGGCCGTCTCGTCCTTGAGTCGCCTCGCGGCCAGCTCCTGCGCGCGACCGCTGGAGGCGAGGTAAGCCCGGTGGGACTCGATCGCCGCCCAGAGCTCATCGATCCCCTCCTGGCGAGCCGCCACGGTGGTGAGGATCGGCGGCTTCCACGCCTTCGAGGCGGCCCCCGTGGCCCGAGGCGAGTTGAGGCTGAGCATGGCGCGGAGCTCCATGGCGACGCGCTGGTAGCCATCGAGATCGGCCTTGTTGACGACGAAGATGTCGGCGATCTCGAGGATTCCGGCTTTGATCATCTGCACGCCATCTCCGAGGTTAGGCGTCATGACCACGACTGTCGTGTCAGCCACCGCCGCCACCTCGAGCTCCGATTGGCCGACCCCAACCGTCTCCAGGATCACCTCGTCGAAGCCAAAGGCGCTGAGCAGCCTGATCGCCTCGCGCGTCGCCAGCGAGAGACCACCGAGATGTCCGCGGGCGCCCATGCTGCGGATGAAGACCTTCGGGTCCAGCGCGTGACGCTGCATCCTGATCCGGTCGCCAAGGATCGCTCCTCCGGTGAAAGGAGAGTTGGGGTCGGTGGCGATCACCGCAACCGATCTGTGCCGCTGGCGCAAGAGGGTGACCAGGCCATCGACAAGCGTCGATTTCCCGGTCCCCGGCGCTCCGGTGAAACCGACCACTGCGGCTGCACTTTGACTGCCCTTCGGCGGGGTCTCCAATGTGCGAACCTCGGGATCGCGACGCTCGACGAGGCTGATCGCGCGAGCCAGGGCGCGAATATCTCCGGCGCGAAAGCGCGCCGCCAGATCGCCATCGAGGCGTGAATCAGCCACTGTCGACAACTTAACAGTGACCAAGCGCTGGCGCGGCAAGGTCGGCCCGACGGCCGGGCGACTACTGACCCAAGAAGCGGGCGGCGAAGTCGTGGCCCAGGATCACCACCAGGCCGAAAGTCTGCTGGTGGCGGGCCGGTGCCGGGCTTGTCGGTGTGGCCTGGACGATGGTCGCGCCGAAGTAGTTCGCCAACCACTTCGCGGTCAGCGGAAACTGCCCGCCTGAGTAATCGAGAATCACGGTCTTGGCCGAAGGCGCATGGGGTATGGGATCAGTCAGCATCAGGCCGGTCGGGTCGAACATCCCCGTGACTCG
The DNA here is from genome assembly GCA_035534555.1 of Candidatus Micrarchaeaceae archaeon. Lineage (GTDB taxonomy): Bacteria > Chloroflexota > Dormibacteria > Dormibacterales > Dormibacteraceae > Palsa-872. The sequence continues at coordinate 42,883 of DATLRQ010000110.1, forward strand.
GCTCGCGAGATCCACGAAGTTGTTGGACCCGTTTGCGATCTGGATTGGCGCCTTCTCCGCCAGCACTGTGGGAGCGATCAACAGGTACTTCATGTAGCGGCGAATCATCGAGTAGCTCGGGTCGAGCGCACACAGCTGCGAGACGTATGGGCCCATGCCGCAGTCCGCGAAGTCGAGGAGGTTGCCCTCGGTGCCTGGCTGCGGCGCCGTCAGCGCGACCCTGATGATCGAGGTGTTCGGAAGGTTCTTTCCCCAGTCGTAGATGGCCTGCATGTCGGAGAGCGTCATGTCGGTCGTGATGCTCTTTTGAAGCGCGTTCAGAAGCTGGGGCGCCTTGGAGAAACCGTTGACCGAGGTCGCCTTCTGCTTGATCGCCTCCATGATGTCCTGCTGACGGCGCGCTCGGCCAAAGTCGGATGACTGCGCCGCCTCGGTCGCATGCCGGGATCTCGCGATCTCGAGCGCCTGTTCCCCGTTGAGGTGCTGGCAGCCGGCCTTGAAGTGAATCGGGTGATACCCGCCGGTGTAGTCGGGATATGAGGTGTCGTCCAGATTGGTCGTGAGGCAGACGTCAACGCCGCCAAGCGCGTTCACCATATCGCGAAACGCGATGAAGTCGACGGCAATGTATCTATCGAAGGTGAGGCCCGTGACCAGGCTCACCTCGTGCTCCGCAGCGTGACCGCCACCATCGTGCCCGGTGTATGCCTTGGCGACGCAGCAGATGACGTTGGTATAGGGAACCTCGTAGGCCGCGTTGATCTTGTTGGTCCAAGTCCTTGTCGATGGATCCTGAAGATTCATGTTCACCACGAGGTCGCGCGGAATCGATGCGAGGACCACCCGGTCGCTCGTTGGATCGATAGTCACGGCCATGATCGAGTCGGTGAGGTACGGCGCGTCGTTCTCATAGCCGCCTCTACCCAGCAGAAGGATGTTGACGCGCTGCCCGTGCTTGAGCTTGTAGGCGATGGTGCCCGGTGCCGGCTCGAGCGCTTGCACAACCACTCCGATTGGATTGATGTGCTGACCCGTCGTGGCGGTGATGAAATCGTCAAGCCGCTTGTAGGTGAGGGTCGCTCCGACGAGCACGACGATCAGCAGGGCGGCAACGATCATCGCCGGGACCGACCGGGTCAGGCGGTAGGAGACGTTGTAGCGGGATCGCCTGGCCCTTGGCCTGGCCCTAAGCATGCGCACCGAGGATTTTAGCGTCCAGGCCCTATGAAACGAGGATGAGGCTCGCTGGGTTACGCAAACCCAGCCCGAGCCTCACCAATCAAGTTCTGCCAGCTGCGCCTGTCTCAGGGAGTGCTGAGCGTGTTCGACGTCGTATGCGCGACCAGGAAGAGCCAGGAGATCGCCCAGGCGGCGCTGGCGATAAAGCCGACGATGCCGAGGATCAAACCGGCGAGAGCCATGCCGCCCCCACCCACAGTGCCCGCGCTCGCGGCGATCCGCTGGCGTGAGATGAAACCCATGATCGCGGCGGCAGGACCCAGGATGATGCCGAGGCACAGCGGCCAGAAGCAAACCAGTGACAGGATGCCGGCGATGAGAGCTCCGATCGCAAGGCCATCGGTCCGAGGGCTGGCGACGACCGCTCCCGTATAGCCAATCGGCGGCGGCGGCACATAGCCTCCTCCGGGTGGCGGCGAGGGCACGAACCCGCCCGGCGGTGGCGGCGGCATGAACCCTCCTCCCGGAGGCGGCGGCGGGGGTGGTGGCGGCGGCGGGGGTGGCGGCGGCGGGGGTGGCGGCGTGAACCCTCCTCCGGGAGGCGGCGGTGGCAAATCCGACATCTAACTCCTCCTTACGCCGCTCGCGCGGCGCATTACCCCGTTTCGAAGCTGCGAATTATCCATGCCTGCATCGCCAGCGAATATGCCAACGTCACCAGGATGCCAACGCCGCAGGCGATTGATCCGATCGAGCCGACGAAGCTGGCGGCGATCAGCATAAGGCCGGCGATTAGGGTGTGGTTCAGATTCGCGCGAGATCGGCGAACCACCGCTCGAGCATCGATTCCGGCACCGACTCCCGCCCTGTCGGTCGCCAGCACGATGGCGGGAATCGTGAACGTCAGAGCCAGGCTCAGCAACGTGATCACGCTGAAGCCGATCAGGTTCAAGAGCACGGCGGCCGCGATCAGGCCGCTGTTGGCGGAGCCCTGGCCCTGCCTGACCGACAAAGCGACAGCGGGCACGAAGATCAACAGGGCGACGACAACAATCGCCAGCGAGTAGATCAACTCCACTGCGAAGAGGCGAAAGCCTCGTCCGATGTAGCTGAGGTTGGCCGGCGCAAGCAGCTCTTCTCCCGCGCGCAGCCGGTCGAGCGAAGCCAGCATCCAGCCAAGCCCGTTGATCGATCCGACGATCGGAATCAAAAGCGTCAGCGCGATGATCAGCAGCTTCGAGACCCAGGCGGGATCGCGAAACGGCCAGCTGAAGGCCTCGGTGACCCGATCCAAGCGGGCTACCCCAAGGTCGGTGTGGCCGAGGCGGCCACCAGCAGCAGGACAAGCCGCGCGAGGCTGACCACTGCCCCGATCACGGTCGCACCGACGCCGAGCACCGAGCCTGCCACCGCCAAGCCCCGGCTACTCGAGGTTTCGGCGTCGTCGATCCGCGCGATCGCGGAACCGCCGAGGAAGTACGCCATCGGGCCGAAGGCGAGGCCGGGGAGACGGAACGGCAGACCAGGATGATGCCGAAGATCGAGGCGATCACGGACATGATGGCGCGCCCATCCGTGGCGGCCCCGCGTCCGGCCGACGGCGGCGGATACGCGGGCGGCGGGTGGTACGGCGCCATGCCCGGAGGCTGCGGATACGCTGGCGGCCTGTCCTCGACGGCTAGCTCGGGCGACTCCGGGGCCGAACTCACCGTATCAACGATCTCGCGATGTCGACCCTCTGGTGCATCATCACCGCAACAGCGACCTGGCAATTACGACGCGTTGGATCTGATTTGTGCCTTCGTAGATCTGCGTGATCTTCGCGTCTCGCATCATTCTCTCTACTGGGTAATCCGAGATGTAGCCATATCCGCCCAGGAGTTGCACGCAGTCGGTGGTCACCCTCATCGCCATATCCGAAGCGAACAGCTTCGCCATCGCGGCGATCTTGGTCAAGTCTGGCGCCTTCTCATCGACCTTCGTGGCGGCTCGATACACCAGGTAACGAGACGCCTCGATTTGCGTGGCGATGTCGGCAAGCATGAATTGGATGCCCTGGAAGCTCGCTATCGGCTGTCCGAACTGGTGCCTTTCCTTGACGTAGTTCAACGCGTAGTCGAACGCGCCCTCCGCAATGCCGAGGGCTTGCGCCCCAATGCCTGGGCGAGAGCGGTCGAGCACCGCCAGCGCGATCTTGAAGCCGGCGCCTTCTTCGCCAAGCCGGTTGGCAACGGGAACCTTGACGTCCTCGAAAACAAGCTGCGCCGTCGGCGAGCCGCGAATGCCCAGCTTGTGCTCGAGCTTGTCAGCCTTCCACGGGCTGGTTTCGCGCTCCAGCACGAACGCCGAGATCCCGCGTTGCTCCGCTTCCGGATCGGTCTGCGCGAAAACCACGAGCGTGCCGGCGACGCTCCCGCCGGTGATGAACTGCTTGGTGCCGTTCAACACGTATTCGTTGCCGTGACGAACTGCGCGGGTCTTCATCGCGGCGGCGTCGGAGCCGCTTCCGGTTTCCGACAAGGCATAGGCGGCGACTTTTTCTCCCGAGGCAAGCGGCGGGCAGAGGCGCTTCTTCTGTTCCTCCGACCCTGCCACGAGGATCGGGTAGGAGCCGAGGGCCTGGACCGCGAGGATCAGCGAGGAGCTGGCGCACGCCTTGGCGATCTCCTCGACGCCCAGGCAGATCGTGACGCTGGAGCCGGAGATGCCGCCGTACTCTTCGGGAAAGGGAATGCCAAGAACGCCGTTCTCGGCGAACAGCTTCTCGATGTCCTTCGGATACTCGGCCTTCTCGTCGATCTCTGCGGCGCGAGGAGCGACTTTGTCCTGGACCAGCTCTCGAATCGTGTCCCGAATCGCGATCTGCTCTTCTGAGAACTCGAAATCCATGAACGGAGATTACAGGGCCTTAGCGCCGCCGGGCCCCAAAACCGCTACTTGAGGATTTCGCGAGCGATGACGACGCGCTGAACCTGATTCGACCCTTCGTAGATCTGAAGAGCCTTGGCATCGCGGACGTGGCGCTCGAAGGGGCTGCCCCCAAAAACGCCGTCCTCCCCAGCCAGCTGAGCTCCATCGAGGGCCAAATCCATGGCAGTGTCGGTGCAGTGCAGCTTGGCCATCGACGCCTGCCCGGTGAAGGGCCGGCCGATGCTGCATAGCCAGGCGGCGTGGTAGGCCAGCAGCCGGGCGGACTCCAGCCTCGTCGCCATGTCCGCGAGCATGAACTCGTCCCCCTGCTGCCTTTCTCGCTCGATCAGCAGCGAGCGCGACTCGTCGAGCACGGCCTGGGCAATCCCGAGCGCCTGCCCGGAGATGCCAATGCGGCCCGAGTCGAGAGCCCGCATTGCAACGGTGAAGCCATGGCCTTCGGCGGCAAGCCGGTTGGTCGCCGGAACCACCACGTCCTCGAGCACCAACTCCCCTGTCGGCGAGCCGTTGAGCCCCATCTTCTTGAACAGCTGGCCGACTCGGACGCCCGGGGCATCGGCCGGGACCAGGAACGCACTCACGCCCGCCGCTCTCTGATCTTCGGTTCCCGTTCGCGCGAAAACGATGTACAGGCCCGCCTGGCCGATGTTGGTTATGAAGACCTTGGTTCCATTGATCACGTAGTGGTCGCCATCTCGACGGGCACTTGTCTTCAATGAAGCCGCATCCGAGCCTGAGGCCGGCTCGGTAAGCGCAAAGGCACCGAGGAGCTCGCCTGTTGCAAGTGGCGGAAGCCATCGTTTCTTCTGCTCTTCGGTCCCGAACAGCAGGATCGGCTCACTGCCGACGCTTGTATGCACGTCGACGATTACCGAGGTCGACGCGCACGCCTGGGCCAGCTCTTCGATGCAAATGGCGAAGGCGATTGCATCCAGGCCGGCACCCCCGTACTGACGAGGGATCAGGACACCCAGGAGCCCAGCAGCCTTGGCCGCATCGATGGCTTCAATCGGGAATCGGTGGGCGCGGTCGACCCCTTCGGCATGCGGCCGAACCGCTCCCTGCGCCAGTTCGCGCACGGCATCTCGGAAGCTTGCATGCTGGGGCGCCAGATCCAGGTCCACTGACGGCAAACTAGAATAGGCAATCGGTGATGGAAGCAGGACCTAGATATCTAGAAGGCACCACGGTCGGGAGCGGACGCGACATCATCGGGGTGCGGCGGGACCGAATCGCAGACATCATCAGCACCGGTCGCGAGATCATCTCGCGAGCCAAGGCTGAAAAGCTGCTGCCGGACACGATCACCGGCGCCACCGCCGCCCTGCTGGTCACGATCGCCGGTTACGGCGAGCCGCTGTCAGAAGGGCAATGGCGCGAGCTGGCCGGGGTCGTGGGCGGGATCATGCGTGACAATACCTATGCCGACCTTGCCCGCCTTCGAACGTTGATCACACAGGAGCAGTTCTTCAACGTGGCACGGAACCAGGGGTACGGCCGTTTCATCCGCCGACTCGACGATGGTCGCTGGGTGTGCGAGCTCGCCCCAAAGCTAGAAGACCTCCCTGACGAATAATTCCCTGGTCTCGCGGCTACGGTCGCGACCGATACGCGTCTTGCTCGCGGCGCTATTTACGCTCGTGGTTCTCAGCCCTGCGGGCGTGGTCCTCGCCGTGGTCTGGACGACTCCTTACCTGGGTACGTCGACGCAGGCCGAAGAAGCGACCGCGACAGGACCCGCAAGGTTTCTTCCAGCCCCCGATGTCCAGCCGGGCACCCTGCCTGCGACACCTCTGAACGTGTACGCCAACATCATGTCGGGCGTCGTGCCCTGTCCCCTCTGCAAGATCCCGCCGCGCGTTTACGTCCCCAACAGCGGAGCCGGCACAGTCGATGTGATCGATCCGTTGACCTTCAAGGTGATCGACCACTTCGCGGTGGGCTCAATTCCCCACCACATCGCCCCTGCCTGGGACATGAGCGCCCTGTACGTCGACAACGAAGGATCCAGCAGCCTGACCGTGATCAACATCCACACCGGCAAGCCCAGCGGAACGATTTCGATGCCATATCCCTACAACCTCTACTTCACTCCTGACGGCACCAAGGCGATCGACGTCGTCGAACGGCTGCAGGAGATCATCTTTTTTGATCCCCACCACGGCTGGAAGCGGCTCGCCACAGTCGCCATCCCATGGCCCGGGGCGGATCACCTCGACTTCAGCGCCGATGGCAGCTACCTCATGATCTCGACCGAGTACTCGGGGATGGTCGCCAAGGTCGACGTGGTCCACATGAAGCTGGTGGGTTGGGTGCACGTCGGCGGCTTGCCCATCGACGTCAAGCTGTCGCCCGACGGCACCGTCTTCTACGTGAGCAACCAGGGTCGTATGGGGGTGTCGGTGATCGATCCCATCGCGATGAAAGAAATCCAGTTCATACCCACAGGCAAGGGCGCGCACGGGTTCCAGGTTTCACGCGACACCCAGTACCTGTACGTGTCGAACCGGCTTGAAGGGTCGTTCTCGGTCATCAGCTTCGCCACCCGCAAGGTGGTCGCCAAATGGTGGATCCCCGGAGGCGGGAGCCCTGACATGCTGCAACTCAACCCCGCCGGCACGCAGCTGTGGGCGTCAGGCCGATACAACTCCACCGTTTATGTGATGAGCACGATCACCGGCAAGCTGCTGGCCAAGATACCTGTCGGTTTGGAAGATCACGGCTTGACCTACTTCCCGAACGTTGGCCTGCACAGCCTGGGCCACAACGGGGTTTATCGCTAAACGGCTCGGAGGGAACCTCCGGTGGTTTCCTCTCAGCGGCGGGTGCTTCGCGCGTTCCTGCTCTCCTTCCGGTATTTCGATGGGTTTAATTCAGGATTAGATTCTCCCCGCCACAATTCGGGGGTTGAGGTACAAAGTCATGGCCGGGGGGGATCCCGGCCAACCCTGCCACGCTGGCGACGTCTCTGCGCCACCCTGACGATATAGGGATCCTGCCTTAGTGCATACCGCGCTCGCTGCTCTCATCTTCGTCGTCACCCTCATCGTCATAGTCGTCCGGCCCCGGCAGATCAATGAGGCCTGGGCCGCTGCGGTCGGGGCGGTTCTGATGGTCGCCACGGGGGTGGTGAGCCCATCCGCTGCAGCGAGCTCTATCGGCTCCGAGTGGAACCTCTTCCTGTTCTTCTTAGGCCTCATGCTGACCGCCGCGGTCGCTGACATGGCCGGTTTCTTCGATTGGGCCGCCGGCCTGGCTGCGGCCGCGGCACGGGGCAGCGGCAGGCGACTCCTGTTCAACGTCTTCGTTCTCGGGGCGGTCATCACGACTTTTCTTTCCAATGACGCGACCGCGATCATCCTGACCCCTGTCGTCTACACGATCGCGACTCGGCTCCGGCTTCGCGTCATGCCTTACCTCTTCGCGGTGAGCTTCATGGCTAACGCGGCATCGATGACGCTTCCGATCTCCAACCCGATCAACGTCCTCACGGGCGATCGGCTGCACGCTCCACTCGCGGCATACGAGGGCCACCTACTGCTGGCCTCGCTCGCGTCGATCGCGATCACCACCGCAGTTCTCATGGCGTTCTTCTGGCGATCCGCGGCGGGTCGATTCGAATTTGACTGGAGGTCTGCCGTCCAGTCGGCCGTAGGCGACCGAGCGTTCTTCATGGCGACCGTCGCCGGACTGGGATTGCTCGCCGTCGCATACATCGTCGGGTCCGCGTTGCTGTGGCCGCTGGGCGTGGTCGCGATTGTCGGCGGAGCGGCCCTGGCGGGGTTGGCGGGGGCGCGACGCCGCCTCTCCCGTGAGCACCTGAGCACGCACATCAGCCCGCCGCTGTTCATCTACATCGCCGCGCTTTTCGTTCTGGTGCGCGGCGTCCAGGATGCGGGCATCACTCCCGCGTTGGTGGCGGACGCGGTGAGCCGCGCGAGTGACGCCGGTAGCGCCGTCATGGCCGGATTGGTCGGGTCAGCCGTTGCCTCCAACCTGATCAACAACCTGCCGGCCGTGCTGGTGTTCATCTCGGGCGCTGACGCAGGCGGTGTGCCCGCAGCCCTTCACACTCCCTTTCTGTTCGGCGCTCTGGCGGGGGCCGACCTCGGTCCCAACCTGACACCAGTGGGAGCGCTGTCGACGATGCTCTGGCTCGTGATCGTGCGGCGCCGTGGCGTGCAGGTTTCGGCGTGGGACTTCCTCAAGATCGGCGCCCTCGTCGCGCCTCTCACGCTGGTGGCGGCGGCAGTTCTCGTCGCCGCGAGCTTCCGGTGAGCACGCAAAATAGGTCGACAGCGTTGCGAATAATCGTGCTGGTGGACGGCTTCGACACCGAAGGGCTGTTCGGTTCGCTCGAGCGCATGCTCCGGATTCGTGAATCCGAGCTCCTCCTCGTTTTCGTTCGCCGGACGGGGCCGAGGCGGGGACTCGAGCTGGCGCCGCGCCGGCCAGGCGGACACGAGCTCCCGCCCCACCGTGAGCGCGAGCTCGCCGACGCCGAGATCACTGGAGGCACCCAGGCGCTCGCAGAAGCGGAACAGGTGGCGAGCCGGATGGCTGCGCGAGTCGAGTCGCGACAGCTCGACGGCGATCCGGGCCGCGTGGTGTGCGAGCTCGCGAAAGCTGAGCGCGCCGACGTGGTCGCCGTGCGTGGCACCGGGCACGACCGGCCGCCGGTCGGCCCCGGGTCTCTTGGCCCGATCGCACGCTTCATCGTCGACCACAGCCCCTGCCCGGTCCTGCTGCTGCGCGATGGCGGCTAGGTGGCGCCTAGCAGCCCAGCAAGCGTGCGATCAGCATTCGCTGCACCTCTGAGGTGCCCTCACCGATCTCGTTGATCTTGACGTCTCGCCAGTACCGTGCGACCGGGTAGTCCTCCATGAAGCCGTACCCGCCGTGGATCTGCACCGCCTGGTCTGCGGCCCGCTTCGAGGTCTCCGAGGCGTACAGCTTGCACATCGCGGCCAGCATCCTCGCCTCGTCGGTGGTCTCGCCTTCCGTGCTCATGTAGGTCGCCGCGGCGCGGTACACCATCGTCCGCGCGATCTCGGTCTCCATCGCCATGTCGGCGAGCTTGAACTGTATTGCCTGGTGCTTGGAGATGGGAACACCGAAAGACTTGCGTTCCTTGGCGTACGAAAGCGAAGCGTCGAGGCACGCCTGCGCCAGTCCGACGGAGAGCGCGGCGATCGCGATGCGACCACCAAGCAACGTGTGAAGAAACTTGCGATAGCCACCGCCCCGCTCGCCAAGAAGGTTCCCCTCGGGAACGGCGCAGTCCTCGAAGCTGAGCGGGTGCGTGTCCGACGAATGCCATCCGAGCTTGCGATACGACTCGAGCACGTGGTACCCCGGCGTGCCAGTCGGAACCATGATGGCGCTGATCTCTGGGCGATCCCCGTTCGCTTTGTCAGTGACCGCCGTGACCGTCACGCCTGCAGAGATGTCAGTTCCGCAATTGGTGATGAATTGCTTCGCCCCGTTGACCACCCACTTTCCGTCGCGCAGCTCAGCGCGCGTCTTGGTCGCCCCGGCGTCTGAGCCTGCCTCCGGCTCGGTCAGCCCAAAAGACCACATCTTGCGGCCGGCGAACAGATCCGGGAGCCATTGCTCCTTCTGCGCCTTGCTGCCGAAATCGTGGATCGGTGCGGCGCCCAGGCAAACCGCCGCCTCGAGAGTGATCCCCACGCCGGTGTCGGCACGCGAGATCTCCTCGATCGCCAGGCACAGAGACAGAAAGTCGCCGCCTGCGCCGCCATACTCCTCGGAGAAAGGAAGGCCGAACAGCCCCAGCTCGCCCATCTGCCGGACGATGTCGTAGCCGAACTTGTGATGCCGGTCCAGCTCTTCGGCGGCCGGCGCCACAACCTCGCGGGCGAAATCGCGACATACGTCGCGAATCGCCTGCTGCTCAGAACTCAGCTGAAAATCCAACCCCGCAATCGTGGCATGGCGCGGGGGTGGGCGCGCAGCGACCTCAGTTACCGAGGACGAAAACCTTCAGCGCCCAGCTGATCGCCACCAGGGACACGATCCAGATCGTGACGAGGCGCCATTGGCGCGAGCTGAGATTGAGCGACCAGCTTCGTCCGGTCACCATACCCGCGACCAGGCCGAGCACGCCGACCACGCTGCCGGCAAACAGCGCCGGAGCCAACGGATATAAACGCACCGCGTCGCTGACATCCCCCTGCCACATATAGGCGAACGCCCGGGTACCACCGCAGAACGGACACGGGTGACCCGTGAGATAGAAGAACGGGCAAGGCGGCAGGACCCAGTGGCCGACGTGCAGGGCCCAGTAGATTCGGGTGTAAACGAGCCACAGCAGAAGGCCGCCTATCAAAGACATGTCGCGGATGCGGTCGCCGGGCCCCGGCCTGGTGATCGATATCGGAATCGTGAACCGATCGAAGCCGCTAACCACCGGGTGAGCCTATCGCAGCAGGCCGACGATGTCGTCAGTGGTCTCGGCGACGGCCACGCCGGCCTTCTGGAATGCCTCCACCTTGCTCTTGGCAGTGCCGCTGTTGCCCGAGACGATCGCGCCGGCGTGGCCCATGCGTTTGCCCTCAGGCGCTGTGCGCCCCGAGATGAAGGCGACGGTCTTGAGCCGTGATCCGGCAGCCAGCAGCTCGGCAGCGTGCTCCTCATCGCTGCCCCCGATCTCGCCGATGACCACAAGGTGCGTGGTGGCGGGGTCCTTCTCGAAAAGCTCGACCACATCCTTGAACGTGAGTCCGAGGACCGGGTCGCCGCCGATGCCCACGATCGTGGACTGCCCCAGCCCGGCGGCGGTCAGCGCGGACGCCACCTCGTAAGTCAAGGTGCCGCTGCGCGAGACCAGGCCAACAGATCCAGAGCTGGTGATGCGTTGGGGGATGATGCCGATCTTGCCCACGCCCGGCGTGATGAGACCGGGGCAGTTGGCGCCGATCAGCCGCGCGGCTGGGTAGCCGCGTAGGAAATCCTTGACCTTGATCATCTCCTGAATCGGAATCCCTTCGGTGATGCACACGATCAAGTCGATGCCGGCCGCTGCCGCCTCCACGATCGCGTCCGCTGCAAACGGCGGGGGCACGAAGATCCCGGAAGCGTTGGCGCCGGTCGCCTTGACCGCATCCGCCACGGTGTTGAACACCGGCAGTCCGAGATGGGTGGTCCCGCCCTTTCCCGGGCTCGTACCGCCCACTACCTTCGTGCCCATCTCGAGCATCTGGCCGGCGTGGAAGGTGCCTTCCCTGCCGGTGATGCCCTGCACGATGACCCGGGTGGACGCGTCAAGAAGAATGCTCATCTAGGCGCCGCCGCCTCGGTGAGCTCGACGATCTTTTGCGCGGCTTCCCAGGCGCTGGCGCCAGGCTCGATCCCGTTCTGCTTCAGAATCGCGCGACCCTCTTCCTCGTTGGTACCGCTCATCCGCACCACGAGCGGGAGCCTCATCCTCAAGTTGTCTCGCGCCGTCACCAAGCCCTTGGCGACCTCGTCGCCCCGCGTGATGCCGCCGAACACGTTCATCAGCACCCCCCGCACGCGCGGGTTCATGAGGATCACCGCCAGGGCGTTCTCCACCACCTCGGCCTTGGCGCCGCCGCCAATGTCACAGAAGTTCGCCGCCTTTCCACCGGCCCTGGCGACGAGGTCGAGCGTGTTCATACAAAGCCCCGCTCCGTTGCCAATGATGCCAATGTCGCCATCGAGCGAGACGTACGTGAGGCCGCGCTTTTTCGCTTCCACTTCGTAGGGATCGCCTTCAAGAACGGATCCGTAACGCTCATCGAGGTCCTTGTGGCGCCACGCCGCGTTCTCGTCCGTTTCCAGCTTGGCATCCCCGGCGATGATCTCGCCCTTGGTGGTCACGACCAGGGGGTTGATCTCGGCGGTCACGGCATCGAGCTCAGGGATCGCTCGGTACAGCTTCCTGATGAGCGACGTCAGAGGTCGAGCCAGCTCGCCGAGGCCGGCGTCGAAAGCGAGCTGGTTGAGCTCGAAGTCAAGCGGCCCGCGCCAGGGGTTGGGATGCAGTCGCGCGATCGACTCAGGCGCCGCCTCGGCGACCTGCTCGATGTCCATGCCGCCCTTGGCCGACAGCATCAGGATGTTGTTGCGGGCGTCACGATCGACAGTGAAGCCGAGGTAGATCTCGCGCTGGATGTCCAGAGCGGTCTCGCAATAGACCAGCGGCACCTTGAACCCCTTGATGTCCATGCCGATGATCTGCGCGGCTGCCTTGCGGGCCTCGTCTGGCGTTTTCACGACCTTGATGCCGCCGGCCTTGCCGCGGCCGCCAACGGGGACCTGGGCCTTGATCGCCACCGGCCCCAACTCTTGGCAGGCCTGCGCCGCCTCGTCAGGGGTGCGTGCGACCTTGCCGAGCGGGATTTGAATACCCAGCGACGCAAGCACCTCTTTGGCCTGGTACTCGAGAAGCTTCACGGCGCCGCCTGCCGTGCGGGCATGTCGGCTGCCGTCATGGGGAAGACGGATGAAACGGACACGTGAGGTTGGGGTTCGAATTTGTGTAGCTGTTGCAAAAGCTGCGCTGAAAATCCGGGCTGCTGAGCAAAGCAAATATCCCGGCGATCGCGAGCACAATGACCACTATCAGGGCTATGCCGCAGCCGACCAGGATTGCCGGCCAAGGTGACTTGGCTTTAGCGGGGGCGGCATAACCAGATGGAGCGACGGGCTGGCCTCCCATGGGACGCCACACCGCACCGTCCCAGTAGCTGAGGCCGTCATCCGAGATCCAACGACCCTGGGCATCCTGGCGCGGCACAGCGAAAGTCTAAAGCTGGCCCCGAGATGGATGTTGCGTTGCCACTCAAGAGCCGCATGCGGATTATTGAGTCGGCTGCGGCCTGCTCGCAAGTACCAACACCAGAACCCCGATCACCAACAATCCGATGCCCACCAGCCGCAGGCCTGAGAATGCGACCGTCTCGATGATTGAAGCACCCAGAAGAACGCAGCTCAGGCCGATTGCGCCAAGCGCGACGCCCCATGCTCGTTCGCGCCCATCCGGTACGAGGCGCAGTCTCACCCACGACGGCCTTCGAGCCGTAATTGCCATCCAACCGCCCTGAACCATCGCCATCGCGCCAACCGCCATCGAGACCAGACCGATCGTCGCGTATGTGCCACTCACAACGGGATGTTGCCGTGCCAGCGCGGATTGCGGCGGCGCTCTTTTCGCAGCGCGATCTTCAGAGCGCGAATGAGCTCGCTCCGCGTGCGCCCCGGCTCGATCACGTCGTCGATGTATCCGCGCTCCGCTGCGATATACGGGTTGGCGAATCGCTCCGTGTAGTCGGTCACCAGTTCGCGCCGGCGAGCGACCGGGTCGTTGGCTGCCGCCAGCTCCCGGTGGGAGACGATGTTCACAGCGCCCTCCGGCCCCATCACGGCGATCTCGGCGGTCGGCCAAGCGACGTTGAAATCCGCCCGGATGTGCTTGGAGCACATGACGCAGTAGGCGCCGCCGTATGCCTTGCGTGTGATGACTGTCAGCTTGGGCACAGTCGCCTCGCTAAATGCGTAGAGGAGCTTGGCGCCGTGCCTGATGATGCCGCCATACTCCTGCGCGGTGCCGGGCAGAAATCCGGGCACGTCCACGAACGTGACGAGCGGGATGTTGAACGCGTCGCAGAAGCGGACGAACCGCGCCGCCTTCACTGATGCGTTGATATCCAGCGCACCGGCCATGACCTTCGGCTGGTTGGCGACGACCCCGATCGAGTGCCCGTCAAGGTGGGCAAAGCCCACCACGATATTCATCGCGAAGTACGGCTGGACCTCGAAGAACTCCCCGTTGTCGACGACCATGCCAATGACGTCCTTGATGTCGTAAGGCTCTTTCGGGTTGTCGGGGATCACGGTAGCGAGACCAGGTGCGATGCGCTCGGGGTCGTCGGTGGCGGGTGCGGTCGGCGCCTGCTCGTCGCAGTTCTGTGGGATGTACTTGAAAATCCGCCGCACCTGGGCGAAGCATTCGTCCTCCGTCTCCGCGAGGAAGTGCGCAACCCCTGACTTGACGTTGTGGACCTCCGCTCCGCCGAGCGAATCGAAGGTCACCTCCTCGCCGGTCGTAACGCGAATCACCTCGGGTCCGGTGATGAACATGTAGCCGACGCCGTGAACCATGAAGGTGAAGTCGGTCATCGCAGGCGAGTACACGGCACCGCCGGTGCACGGGCCAAGGATCAAGCTCAGCTGCGGAATGAGCCCGCTCGACTCGACGTTGCGCCAGAAGATCTCGGCGTAGCCCGCAAGCGACACGACACCTTCCTGGATGCGGGCTCCACCCGAATCGTTGATGCCGATGATCGGGATCCGGTTTCGCATCGCGAGGTCCATCACCTTGATGACCTTCTCTGCGAAGACCTCGCCGAGGGACCCTCCAAAGACCGACGCATCGTGGCTGAAGAGCATCACGTCGCGACCGTCGATCTTCCCCATACCGGTCACCACGCCATCTCCTGGCACGCGCTTTGCATCCATTCCCGGACCGTCGGCGCGATGTGTGGCGAAGATGTCGAGCTCCTCGAACGAGTTGCGGTCGACAAGTCGCGCGATCCGCTCGCGCGCGGTCAGCTTGCCCTTCGCATGCTGGCGGTTGAATGCCTCGGCATCTCCGTGCCCGGCTTCGTACTTGCGCTGCCGGAGCTGGTTGAGCGGGTCGATCTTCTTGGCTTTGGGTTCGGTCATCGAATGCCGACCTCCTCAAACATCCAGCGTCGATCAACCAGATCATGGCCACGTTCCCGTCCTCGTAAACCGATCATCGGAACCACAGAGCTCACAACGTCGTCTCCCTTGCTAGGTGACCTGAGAAGGCTCGTACTCGCCAAATACGCCCCGCAGGACATTGCAACACTCCCCGATCGTGACGTAGTCGGCCAACGCCGCCTTAAGTGGCGGCAACAGATTGTCGGTTCCGCGGGCCGCTTTCTCGATGGCCGCCTGGTGACGTTCCAGCGTGCCTTTGGGTCGCCCGGCGCGCAAGCGCTCGAGCGACCGGGCCTGCGCCGCCTGATGGCGCGGGCTGATTTTCATGATCTCCACAGCGTCGGAGGCCGAGGTTTCGAAACGGTTGACACCCACCACCACGCGCTCGCCCGATTCGATCTTCTTCTGCGATCGATAGGCGCTCTCGGCGATGCGTCGCTGGGTCCACCCTGATTCGATGCAGGCCACCGCGCCGCCGCCTTCGTCCATCTCGGCCATGATTGCGAGCGCCTCCTCTTCCACTGCGTCGGTAAGGCTCTCCACGTAATAGGAGCCACCGAGCGGATCGGCCACCAGATGTACGGCGGTCTCGTAACCGATGACCTGCTGGGTTCTGAGCGCCACCTCGGCTGCACCCTGCGAAGGCAGGCCCAGGGCCTCGTCGAATCCGTTGGTGTGGAGCGACTGGGTGCCGCCGAGCACGGCGCTCATCGCCTCGAGCGCTGTCCGGACCACGTTGTTCAACGGCTGCTGCGCGGTGAGGGTGACTCCACCCGTCTGCGTGTGGAAGCGCAGTGCCTGCGACCGTTGATCCCTCGCCTTGAACCGCTCGCGCATGATGCCAGCCCAAATCCGCCGTGCGGCGCGGAACTTAGCGACCTCTTCGAAAAAGTCCATGTGCGCGGCGAAGAAAAACGATAGGCGTGGCGCAAAATCGTCGATCGCAAGCCCAGCCGCTTGGGCCGCCTCCACATATGCGATCGCGTGGCTGAGGGTGAGGGCGATCTCCTCCGCGGCCGTCGAGCCCGCCTCCCTGATGTGGTAGCCCGAGATCGAGATGGTGTTCCAGTTGGGAAGGTTGGCCTGGCAATAGGCGAACAGGTCGGTCACCAAACGCATCGAAGGCTTGGGCGGAAAGATGTACGTGCCGCGCGCGGCGTACTCCTTGAGGATGTCGTTCTGCACGGTACCGGTGATCTTCTCGGGGGGGCAGCCCTGCTTCTCGGCGACGAGCTGGTACAGGAGCAGGAGCATCGTGGCCGTGGCGTTGATCGTCATCGAGGTCGAGACCTTATCCAGGGGAATCCGATCGAGGAGGAGCTCCATGTCCTCGAGGGAGTCAATGGCGACGCCGACCTTGCCCACCTCGCCGTTGGCCATCGGGTCGTCTGAGTCGTAGCCGATCTGCGTCGGCAGGTCGAAGGCGACGGACAGGCCGGTCTGGCCTTGCTTCAGCAAGAACTTGTAGCGCTTGTTGGACTCCGCGGCGGTGCCGAATCCCGCGTACTGACGCATCGTCCAGAGTCGCCCGCGATACATGTCCTTGTGGATGCCGCGCGTGAACGGGAACGTTCCCGGTAGCGGCTCTTCGGCTGGCCGGTCTTCCGCCGAATACACTGGCTTTAGCGGGAGGCCACTGTCGTTGATGATCTCGGTCATATCTCGACGAACTCGGTCAGGACGCCGCCCAGGCTCTTGGGGTGCACGAACGCGATGAGCGAACCGTGCATTCCTATCCGCGGTACCGGATCGATGAGCTCGCATCCGGCCGCGCGGGCATCGGCCAGAGCCTTGCCGATGTCGGTGACGCCGTAGGCCACGTGATGCAGCCCAGGTCCTCGCTTGGCGAGGAACTTGCCGATCGGTGAGTCCGGCCGGGTTGCGCTCATGAGCTCAACCTCTCCGTCGCCCGTGCTCAGGAACGCAGCCTCGAGGCCCTCTTTCTCATTGACCTCGCGGTGCCGGAGCTCAGCGCCAAGCGCGGAGCGGTAAAGGCCGATTGATTGCTCGAGGTCGGCGACAGCAACGCCGACGTGGTGGATCCGGGTCAGCACGTCACTGGACTGAGAAGATGCGCGTCACCGCATTCAGCGTCATCACATTGGCGAGCAGGCCATCGATCTTGAGCTTGCCGCTTAGCAGCTTGGCGGCGACGCCGCGACCAACCTCGTCGTAATAGATGGGCAAACCGAACGGTCCAATCTTCAGGTTGCTCAGGCTCAGCACTGTTTCCGCGTCGGTGCGGATGGTCAGGGTTCGATTCGGCACGAGGCCGTTGTGCACGGTCAGCCAGCCACCCCGGCCCTTGAAGTCAAGGGTGACGCCCTCGTCGATGTCATCGACCCAGATCCCTACACGCGCCACCAAATTCGAGAAGTCTTTTCGCTTCTCGATGCGGCCCTCGACGTTGGCTTTGATCAGACCTCCCAGCATCGCCGCGAAGGCGCTCGGCTCGTCATCCGCGTAATCGACAAGCCCCTCTCGTTTGGGCTCCGACCTCACCTGATAGCTTCGTCGGGCCATTCGACCAGGATCCGGGTCGTGCACTCGGTCATCTCCTGTGACGCCTTGGTGTAGCGCACGATCGTCGGGAGGTCGCCTTTCAACTTGAGCTTGCCCTGCAGCATGCCTTTGGTGGCATCGAGCTCCTTGGTGGCGACCTGCTTCCATCGCGAGTACGGCGCCGTGATTACGAAGTCGCACTTTTGCGCGTCCGCGGCCGAACCGACCTTGATGTCGCGGGCCTCACCGTCGAAGAGATCCATGACGATTCCCCGGGCCTCGGCGAAATGCTTGTCCGGCTCAGCCTCCACCACGAGGCCGACCGTCCATTTCCACCCCTTGCCGGCGGCCTTGTAGGCGGCTGACTTGTTGACCTCGTCCTTGAACGCGTCAGCCCACTGCGCCGAAAAAGCTTCGACCGTCATGATCTCCTCCTAATTCGCGACCGGACCCGCTGCCGAGAAGGTTACTCCGGCCCTATGCGGTCGCCTTCCCCGACCACTCCTGGGCGCAAGACGCGACAGTAGATTCCCATGCAGGTCTCGCTGGTTCGGGTGAGGACCCGAAGGAGCGCCGGTGTCGTCGCGGTGGTGTCTGGGTCATGGGTGATCACCACGCACCGTTCGCAGCGCTTGACCACTTCGAGCTGCGCCGCCCCCACACGGATACGGCGGCCGAGCCAGCGCACTTCCTCGTCTGGCTCAAAACCATCGATGTAAAAGTTGGCCCGGAAGCGGCGGTGATCGACGGTCGTGTGGGCCTCGAGGCTGAAGGCCGCCACGGTCGGCAGGTTGACGATCAGGACGGGTGAGTCATCGAAGTTGGCGCCGGCGCGATCCCTTAGGGATAAGGGCCTCCCGGTGTCACTTGCAATCCGTGACACGAGCTCGGCATCCAGGCGCCGCACCTCGCCACCTGGAGTGACGACCTCGACACCATGGCCATTCATTTGGGCACGGTAGGTCATGAGGTGTTTGTCCTCGGTGGCGGTGAACAGCTTACCCGCGCGGTTAGCTGCGCCATCGACCAGCGCCCAGCGGCGATCCGCTTCCAGTCCCGTCTCGGCCAGCGAGACGGAATCCAGTCGCTCCCCGGCCATCGACTTGACGGGATAGCGCCAGATCTCGGCGACGGCTCCAACCACGGGTTCAAAGACTACCGGTCCAGCACGTCGACCCCGCTCTAGGATCACCACGTGGCGGCGAACGGCTCCCCTTTCTACGAGCCCTTGTCTGCACGGGACGCCTGGTTTCTTTATGCCGAGCGCCCGTCGACTCCGCTCGACCTCGGCACTGTGTACGTCTTCGAAGGCGGCTCGCGCGTGCCTGGCGGGCGCGGCGCGCTCGGCATCGAGGAAACGATCAGGGAGCGCATCCACCTGGTCCCGCGGTACCGCCAGCGCATCCTCCGGGCGCCGATGAACCTCGCGCATCCGGTGTGGGTCGACGATCCCAACTTCGATCTCGGCGCTCACGTCCGCCGTGAGGTGCTGCCAGCGCCAGGCGATGGCGCCGCGCTGCGCAAGCTGGTGATGCGGATCCTGTCGCGCCCACTCGACATGAGGCGGCCCTTGTGGGAGGTCACCATCGTCACCGGTCTCCGCAACGATCGAGTAGTCATCGTGAACCGAGCGCACCACGCGATGGTCGACGGAGTCTCGTCGGTCGACATCATCACGTTGCTGCTCGACACGTCAGAGGAGATCTACAAGCCCGACCCGCCGGAGTCGGAATGGGAGCCGCGCGCGGCACCAACCCGCTGGCAGCTCATACGCCCTGTCTTGTGGAACGTCGGCCCACAGCGCAAAGACGAGAGGAGCCTGGTGCCGGCGGTATGGAACACAACGCGAGTTCCCTGGAAGAGCGTTTTCACGCTGGGCGGCAAGATGGTGCGCCCACGACCCGACCTCTTCTTCAACCGGCGGATCGGGACGCAGCGGAGCGGACGCGGTCTGAAGATGCCCCTGTCCGCCTTCAAGGCTCTCAAGGAGCGGTTCGGCTGTACCGTGAACGACGCCGTGCTGGCCGTGGTGTCTGACGGGCTGCACAGATGGTTCAAGGCGCGTGGCGAGCGCGTGCCTGAGAAAGTGCGGGTCTTTTGCCCCGTAAGCGTCAGGGCCGACGCCCCGGGGCGGCTTGGCAACCAGATCAGCGGCATGGTGCTCGAGCTGCCGACCGGTGACCTCACCATCGAGCAGCGGTTGCGAAGGATCAAGGTCACAACCGGCGACCTCAAGCGAACCCGGCAGGCGGTGGCCGCCGACAAGCTTGCGGGCCTTGCGGACTGGGCCCCGCCGACGCTTCTGGTTCTTGCCGGACGCCTCATGTCCAATCCGCAGGGGGGCGCCAACATCAACGTCACGAACGTCCCCGGTCCGCAGTTTCCGCTGTATTCCGGCGGTGCCCAGCTGCTCGAGGTGTGGCCGTTCGCCCCGCTCTATCCCTCAATGGGGCTGGGCATCGCGATCGTCTCGTACAACGGCGAGGCTTACTTCGGCCTGACCGCCGATCCCGGCATCGTCCCTGATGTCGAGCAGTTCACTGCGATGCTCCGGGAAGCCGCCGACGAATGCGCGGCCTTGGCAGCGGGAACGACCTAGCTCTCGAGCGTAAACCTGATGGTGTTCTGGCCGATCGCGATCAGGTCGCCGTGGCTAAGCTGCCTTTCGATCACCGGTTCGCCGTTGACGAGCGTGCCGTTGGTGCTCCCCAGGTCGCTGATCCAGAAGGCGCCGCCGCGGACCTCGATCCGACCATGCCGTCCGGACGTGGCAGCGTCCCCGACGACTACGTCGTTGTCCGGCGCTCGACCGAATGTGACTGTCTGGTTGGGCAGCGCCACGATCCGGCCCGCGAATGGGCCTGACTCGAAGGTCAGCTTCGCCGGGAACCCCGCCCCCGCCGCGATCACCTCGGGCGGGACCGCCTGGAGCGATACCGTTCGCTTCGACGCGGGCAGTGCATCTGCCGGCTGCCAAGCGGGAATGATCGAGGTCGCCTCCTCCGAGAATGCGGACTGAGATTGCGCGGGGGGTCCACCATTGCTGGGCGCTTCGGTCGGCCTGCTGTGTGGCCAAGCGACGATCGTCTGGGCGACCGGTTCCTGCGTGGGAACGGCGGCCGGCGCGGCGGACGAAGCAGAGACCGGTGCCGACTGGACCTCGGGCTCTGGTTCGGATGCGGGAGCCGGGGCAACCGCAGCCACGGGCTCAGGCGCCGCCACCTCAGGCTGGGGAAATAGCGGTTCCGGCTCGGGGAATACTGGCGCGAGCTCCTCGATCGGCGGCTCCGCCGGCGGCGGGACGGTTGCCTTCCATTCGTCGACCACGGCTGGGGTCGGAACCACCTGCTGCCAGAGGTCGGCCACTGTGGGTACCGGCTCCGGCTCGGCAGCAGGAGCGGGCTCCGGCTCGGCAGCAGCCACCGGCTCCGGCTCGGCAGCAGGAGCGGGCTCTGGCTCGGCAGCAGCCACCGGCTCCACGGCCGCTTCGGCCGGCGAAGCCTGCGGCTCGGCGCCGACCACAGGCTCCGCTGCTGCCTCGGCTTCGGACTCGACGGCTTGCGGCTCGTCCAGTGCAGCCGGTTCTGCGTCCTCTACGTGCAAGGTGTCAAGGCTTCGGGTCGCCAGCACCTGGGTGGCGGCCTCGGTCTCGACCGGAGATGCCTCGGCATCCATCGATTGGGCGACCGCGTCGATTGGCTGGGCGACCGCGTCGACCGGCTCGGCAATGGCTTCGACTGGCAGGGCGACTGCTTCGACCGGCTCCGCCACCGCCTCGGTTGCATCGGCCGGCCTATCAGCCGCCGCCGTGCCCAGGAATCGTTCAAACCAGCCCGCGATCCGCCGCAGGCGCTCGACACGGCGATCGGGCCGGCCGGTGCGCGAAAGATCGTGCGATTCATCCGGGAAGCGCGCCAGCTCGACCGTCTTGCCGAGCAGCCGCATCGCGCCAAACATCTCCTCGGACTGCGAGATGGCACAGCGAAGGTCCATCTCGCCACAGGTCAGGAGCAGCGGCGTCTTGATGTTGTTGACGTATCGAATCGGCGATCGCCGCCACAGCTCATCGAGGTCTGGATAGGGCGGCGGACCCAGCTCGAGCGAGCCCCAAATGACTATGTCGTGCTGCGCATACTCGCTGACCAGGTTGGAGATCGAACGCATGGCGACCGCCGCCGCGAAGCGGTCGGTCTGGCCGATCGCCCAGTTGGTGATGTAGCCGCCATAGGAGCCACCGCCGATGCCCATGCGGCTGGTGTCCACTGCACCTGAACGCTCGATCATCTGGTCGACGGCGGTCATGAGGTCGACGAAGTCCTTGCCACCCCAGTCGCGAACTACCTCGCACCTGAAGCGTTCGCCATATCCGTCGGAGCCGCGTGGGTTGGCGTACAGCACCATGTAACCCATCCCCGCAAGCATCTGGAGCTCGTGGAAGAAGGCCCATCCGTACTGCCCATGCGGACCGCCATGGACCTCGAGGACCAGCGGATGCAGTCGGCCGGGGTCGAAGCCCTCTGGCTTGAGGAGCCAGCCTTCGATGCCCCATCCATCCGGGGCCGTGAACTGGTGGCGCTCCGGTTGGGCGATGTAGCGCTCGCGAAGCCACGGGTTCAGGTCGGTCAGCCGGGCCTCGGCGCCGTTGGCGACGATGTGAAGCTCGCCCGGGTTACTCGGGTCGGTGGCGCAGAACGCAAAGATCCCCGCGGCGAAGTCGAAGTCGAAGAGTCGGCGTGCGCCGCCGACCTCGGGCCATAAGTTGCCTTCGAGGTCGCACGAGTACAAGCCGGTAACGCCTGGCCCGCTGGAGAGAAAGTACAAACGACCGCCATCCTTGGACCAGCAAACGCGGACGCCATGGCCCCCGCGCATGTCGGTGATGATGCTGTCGCCGACCGATTGGTCGAGTGACAAGGTCAAGCAACGTGGATCGCCGCCGGCGGACGGCACCACCCACAGCCGCTCGATGAGCCCGGCTTCGAGGCCGTTGGGCGCGACGAAGGCGATGGTGTCGCCTTGAGGTGACCACGATGGCGTGCTCATGTAAAAGCCGCCCGCGATCTTTGATCGCACTCCCGCGAGGTCGACGACGTAGAGGTCGAGCTCGCGCTGCAGATCTGAGTTGGGCTCGGCGTTTCCGGTGACCGCGAGCCTGGAACCATCGGGCGACCAATCGAAGCCCGTGACGTCCCACACCCCGGTGGTCAGCTGCTTCGCCTCGCCGCCGTCCGCAGGCACGACAAACAGGTGGTGGTTGCGGCCGTCGACGAAACCCTGCCCGTCGTGCTTGTAGTCGAGGCGGCGCGCCACCCTCACCACGGGCGCTCGCCTCAGCTGCTCTTTGTTGTCAGGCGGCCTCGGATCGTCCACCACCGCGTCCGGATCGGAGACGACCAAGCCGATGAAGGCGACATTCTTGCCGTCGGGCGACCACGCTGGGCTGGACGCGCCCTCGGGCAGCGAGGTCAGCTGGACGGCGCTGCCGCCCGCGGCCGCGTCCAGCACCAAAACCTGGTCGACGGCGCCTCGGCGGCTGACGAACGCGATCTTGCGGCCGTCAGGCGACCACTCTGGAGAATGGTCCCGGCGAGATGCGCCCGTGGCGTCGACCGGCTCCTGGTCCAGCAGGCGCCTGATCACGATGCGGCTCCGGGTCTGGCGGGACTCGGCGTCCGGGGAGCTCAGCTGGTAGGCAACTCGTTCGCCGTCGGGGCTAAGGCGGACGTGGTCGATCCAGCGAAACCGGTAGAGATCATCAGCGCCAATCGGTGGGGCCACGGCGTGAATCGATTGTATTGCCCTCGGCCGCCTACCGGCTCGCTATCGAGTTCTTGAAACGCATCGAAGTATCTTCAGGTGGTAAACCAGTCGAGATGAGCAAGACGGTGAGCGGCCGCCGGGCAGCGCTCCGCGGCTTCGGATGGGGCGTGCTCGCGGGCATTGTGCTCGTGACCGTGATGTACCTGGCGAGCCTCTTGCTGGGCCTGAAACCGCTCCCGCAGCTGCTGAACCAACCCCTGCTGTCGATCATGCCGGGGTTCGTGTTCGGATTTCTCATCGACACCCTCCAACACGCCGGCAAGGTGGTCGAGGAGGCTGGGCTGATCATCGCCATGGTCGTGGGCCTGGGAGTGCTGGGGGCGGCGTGGGGGTGGACGAGCCGAATCTGGCATTCGCAGCATTCGGCGCTCGCCTTCGCCGCCGTCGGCTGGGTCGTCGTCGTCGCGATCCTCTTGCCCATCTCCGGCAGCGGGTTTCTCGGGCTCACGGACAGTCCGACGACGCCCTTGATCTGGGCGGCCCTGTTCGCGATTTACGGCGTGGTGCTGCAGCTGGGAGGCGATCCTGCCGCCCCTGACGCTGCGACTGATGTCGGGCGCAGGCATCTGCTCAGCGCCCTCCCGGTGACCATCGGCGCCATCAGCCTTGGCGTGCTTGCTTTCAGGTTGGTCCCTGGCTGGCTCGACGCGATCTTCAATGCGCCGGGGACGGGCCTAGCCGGCATCTCGCCGGAGATCACTCCGGTGACCGACTTCTACGTCGTTTCCAAGAACTTTGTCGATCCATCGATCCCCGCGTCGGGCTGGCATCTGTCGGTCGGCGGCATGGTGGACAAGCCCTTGTCGCTATCGCTCACAGACCTCCAGGGTCTGTCGAAAACCAATGAGTACGTGACCCTTGAATGCATCAGCAACAATGTCGGCGGCCCGCAGATCAGCACCGGCGATTTCGGGGGGGTGAGCCTGCGGGACCTGCTCGCGATGGCCGGCCCGCACGCTTCGGGAACCTGGATCGCATTCAGCGCGCGTGACGGTTACCAGGAGAGCCTGCAGATGAGTCTCATCCAAGCGGCACCGGAGATCCTCGTCGCCTACGAGCTCGACGGGGCGCCGCTGCCGGAGGCTCACGGCTATCCCGCCCGCATGCTCATCCCGGGCCACTATGGAATGAAGGGCCCCAAGTGGCTCGACTCGATAACCGTTGTCGATCACGAGAGCGGTGGGTATTGGGAGCAGCAGGGCTGGGACCACAACGCGGTGGTCAAGACGATGTCCCGATTTGACGTGCCAGCCGAGGGCGACATCGAGAAGCTTGGCCCGGTGCTGCTGGCCGGTGTGGCTTTTGCGGGCAGCCGCGGCATCTCCAAGGTGGAGTACAGCACCGACGCCGGGAAGACCTGGACGGTGGCTCCCCTCCAACCCCCGCTTTCGCCGCTCACCTGGGTGCTCTGGCAGGCCGAGTGGACCCCCGCCGCCGAGGGTGCTTATGAGCTGCAGGTCAGGGCCACCGACATGACGGGAGCCCTGCAGACCTCGGCTAGTGCGGCCAGCTACACAAGCGGCGCCACTGGATACCACACGGTGCAGATCGCAGTGGCCAAGGCCTGACGCGCCTTATTTCATAGTCCAGAGGGCTTTCATCGTGTCCCAGCCCATCCTGAACATCCCTTCCTTGCGGACCATCTTCAAGATGTTCGACTGCTTCCGCCACTTCGAAACCCCATCCACCCTGAAGAACTCGTCCAGTGCCTGGTCCGCCACCTTCGGATACTTGGTGAGCATCTGCGGATTGTGCTCGAGCAAGGGAACTGCGCCGTCGTACTTCTTCATGTCCGCCATGATCCAGGAGTGGTCGAGCTTGCCCTTGTACTCGGAAAGCCGCCGCTCGGAGAAATCACCCGCCTCTTTCGCATGGACCACCGTTTCGCCCGCCAGCTTGCCCGAGACCATGGCCAGGTTTGATCCCTCGCGGTGCACCGGGTTCGACAGCATCGCCGCATCGCCGCATATCAGATAGCCGGGTCCGTAAACCTTCGGGATTCCGCGAGCCCCGCCTTCGGGTATCAGGTGGGCGAGGTATTCGACAGTCTCGGCGCCGCGAAGCAGCGGTTTCACGGCGGGATGCTTCTTGAAGTGCTCCATCAAATCGTTGGGGCTGCGCAATGTCGCGTTGAACTCGCTGAGCAGCGCACCACCACCAACCGACAGCGTGTCCTTGTTGGTATAGATGAACATGAAGCCCGACATGCCCATCGTCGAGTCGCCGAAGCACTCGATCGAGCAACCCTCGCCGGGATCGCAGTTGAAGCGCTCTTCGATTAGGCCAGAGTCGAGCTGCATGATCTCTTTGACGGCCATCGCGACCTCATTGGGTCGCAACTTTCGACGCAACGGCTTGCCGTTGATTGCTGTCCTTTCCAACAGCCCAGTGCCAAGGCCGATGCCTTCGCAGATAACGACGACGTCGGCATAGACGTCGTCGCCACGACCGGTGCCGACTCCGACCACGTGGCCATTCTTGACGATGAGCCGTTCGACCACCGTCTCGGGTACGACCACCGCGCCCGCTTTCTCAGCCTGCTCCGCGAACCACGCGTCGAACTTAGCCCGCAAGACGGAGTAGGAGTGCGGGTGCTCTCGGTTGCGCAGGTTCTTGTAGTCGATGCCGATCGTGGCGTCCTGCGTCATTATCCAGCGGCGCTCTTCGATGATCGGACGCTCGAGCGGCGCGTCCTTCCAACTGTCTCCTACGATCTCCTCGAGGTAGTGGTTGTAAAGGATGCCGCCCATGACGTTCTTCGAACCCGGCTTCGCGCCGCGCTCGAGCAGCGCCACCTGCAGCCCCGCCTTGGCCATGGTGATCGCCGCCGCCGTGCCGGCCGGGCCTGCGCCGACCACCACCGCATCGAACTTTTCGTCATCGGCCATTGATGCACCATCGTAAGTCGTGAAGCTGGTCGGACTCACTGGTGGCGTCGGATCGGGGAAATCGACGGTGGCGGCCATCCTGCGAGAGCTGGGAGCCGAAGTCGTCGATGCGGACGAGGCCAGCCACGCGGTCTATGAGCCTGGAACGCCCGGATTCTCGGCGGTGGTCCGGGAGTTCGGCGACGATTATGTGCGCGATCGGCACGTAGACCGTAAGGCGCTCGGCGAACTGGTTTTCAAAGACCCCGATGCGCTCCGTCGACTCAACGCGATAGTCCACCCACTCGTTCGCGAATGGATGGCCCGAAGGACAGCCGAAGCCGTGGATCGCGGCGCGGAGGTCGTCGTCCAGGACGTTCCGCTTCTGTTCGAAAATGGGTTGGAGGCTTTGTTTCCGACGACCATCCTCGTCTGGGTTCCGCCGGACGTTCAGGTCGAGCGACTGGTCGGCGGGCGAGGCTTCACCGCCGAGCGAGCCCGCAAGGTCGTCGCCGCACAGATGCCGATCGAGGAGAAGCGCAGTCGCGCAACTCACATCATCGACAACAGCGGCGGCCCGCAGGCTACACGCGCGCAGGTTGAACGCCTGTGGGAGGCGCTAACCGGCGCTGGAGCTTAAACGGCTCCGGCCCGTTTGAGCGCTGCAAGACGGGCGGAGTCGACACCGACCTCCGCCAGGATCTCCGCCGTGTGCTCGCCCAGGTCAGGCGCGGCGAACCGCCTCCAATCCGCGCGCAAACGAATCCCGGGCCGGACCTCGATCCCAGCCGGGGTGGTAGTCAGGAGCCCTCGCGCGACGACCTGTGGGTGCGAGGCGACCTCACCGAGCTCGAGCACTGGCTCACAGCAGACATCTAGGCCCTCGAGCCTCCGCTCCCACTCCCCCCGCGTACGCGAAAGAAACACGGACTCCATCGCCTCGTGCACGTGGGCGCCATCATCGCCGTCTGCGAACTGCCGATCTAGGAGGTCGGGCCTTTCGATTGTTGCGCACAAGGTCGCCCAGAACTTCGGCTCTAGCGCGCCCACGCTGTAGAAGCCGCCGTCCTTGCACGTGTAGACGCGGTAGCAGGCGTAGCGGCCTCCCAGGCGCTGGTCTCCGCGACCCACAGGCTCGCCCGCGCCATGCGCCGCGAGGACTAGCGTGAGCCAGCTCACGGCGCCATCAAACATCGAGGCGTCGATCCACCGCCCCTGGCCTCCGCGGCCGACCTCCACGAGCGCCGCCAGGATGGCGACCGCGGGTGCGAGAGCGCCACCTCCGATGTCCGCGACCTGCACCGACAATGGAACCGGCGGGCCGTCATGGGCGCCGTTCAATCCCAGGGCGCCGGCCGTGGCCATGTAGTTGAGGTCGTGGCCTGCACGCGACGCATAAGGGCCGTCCTGCCCGTAGCCCGTGATCGAGCACATGACCAGCTTCGGGTTGCGCGCCTGGAGCACATCCCATCCGACACCGAGGCGAGCCATAACACCAGGGCGGTTGCCCTCGACCAGCACGTCGGCATGCTCGGCGAGCTGGAGGAGGAGCTCGCGGCCCTCCGGCGACTTGAGGTTCAAGGTGATGCTTCGCTTGTTGCGGTTGATCGCGTTGAAGAGGACGCCGCGGCCATCGATGAGGGGCGGGGTCCAGCGGAGGTAGTCGCCACCCCCTGGCTCCTCGACCTTGACGACGTCGGCGCCCATGTCCGCCAGGAGCATCGTGCAGAAAGGGCCGGGGAGGAGTCGCGTCAAGTCGAGAACGCGAACATCTGTGAGGGGCATGTTCTGCGTAGGGTATGCCCGCGCTGACTGGGGATGCGTTGAACAGCCCACCCGCAGCCTCCCCCGGACGAGGAGGGAAGTCTGACGCCCACCGTGGCAGAGACACCTTGGGGGCTCTCGTGCGTTAATACGGCATGAAGGTCTCACGTTCCAGAATGCGATCCAGCAACCCCCATCTCGGTGAGATAACGATCAAGGTCCCAGCGCCGTTTGCCGGGGTCTCGGACCTTGGGTTCACCGCCCAGTACCGCGCGCAGAACCTCAACGAACCGCTGCGCGACATCCCGCTCCTATTCGAAGGACCAAGGCCCCCGATGCGCCGTCTGGCCGAGCTGCTGCAGCTCCTTCGGAATGCGGAGGCGGGCGGTTATGCGTGGAGCGATCCTGTGATGCTCAGCGACGAGGTGGTCGTCCTGGCGTTCCGCGACCGCAGCCTCTTGGGACAAACCCTTTCGGACGGAGCCCAGGTCTCGGCGAATTACGTGCTGAACCTCGTGCGCCCTGTCGTGTTCGCCTTCCTAAAGGACTGCGCGGGCATCGCACACCTTCGACTCTCCGACGTCATCGAGATGCGGGTGAGCGCCGAGGGTGTGCCCAATTGGGAGGTGGCGATGCCGGTCGGGGACATCGTCGAACCCAACGGCGACCGCCTGCTCTGGCAGCTGGCCGGCTAGAAATACGACCGCGACCGATAGTTGCTACGGCGACGTGGTCGGGGTCGGAGACGGAGTCGGGGTCGGAGACGGAGTCGGGCTCGTACCCGGACAAGGAGTCGGGACGGCTGACGGAGACGGAGTCGGACTCGTCGCCGGAGACGGAGTCGGAGTCGTGGCAGGCGTCGCGCTGGGCGAAGGCGTGGGGCTCGCGCACGCGACCGGGCTCGCCGTGGTCGGCACGTTGGATACCGCGAGAGCCTTGGGGCCGGCATTCGCCAAGTAGAGGGCCAAAGGCACGACGATCATGCCGACGATGACGGTCAGAACGAACGTCACCGCCCCCCACTCTCGCCTGAAGAAAGCCCAGCTCACGAGCCGTGAATTCTAACTAGACTCGACAGCGGCCATCGGAAAGCCGTCACGCGTGGATGTCCTAGTAGTCGTCCTCGCCGGTGCCTGTAGCGCCTTCCTCTTCCTTCTTCTTGCGCTGGTTTAGAAGGCGAATGAAGTCCTGCGCGCGTGCGAGCGCCTTCCAACGCTCCGGGAAGAAGTCCTGCACCAGGATCTGCTTGTCAGGCATCTGGTAGACCGTGACACACCACTTTTGGAGGGTGCGCGAAACCTCAACCTCGAAGTCCTTCTCCGCGGTCTCGTACTTGACAACTTTGTCGTCGTCGAATCTTCTTCGTCCTGAGACAGCCATAGGTAAATCACTCGTGCAGGGGTTCGGCTCATAGAGCGTATTTCGATTATAGGCGCGTCAGCCGGTTTTACCCGATCGCCGGGCTACTCCCCCAGAAGCTGCCTGAGCATCGGTACAAGCTCCTCACGGAGACCCTCACGGCTCATGGCCAGGGCCAGGTTTGCCTTCAGGTAACCGACCACTGTGCCCAGGTCGTAGTAGTCGCCCTCGAACTCCAAGGCCACCACTCGGGAGTGGCCGATGGTTCGCTTGATGGCATCGACCAGCTGGATCTCGTTGCCGGCCCCGGGCTCGATCCGCCCCAGCTCATCAAATACCGCCGGCAGCAATACGTAGCGTCCGAGGCTGGCGAGGTCAGACGGCGCGTCCTCGGTTGACGGCTTCTCGACCACATCGGTCACTTCGTGCAAGGTCCCATCGGAGCTCCCAGTGGCAATGATTCCGTACCTGCTCACCTGGCCCTTGGGGACTCGACGGGCTGCCAGCACCGTGGCTCCCGTCTTCTCGTATGCGTCGATGAGCTGTTTGAGGCAGGGTTCCGCCCCGAGGATCACATCGTCCGGAAGCAACGCGGCACAAGGCTCGTTGCCCACTAGGCGTCGGGCGGTCCAGATCGCATGCCCCAGGCCGCGAGGCTCCCGCTGCTGGATGTAGGTGATGTCGACCTTACGGCTTATCGCGTCGACCTCGGCGAGAATGTCAAGCAGGTCGGTCCTGTCCCGCTCGAGCAAGTAGTGCTCGAGCTCATGCGACCGGTCGAAGTGGTCGACGATTGCGCGTTTGCCGCCGCCGGTGACCATGATCACCTGCTCGATGCCGCTGGCTATCGCTTCCTCAACGCTGTATTGGATGGCTGGCTTGTCCACCAATGGCAACATCTCTTTCGGCATCGCCTTGGTGGCGGGAAGAAAGCGAGTGCCGAGACCGGCCGCAGTGATGATTGCTTTGCGGACAGCCGGCATCGTCACATAAGACAATCTAAGTGTTGGCGACCCCTGACGGTATTCGGCCAGGCCTTGAAGGTCACGTCGTACGTGTGGTCGATGGCGAGTTGATCACCAAGCACGTGGGCGGTCAGGGCACCTTCGCCACCCCCGCGATGATCGGCCTCATGGAATGGGCCAGCCACAAAGCCGTCGAGGGCCTGCTTGCAGAAAACGAGACCACTGTCGGTTATGAGGTCCACGTCCGCCATCTCGCTCCGGCGAAGCCGGGGAGCACCGTCGTCGCGACCAGCAGGCTGACCGAGGTCAAAGGCAACAAGCTTTACTTCGACGTCGAGTGCCACCAGGGCGACAAGCTCCTCGGATCCGGCACCCACAAGCGAGCGATAGTCCCCGCAGACTTTTGATTGAAGGGGGACGTCCCCTCAGGGAAATCGGGCCGGGCGAAGCGCCCGATGCACCCCTAGGGCTTCTTCGCCTTCCTCTTTCGCTTGTCCGCGAGGTGCAGAGCGAGCTTCTTCAGGCCCGGGTTTACCGCGACCACCTTGGGGGGTTGCGACTTCTTGTCCCGCGCCTTGGTGCGCGCGCTCTCCCGCGGAGCTATTCGTTCGAGGTCGTCGCCCATGGCTAGATGATGGTAGAGGCGCGCAAATTAGAATTTGTGGTGCGTTGGGGGAAGTCGGATCCGAGATCGCAAGCGTCACGCCTAGCTCGGTCGAGCGGGCGGCTCGGGATCTCGCCCCATATCTCTCCCCGACGCCGCTCCAGTACTCGCGCGCGTTCACCGACAAGGCGCGATGCCATGTCCACATCAAGGTGGAGTCGATCCAGCCCATACGTGCCTTCAAGGTCCGCGGCGCGCTCACCAAGGTCATGCGACTCCACCCGGAGAAAGGCAGCAACGGCATCATCACGGCTTCGGCCGGCAACCACGGCCAGGGCGTGGCCTATGCGGCGGCGGTCTTCAAGATCCCGGCCACCGTTTACGTCCCGGAGACCGCCAATCAGCTGAAGGTGGAGGCGATCAGGCGGCTCGGCGCGACGGTGGTGCTCGCCGGGCGCAACTACAACGATGCCTACCTCGAAGCCATACGGCACCAGGAGGAAGGCGGAGCCACCTTCGTCCACGCGTTCAACGATCCGGACGTCATCGCCGGACAGGGATCCATCGCAGTGGAGCTGATCCGTGAGCTCGAAGACTTCGACACGGTGATCGTGCCCATTGGCGGGGGGGGATTGATCGGCGGCATCTCGCTGTACCTCAAGTCGATGCGTCCCAAGGTGCGGGTCATCGGGGTCGAGCCGACTGGCGCGGACGGGATGCACAGGTCCCTCGCGGCCGGACATGTGGTGACCCTCGACCGGGTCAACACGATCGCCGACGGGTTGGCCGCCTCAGCGCCCGGCAGCCTGACCCTGGAGCTGGCCCAGCGCTACGTGGACCAGGTCATCCTCGTCGACGACACCGAGATGCTGCGCGCGATTCGCTTGATGTTCGAGTGGGAGCATCTGCTCGCGGAGCCGGCCGGCGCCGCGGCCCTTGCCGCCTTGCTCTATCACTACAGCCCGTCCCCAAATGAGCGGGTGGTGGTGATCCTCTCCGGTGCGAACGTCACCGACGAGGTGATGATCCGCGCCTTGAAATCCCGCTGATGGCGTGTACGCTGGGGACCACGTTCTAGGCAACCAACAACTGGTGGGGGTATACGGATGAAGGCCTATGTCCTGATCAATGCATCGCCCGGACGCGCGCTCGAAGTCGCCAAGAAGATGGAGGGTGTCAGCGGGATCACGGCTGCTGATGCGATCACCGGCGAGTACGACGTGATCGCCGTATGCGAAGCCCCGGATGTCAACTCGATTGGATCGCTGATCGTCGACAAGATCCAAAAGATCGACGGCGTGTTCAAAACTGTCACCTGCCTGGCGGTGAAGTAATCCCCTCCAAGTCATAACACCTACACCCAACACCCTCTGGTCGCGAAATGGCGCAGCGTCGACTGGGGGGCCCCACGCGTCGGCGCGGCAGGGACTACTCCCCCGAGCTGCTCGGCGGTGAAGTCACCTGCGCCGCCGGGCGGTCGGCCAACCCGGCGATATAGGTGGCCATATTGGATATCTCCTGCTCGAAGCTGCCGACCGACGGCGACCAGGTCAGCTCCCGGCGGGAGTGGGAGTCGTCGTAGTAGTGCGGCTTGGCCAGGACGTCCACGGCGTAGGTGCCCGGCCACACCACCGCACCTCGATGGGCGAGCGCCTCGCCCCCCAGGGCCTTCAAGTAGGCAAGGTCGTAAGGCATCGAGGAGATCTCGGGCTCGACGCCAACCGACCTCGCCGCGATCCCGATGAGCTCACGCCACGTGCCATCGAAGCCGGCGACGAGGTAGCAGTGCCCGGGGCGGCCGCGGTCGGCCGCCGCCAGGCAGGCGCGACCCACGTCTGCGGCTGACACGAAGGTCTGCAAGCTTCGCCCGCCACCGGGCAGCCACAACCGACCCTTGACCACCGCCGGGAGCAGACGTGGCAGGATCCAATCCTCACCCGCACCGAAGACGCGCGCCGGCCGCAAGATGACGACTTCCAGATCCTGCGCGGCCTTGAGGAGCCATTGCTCCCCAAACAGTTTCAGGCGCTCGAATGCATGCACCGGGTGCGGCCTGGTCCTCTCAGTGACGCGGGCGGAATGGTCAGGTCCGAACACGTCGGCAGTCGACACGTGCACGATGCGGCGCACCCGGGCACGGCGCGCTGCTTCGAGCAAGCGCTTGAACAGAGGCGGTACGGACTGGCGGTAGCGAAGCTTGTGCCCGGGAGGCCAGGTCTCAGCGCACAAGTGCACCACCTCGATCCCCTTTAGCGCATCGTTGAGCGACTCGTCATCCGCATCGGCGTTCAGTGATAGGACCGGAACATCGGCGGCCATTGCGTGCGTGACGTGGTCGCCGAGAAATTCGCCGGCGCCGATTACCAGATGCAAAGCCTCCGGATACTAGCGTTTGCGTTTCAATCTCTCTAGGCACGTTTTCGCCGGAGGCCGCGGCTCAGGGCGCGCTGGACGCTATCGACAACCTGACTCACCCGTTGACTCAACGACCACCAGGCTGGCGGATCCGGGTGGATGGTCGGGCCGATCGAAACGTCAACCCGGCTGAACAGGCGTAGGACGTCGGTCCCTCGCACTACCACCGGACATATCGGCACCCCGGCCTGGAGGGCAAAATGTCCGATCCCGAACTTCAGGGGACGCAGGGCGCGCCCGCGCGAGTAGCGACCTTCTGGGAACATCAGGACGACGCCGCCTCGCGCCAGGACTTGGTAGACGGTACGCAGCCCCGCGTCGTCGAGCTGCCCTTGGTGCGGCGAGATCGGAAAGACTCCGATCAGCGGCAGGAGTCGGCGTTTCCAGCCTTGGTTGAACACCGTCTCGCGCTTGGCCATCGTGTAAATCACGGGCGCCTCCGGGAAGAACGGAATGATGAACGCCGAGTCAAACCATGCCTGGTGATTGGCCGCGATTATGTAAGGCGGCTTCGGGATGTTCTCGGGCCCGCTGACGGTGACGCGAAAGATCTTCGGCACGAGCCAGCGCACGAAACGGCGAACCACGCGGTAAAGACGCGGCGGGTGCTGCGGGTCGGGGTGAACGAGCGGGTCGAGCGGGGCATCGACCAGGGCTCGGTATTCGGGTCCGGTGTACGACTTCGGTGGCGGCGGAAACTGGCCACCGAGGTCAGGAGGAGAGGAAATTTTCCAGGACGCGGTTGAACTCTTCAGGACGTTCTGCCTGAGGAGTGTGGCCGGCGCCCTCCAGAACAGCCAGCCGCGAATGCGGGATCAACCTGTGCGCATTGGCGGCGTGAGCCAACGGGAAAAGTGGGTCGTTGTCGCCCCAGATCAGCTGAACAGGCACCTTGATCTCCGCCAGCCTTTTCGACAGGTCGTGTTCCGCGTCCATCAGTGCCTTGGGCGTCACCAGCGAGCGGATCGTGGCCAGGTAGGCGTCCGGGTAGCCTTCGGCGGCGTAGAGCTCGCGCAGATTGGCGAAGTAGTCATCGTCCATGGTCCGCTTCAGGTCATGGCCCTGCGCGCCGACATAACGGGCGGCGACGCGACGGATGACCCGTCGAGGCGCCAGCCGCACTGCATCGCCGGCCACCTTCATGAACGCCTCGCCCAGACGAGGCAGTGTCAGCAATCCGTACGAGAGTTGCACGTTCGGGCGTCCCAGCCCCAAGGCGTTCACCAGCACCAGCTTGCGAACACGCTTCGGGTGCTCCAGTGCGAGCTCAAGGGCGATCCTGCCTCCGAGCGAGGCGCCAACGACGGCGGCGGATCGCAAGCCCCTGTCGTCCATGTAGCGCTCGATGAATCGTGTGAAATAGGCGACGCCATAGCGGGCGCGAGGCTTCTCGGTCCTGCCAAAGCCGGGCAGATCAGGTGCGTACACCCGGTGGCGCATCGCGGCGGGTTCGAGGTTGAAACGCCACTCCATGTAGCCGGACGAGCCAAGCCCGTGAATGAAGAGCAATGGGGTGCCGCGACCGCCGTGCATGTGATGCACCCGTAGCGAACCGAGCTGGATCACCTCAGCGTGCAGCCTCTTCGGCGGTCGATTCAGCACTGAGGAGATCACTCTTTTGGAAGCATACGTGCGGGCGGACGCACCCCCGAGACGCGCTCGCCGGACGTAAAGCGCGCGGTCTTTTTTCCGTTGATCACAGTGACCACGCCCGGGCCAGCGGCCTGCCAGCCCGAGCCGTCCCACAGGGCTGCGCTGCGCTCGTCGACGCCTAGAAGGCACAGGTCCGGGGCAGCGGCCTGCGCGGATTCGACCCACTTGTGTCCGAAAGTGTCGAAGTGCGGCAGCAGCGCGGTCTGCGCCACCACGCCGAGGCCGGGGGCCGGACGGCGATTGACGTGGTTCGGCCATTTCGCCCGGACGAGCGTGTCGCTGCACAGCGCCATCGCCCCCGCCGACGAGCCGGCGAGCGCAGCGCCAGCGCGCCACGCCTCGAACATCGCGGCCCAGACGGCTGAACCTCTGAGGACCTCGGCGACCCACCCTGGATCGCCGCCGACCAGGTAGAACAGGCCGCCCGCGCGCGCGCGCTCGGCCACAGCAGCGGACCTTGCATCAGCCCGCTTCAGCACGGGCAGCTCCTCGAGCTCGACGCCGAATTGGCGAAACCAGGCTTGCGCATGTGCGACCGACGCCACCGGCTTCTGGTGCGCAGCGGCCGTCGGGACGACAAAGGCCGGACCGGGCCCGGCGGCCGCCGCCAGCATGCGGTCCTGCTCTTCGTTGCCAGGGTTGAACTCATCGCCCCCGACAAGGGCGAGCATTCCTTGCGCTCCGGTCACGCCCGTAGCATATGGCGGTGTCTGAGAACCTCCCCGTCCGGGTGCGCATTGCGCCCAGCCCCACCGGGTTCGCCCACCTGGGCACCGCGAGCTCCGCGCTTTGCAACCAGATTTTTGCCCGCGCCCGCGGCGGAGCGTTCGTGCTGCGCATCGACGACACCGACGTGGAGCGGAATCGCCCCGAGTACGAGCAGGTCATCTACGAGGGCCTGCGCTGGCTGGGCCTCGACTGGGATGAGGGCCCCGACAAGGGCGGCCCCGTCGGCCCTTACCGGCAGTCCGAGCGACTTGACATCTATAAGGACCACGCCGCTCGTCTCATCACAGCGGGCAAGGCGTACAGGTGCTATTGCACGGCCGAGGAGCTGGACGCCGAACGCAAACAGGCGCAGGCCGAGAAGCGTCCGTACAAATACTCCAGGCGCTGTTTGATAAATCCGCCAGAGGGCCGAAGCGAGTTCACTGTTCGATTCAAGGTCCCAGGCGGGGAGGTGAAGTTCACCGACATGATCCGCGGCGAGATGAGCTTCGACTCAGGGCTTATCGGCGATTTCATCATCGTCAAGTCGGATACGTATCCGACTTACAACTACGCGAGCCCCGTCGACGACGCCACCATGAACATCACGCACGTGATCCGCGGTGAGGAGCATCTGTCAAACACGCCCTACCAGCTGATGGTGATCGACGCTCTTGGCTACGCGCGACCACAGGCCTACGCGCACATGCCCCTGATCCTTGCCAACGACGGCAGCAAGATGTCGAAACGCAAGCATCCCGAGCTCAACCTGTTGCTCTATCGCGAGCAGGGCTATCTGCCGGAGGCATTGATCAACTACCTCGTGCTGCTGGGTTGGAACCCAGGGACATCGCAGGAGATCTTCTCGTTCGACGAGCTGGTTCGGATCTTCTCCTTCGATCGAGTGCAGCACGGCGGCGCCCGATTCGATTGGGACAAGCTCAACTGGATCAACGGCGAGTACATCCGAGCTCTCAACGACGATGAGCTCGCTCGGCGCCTCCAGCCGTTCCTGCCGAAGCTCGACGAGGTCACGATCGGGCGCGCCACGCCGGCATTGAAAACCCGAATCACCAAGCTCGCGGACGCGGTCGCTCTGCTCGATTACCTGTGGACGGAGCCGACGCCGCCAGCACTCGATCCCGACGCTGCCGGGCGCGTTCGTGCCGCACTCGAGGCGATCAGAGACGTCGCGTGGGAGCCGGCCGCCATCCATGACAAGCTCATGCGCGTGGTGGAGAAATCGGGGCTCGGACCGAACAAGACGTTCATGCCGATCCGCCAGGCGCTGACCGGCAAGAAGATTTCTCCACCCATCGATTACACCCTTGCCCTGCTCCCGAAGGAACTCGCGCTCGAGCGTCTCGCCAGGGTGGCTGGAGTTTCAGATTGATTCCTCTCTCGATAGTCATCGACCTCGATCCGAACCTGTTCAGGCTCGGCCCATTCCTCATTACGTGGCACGGAGTCTTCGCGGTGGTGGGCATCCTCGCCGCTGCGCGCCTGGGTCTCTGGCTCCTTGCCAAGGACCGCGTCGACGTGACTCACGGCGCCGACGGTGTGGCGTGGATGGTGGTGTTCGGCCTGATCGGAGCCCGACTCCTTTACGTGTGGGAGAACTACAAGTTGTTCGAGGGCCAGCTGGGCAGGATCTTCTTGCTCACCGAGGGCGGCATCAGCCAGTGGGGCGGTCTTTTCGGCGCCATGCTCGGCGCTTACATCTGGGCGCGGCGCGCGGCGATCAACTACTGGAAGCTCATCGACGCGGCCGGGGCGGCGACCATGATCGGGCTGGCGATCGGCCGCATCGGCGACGTCATCAACGGCGAGCACCACGGCACGCCGACAAACCTTCCCTGGGGCGTGGAGTACGTGAACCCCAACACCCTCGGCCAGCCTGGCATCGTCGTTCACCCCGAGGTGGCGTACGAAATGATCCTGACGTTGGGGCTGCTCGGGTTGATCCTGCCTTTTCATCAGCGCCTCAAGCAACGGCTACCCGATGGCGCGCTTGGCTTGGTCTATCTCGGGTTGTACGGGCTGGGGCGGTTCTTCCTCAGCTACATGCGCACGGACCCGGTGGTGTTCGCGGGGCTCCGCCAGGCTCAGCTTGGCTCGCTGCTGATGCTCGTCATCGCGGTGGTCGCGATCCCGATTCTCGTGAGGCGGCGGACAATGGCGGTGCCCGGTGAGCTGGTCTCCGCGCCGTCGGCGGCGCCAATGGAGCTGGTGGCAGCGTCGCCACACGGGAAACCGTCACACGAGCCCGAGCCCGCTCCTTCACCTGAACGCGTGCCGGCTCCCGAGATCCCCCCGGAGCCCGAGCCCGCACCGTCTGATGAGGTGCCAGCGCCGGCTGCCAGTCCGCGCCCCCGCGCACCTCGAAAACCACCCGCCCCCGGGGCTCCGCGCGTCGCGCGAACGAAGAAGCCGCCCGAATCGCCGGAGCCGCCTGACGAACTACCCGGCTGATTGCAGAAGCTGCTCAGCGAGAGCGGGCGCCTCGGGGTCGTGCTTGAAGTAGACGTGAACCTGATCGTGTGACGCTGTCGCTGCCTTGACATCAGCCAGCCACGGCCTCAACGAGTCCGCGTCATAGCCCCGGCGAAGACGGAAATACGCAGTCGGCCCGAGCGCCACGATCGGCGCGCGTGGCCATTTCTCTTCATCCGTTACGACCAGAGCACCGCCGTGTGTGCGAAGCACCGCATAGGTCTCCTCGTCGAACCACGACTCGTGTCGAAACTCCGCCGCGACGGGACGGCCAAGCGCGGAAAGCAGACCGTCGAGCAGACCCAAATTGCGCTGGCGCGCGGGCGGAAACTGCAGCAGCATAGGGCCGAGCTGCTCGCCGAGGGGCGCAAGCCGCTCGCCGATGATTGCGGCGAGCCCGATCCGATCGAATGCGTCGGCCGAGTAGGTGAGGCCCCGGTGGGCCTTCATACAGAACCGGAACTCCGGTTTGGTGCCTGCCGCCCATGCCGCCATCGTCGACTCTGGTGGCGTGCGATAGAAGCTTCCGTTCAGCTCCACCCCGTTCAGCCGCTGCGAGTAAAACTCGAGCATGCGGCTGCTGGGAAGATTCGCCGGATAAAAGACGCCTTTCCAGCTCGTGTAGCTGAAACCGGATGTGCCGGCGTAGAGAGTGCCGCCTATGACCCGACCACCGACGGTTCGCGAATCCCCACCTTCGGCCCGGCGGATCGCTCGCGCATGACGCGCTCGTGCAGCTGGCCGCATGCGGCCTCGGCTTCGCGTCCGCGGGTGTCGCGGACTGTCACGTTGAGGCCCTGGCCTTCGATCCATTCCTTGAAGCGTTTTATCGAGGCGCGATCGGGAGCGTGGTACGGCGTGTCCTCGACTGGATTGAACGGAATCAAATTCACGTGCGCGAGCCGGCGGCGCAACAACCTGCCCAGCTCCTTCGCGTCGCGCTCTGTGTCATTGATCCCGGCCAGGAGGACCCATTCGTAGCTGACCCGACGCCCGGTGGCATCCGCGTAACCCTGGGCCGCCTTGATCAGGAGATCCAGTGGATATTTGCGATTGATCGGGACGAGCACATCGCGGAGCTCGTTGCGCGCCGCGTGCAGGGATATCGCGAGCGTCACCGGCAACTTTTCAGCCGCCAGCTGCTCGATGCGCGGTATGAGACCGCTGGTGGAAACCACAATTCGCCGCGGGCTGATGCCCAAGAGATCCGGGTCGGTGATCCGCCGCACGGACTCCACGACCGATTGATAGTTGGCCATCGGCTCACCCATGCCCATGAAGACCACGTGCGATAGGCGCTTGCCTTCTTTGGCGAGGAGCCGTGCCGCATCCGTTGCCTGCTCGACGATCTCATGCGCCTTTAGGTTGCGTCCGAACGGAAACTTGCCGGTCGCGCAGAAGGGACAGCCGATTGGGCAGCCCGCCTGCGAGGAGAGGCATAGAGTTGAGCGGTCCGCATACCGCATGACGACAGCCTCGACCGAGTGGCCACCGTCGAGCTCATAAAGCCTTTTCGAGGTCAGGGCGCCATCGGCCTGGCTGTTGGTGATGGTGCGTAACGAGGTGCTGCGAAAAGCGCGCTCCAGGTCGACGCGCAAGGACTTGGGAATGTCGTGCATCTCTTCGAACGATGCGCCGCGAGCCAGCCATCCCCAGATCTGGCGGCGCCGGTACGCAGGGGCGTGGTTCGCCACCAGCCATGCCTCGAGGTCGGAGGCCGACAGCGAAAGAACCGCCGGTTGGAGATCGCTCACGGCCCTCACAATACCGACGCAATCCTGATGGGGGTGCATCTCCCCGCTTGCCGGGAAGGTGGACGCGAAGCGCCGCAGGGGGCCGTCCAGACCAGCTCAGCCTGAGGCTTCGAAGACTTCTCCACTAGCTCGTTTGTTAATTCGCACTTTGCCGTCTTCCACCAGCTTCTGCAGGTGCGCTCGCATGGTCATCTCGGCGGCGACCAACAGCTCCTCCTCCACCTCTGGCCCGTACACCCGTCGGGTGAGCTCCATTGCGGTGCCTTTGCGCCGCTCCACCTCGGCCAGCACTTGAGCCTCACGCTCCAGCCGATGCGCTCGGTACTCCCTGAGCTTTCCCATCGCGTCGGTCACGGGGTCCCAGTGACCGGGGAACAGCATCCTGGGTTCGAGCGCGATGAGCCGGTCCAGCGAGCGCAAATAAGCCGCAACGTTGCCATCCGGGTAGGTGACCATCGAGCTGCCTTTTCCGAGCACCAGATCGCCAGTGAACACCACGCGGTCCTCGGCCAGCCAGAACGATAGGTGGTCGGCGCTGTGGCCCGGTGTGTGGAGCGCAACGAGGTTGAGCGTGCCCACCCTCACAACATCGCCGTCGCCGAGCTCTGGATACCTGCGGACCGAAGCGCGATGCGCCGAGGCCAATCGCTCGGCCAGCGGCAGGTGGTCGGGATGGGAATGAGTGACCAGCACCACGCCGACAGTTGCGCCGGCCAATTTCGTGTCGATTGCAGAAAGGTGCCTTTCATCGTCCGGACCCGGGTCGATGACCACGACCACGGGGCCTGCGGCGAGGATCCAGGTATTGGTACCGGGACCCGTATACGGGCCGGGGTTGGGGGCCACCACGCGTGTGACTTCGGACACTAGCGGGATTGGTGGGCGGGCAGGTAGAAGTCGGCGCGGTCCGGCTGGCTTGCGTCGAACCAGCCGTCGAGGTACGACTCGACGATCAACCTGATCAGCGGCTCCCCCATCTCAGGGACGGCCTGCGTCTGCCTCTGGCCGGCGGCGATGACGCTGACCTTCCACCACGAGCCCATCAGCTCCGCCTCGACGGTCAGGCTCTGACCGCCCATCCAATCCCTGGCTCGTGTGAACGCCTCGACCAGCGCCGGCTCGGAACCAAGGACCGACGCCTCAGGCGGAAGCCGGCGGTCGGCGCCTTGCATGGCGAGGTTCAGCACGGCACCAAGGACGACTCCTCGCGCCCCCTCCTTGGGCTGGACCGCCGCAGCTTCCAGGGCGGCGGCGCGCCGCGCCACCTCCTGCGCTTGTTCGAATACGGTTTCCATCAGCTCCGGCCGGCCGAAGGCGGCCTGCCGCGCCGACTCCTGCAGGGCGAGCGACGCCGACCGCAGCTTGTGGCCGAGTCGGGACAGCAGGTATGCGCGATGCTCGTCCGCCAGCTGTGCGCCCAGCTCTGAGCTTCGCCGCGCCAGCGCCAGCCCCGAGTCTTCTCCCCACCCCACCAGCCGGCTGTTCAGCACCAGCGGTTTCCACGGACCGCCCGGGGGTGGAAACTCGAGATCGGCAGGACCGTGGCGAAGACGATCCGGGACCGACTCCATGCCGCCCCCCACTCTGACCCACGCCGGCGCGGCGGCTGAAGAACGCCGACCGGTGCGGATTACAGCCACCGGTACAAGCCGGTGTTCCACCTGGAGCTGATCACGTGATGTGCCTAACGGCTGGTGCCTGCGGATTCTCGCGAACGGGCTTTGACGGCGCCGTCGAAGGCGGGAACTGTGAACTTGAAGGTGGTTCCGTTCCGGTCGCTCGAAGCGACCCAGATCCTCCCCCCGAAGGACCGCTCGACGACGAGCCGACACAGGTAGAGCCCAAGTCCAAGCCCACCTTGCGAGCGGTTGCGCCCGGCCGGTCCTGTTTTCTCGAAGAGCCGGTCGAGGCTCGCGGTCGGAAGGCCCGCGCCTCGGTCGGCGACTGTGATCTCCAGCCAACCACGCGGTGAGTTGCGGGCCTGCACCAGCACGGCCTTGTCTGTGTACTCGAGCGCGTTGCCGATCAGGTTGGTGAGCACCTGGGCGAGGTGGGTTGGCTCGCAATCGGCGGGCGGCAGTCCCTCGGGCAGGCTCATCTCGACCGCGGAAGCGCGCTCCGCATATCGGTGATGCAGCACCGCCATCACGCCTTCGAGTGCTGGACCCAGGTCGACGCGCTCGGGATTCGGCTCGAAATGCCTGGTCTCAAGCTTCGCGATGGTCAGCTGGCTTTCGACGAGGCTGAGCAGTCGATCCGATGACTCGTAAGCCTCCTGCAGCAGCTCGCGTCGCCCGCCCGCATCGATCGTCGTGTCCCATTGCATGATCCCGGCGAGCGTGTTCTTCATCGCCGCGGCCGGGCTTCGCACCTCGTGGCCGATCGCCCGCAGCATCAGGTCTTTGGCTTCGAGCGCGAGCCGTTGCGCGGTCACGTCCTCGTGCAGGGTCAGGACGCCAGCAGGCTCGCCTTCGAGGCCGGGGATCACCACGCGTCGCACGTGAACAATACGGTCGGGGTCACGCAGATGCAGCTCGAGGGTGCCGTCTGATTCGGCGTCCTCCCTCGGCACGGCACCGGCGGCCGCGTAGATCTCATCGGGTTTTCGTCCCGGCATGTCGGAGGCCTGGAGGTTGTAGATCGACTCCACCTCCGGGTTCGCGTAGACCACACGTCCGGCGGCGTCCTCGAGCATCACGCCGACCGGCGAGTGGCGAAGGATCGCGTTCATCATTCTCCGTTCGCGATCCAGCGCGTCCACCAGCTCGAGCTGCCCGATGAGAACTGAGGCCTGGCCGGCAAGCACGGCTGCAAGCCTTCGGGTTTCAGAAGCTCCGCCAGCCATCCTGGCCACCAGCAAACCGGCAAGGCGGCCTTCGACCTGGATCGGGATCGCGAAGGCGTCGGGTGAGGCTCCCAGTAGATCCAGCAGCGCCCGCATGCGCCGGCCGCCGGTCGGTGAGAGCAGCGCCTTGAGCAGCCCGGCACTGTCGGCGATCGGCACCCGAGGTTCGGATTCCGACTCCATTGCGCGCCGCACCAGGTGGCCGTCCTCCAGCAACCAGAGCTCTCCCTGCGAGCTCGCCAGCGCGCGGCCAACCAGGCGCGCCATCTCGGACCGTGCCCGTTCAGGCTCAGTCGGCGTCAGATCGGTGAAGGCCGCCACCGCCTCCAGCGTCCGGATCCGCCCTCTGGTCTCGGCCACCAGCCGGGAGTTCTCGATGGCGACGGCAGCGTGGCGCGCGAAGTCGAGTGCCGCCGAGCCCGGTTCAGCCAGGTGAGCAGAGGCATAGACCGACCCGATGGCGCCGACCAGCCGGTCGCCATACCAGAGCGGGATTAGGCTCCATGCCTGCTCCCGTGCCACCCCTGTCAACAGTCCGGCGGGCGCCTCGCGCCAGCTGTCCTCCGAGTTCAAGCCCGCCCACGCCAGCACTCCCTCGGCGGCGGGGTCGCCACTGCCACGAGTCGCGCTGATGCGACCTTCGGTGTCGAACGCCCAGCACACCACGCCGGCGCATTCGAGCATGGTCAGTGCCTGGTCGGCGATGTTCGCGACGACGCTCATCAGCTCGTGGCCGGCGAGCGCTGCCAGTTCCTGGATACGCACCGACTGGGCGAGCGCGAGCTCGTTCGCGTGGTGCAGCCGCATCGTACGGAGGGCAATCCCGACCACCGGCGCCGCCGCTTCCAGGAGCTTGAGGTGTGCGGCGGGAAAGCGATCACCATCGTCGCGCTGCGCCGAGATCGCGGCCACGACGCGTTCGCCCTGGGTCACAGGTACCCAAACGACATGGCTGTTGGCGCTCGCAGCCGAGCCATTGAGCGGCACATCCACCTCTATGCCTTCGGCCGGCAACGATTCGATACCTGGTCCGCCCTCCTCGATCAAATGGCGGAACGCAGGCGCATCCTCGAGCGGGGTCGGCCCGAACGGAATCGCAGGCAGGCCGCGGTCGCCCGTGAAGCCGACGACATTGCCGGCGGCGTCAAGGTAAGCCAGGACCATGTGAGAGGCATCCGTGTAGTCGCTCACCGCCACGAAAACGGCATCCGCGATCTGGCTTTCATCGGAAGCGCCGGCAACGCCCATTTCGAGCAGATGCAGGGCTTCGAGTCGCGCTCTCTCCGACTGGGCCTGCGCGAAGTGGTCGGCGTTGGCCAGCGCCAGGCTCACGTGCGCGGCGACGTCTTGGAGCAGCCTGACGTGCCAGTCATCGAACGCGCCGTCGTGATACGACTGGAGCGAGAGCATCGCTGTGATCCTTTCGCCGCTCAGCACCGGAACCCACACGAACGAGCGGGATACGTCGCGATGTTTGCCGGGGGCTCCGGAAACGAACACCGCCGCGCCTTGGCCGACGTTCCAGCGCTCGCGTTCCAGTCCCTTGCGCTCAAAGCTGCGGGCCCAGGGCGAGTGGCGCACAAGGACCGGCTTGCCGGTTTCGTATGCCTCTCGCGACGGACCGGTGACGGCCAGCGCGACAGGCGGCACGACCTCCTCGACACCGGCCACGTACTGGTAGCCCTCGGCAATCGGGCCTTCGGAGGACTGGGTGATGGTCGCCAGGATGAAGCCGTCGAAATCGAGGAAGGCGTTCAGCTCCTCGCGGAGCGTTCTCATGATCGACCAGCGGTCGAGACTCGAGGCCAGCCGCCGGCCAATCGAGTTGACGACCTCCAGCTGCCGCCTCTGATCTTCGATGGCTTCGTAGCTCCGGGCATTCCGTAGTGCGAGCGTGACCGCGTCTGACACCAGCTCGAGGAATGCGGCCGTCGAAGCCTCATAAGCGTACGGTCGCGAGCACTTGATGCCAAAGGCTCCGCGGGCGGCGCCGCCCTCCTTGATCGGCACCCAGAGCGATGACGTCGGTTCGTGTATCAGGAGC
This sequence comes from Candidatus Micrarchaeaceae archaeon, assembly GCA_035534555.1. Taxonomy (GTDB): domain Bacteria; phylum Chloroflexota; class Dormibacteria; order Dormibacterales; family Dormibacteraceae; genus Palsa-872. The sequence goes on from DATLRQ010000110.1 coordinate 87,517, forward strand.
GGCTTGCCGTCGCGCAGCACACTGCGCGTGGGCGAGGCCTCGGCGCTGCGGAGGGAGATCTCCCTCGACGTTGGGGCCGAATCCGCCTCGAGGTGCAGCAGCCGAGCCTTGTCGGCCCGATCGTGGGCCAGCGAGACCATCTCGAGCGAATCCACGGGCAGCAGCTCGCTGAGCGTGGCGCGGAGCGCCGTCAGCACGCTCGCCTCGTCGAGCGTCGACGCCATGGCCCGTGCGATGTTGTTCAGCGCCTCCAAGCGGCGCGCCTGGTTGCGTGTCAGCTCGTTCAGCGAGGCGTTGGCGATCAGGACCCCGAGGCGCCGGTGCACCTCGTCGAGGAAGGCGATTTCGGCCGCTGGCACTCGCCGGTGTCGATATGACTGGTAGATGACGCTGCCGATCACCTCGCCCTGGTGTTCGACTGGCACCCAGATCACCAGCCTCGGCGTCTGGCCGGCCCCTGGTCCCTTCGCCTGCGCCTCCAGCGTTGGGTCCTTGATCGGAACGAGGGTCGTGCGCGGATTCGTATACAGATCGGCGAACATCGAGCTGGCGAGCGGACGGCGGCGGATATCCTGCAACACTCCGGAGTCGGTGGCGAGAGAGTGATACCAGCCCTCACGCTCCAGCCCCTGCAGCACGACGATGTCGTAGCCGAAGAGGGGCTCCAGGCCGCGATACAGGACCTGGACGATATCGGCCTCGGTGACGCAGCTCCCGAGCTCGTGCACCAGGAAAGCGGGTGTGGAAGGTGCCAACGCCCGCTGGGCCCGCCTGGCGGCCACTTTCCGACCTGGCGGCGGCTTCTCCTTGCCCCTCGAGGATTTGGTCGGGGGGTGATGTTGCAACCGCTTACGGGCGGGACTAGGCATTGCCACCGATATACTGCGCCACGAGACCCTTGCCGTTCACTCCGCCCAAACCTATTGCGCCAACACCCGAGGAGCTCCGCGGCTCAACGATCCTGGTGGTGGACGATGAGCGTGCCTGGCGGGTCATCCTGGAAACCGACCTGAGGATGCTCGGGTACAAGGTTTCCATGGCCGAGGACGCAGACCAGGCGCTCGAAAAAGCGAAGTCGGACAGCCCCGATGTGGCGATCATCGACCTGATGCTGCCGGAGCCGATGGACGGCTGGGGGCTGCTGAACGAGCTGCGGGCGCGGGGCCAGAAGGTGCCAGTCATCTTCTACACCGCATATCCGGTGTTCCCGTCAGGAACCGATGATCCCGACGTCGTCGGCTACATGAGCAAAGCCGTCGACCGGGCCGACCTTTATGCCCTGCTGCCGCCCGCGATCCGGCGCTCACGCGAGCGCCGGGCTGAAGGCTAGCTGGTGCTTACCAGCTCCACAACCAGGAGAACCAGTCGAAGTAGTTTGCGCCGGTCGCCACGGCCAGCATGGCCACGATCGCCAGGGCAAACCCAACCCTCTGCGCCTTGAATTTCCACGTCATCCCCATATCTCCCCTTGGTTTTCCCAATTAACGCCAGGCTCGACAGCGAGTATGCACTCGCGGGTGCAAGATGCCATGTTCAGGACCCGTCAATTATTATGAATAATTATAAATGTGGAAACCTTGGAAAATCTGAGGGGTAGGCCGATGAGGGATGGCAATGTTCGATCACGCGAGATTCGGCTCCCCCCGCTGCCCCCGGGGCTCGAGGTGTACCGGCCCGCCGAGGTGTTGGGTTCCGCCGTCCTGGTGGTCGAGGATGAGCCGGCCATGCGGCAGCAGCTTCGCATCGACCTGCACGACCTCGGCTACCGCTCGGCAGTGGCGTCGTCCGCGCCTGAGGCGATGGAGCTCCTGGCGCGCGAGCGCATGGCCGCCGTGCTCCTGGACCTCGTCCTCGACGAAGGGGAGGATGCCGGCTTCGACCTCCTCACCTGGATCCGCCATCACCACCCAGGCCTTCCGGTGATCGTGCTGTCGGCCGCCCAGGTCAACTCGGCGGCGATTCGCAAAGCCTATGAGCTCGGAGCGAGTTCGTATTTCGTCAAAGGCAACGTTCCGATGGCCCACATCTATTCGGACCTTGCAGCCCGCCTCGTCGAACGCGGAACCGGACGGCCGGGTAGTTATCGCTTCGGACGCCTGGAGTTCGACCCCACGCGCAGGATGGTCAAGCTCGGGGATCGTGAGGTGCGCCTCACCCCTCAGCAAACAGCGCTGGTGCTGTACCTGGCTCAGGGCTCCAAGCCCGCGACCGCACGTGACCTGATCGAGGCCGGCCTCTTCCGGAGCGACGCTGCGCACTCCACGGTTCACTCGGCTCTGCTGACGCTGCGGCGGCGCCTGGACGAGGTCGAGCACGGCCTGGGGCCGGCGTTCGTGCACGCCTCAGCTCGTGGTTACAACCTGGTGGCGGTGCCATGACGGGCGATCCCCCCACGTCACCCATCCCTTCCGAATCGGTGATCGAAGAGGTAATCGAGCTGCGGCGTCACTTCCATCGACACCCCGAGGTGAGCTTCAGCGAGCACGAGACCAGCACGAAGATAGGCGAGCGTCTTCGCGAGCTGGGCCTGGAACTGAAGCCGTGCCCGACCGAGACGGGGGTGGTGGCCATGCTCGATACCGGAAGACCGGGCAAGACCGTGATGCTGCGCGCGGACATCGACGCGCTGCCGATTCATGAGGAGTCTGGCGTTGATTTCGAGTCCACGGTGGCCGGCCGCATGCACGCGTGCGGGCACGACGCGCACATGGGCATCATGGTCGGAGTCGCGCGAACGCTGGTCGACCGCATCTGGGACATGAGCGGCCGCTACCTGTTTGTGTTTCAGCCGGCCGAGGAGATCGTGAGCGGCGCGAAAGCGATGATCGCGGGCGGACTGCTCGACGACCACCACCCGGACTCGGTCATCGGCCTGCACGTCACGAGCTTCACTCCATCAGGAACGGTAATCGCGCGGCCAGGTCTCATGTGGGCGGGCTCAGACGCCTACGAGGTCAAGTTTTCGGGGCCAGGTGGGCACGGCGGGATGATGGGCCGCCGCGGCAACGTGCTGTCGGCGCAGGCATTCCTGCTCGAGCGATTGCACACCGTCGTCGAAGGTCTCGAGCAGGACGGGGTCCAGTGCCATACCACGGTCGGACACATAATCAGCGACGGAGCCTGGAACATCGTGCCCCGTGGTGTCGCGATCAAAGGCAGCCTGCGAACTTTCAATCCAACGTTGCGCGAGCAGGCGCTCGGCCGCATGCACGATCTGCTTCAGGAAATAGAAACGGAGTTCGAGGTCGCGTCCTCGATGGAGCTCGTACACGGGACCGTGCCTTTAATGAACGAGCCGAACGTGACGCGCAAGGTGCTCGACATCGCGGGATCGATGATTGGCGACAAGGCGAGCATCCTCGGCCGCCCGCTTACCGTGAGCGATGACTTCGCCGAGTTTCTGACGCGAATCCCCGGCTGCTACTTCATGCTCGGCGTGATGCCCGAAGGCTCGCCGCCGCCGGCTCACCACTCGCCAGGATTCAAGATCGACGAATCGGCGCTGGAGATCGGCGTCAAAGTCCTGGCCGGCTCCGCGGCTCGACTCGCCGCCGACTAAACAGAACCGATGTTGTTGCTAGTGGCCCTTGTGATTGGGCTGCTCGGGGGCGTCGCGACTGGCGGAAGGCTCGGCAATGTGGCCAACGTCACCATTCGCTGGCCATGGCTGGTGGTCGCCGCGCTGGTGGTCCGGGAGGCGGCGGTCTTCACCCCGCTCAACCGCATTGACGGCGTGCAGTACGTCTACGTGGCCGCGCTCGCCGCGCTGGTGGCATGGACGGCCTGGCACGCCTCTCGCCTTCGCGGCGCTTGGATCGTGGCGCTTGGGGCAGCCATGAACCTGATTGTCGTGGTCGCCAACGGCGCGCGAATGCCTGTCGCCCAGGCGCTGGCCGGTCGCCTTGCGGACCGGGGACACATCGGCCAGTACACGGTCATGGGGCCGGGCACGAATCTGGGCTGGCTCGGTGACTGGATCGGGGTGCCTGGTCCTCTTGGCGGCGCGTACAGCCCGGGCGACGTGGTGATCGCGATTGGCATCGCCGCGGTCGCCTTTTTGGCGACCCGACAAGGCCCAGCGGCAGCAACTAAGCTGGATGAAACCTCAGGTCGTATAGGGAGTTACCCGCCGTGATCAGCCATGCTCAGGATGCCGCGACATCGCAGCACCTCATTAGTGAACAAAGAAGCGATCGACCTGGCGGCTGAAGCGTTGATACCTCAAGGTGGGCTGATGGGCGACGAGATATCGGGACTTCTCGACTCGGTGGGGCTTCGTGCGCCGACGGAATCCGACCCTTATCCAGAAGACCTGCCTTCTGTCCCGGACCGTCGCGAGTTCACCTCGGCGATAGCGGGGTCGGCCTGATTCGACTCGCAGCGGCATTGATGGCGGCGCTTTTCCTGGCGCTGCCGGCACAGACCGCTCTCGCCAGGGATCCGGACATGCTGCCGAGCCCGCATCACGAGGCAGCCCGAATCATGAGCGCGGAGCAGGCCATGGCGCAGGCCAATGCCGAGCTCAAGGCCCTGAACGCTCAGACACCTCCCGCGGCACCAGCCGACCGCATCCGCTATGACCTCGCGGTGGCCGCGGCGGCATACGCCTATCGCAACGCCGCGCGCGGTGAGGAGCTGAGGGTTTATGAGCTTGCGGCCTACGCCAGCGTTGAGGCCTCGGTGCTTCCACTGCTACCCGCGTCGCTGGCGCGATCCATGCGGGCGGCGATCGCGGGCCTGCATTCGCTGTACATCCTTGCCGGGATCGATCAGTACTACCTGGTCAATGTCCATTTCACGCATCCGTATTCGGACGCCAAGTCGGTGGACTTGCTGCGCTCTTACTACCAGGAGGCGTACAGCCAGTTCGGCGTCGATCCGAACATCCTGGCGGCCATCAACTTCATCGAGAGCAACTTCGGGCGCGTCAACGGCCCGTCATCCGCCGGCGCGCAGGGACCAATGCAGTTCCTTCCGGGCACGTGGGCAGCGTTTGGGGCCGGCGGCGACGTCAACGACCCGCATGACGCGATCCTGGGCGCCGCCAACTACCTGGTGCACAACGGCGCGCCAGCCGACATGCGCAACGCGATCTGGCACTACAACAACTCGTTCGACTACGTCGATTCGGTCCAATCGTTCGCCAGCGCCTACCGCACCGACCCAACGTGGCTGGACCGCATGTATTACTGGAATACGACCGGCTAGATACCTGGGCAGGGCGCCGGCCAGTCTGGCGGCGCGGCGCGGGACCGAAGCTAACCGTCGGCTGGGCGGTCATGAACTGGCCGGTTTTCCCGTGCTGACCAGCCGCCAACCACCAATGGCTCCAGGGCACGAGATGGCGTCCCAATAACGCCTCGTCGCCGTCCGTCCACTCCGACGCGCCACCCACACCAGCGGCCCGCTTGACTGCCGAGGCGCCGAGCCACCACCTCCAGTGCCCCGTGCGCTCGACACATTCCAACCAAGGGTTAGAGTAAGTACTCATGGAGTATCGGATCGAACAGTTGGCCCGCGCCGCCGGCGTGGCGGTCGACACCATCCGCTTCTACCAGGGCAAGGGCCTGCTCGACGCGCCCCGCCGCGACGGGCGCGTCACCTGGTACGGAGACGGGCACCTGGAGCGATTGCGCCGCATCCGGGACCTCCAGCAGCGCGGCTTCACCCTCACCGTGATCCAACGATTCCTGGCTGGAGAGCTCGAGCCCTCTGACGAATCCCTGGTGGCCGCGGTGACCCGGCCCACCTCGCCCCAGACCCTCACCCTGGCCGAGCTCGCGGACCGCAGCGGCGTCGCCGCCCCCTTGCTGAAGAGCCTCGAGAAGGCGGGTCTCCTGGTCCCGATCGAGACCGAGGACGAGGCCCTCTACCCCGCCGAGGACCTCGAGGCGATAGCGGCGGGCATGCAGCTGATTGCGGCGGGCGTCCCGCTGACCGAGCTGATGGACCTGGCCAAGGGTTATTCGGCAGCGGTGGATCGGACCGCACGCGAGGCGGTGGACCTGTTCGACCATCACGTGCGCGAAAGGATCCAATCCGAGGGCGGCGACCCGGACGCAGCGGAGCGGAACCTGCTCGAGCTCTTCAACCAGCTGCTCGACGCGAGCGGTACCCTCGTGCGCCACCATTTCCAGCGCACTGTCCTGCGCGCCGCGCGTGAGCACATCGAGAAGACCGCGGGATGATCGCGGCCAGCGCAGTGCGGACCTGGGAGCTGGATCGCACGCCTGACCTGGTGAACCTGGTCAGCGCTGCACGCGACGCCGGTCACGAGGTGCTGCTCATCGAGCGACCGATGCCAGATGCTGTTAGCGTCGCCGCGCTCGGTCGTGTGTACGACATCGTGGCGGCGCGCGGCGGCGTCGCCCTCGAAGCGGCTGGCGGCAACGTGATCGACTTCGAGCCCGGCGACGACAGGCTTCAAGCGGCGTCGCGGCTGTGGCGCCGCCTGCGCGAAAGCATCGCTCCGGCCGGCCCTATCGGGACCGGCCCGATTGCCGTGGGCGGTTTCGCGTACCGGCCTGATCGCGATCCGGTCGGACCATGGTCAGGATTCCCCGCGGTCCTGCTTCGTGTGCCCGCGCTGGCGGTGGCGAGAGTTCGTGGACGCACCTTCGCCACCGCCGCCAGCGTCGGCGCCGAGGATCTCCTCGAGCTGGCGCAAGCCGGCTTGCGGGCGCCGGCTGCGCGGCGACTGGAGGTCACGTCCGTGCGCAACCCCGTGGCTTGGACGGCAGCCGTCGAGAACGCCGCCAGGCGGCTCCAGGCGGGCGACGCCGCCAAGGTGGTGTTGGCGCGAGAGGTGATCGCCCGCGGTGACGGGGTCGTCTCGGCGGGAATGGTCGCGCGCTCGTTGCGCGCCGCTTACCCGTCGTGCTTCACGTACCTGGTGACCGGCGCCGATGGCACCGCATTCGCGGGGGCCTCTCCCGAGCTGTTGGTCAGGCGCACCGGCGTTCGAGCCTACTCTCAGCCGATGGCCGGTTCCGTGGCTCGCGGGGCGAACGAGGCAGAGGACGACCGGCTGGCGCAGCAGCTGGTCGCGAGCGCCAAGGACAATGCCGAGCACAGGATCGCCTCGCGGTTCGTGGCCGATGCGCTTCGAACGTTTTCCCGCAGCGTCGAGGCTCGCGAGCCGGAGGTCGTGCGCTTCACCAACATCCAGCATCTCGCGACAACTGTCATCGCCGAGCTCAGCGCGCCGGCCGCTGAAGCACTGGACCTGGCCGCCGCCCTCCACCCCACCCCCGCGGTCGGTGGCTGGCCGCGCCCAGCCGCAGAAGCCTTGATCGACGAGCTCGAGGGCCTCGAGCGCGGCTGGTACGCCGGTGCTGTCGGCTGGACTGATGGGCAGGGCGACGGCGAGTTCGCAGTAGCCTTGCGCTGTGGTCTGCTCTGGGAGGACGGCGCGCGCCTTTACGCGGGAGTGGGCGTGATGCCCGATTCCGACCCCGCGCGTGAGCTCGAGGAAACCGAGCTGAAGTTCAAGGCACTGTTGATGGCGCTTACCTAAGTGTCCAGCTGATGGACGTCGAGCTCAACGGCGCTCGTATTCATTACACGCGCTCCGGCGCTGGCTATCCGGTCGTGTTCCTCCACGCGGGCGTGGCCGACTCACGCATGTGGGAGCCGCAAGGCGCAGGCCTCGCCAATCATTTCGACGTTATCGCGCCTGACATGCGGGGCTACGGCAAATCAGAGCTGCCCGCGAAATCGTGGTCGCCCATCGCCGACGTGCTGGCGCTCATGGACGCGCTGCGAATCCGCGAGGCGCCGCACGTGGTCGGCTGCTCGATCGGCGGTGGGGTCGCCATCGATTTCGCTTTGGAACACTCCGACCGCGTCTCTAAGCTCGTGCTCGTCGGGGCAGGTGTGGGCGGGCAGCCGCATGACGACAAGTACGACGAGCTGTTCAAAGACGTCACCGCTGCCGAAGCAACCAAGGACCTCGATGTCTTGAACGAGGCTGAGATGAAGCTCTGGCTCATCGGCCCGGACCGCGCCACGAACCAAGTCGAGCAACGACTTCGCGATCTCTTCCTGGAGATGAACGGGATCGCACTGAAGAGCGACTTCGCCAGCGCTCCAACCAAGAAGCTCGAGCCTCCGGCGTTCGGCCGGCTGGCGGAGATCAAGGCGCCGACGCTGGTCATCGTCGGCGATGAGGATCTGTCAGAAATCCGGGACACTGCGGACCTGCTGGTGTCGAAAATCCCGAACGCGCGCCAAGCAGTCATCCACAACGCCGCTCATTTGCCGAATCTCGAACACCCGGACAAGTTCAACCGGCTGCTGGTCGACTTCCTCAACGGCTGACGCCGCTTAGCGGAGCGCCGCTGAGGCCGCCTCCCAACAAGTTCTGTGTCCGTTGACGCTGTCTTCGCGCTTGAACTTCACGACGACCAGCGTTGGCGTCTGTGCAGCAAGAGCGTCGACCAGCGCGGGCTCCAGGCCCGAACGATCTGTGACGGGGCTGTACACGAGGTCGTAGAGACGCGCGATCTGCGCGAAGTCGAGACCGAGCGGCGTGGCAAACAGCTCCTCGAACACATCCTGATGCTGGGCCTGCGGTAGGAAATTGAAAACACCGCCGCCGTTGTTGTCGCAGACCACGATGGTTGCCCGCAGACCGTGGCGTCGCAGCGCCCAAAGACCATTCATGTCGTGGTAGAGAGACAGGTCACCTAGCAGCAGCACAGTGGGAACGCTGTTTCGCGCCGCTGCCAAGCCGATGCCCGATGAGACAAGGCCGTCGATGCCGCTGGCGCCGCGGTTGCCATAGAACCGCTGCTGGGTCTTCGCATAAGGCCAGAAGCTGTCGACGGCGCGAATCGGCATGCTGGAACCGACGAATACCTGTCCGTTGTCAGGAAGGCGTGCCGCCAGTGCACGGACGATGTGCCCTTCGTGCAAAGGCGTCGAGACAAACGTCGCAGCGATCGCCGCCGTCGCGCGCTTTCCGGCGGACATCCACTCGTCTCGCCAAGCATTTCGATCCATCGGTGGAAGCGCCTCGAGCAGGGCTTGCGGATCGCACGCCATGACGTGGCTGGCGACCTGATCGGGGTCCCGCCACTGGCGGTCTGGGTCGATCAGAAAGGTCGGAGCGGACGCGGCCGCGAGCCACGCGCTGAGAACCTTCGAGGTGGGCGTGGCGCCGAGGCTAACCACCAGGTCGGGCCCATGCTGGAGCGACCAGCCGGCTCGTAGGAGCGCTTCATACGACTCGACCGAGGCGCCCGTTTCGGCTCGCCGAAGCTGCGAGCTCGGCTCCGCCAGCACAGGCAGCCCCAGCCGGCTCAGCGCTGGTGCGAGCCGGTCGCCGTCGCGCATCTCGCCAGCGACGATGAGCGGCCGTTGCGACTTCTGCAGCGCGGACGCCAGCGTGGTGACCTGGCCTGGCGTCGGCAGGGTCCGGCCGGCGCTGATCGCCTGGCCTGGCGTCCCGAGCGCGACCGGGAGCTCACCGGGCGTCGGTGTCAGGGGCTCGCGGAACGGAAGGTTGATGTGAACGGGTCCACCGGCGGCCTCCGCGTAGGCCCGAGCCGCAAGGCGGCGCCACTGCCGAGTTACACCTGAGGATTCGACAGGGGCGCCCGGATCGAAGAACCACCGAACCGCTGTCCCATAGAGACGCTGCTGGTCGATCGACTGGTTGGCGCCTACATCCCGAAGCTCGGATGGGCGATCGGCGGTAAGGACGATCAGGGGAGTGCGCGAATGAAAGGCCTCCACAACAGCTGGATGAAATTCGGCAGCCGCAGTCCCCGATGTGCACAGAAGGACGACTGGCTTTCCCGATGCCTTGGCGAGGCCGACCCCGAAGAAGGAGCCTGATCTCTCATCGATTTGAACGAACACCCGGATCTTGGGATGGCGCTGGAGCGCGATGGCGATGGGCGCCGACCGCGAGCCAGGCGAGATGCATGCGAAATCGACGCCCTGAGCGGCGAGCTCATCGACGAAGGTAGCGGCGAACGATTGCGTTACATCCATAGGATCTAGATGTGATTCTGGAAGGAGATGACGTCCGGCTCAACTATGAGGTGATCGGCGAAGGTTCGCCGGTGACGCTGCTCCACGGCTTTACACAGAGCGGGCGGAGCTGGCATGAGGTCATCTCCTTGATGCCCGATGGCTGGCAGTGGATCCTGCCCGACCTGCGCGGACACGGCGCCACCGTCGTCCGGCCCGGCGCCCCGTACACCATGGACGCGTGCACCGCAGATCTCGAGATGCTCTGGGACAGCATCGGGATCTCGCGCACTCATCTTGTCGGCTACTCCATGGGCGGCCGCCTCGCGCTCCACGTGGCGGCGGCGCGCCCCGAACGACTCCTGTCGCTGCTCACCATCGGCGCTCATGCCGGGCTGGAGGAGGCAGCGCGCGAAGGCAGACGGCGGGGCGACGAGGCGCTGGCGCACCGCATCGAAACAGACGGCCTCGAAGCGTTCGTCAATTACTGGAGCAGGCTGCCGCTGTTCGAAGGGCTGGAACGGCGCGGCCCGTCTTTCCTGGCCGAGCTTCGAGCGGTGCGAATGGACAATCGCGCGCCGGGCCTGGCGGAATCGCTGCGCGGCATGGGCGCTGGGGCGATGCGACCAGTGTGGAACGAGCTCGACCGCGTCAAGGCACCCTCCACGTTTGTCGCCGGCCAGCTCGACCACGGGTACGCCGCCTACGCACGCCGCCTGGCGGCCTCGGTTCCGGGCGGTCGCGCCGTCCTGGTGCAGCGGGCGGGACACACGGCGCACCAGGAGCGCCCAGAGGCGTTCTCGCGACTCCTCCTGGCTCATCTGGAGGCAGCGTCGGACAGATCCGAGCCGTCGCCTTCGAGCTCGACATCGGCCTGAAGTCCGGCCGCATACCGGGCGGCCCCCAACCGCTCTTGGTCGATAAACCCGCCGCCGCCAACCTGGCGCAGAACGAAGGAGAGGCACCCCCGTCTTCGCCAGCCGTCGACGTCGTGCGCAACATCCGCCGGCCGCCGCGCCGTGATGTAAGCCCTCATGACAGCAGCAGGCCGAGAGTCATGAGCAGGGCATATGCAAGCTCGGCACCGGCCATCCGCTTCAAAGCGCCAACGAGCCTGGGACCGCTGCGGGTGGCGAACGCGGTTCGCACAGGCACCGCGGCGATCGGAATTCCAAAGAGCATCGCCATGATCGTGACGCCGGCTAATCGCGTAACCAGGATGACGATGGGCACCGCGAAGGCCGCGCAGACGAGCACCAGAAGGACGATGCGCGTTGGTCCCAAGGCGATGCGTGTCGCCAGCGTCCGCTTGCCCGCGGCTGCGTCGGTTTCGATGTCCCTCAAGTTGTTGAGGACGAGGATCGCGGTGGCAAGGAAACCGATGCCGGAGCCGGCCAGCACGGCGAGCGGAGTGATCCGCATCTCCTGGACGTATGCAGTGCCGACGGTGGCAACGAGCCCAAAGAAAACAAAGACGAACAGCTCGCCCAGCCCCATGTAGCCATAGGGTCTTGGTCCGCCTGTGTACAGCCAGGCGGCCAGCAGGCAGGCGCCGCCGACGAAGATCAAGCGCCAATCAGTGGCCAGGCTCAGCGCGAGTCCGGCGAGCCCCGCCACGGCAAACGCGGCGATCGCCGCCCATTTCACGCGCTCCGGCGCGACGACTCCGGATGCCGACGCCCGCAAGGGACCGATCCGCTCTGAGGTATCGGCGCCGCGGACGAAATCGGAGTAGTCGTTCGAAAGGTTGACGCCGATCTGCAGGGCCAGCGCGATGACGAGCGCGGCGAGTCCTGCCAGCGGTCGTGCCCCGCTTTCGTGCACTGCCACGGCGGTGCCCGCGAGCACTGGGGCGACCGCAGCCGCCAGGGTCGCCGGCCGGATTGCCAGCCACCATACCCTCGCCGGGCTTGGTATCACGGCTGCAGTCGTGATCATGGTCGGTTTGGAAACTTAGAGAAGTCGGGTCGCCTCCGACGCATGTCGGCGCGGGGACCCGAGTGGACGTAAGCCCTCATTTTCGGCTCATGGTCGTTTTGGAAACCTCGTGAAATCGGGCTTTCGCCTTTGCACGTACGCGTCCCTGCCTTCCTGCGCTTCTTCGCTCATGTAATAGAGCAAGGTCGCATCGCCGGCGAGCTGCTGAATTCCGGCGAGGCCGTCGTCGGCCGCATTGAGCCCGGCCTTGAGCATTCGCAGCGCCAGGGGGCTGAGGTCCAGCATGCGCCGGCACCATTTGACGGTCTCTGTCTCGAGCTCCGCCAGCGGGACCACCTTGTTGACGAGGCCCATGTCGAGCGCCTGCTGGGCGTCGTACTGCTCGCACAAAAACCAGATCTCCCGCGCCTTCTTCTGTCCGACGATGCGGGCGAGAAGGCCTGCCCCGTAGCCGCCGTCGAAGCTGCCCACGCGCGGGCCGGTCTGGCCGAAGCGCGCGTTGTCGGCCGCGATGGTCAAATCACAGACCACGTGCAGGACATGGCCGCCGCCAATCGCGTAGCCGGCGACCATCGCTATCACTGGTTTCGGCAACCGGCGGATCTGGACTTGCAGGTCAAGCACATTGAGGCGGCCGGTGCCTTTGGGGTCGAGGTAGCCGTCGTCCCCACGGATGCGCTGATCGCCACCCGAGCAGAACGCCTCGGTCCCCGCGCCGGTGAGGATCACGACCCCGATCTTGGGGTCGTCGCGAGCGACCTCGAAGGCGCGCGACATCTCGACGACGGTGGTCGGCCTGAAGGCGTTGCGGACCTCGGGGCGGTTGATGGTGATCTTGGCGATGCCGTCCCAGGTCTGGTAGACGATGTCGGTGTAGCGGCCCGACCGCCGCCATCCGGCGCGCTTTGAGCCCGACTTGCTCGCTTTCAGATCCTTCAAGCTGGCACTCCTAGAGCGATTGCTAGCACTGTTCTGATCGTAGCTGATCCGGGCACCATGCCGGGCGACGCCCGGCGCGATCAGGCTCTCTTTCGGGACTTTCGGCGGGGAAACAAGGTGAGGATCTTCGCGTAGTCCTCCGGTGTGTTGATGTCGTCGGGGCGGCCTGGCGCCGGCACGGTATCGAGCAGCTCCGGGTGGCCGTCGAGGATCTGCCTCGCGCCGGCATCGCCTTCCAATGCGTTGAGGTCATCCCACAGCTCGCGTGCGAGCACCACGGGCGGTGTCCAGTGTGGGTTTGGGCGGCGGCCAGGGCCACCGTCATCGGTGCTCCGCTTCTTGGCGACAGCGACGGCAGGGCGCGAGCCCTCGCGGCGCCATGCCCGCAGCAGGGCCGACACGGTCCGGGAGCCGACCAGCGGCTGGTCCCCCAGCAAGACCGCAGCCGCCTCGATCTCGGGCCTGAGGGTCCGAAGTCCAACCTTCAACGAAGACGCCATACCGGTTTTTGAGTCTGGGTTGTGGACCAGCTCGGCCGAGTCACCAACTGCGTCCTTGACCTCATTCGACGAATAGACCACTACAACCTGCTGGCATCCGCCCTCGGAGGCCGACTCGATTGCGTGCCTCACCATCGGCCTGCCTTCGAACTCCAGCAGCAGCTTTTGCGAGCCGCTCATCCGAGAGCTGGAGCCCGCCGCGAGGACGATGGCGCCGATGGGAAGCAGGGCGGCGGCCAGGCGCTCGAAAGGCGGCCGGGCTGATCTGATCCACTCGACCTCGACGTCCGCCCTGAGCGCGAACTCGGCGAAGTCGCGCAGGCGTCCGTTGTCTCCGTCGACCAGGAGAAGGCGCCGGCCCGCGAGCGCCGAGAGGTCGGGGACGGTGGCCGGGAGGCTGATCACGGCGAGGGATCGGCAGTCTTCGCGCGATGCCACGTGCTGGAGGGCGGACTCGATGTCCCGGCCTCGAACGACCACGCTGTGGGGCCCCTCCGGCTCCCGATAGGTACGGCCTCGAATCGGGAGCTCGAGGTCGCTCATCACGAAGACGGTCACCCGTTCAGCATGCCAGACAGCGCCGGTTAGTCTTTATGTGTGCCCCTACTTGGTGCTCACGTCGACTCGTCGGGCGGTCTCCACCTGGCCTTCGAGCGTGCCGCCGCGATCGGCGCGGAGGCGATCCAGGTCCACCCCACGCCCCCCGGCTTCTGGGGCTCACCGAAGCTCGATGAGGTTCGCATCTCGACGTTCAAGGCGGCTGCTGCCAAGCACGGCAATCCTCCTTTTTACTTTCACGCCGTCTACCTGATCAACCTCGCCGGCGACGATCCTTCGATGCGCCAGCGATCTGAAAGCACACTTGCCGGCTATCTGAAGGCGGCCGACGACCTCGGGATAAACGGCGTGATCTTCCACACCGGGTCGCACAAGGGTGCTGGATTCGAGGCCCGGTTGCCCAACATCATCGGGCACCTGAAAAAAGTGCTGGAACGAGCGGATCCGAAGACGGCCCGCCTGATCATCGAGAACAATGCAGGTCTTGGCGGCTGCGTCGGTGCGCGATTCGAGGAGATCGCACAGATGCTCACCTCGCTTGACGACCCGCGGGCATCGGTCTGCTTTGACACCTGCCACGCCTTTGCCTCCGGATACGACGAGCGGAATGCCTCGGAGGTATCGAAGACGCTGGATGACCTGGACCGAGTTGTGGGGCTGAAGCACGTCGATGTCATCCATTGCAACGACTCGGTCACCGGGCTCGGCTCGAATCGCGACAGGCACGCCAATATCGGCGAAGGCGAGATCGGCGTGGAGGGCTTCCGCGCCCTGCTACACGAGCCTCGCCTGGCGAAACTGCCATTCATTCTCGAGGTGCCGGGCACCGGCGAAGGACCAGACGCCGCCCAGGTGGAAGTGCTGAAGCGCCTGGCGCGCGGCTAGGCCGGCTCGCCGAAACGCGCGGTCAAACTAGGCGTGAGGCCGGCTGGCAACGCCGGGTCGCGCGACGGGCTCGTTAGAAGCTCAGCGCGAGCTGACTTTCGCGACAGCGCCGACAGCTCACCACCGTCCGGGCCGAAGGCGGCGCCGCCGGCAAGCGCCGGTTTTCCGCTTCCCGCCGCAAGTCCTGGAGTCGCAACCAGCCGAGATCTTCATTCATAGGTGAGATTATGCCGCTCCTCATTCATAGGTGAGATTATGCCGCTCCTCCTTAACCGGTGACTCTAATATGTTAGTTAGCATAACCGATGTATGGGATATGCAAGTTATAATCGAAGGGTGGCGGAACGAGAGACGGCGACTGGAGACCTGGGCCTTGTCCAGGCGTTCGTGAACACGGCCGACCTCAAACCTGGAACCGATCAGCTCAGCCACCCAAGCCCCCTGAGCGACTGGTTGGTGGCCAAAGGCTTGATGGCCAGGACGCAGACGGCAGACGAAGCCGACCTCCAGCACGCCATCGCATTACGCGAAGCGATCCGCGCGGCCATCGGCGCCAACTCGGGAGGCACGGTCTACCCCATCGACATCGGTACGCTGAACGGAGCCGTCTCCGCGAGCCGCCTGGTCCCCCGATTCGGCCCCGACGGCAAGGCGCGCCTCGAGGCTTACGCGGCTGGCGTCGAAGGTGCCCTGGGACGGATCGTCGCGGCGGTCTTCGCCGCGATGAACGAGGATGGCTGGACGCGGCTCAAGCTTTGCGGCTCCTCCACCTGCCGTTGGGCTTTCTACGACCGATCTCGGAACCACTCGAGCCGCTGGTGCAGGATGTCGTCCTGCGGCAATCGCCAGAAGGCGAAGCGATTTCGGGAGCGCGCCAAGGCCGGCGCATAGCCGGCGCACGATCGACGCCCCGCCGACAAGGGGAAAGCAGACCTTATCGTTGGCGGCGTGAAAAAGTCCCGGGCTGAGGCTTTCAGCGATGGAGTCTTCGCTGTCGCCGCCACGGTGCTCGTCTTCAACCTCGTCGACCCGAAGGTGGCCCTCGGACTCGGCACCGCGTTGCTGCAGGAGTGGCCCTCGTACGCGGCCTACGTCATCAGCTTTTCGACCATCGTCGTGATCTGGGTGAATCACCACGGGATCATCGATGCGATCGGGCGATTCGATCGAGTGCTTCTTTTCCTGAACGGGCTGCTGCTCCTTACCGTCGCGGCGATTCCCTTTCCGACCGGACTGCTTGCCCACTACCTGCAGGCGGGCCACGACCAGATGGCGGCAGCGGTGGCCTACGGAGTGACCATGAGCGCGATGTCGCTCGCCTTCAGCACTTTCAATCTGTACGCCAGGCGCTACCGCATCAAGATGGTGCCTCTCGATTGGGTGGGCTTCTCACTCGGCCTCGGCCTGTGGCCGCTGGCCACCATCTCCGCTTTCTTCAATGTCACGCTGGCCCTGGCGCTCTACGCCTTCGTCGTTCTGTTCTACATTGCCCTGCCGATCACGCGCGAGCGGCGCGCGATGGCTTCGGCGTCAGGCGAGGGTGGGGCGCTTGGCTTCTCGCAGGGAGACACCACTGCCGCCAAAGCGGGTGGCGGTGATCTCGGCGAGGATGCCTAGGGCCGTCTCCTCGGCGCCACGTCCTCCGAGGTCGAGGCCGATCGGACCATGCACTCTAGCCAGCTGCTCTTCAGTGAAGCCCTCGGCGCGCAACGCATCGAAACGGTTCTGGTTTGTCTTGCGACTGCCAATCGCACCGATGTAGCCAACCTCTTTGCCAAGCACTGAACGCAAAGCGGGCAGGTCGAACTTGGGGTCGTGGGTGAGGATCACCACAAATGTGGAGTTGTCGAACGTCAGCTTGCCCATGGCCTCATCGGGCCAGCCCACTATCAGCTCGTCCGCCTCGGGGAAACGCTCCTTGGTGGCGAACTTTGATCGCGCGTCGACCACAGTCACCCGATAGCCCATCAGCTTCGCCAGACGGTGAAGTGGGATAGCGATGTGGATCGCCCCGACGATGACCAGGTGAGCCGGTCGGCGCAGGGGTTCGATGAGCCAGTCGCCCTCGCGCCGAGCGAGCTCTCTCCCCGGCGGCGCGCCCGCCGTGAGGCTCACCTCGCCGGTAACGAGGTTCGTTCGAAGCGTCGCTGCCTCGTTCCTCTCGAGCATCGCCATCAACTGCTTGTGCGCCGGCGCCAGTGGCTGCACGAAGACCTCGATGTGGCCGCCGCAGGCGAGGCCGACCTCGAAGGCCACGTCGTCGGTCACGCCGAAGGCCGCCATCTTGGGCTTGCCGCTCTTGAGCACCTTCTGCGCCTCTTCGAACACCGCGCCTTCGATGCAGCCGTTGGAAACGGAGCCTGCCATCTTGCCCGAGCGGGTCACCACCATCTTCGATCCCAGGGGGCGGGGGCTTGAGCCCCAGGTCTCGACCACCGTGGCAAGAGCGACGTCCTCTCCCTCGCGCGTCCACTGCTCGAGCTCGCTTAGAACCTCGCGCATCTCTGGTTCTGACTACCTCCGGGCCGGGCGCGTTCCAAGGCCGGCCAGCAGCTGGCCCAGGTCTTCGAGGGCCTGCAGGTTGTTCGCAGCGAGGAAGTCATCGCAATGCGGCAGAGCTGCCGCCATGCCCCGCGTCAACGGCTGATAGCCCTTGGAACCGATGAGCGGGTTCAGCCAGATGAGCCGGTGCGCCGAGCGCCTTAAGTGAATCAGCTCGGCGGTGAGCTGCGAGGGTTCGCCGCGATCCCAGCCATCGCTGACGATGATGACGACGGCCCCGTGGCCGAGAACGCGGCGCGCCCAATGGCGATTGAAGTCAGCGAGCGCGTCGCCGATGCGCGTGCCCCCGCTGAAGTCATGGACGCCCTTGCTCAGAGAGTCGAGCGACCGGTCCAGGTCTCGTTGGCGCAGGAGGCGCGTGACTCGCGTCAATCGCGTGGAGAAGACAAATGCCTCCAGGTCCTCGCGCCGCGCAATCGCGTGCGCAAAGATCATCAATAGGCGCGAGTACTTCTCCATCGAACCGCTCACGTCGCAGATGAGCACGAGGGGGCGGCGGCGCATCCTCGCGCGCCGACGGAAGAGCTGCATGAGCTCGCCGCTGGAGCGAATCGCATGACGAGCGGTGCGCCGCAGGTCGATGCTCCCCGCCCTCGCCGGACGCAGCCTCCTGGTCTTGCGTTCCGCCATGCGCCATGGTGCTTGCTCGAGCAGGCGCCGGACCTGTTGCGTCTCCTGCCATGTCATCTGCTCGAAATCCTTGTGCCGCAAGAGCTCCTCGGCGCTGTATCCGCTGGAGCTCTCCGGGACGACGGTCACCTCTTGCTCGCGGTTCATGTGCGACTGGTTCAAGCCGAGCGCGTTCGACCATGCCTTGGCTCGTTCCGGCGACATCGGCAGTGCGCGACTCCGCCCCGGCACCTGCCCGGCAGAAGCTCGCGGATCTGGCGGCGCCCAGAAGATGTCGAACGCCGCCTCGAAGGTGTCGATCTCTTCCTTCCGGCTCACGAAAACCGAGCGCAGGGCGTTGCGAAAATCGATCTGGTTGCGCAGCCCCACGTGGTTCAGAGCACGCGTCGCATCGGTGAGCCGGCGCGGGCCGGCCTCCATGCCGGCGTCGTGCAGCAGCCTCGCGAACGCCCCGAGCCGGGGAAGAAGATCTACCGTGCTCGGCTCAGGCACCTCTCGCCTTCTCGACCATGGCGGGAACCTGTTCCCGAACCTTCTCGAGGTCTTCCTGGTATTTCAACGCAGCCCCCAGAGTCGAGTCGACAAGCGCCGGGTCGATGCGAGTGGCGCCGAGGGCCGCGAGCGAGCGCGCCCAGTCCAACGTCTCCGCGACCCCGGGCACCTTGTACAGGTCCATGCCACGCAACCCCTGGACGAGCGCTGCTACCTCGCGCGCGAGGCCTTCGGCAGCCTCTGGCGCGCGTGCCCGAACGATCTCGACCTCTTTCTCGAGATTTGGGTAGTCAATCCAGTGGTAGAGGCACCGGCGCTTGAGGGCGTCGTGCACCTCGCGCGTCCGGTTCGAAGTGATGACCACAAAGGGAGCCTTTTTCGCCTTGATGGTTCCGATTTCCGGAATCGAGACCTGGAAGTCAGACAGGAGCTCCAGCAGGAAAGCCTCGAACTCCTCGTCGGAGCGGTCGATCTCGTCGATGAGCAGCACCGGCGGGGTGGGGTCTTCGTTGTCGATGGCATCCAGCAGCGGGCGCCTTAACAGGAACTCGGGACTGAAGATCTCGCGCTCCGCGATGCGCCGATCGTCCTGCTCGCCCAGCAGCCGGATGTGGAGCAGCTGGCGCGGATAGTTCCACTCGTAGACCGCGTGCGCCAGGTCGATCCCCTCGTAGCACTGGAGGCGGATGAGGCGCGCGCCGAGCACGTCGGCCATGACCTTGGCTGCCTCGGTCTTGCCGACCCCAGCCTCGCCCTCGATGAACAGCGGCTTTTCCAGCTTGAGCGCGAGGAAAATCGACGTCGCCAGGCCGCGGTCGCCGATGTAGCGACGTTCGCGCAGGCGTGCCTCGACGTCGTCAATCGAAAGCGGAGCGAAGCTCATCGCGGAAAAGACTACCGGCCGCGCAGAACGTGCGCGGCCGGCAGTGGCAAACGACCAAACAACTACCCGGCTTGCTCGATCGCCCTCTTGGTGAGAACCCTCGCCAGGTGCTTCTTGTACTCCGGGCTGGCACGCAGGTCGCCCGACGGGTTCAGCCCATCGGATGCGTGCTGGGCGGCCTCTTCCGGCTTGGCACCCTTGTGCAGGGCCTCCTCGACCGCTTTAGCCCGAACCGGGGTCGGGCCGACGTTGGTCAGGCCGATTCGCCAGCCGTCGTCCAGCTTCTGCGCCGCCGCCCCGACGATCGCCCAGTCGAACAGGCGCCGCCGGAACTTGATGTATTTGTGCGGCCCGTTCGCGACCGGAAACACGATCTCCGTGACGATCTCGTCCGCCGCCAGCGGCGTCGTGAAGATGTCCTTGAAGAAGTCTTTGGCCGGAATCGTCCGCTGGTTGGTGACGATGTCGGCGTCGAGCATCAGCGCGATGGTGGGGTAGTCGCCGGCGGCGTCAGCGTGCGCGACGACGCCACCGATGGTGCCCATGTTGCGGACCTGGTTGTCCCCCACCTCGCCGGCCACGTCGGCCAGAAGTGGCAACTTTTCCTTGACGACAGTTGAGTTGTGGATGTTCACGTGGCGAGCAAGCGCGCCGACATGCAGCTTGCCGCCGCTCTCCTTTATCTGGTCCAGTCCTTGAATCCCGTTGATATCGACGAGTGCGGTCGGCTGGGCCAGCCTCAGGCGCATGAGCGGTATGAGGCTATGGCCGCCCGCCAGCACCTTTGCGTCGGCGCCGTATTTGGTCAGCAGTTTCACGGCCTCCTCGACCGAGGAGGCGCGCGCGTATTCGAATGCGGCTGGGATCACTTACGGGCCTCCTTTCCGTTGCTGGACGCACCGCGCGCTTCCTGAATCTGCTTCCAGAGCCGATCCGGGCTCGCGGGCATATCGACGTGTTTGATGCCGAGTGGCGACAGGGCGTCGCAGATGGCATTGATGACTGCGATCGAGCTCGCGATGGTACCGGCTTCACCGATACCCTTGACGCCCAGCTCGTTGGTCGGCGAAGGAGTGATCGTTCGGCCGAGCTCAAAGGCCGGGAACTCGTTGGCGCTCGGGAGCAGGTAGTCAGTGAACGTTCCGGTCCTCATCTGCCCTGATTCGTCGTCATAAACAACCTCTTCGTAGAGTGCTTGCGAGATACCCTGAGCGACGCCGCCGTGAATCTGGCCGTCGACGATCATGGGGTTGATGATGTTGCCGCAGTCGTCAACCGCTATGTAGCGTTTGAGGTCGACGTGGCCGGTTTCCGTATCCACCTCAACCACCGCAACGTGTGTGCCAAAGGGCCACACGAAGTTGCTCGGGTCGTAGTAGGCGACAGCCTCTAGGCCCTGCTCCATTCCATCGGGAAGGCCGGCGCCGTAAGACGCGAATGCCACCTCGCCAAACGCCTTGCGCTTGTCCGGACTCCCCTTGACGTAAAAGTGGCCCTGGTCGAAGACGATGTCTTCCTCAGCCGCTTCGAAGATGTGAGCGGCGAGCTTGGTCGCCTTGTCGACGATCTTCTTACTTGCCTTGTAGACGGCCATGCCGCCCACCGCCAGTGAGCGGCTGCCATATGTTCCATAACCGAATGCCGGGCCTTCAGCGGTGTCGCCGTGCCTCAACTCGATCGAGTCGTAGGGCACACCGAGGGTATCGGCGACTATCTGCGGAAACGTGGTGTCGTGGCCCTGGCCGTGGGAGTGGGTGCCGACGTAGACCGCGACCGACCCAGTCGGGAAGACACGAACCTGAGCCGATTCGACGAGCGCGATGCCTCCGGTTGCTGGGGCCGTCGCCGCGCTGGGCCCGAAGCCGCATATCTCGATCCAGCTCGATAGGCCGATGCCAAGGTACTTACCCTTCTTGCGGCCTTCCTCCTGCTCCTTGCGAAGCTTGTCGTAACCCGCGATCTCGAGGGCCATGTCGAGCGCCTTCTCGTAAGCGCCGGAGTCGAAGACCAGGCCGAAGTGGTTGGTGTGCGGAAACGCGCTGATGAAGTTCTTACGCCGAATGGCGACCGGGTCCATCTTCAGCTCAGCGGCGAGCAAGTCGATCATTCGCTCGCACAAGTGGGTTGCTTCAGGACGGCCGGCGCCTCGATAGGGATCGGTCGGGACTCTGTTGGTCAGGACTCCGACCGTGCGTGCTGCGACGTGCTTCCAGTTGTAAGCACCACCCGCAAGCAAGCAAGCGCAAGCCTGGAATGCGGCGAAAGTGCCCATGTACGCGCCGATGTCGAGATATTGGGTCGCCTTGATGAAGACCAGAGTTCCGTCCTTCTTGGCTCCGGCCTCGACCTCGAAAACCTGGCCCCGGCCATGGGTGGTGGTCTGGAGCGATTCGGTGCGCGACTCGATCCACTTGACAGGCCGCCCGCTTAGCTTTGCGGCGGCGGGGACCAGCCAGTCTTCTGAATAGGGGCTGATCTTGCTGCCGAAACCCCCGCCCACGTCGGGCGAGATCACGCGGATCCGGTTTTCGGGGATCCCCATGGCGCCGCCGAGGAACAACCGCACGAAGTGCGGGCTCTGGCTGGACATCCATACCGTCAAAGTGCCGTCGGGCTTCGAGTACTCTGCGAGCACGCCTCGGGTTTCCATCGATGTCGGCGCCAGCCGCTGCTGGAGGATGCGAGCCTTGACGACGACGTCAGCCTCTTTCATCACTGCCGGATCGTCGGGTATGTAGGTCAGATCCCAACCGAGATTGTCGGGCGCCCCCGAGTGCGCTTTGGGGCTCTTGGCTTCGAGTGCCTTGTCGAGGTCCATGACCGCCGGAAGTTGCTCGTACTCAACTTCGATCAGGTTGGCGGCGTCCGACGCTTGGTACTTCGTCTCGGCCAACACGACTGCGACAGGTTCGCCCTGGTAGACGACCTCCTTGTCCACGATCGGGAACCTGGGCGGGCTTTGCTTTTTCTCGGCCACGAAGGACGGCGTGACCGGCATGGTTCCCGAGAGCACCTTTGCGAAATCCTTGTGGGTATAGACGGCGACCACTCCAGGCGCCTTCGCCGCCTGAGTTACATCAATGCTCTTGACGAGCGCGTGGGCGTAAGGGCTCCGTACAACCGCGAGAGAGACGCAACCCGGGCGGGTGAAGTCGTCAACGTAGCGGCCCTCGCCGCTAACCAGGCGGGGGTCCTCCCGGCGGTGGATCTTGGCTCCGATCATGGTGGTGACAGCCATCGCCTCAGCTCCTCCGCGCGGCGGCCGAGTGCTCGCCTGCTTTGGCCTTGGAGCCGTTCATCGCCTTGGCCGCCGACTGCACCGACTTGACGATGTTCACGTAGCCCGTACAGCGGCAGAGATTGCCCTCGAGGCCTTGGCGGATCTCGTCTTCGGTCGGGTTTGGATTCTGAGACAGCAGGTAGGAGGCGGCCATGATGAACCCAGGCGTGCAGAAGCCGCACTGGAGCCCGTGCTCGTCCCAGAACGCCTGCTGCAGAGGATGCAGCTCGCCGTCCTTCGCCATCCCTTCGATCGTGGTGATGTCCTTGCCCTCGGCCTGAACCGCGAACATGGTGCAGCTCTTCACCGCCTTGCCATCAACGTGGATCGTGCAGGCACCGCACTGGCTGGTGTCACATCCGATATGGGTGCCGGTCAGTCCGACGACGTCGCGCAGATAGTGCACGAGCAGGAGTCGTGGCTCGACTTCGTGCTCGCGCCGTTGGCCGTTGACGGTGGTCGCGACCTTGTGCTTCATACGACTCCTCCCTAACGCGGTGGCGGCGCGCCCCTGGCGCCGAAAACTGCCCAGAAATCCCACCGGTAACGGCCGGCAAGTTGAACTATCTCGAATTGTGCGGGTGGCGGGGGACCTCATACCCTCGTGAGCTGCCGAAGGCGTACCCGTCTATTGCGCTACTTTTAGCGGCGAAATGCAACTAGAAAATTCGTTCACAGTGGGCGCGCCTCCCTTCCGCGTATTCGCTTACCTGCTCGACGTCAACAAGATCGTCGGCTGCGTGCCTGGCGCCGAGCTTTCGGAGGTGGTCGATCCGACGACGTTCAAAGGCAAGGTCAAGATCAAGGTCGGGCCGATCACGGTTGCTTACAGCGGTACGGCGCGAATCGTGAATCGGGACGAGGCCAACCACGCGGCCACGCTCGAGGCCGAGGGTCGTGAGACCACGGGCCCCGGCTCCGCCCGCGCCAGCGCGCGGATGACGGTCGAGGCGGATGGCTCGAACTCGGTGGTCAAGATCGTGACCGACTACAACGTGGCCGGCCGCGTCGCCCAGTTCGGCCGCGGCGTCATGGAGGACGTCTCGCGCCGCATCGTCAACGACATGGCGGCCTGCATCAAGGCCAACGTCGAAGCCGCCGAGCCAGGCGCGGGAGGCGGCGGGGCGGCAGCGCCATCAGGGCCAGGCGCCGCGCCGGTCGCGACGGCGGCTCCGGTTACCTCACGGCCGGTGAACGCCTTTGGCCTGCTTTTCTCAGTTTTCTGGGCGCGATTAAGAGGAGTGTTCGGCTCTAAGTAGCGGCCGCAACCGCGACCAAGAAGCCCGACAGGCGCGACCAAGCCCCCTTTGGGTGCGGCCATTTGTGCCCGCATGGCTGTCGTCCGGCGCCACTCAGCCCAGGTACAGCGCCAGCATGTGGGCTCGGTTGACCCAGATGGTCGGTTGCGACCAGCTCTTGCCTGCGACTCCGATGATCGTGACCGTAACGTCGACCAGCGAGAAGAACGGATTTTTTAGCAGCACCTCGGCATGCATCTTCGGTTCCAGTGCTTTGGCGAACTCCGCCGCGCCGGCCACCATGAAGCTCCCCGCCTGGACCATCGCGTAGCGGCGCGTCACCTCCATCTGGTCCGGAGGCGGCGGCTCCGGATCGATGGTCCTGATGCCCCCGACAAGGGCCTTGCTGAACAAACCTTCAGGCACTCCATTGAGCGCGACAGCACCCGGCAGCAAGGGCTCGGCGCTGACGTTCCTGAGATGGAAGTACGGTTCGGGGTCGTTGATCGTCTCGCGCAGGCGCACCCGCATCTGGATCTCGCCGGTGAGGCGCTGGTATGCCGTGAGCAGCTCCACCTTGCTCCACGCAACGGCTGGGTTGATCACGCCGGCGGTCTGAGGCATCGCGACGGAGGATAACTCCCCGGCTGCCAGAATTGGCACCGTGGAACTCGAAAAGGCGCGCCGGCGCATCCTCGAGCGCGCCGACTTGAATGCCTTCATTTCGGTGTCGTCTGAGGAAGGCAGCGGCACGGTGGTGGCCGTCAAAGACCTCGTCGACGTCGAGGGCATGATCACTACCGGGGGCGGCATCATCCTCCCGCGCGAACCTGCAGCCGAGGATGCCCCAGTGATTCGGCGCCTGCGGCAGGAAGGCTGCGTGATGGTCGGCAAGGCCAACCTCCACGAGTTCGCGTATGGGGTGACCAGCGTCAACCCCCACTACGGCGCGGTGCGTAATCCGCACGATGTCACGCGCGTGGCCGGCGGCTCGTCGGGCGGGTCGGCGGTCGCGGTGGCGGCGGGCATGTGCGACTGGGCGGTCGGCAGCGACACCGGTGGGTCGATTCGGATACCCGCCTCGTTTTGCGGAGTCGTTGGTTTCAAACCGGCCTACGCCAGCATCGACACGACCGGAGTCATCCCTCTCAGCCCATCGCTGGACACGCTCGGTCCTCTTGCATCAGACGTGATGAGCGCGGCGCGCGCCTACTCGATGATGTCCGGCGAGGCCATACCTCAAGAGCCGATGCGCAAGCCGAGGCTGGCCATTCCCGCAGGCTGGGTCGCGGACCTCGACGATGACACCGCCCGAGCCTGGCGGCTCGTTTCCGACGGGCTGCCAGAGGTGGACTTCATCAAGAGAGAGCCGCTGTACGTGCAGAGCCTCACGGTCCTCCAGGTCGAGGCCAGCACGTATCACCGCCGGTGGGTCGCAGAGAGCCCGGAGAAGTACGGCGCGGACGTGCTCGGCCACCTACGGCGCGGGCTGGAGATACTGGGCGTCGATTACGCCGAAGCGCTGGCGACAATCCGCGAGCTGCGAGTGAAAGCGATGAGCGCGATGGAGGGCATCGATGCCCTGCTCCTGCCCGCCAGCGCGATCGTCGCGCCGTTGATCACCGCGGGGACCGAGGTCCGCGAGCCGATCACGCGATACACGCGTCCCTTCAACGGCACCGGCCAGCCGGTCGTCACGCTCCCGGCTCCGGTGAAGGGCATGCCTGTAGGCATTCAGGTGGTCGGCCGGACGAACGCTGGAACCATCGCCGCCGCAGCGTGGTTAGAGCAGGAGTGGCAGCAGCTGAGCGGGTGAAGTCAAAGGAGCACTTCCCGTCTGTCTTCGGCCGGCACGCTCTCGCATATCAACAACGCCTCGAGGACATCATGTCGCGGGGAGAGTCGGCGGGCCGGATGCGCGCTCTCGAAGTCCTTGGTGCGCGCCAAGGAATGCGGATTCTCGATCTCGCCTGCGGGCCAGGTACCCTGAGCCGACGCCTCGTTGCGGCGGTTTCTCCAGGTGGAGAGGTAATAGGTGTTGACCTAGCACCCGGGATGATCGAGCTGGCGAAAGCCCTCCATCTCCCATCGGCGCGTTTTGAGCTGATGGACATCGAGAACCTTGCCTTTGACGCCGCCTCTTTCGACGCTGCGATCTGCGGTCATGGGTTCCAGTTCGCGTCTGATCTCCCACGTGCCCTGAGCGAAGCTCGGCGTGTGCTACTGCCGCCCGGCAAGCTCACGGCCAGCGTCCCGATCGGTAGCTACGGAGAGGAAGTCTGGATCCAGCTGTACGCCGTGATCGATAGCTGGGTGCCGCCGGCCCCAGAGGCTGTCGATCAGGCGCTCACGCGCGCAACGGTCCAGGACGCTTCCGCCTTCCAGAAGGCTGCGCTCGAAGCGGGGTTCGAATCCGCGACGGTCGAGCTGATCGAGGAAGAGGTGCTGTGGGCGTCGGCGGAGCACCTGGTGAAGGGCTTTATGAGCTGGGTGGATTGCGCGGCTCGTATTGAAGGAATGGACGAGATCCGCCGTCAAGCCATCATGGATGACGCCGTCGTGACTTTGCGTCAACACCATCCCGGCCGGATCGTGACCAGAGGAAGAAATCATGTGCTGCTTGCCGTGGCGTGATGCGCTCAAAAGGGCCCATAGCTAGGACAGCGGCGGCGAGGTGGCTTCCGTGCAGCGCGGCGGTGATGGCCGCCCTGTTGATCGGATGCAACTCTCAATCCCCTGGAGCGGCGCGGGTCTTGCCGAGCCCATCGCCTTCCGCAAGCGCCAGCGTGGTCACGCTGGGACCACCTCAGTACCGAGCGCTTTGGGTCGACGCGTTTCACGACGGGATAAAGTCGCCCGCGCAGGTGGAGAAGCTGGTGGCTGATGCGCATCGCGGCAACCTGAACGCCCTGATCGTGCAGGTGCGCAAGCGGGGTGACGCGTATTTCGATCAGTCGGACGAGCCTCGAGCGACCGACATCCAGGGACCGCCTGAGTTCGACCCGCTCGCCTATGTGATCCAGCTCGCCCACGCCTCGACCCCGCGGATCGAGGTCCACGCCTGGCTCAACACCTTTTACGTTGGCGACACTAGCGCCGTCTTCGCCAATCACCGAAGCGCCTGGGGCACCCTCTCCAACACCGGCACGAAGAGCGGCCTCTTCGACCCCGGCGTGCCCGACGTCCTCACGTACACGCACAAGATCTTCATGGACGTGGCCAAGCACTACGACATCGATGGCCTTCATATGGACTACGTGCGATACCCAGGCGTCGAATGGGGGTACAACCCGACCGCAATCGCGCTCTACAAGGCGCAGACGGGAGCCACCACCACTCCGGCGCCCGAGGACGAGGCGTGGAAGGCGTGGCGTCGCGGACGCGTGACCGCCTTCGTCCGCGACCTAAACGCCGATCTCAAGCACACCAAGCCAAACGTGAAGCTCAGTGGTGCTCTCATCGCGTACGGAGATGGACCCGCCTTGGCGGCCGACTGGCCTTTGACCTCGGCATACGGAGACGTTTTCCAGGACTGGTACGGGTGGCTGGCCAATCGATACATCGATTTAGGCGTGGTGATGAACTACGACAGCGCGTGGGTCAGCCTCGAGGAGGCCTGGTTCACGCGTTGGCTCGCCTTTGAGAAAAACTCTGGCTTTGGCAACCGCATCCTCACCGGGGTCGGAGGCTTCATGAACTACCCCGAGGACACGCTGGCGCAGATCCGCCTCGCGCTCGCGCCTTCTTCAAATGGCCACCGTCTGCTTGGGGTCGCGATCTATTCATATGGGTCTACATCGGTCTATGGGAATGCCGACTATTACAACAGCACTGCGATGGCGGCCGGCCTGCCGCGCCAGCCGTATTACGCCGGCACCAGCCACCGCGAGTCTCCAGCCGCCCGAGGGCGCATCTTCAATGACGCATTCATGGACCAGCTGCGACGATCCGACATGTACTGGGACGTGGCAAGAGGATGGATTACGACCAAGGGCGTCTTCACGCGGCCGGCCGCAGTGCCTTCGCTAACCGCTGCGTGATCCCTTAGAAGTGCCCCCGGCGAGCCGGCTCCTGCGCCTGGTCGCCTTCGCGGTCCCCGCCGGCCTGGCGATGGCGGCGGTGCAGCCATTGCTGGGCGCCGCGGCCGGAGCGGTAGGCGCCGGCTGGGCGTTGTGGCTGACCGTCCCGGCACTCGGCGGCGCCGCCTTGATCTTCAGCATCGGGCGGCTGGTGGATCGCGGCGACCTGGTCCAGCCGCCGTGGTATTGCGCGTGGCTGCTGCTGCCAGGCTCGTTCCTGCTCGCGGGCGCGGCCGCGATGTGCATTTTCGGAGCGCTCGTGGAGTTTCCCGCCATCATGCCGGCGCTGTGGACGTTGCTCGCGCTCGGCTCACTTTGCTGGGCCACAGCAATCGTCCTGGTCCGTCGCGCGTCCCATTAGCGCGCAGCAAAACGGTCGGCGGTGCTAGCCACTGGCACCTGAATGCATCATGCCGGCGCCGCCCTCGAGCGTTCGCCGCAAGCACACGCATACCCACATCCGGTACGGCCTCCAGGTTTCCGCCAGCTCCTCGAGCTTGTCCAATTCCGGGTCCTTTGCAAGTCCGTAGGCGTCGCGAATGGCCCTGGCGAGTCGTGGCTCGGATGTCGGCAGCTCATCGACCGCGCTCAACGCTCTCAACCGGATGAGCTGAGACCCGAACTCGCCAATCCCGTTCAGCTTTTTCAGCCGGGTCAGCGCTTCCTCGCGCGGCAGGGCGCGAAGCAGGTCGGTGTCCAGGGCGCCGGCCAAGGCAGCGCGGCCCAGCAAGTTGAGGTACTCGACCTTGCGGCCGAAGAGTCCCTTGAAAGCCTTGAGCTCGATTAGGCGACTAGGTTCCGGGAACACCCACAGGCGGTGGCCGTGAACGTCGACCTCGTGGCCAAGCTCCCGGCTCATCCTGTCCTTTACGTTTTGTCCTTGGCGCATCGATATCCGCGTTGAGATCAGCGCCCACGCCGCGGCCTCGTAAGCGTTCGACCAGTTCACCGGCCGAAACCCCGGGAACATTTGCTGGAGCCTGGCCACAACTCGATCACGTTTTCCGACTGCGGGCCAATCGCGGCCGTCCACATCGAGACTGAGGATGCGAGTGACCTGGCGTTTAAGCCGACCCACTTGCGCGCCCCCATAGACAGCCGCCAGCACTCGGCTCGGCTCGGGTTGGGTCAAGCACACGCCCACCGGCTTCCAGTCGTCATCCGTCAAGAAAGCAAGGTGCAGGTGGGCGGCGGTCGAGCTTACATCAGACGGCGCTTCGTGCCAGGCGCCGATGAACCTCGCGCTCTCTTCGAGCGAGTAGGCGCCCAGTGGCTCGAGCTCGAAATACCGGGCGGCGTCGCCACCGCCCTCGGAGGCGCTCAGCTACGCGAGCTTGATGCGGTTTGCCCGCGGTCCTTTCTGGCTGGGCTCGATCTCGAAGTTGACGCGCTCGCCGCCCGCGAGCGAGTCAAAATTCACGCTCGAGTCGAGTCCTGTGCGGTGGAAGAAATACTCCCGCCCATCCTCCGCGGCGATGAACCCGAAGCCGCGGTCGGAAACCAGCTTCTTGATGGTGCCAGTCGGCATCTCCTACTCCCTCTCACTCTTCTCGAAAGTAATTGTCACGAACGCACCGGTCCTTTCGAGAAGAGCGACGACCGCGGCGAACATCGCCCCAGACGAGGCGACTTTTTCACATTACCACTGCGATTTCAGAGTTTCATCCCATATCTCGCTGGCATTCACAAGGCCAGCAGGGCCACCCCGACCAGCGTCGCGCTCGCCCCCATGAGCTTGAGCGCAGCGCCCCTGCGTTCGCGCAATTTCCAGATCCCCCACACGGCCACTGCGACGATCGCCGTCTCTCTGACCGGCGCGACCACCGACAGGGGCGCAATGCTCAGGGCCGCGAGCACCAGCAGGTACCCGCCCCACATGAATATCCCGATCACAGCGGCTTGCGGCCAGCGCACGGGCGGGAGCTCGGGGCGCTCCGACGGCCCAGAGCGCCGGCGAGCCAGCCGGGTTTCCAGGTACCCGGTGATCAGCAATCCAACGGCGAGCAGCACGATGAGAAGCCAGCCGTACAGCCAGGGCGTCGAGAGCCTCACGCCAATCCGGTCAACCGCGCTGTATGCCGCGATCGACACTCCTGTCAGCAGCGCAGGCACAGTCGCACGACCGCTCGTCTGCGGCAGCGTCACGGCCAGGATTCCGAGCAACAGGAGCGCGACGCCGACCAACTGAGTCAGCGTCAGCTTCTCGCCGAGGATTCCGAGGCCGGCGCCGACAGCCAGCAGTGGAGCCGAGCCGCGGGCGATCGGGTATACGACCGACAGCTCTCCCCGCCGATATGCGGCCGACAGCAAGAACAGGTAGGCCAGCTCGAGCACCGCCGAGATGGCGGCCAGAGCTATGGCACCCGGCGCCAGCGAAGGCCTGCCGGCCCAGAGCCAGGCCACGAAGGCCACGACAGTGACCACCATCGCCGCGACCACCGTGGCTCGACGAAATGTGCGCATGGGATCGCCGCTCACCTTGACGAGCACGTTCCACGTCCCGTGAAGCGCTGCCGCGGCCAGCGCCAGGCCGATCGCGAGCGATGTCATCCGCGGCGAGGCCGCGCCAAGAGGCGACCGAGAAGTCTGTAAACCTCTGGATTGACCACCAGGCCGTTGTGGCTGCCCCAAACGGAGATGGCGGGGATGTCAGGACGCAGGCAGCTCCGAAAGTTAACGATGTCGTCGGAGCGTGTGTAGATCGATGTTGTGGGCACGACAGGAGACAGCCTCAAGTCGTGCGCGAAACGTCCCTCGGCGCGAAGGCGGCGACCGAAAGCGAGCTCGTTGGCCGTCGTCGCCACGCCCACGGCCGCGCGAGTCACCAGCGCCAGGTCGGTGACGTCGGCGAGCGGCGCGCCGAGTGTGATGACCTGCTCGACATCCTTGGGGCGGCGCTGCGACAGCACCTTTGCCAGCAAGCCGCCCCGGCTGTGCCCGATCAGCGTTATCGGCGCATCGTCGTCTTTCAGGATCTCGGCCATGCGGTGGCGGAGGCCGGCCAGCATGTGCTCCGAATGGAATGCGTTGACGGCAATCCCTGACAGGTACGAGGTGTAACCGACTCGTTTGAGCCAGCCGTGCATGATACGCATCGACCAGTCGCCGGACAGGAATCCGGGCACGAGCAGCACGGAACGCCCATCGCCGTGTCTCACTCCGCGGCCGCGGAAGACCGGGTCCTTCCACAGGGCGTTCAGCTCGCGCAGGGCAAACGGATTCCAGAGCCTCACCGCTGCGATGGTAGGTTGTGGGCCGCCGTCTTCGGTATGGGCGGGCGCAGCGTCGGCGGCTGTTAACGGCGGCTGCTACGCCTACCGGCGCTGGCCCACACTGATTTGGTGACTCCCCAGCAAGTGCTGCGCGACGTCTTTCACCTGGAGGCGTTTAGGCCAGGCCAGGCCGAGGTCGTGGATGCGCAGATGAACGGCCGCGACGTGCTGGCGGTCGCCCCGACTGGTTCGGGCAAGAGCCTCAGCTACTGGGTGCCGGCAATTCTCAGCGACGGCCTGACCGTCGTCGTCTCTCCGCTGATCGCGCTCATGAAAGACCAGGTCGACCGGCTCGTGTCTCACGGAGTGCAGGCTGCGTTCATCAACTCGACCCTGGACTCGACCGAGCAGCGCAGCCGACTCTCGGCTGCCGCGCGGGGCGAATATCAACTGCTCTACGTCGCGCCTGAACGATTCAGCCGGCCCGGATTCACAGACCGGTTGGCGACGATGGCGGTGAGGCGCTTCGTCGTCGACGAGGCCCACTGCATCTCGACCTGGGGCCACGACTTCAGGCCTGACTACAGGCTCATCGGCGGAGCCCTTGAAGCCTGCGGTCGGCCGCCGATCGGGGCTTTCACCGCAACTGCCACGCCGGAGGTGCGTGACGACATCGCAACCAGCCTCGGACTGCGCGCGCCGCTGGTCGTGGTCACCGGATTCAACCGGCCCAACCTGCGAATGGAAGCCGTCGAGGCTCGGGGCGGGCGCGACCGCCTCGAGCAGCTCCGGCGCCGTCTCAATCCCGGCGAGGGACGCGCGCTGGTTTACACGGGGACTGTCAAAGGAGCCGAGACGATTGCCGCCGCCATCAGCCGCTGGGGCTTTCCGGCCGCTCCGTATCACGGGCGCCTACCGGACGTGAGCCGGCGGCGCATCCAGGACGGCTTTGCGTCCAAGGACCTTCGCGTGGTCGTCGCCACCAGTGCATTCGGCATGGGCGTTGACTTTGCGGACATCCGGCAGGTGATCCACGTCGGATATCCCGGTAGCGTTGAGGCGTACTACCAGGAGGCAGGTCGTGCCGGCCGCGACGGCAAGCCCGCCCTGTGCCTGCTCATCCACTCGGGCAAGGATCGCGACCTTCAGGTGTACTTCATCGAGTCCGCGCTTCCCGACCTCCGCGAGGTGATGAGCGTTCACAGCGCGTACTCACGACTCGGCGTGTGGAACTCGGATCCCGAGGAGCTGAAGGCCCTGATGCCAGACCCCGCATGGCAATCACTCGATGCCTCCAAGCGCTTGCTGATCAAGGCCGGCGCACTGCGGGACGATGGGAGCGTCGGGCCACTTGACCATTCGCGACTCGATTTCAAGCAGCTCTCGGCGCTCAAGGCTCACTCCTACAAGAAGCTCGCGCAGATGATCCAGTACGCGCATCTACGCTCGTGCCGGCACGCGTTCATCACCGACTATTTCGGCGAGCCGACGGCGCAGCGTTCGTGCCATTCGTGCGACAGCTGCGAGCGCGGTGAGGTCGTCGGCCCAGAAGGCGCTCCGGTCGAAGAATCAGTCATACGCGCGGCGCTGGCGGGATCGGCGCGCTTTGCCGGGCGGATTGGAATCGTCAACCTCGCTTCGATCCTCGCGGGCAGGGAGAACCGGTTCATTCGTGAACAGCCGTGGGTGATGCAAGTGCCCGCGTACGGTTCACTTTCGGGCTGGAGCCAGAGGAGGCTACGCAAGCTTCTTGATGAGCTGATGGCGGCTGGATGTCTGGCCCAGAGCCAGGGTCAGTACCCGACGGTCGAGCTGACCGAGCGGGGTCGCGAAGTGTTAGGCGGCGCGCAGACAATCACCATCGCCGTTCCTGCGGATCCAGCGGGGACTTTGAGCTCCGATCCGGATCCGGCCTTGTTCGAGCGACTTCGGGAGTGGCGAGCGGCGGTCGCCCGCACCCAGGGCATCGCGGCCTTCATGGTTTTCCACGACAAGACCTTGACCGAGCTGGCGTCGCGCCGGCCGGCGGACCTGGCCCAGCTTGGATCCGTCCCTGGCATCGGGCCCTCAAAGCTCGAGAAATACGGTGCCGCCCTGCTCCAGATCCTTCTTAATTAACTGAACTTACTGTTTGTTAAACTAATTGGATGCCACGCAGCTACCAGCTGGGCCGCCGCCAAGCAGCCGTCGACGGCACGCGGCTGGCAATCCTGGCGGCGGCCCGGGAGCTGGTGGCCTCCGGCGAGGCGGGCGTCACCCCCGGAGCCGTGGCGAGGCGAGCCGGGGTGTCGCGGATTACCGTTTACAACCGGTTCGGCTCGAAGGCGGGCCTGTTGCGGGAACTGGCGACCGAGGCGCACAGCCGGCCGGCCGGCGAGGCGTCGGGACCGTCGGATCCGAGGCACGAGCTTCGCAAGCGAATCGCAGACGCATGCTGGCGGTGGGCGTCGGATCCCGCCCTTTTCCGGCGCCTGCCATTGGTCGTCGACTTTCAGCACGACAGCCCACCTGGCGACTGGGCGCTGGCCGAGCGGCTTGCGGCTGCCGGCCTTCTGCGACCGGGGTGCTCGTTGAAGGAGGCCGAAGATGTGATCGGAGCGATCACCTCGTTCACCGTGTTCGACAGGCTTCACAAAGACGGCCGGCGTTCGCAGGCCGCTGTGGTCGAGATCCTCTGGCGCTTGGCGGCAACGCTCCTCAACTCAGAGCCCGCGCTGCACAGCGCTTAGAGACTGTCATCGTGGCGTACGATTGACGCGGTGCGGCATCGGACTGTAGACCTGGACGGGCCGGTCCAATTCCTCGACTTCGGGGGAGAGGGCAAACCGCTGCTCATGGTCCACGGGCTGGGCGGAGCTGCCGTGAACTGGATGGCGGTCGGGCCAGATCTCGCAAAGGGCCACCGCACGTTCGCACTCGATCTCGCCGGCTTCGGCCGGACTCCCCTCTTTAACAGGTCGGCTGCCCTCGGCGCCAATGCCAACCTGGTGCATCGGTTTATCACAGAAGTGATCGGCGAGCCCGTGATCTTGATGGGCAACTCGATGGGAGGCCACATCGCCATCCTCGAGGCCGCCGACCACCCGGAGTGGGTCAGCGAGCTGATCCTCGTCGACCCTGCAATCCCCGGCGTCCACGTCCGCAGGCCCGACCCCACCACCCTGGGAGTGGTCGCCGCCGTGTCGCTGCCAGGTCTCGCTGAGCTCGTCATCGACCGGCGGGCACGGTTGCTCGGTCCCGAGCGACTGGTGGAGCGGACGATTGCCATGGTGGCCGCCGATCCCGCGCGCGTTGGCGGCGAGCTCCTCGAGGCGCACATGCAGCTGACCCGCGAGCGCAGCAACCTCGGGCGCCAGAACAGCCGCGCCTTCACGCAGGCGGTTCGCTCGCTGGGGCTCCGGATGGCAGACCCGCGCTTCTGGACACGCTTGAAGAAGGTCGAGGCTCCGACCCTCATCGTCCACGGCGAGCTCGATCGCTTGATTCCGCTCGCCGCGGCGCGCGACCTGGTACGGCGGCGCCCGGACTGGGATCTCGAGATCCTCGAGGGTGTCGGCCACGTTCCGATGATGGAGACCCCCGACCGGTTCGTGCAGATTGTCAACCAGTGGCTTGCGAAAAGAATCGCCCCTGCGCCCGCTGCGGTTTCATAACGGAGAAACACTCAGAACCTTATTTGGCAACGCTCCCACAAACCCCCGCAAGCAGGCGGAGCCGGATAGAGGAGATCGCCGCATCGATCCTCCCCGATCTCCGGCATCTTGGGCGCTGGGACCCGATTCCTCCGATGTGGCTCGAAGGCCGCATCTACATCGAGTACCTGCGGCTGATCCGCGACCCTGTGTACCGCGGCGACGAGGTGCCGCCCGGGCTTGGGCGCCCGGTCCTGCTCATCCCCGGCTTTCTGGCCGGCGACTGGACTCTGCGAACCCCATCCCAGTGGCTGCGCCGCGTCGGCTACAAGCCGCAGATGGGCGGAGTTGCCTTCAACGTTATGTACTCCGAGGTGATGCTGCGCCCTTTGATGACCTCGCTTCAGCACCTCAAGCGGCGAACCGGGGCGCGCGTGGCGTTGATAGGACACAGCCGTGGTGGGGTCCTAGCGAAGGTGTTGTCCCATCGAAATCCAGAGCTGGTAGAACAGGTCATCACGCTCGGCTCGCCACTCGGTGCGCCTTTCGACGTCCACCCATTGACGATGGCGGGCGTGAGAGCGGCGCACGCTTACAACGTCTTTCGCTACGGCCACCCCGCGTCGGTGGAGAAGCGCTTTCTGCGTGACCTCGCTGCGCCCCCTAAGGTGCCGACCACCTCCCTGTACTCGCGCACCGACGGGGTCGTCAACTGGAGGGCGTGCCTGCGCCCCGATGTCAACGCCATCGAGGTAAACGGCAGCCACATCGGCCTAGTGCTGAACCCCGAGGTCTACCGAATACTCGCGCAGCTGCTGACCGCGCCATGGAGAACGAGCTAGCCCGCTCCGCGTAAGATCGGCTTAGCGGGAGCTCGGGAGCCGGGCTGAGAGGGCGCACTAAGCGCCGACCGCATGAACCTGAACTGGGTAATGCCAGCGGAGGGATGCCATCGGCGACACCACGGCGACACACGCGGAATCAAGCGCCTTTGGCGAAGTCGAGAGCCAGGGTATCGAGGCGATCCCAGCCAGCCAGCGCCATGGCAAGCCGCGCGAGCTCGGCTTTCTGTGGGCAGGCGCCTTCGTCAACTACGCGAGCCTCTTCACCGCCAGCCTGCTCACGACCTACTACGGCCTCGGCGTCTGGGACGGCCTGCTCGCGACCGCGCTGGGCACCGTGGCCGCCGCCGCGATCCTCGGCCTGCTGAGCAACACGGGGCCGCGGACAGGGCTCCCCCAGATCGTCTACACCCGGCGCATCTTCGGGCTGCGCGGCTCGTACATCGGCGCCGCGCTGACGCTGTTTCTGGCCATCGGCTGGTTCGCTGTCGATTGCGTGATCGCGGCCCAGGCGGGCGCGCAGCTGCTGGGAGGTGCGAACACATCGATCACCTTCGGACTGGTGGTTCTGGTGGCCGCGATCAGCGTCGTGGTGGCGATCTTCGGCCACCAGACCATCAAGGTGCTCGAGGCGTACGGCGCAATCGCGTTTGCCGCTGTGCTGGCGATCCTCTTCATATTCCTGGCACCCCAATTCCAGTGGAACCAGGGCCCGAAGGTATCGGGGGGCGACTACCCTGGGGCCTTCGTCCTCGGCTTGATGACGTGCTTCGCGCTGGTGGCTTCGTGGTACCCCTTCGCCAGCGACTACTCGCGCTACCTCCCCACCTCCAGCGCGACCCGTGCGGTCACCTTGTGGCCGGTGGTCGGGATCACGCTGCCGATGCTGTTCCTGGGCCTGTTCGGACTGATGCTTCCGACCATCGATGCCAGCCTGGCCGCGGACAAGGGACCGCTGGCGGTGATCAGCGCCCATGCGCCGGGTTGGGTGGCAGTGCCCTTCTTCGTCTTCGTCGTCGCCGGCGAGATTTGGGCCAACTACCTAGACGTGTACACGGCGGGCCTCGTAGCTCTGGCGATGGGCATCAAGGTGCGACGATGGCAGGCCGCGCTGGGGTGTGGTTTGCTCGGTACGGCGCTGGCCGCCTATGCGGTACTCGTCAGCGACTTCCACCTCGCGTACGAGGACTTCTTGATCCTCACTTACCTTTGGGCGCCGGCTTGGGCCGCGGTGGTGCTGCTGAGCTTCTTCGTCTTCGAGGCAAAACCAAGGCCCGCCCTTGCGCTCGCGGCCTGGTCGGTGGGCACGGCTGCCAGCCTGATATTCGTCAACTACGACAACCTGTTCAGCAACATTGGGGCTGGCGCCGGCTACGCGTTTTTCAATCAATCCCTGATCACGGGATTGCACGGCGCGGACTTCAGCGGACTGGTGAGCGCGGCGGTGGCCGCCGGCATCTATGTGGTCGTTCGTCGCCTGCGGCCGTCATGAGGCTTCCAGTTGCGCTCACCATCGCGGGCTCGGACTCCGGGGGTGGCGCCGGCGTTCAAGCCGACCTGAAGACCTTCGCCGCGCTGGGTGTCCACGGGACCTCGGCGATCACCGCCATCACGGCGCAGAACACGATCACAGTGACCGACATCTTCGAGCTCCCTGTCGAGATGATCGCCGCGCAGATCGACGCGATCGTCAGCGACCTGGACGTGAGTGCGGCCAAGACCGGGATGCTCTCTTCATCGAAGATCATCGATGCCGTGGTCGTGGCGATCACCAAGCACCGGATCACCAGCCTGGTGGTCGATCCAGTCATGGTCGCCAAGGGCGGCGCAAGGTTGCTTCGCGCCGATGCCATCGACACGCTGCGACTGCGTCTGCTCCCACTGGCGGCGGTGATCACGCCCAACCTGCCCGAGGCCGAGGTCATTCTCGGGCGACCGGTGCGAACGCTTGCAGAGCGCCGCCGCGCCGCCCGCGACCTCGTCGCCCTGGGTGTCCGGGCGGCGGTGGTCAAAGGCGGTCATGCCGAGGGCGACGTGACCGACGTTTTCTGGGACGGCGCCAACATGGTCGAGCTGACGGGTATACGGGTGCCAACTGCCAACACGCATGGCAGTGGGTGCGTCTTCTCGGCCGCCATCGCCGCGGGGCTCGCCAAAGGCCTGGAGCCGCTGGCGGCGGTGCGAGGTGCGAAGGAGTTCATCGCAGGTGCCATCGAGCACTCGCTGGATATCGGGCACGGTCACGGCCCGGTGAATCCGATGTTCAAGGATCGGCTGTGACTTTGATGAGAAGACCAGTGAGGGGCTGGAGCGCTATCTAGAGTTAAGCTGGTCGCCATGCCGAGAACGAGGAAGAGCGCCCAAACGCCGCCGAATCAGGATCCGCCGAACACCGACGAAGGCGATGCCGCAACGATGGCGCACATCCCTGCCGGCGAGCTGGCTGGCAGCCCCGACATCTTCGCCGCGAAGCGCTCCACGAGCTCCGGTATCGACGCGACGACGCCCACGGACGCAAGCCCGGAGCCCGACGTTCCGATGGCGGCGCCAGCGTCGATCTCCGAGGCGCCACCGATGACCTCCGAGCCGATGGTCGCCCCCCTCCAGCCACCGGCCTCGAGCTTCGAGCCGCCGCCGCCGTTCGCGCCAGCACCCGTCCCCCACTACGCGCCGCCGTCTGCCCCTGCGCGTCGAAATGGCACGGGCATCGCACTCGGCGTGGTCCTGGTCGTGGTGGGCCTGTTCTACCTGGTGGTGCAGGTCGCCTCCGTCGACCTCAGCTCTTTCGGCTGGCCGCTGCTGGTGATCCTCCCGGGGGTGACGCTGCTGATTGTCGGCCTCCTCAGCCTCGGCACCGGGGCAGCGATACCCGGCGGAATCCTGACGATGGTCGGACTTGTTCTCGCCTACCAGAACAGCACCGGCCATTGGACGAGCTGGGCTTACGCCTGGGCCCTGGTCGCTCCTGGCGGCGTCGGGTTGGGATTGTTCCTGCAGGGCTTGCGTGAGCGGAACACGAACCTCATCAGGCAGGGCCGCTGGCTGATGTTCATCGCCGCGCTCATATTCATAGTGGGATTCGTCTTCTTCGAATCCATCCTCAACATCAGCGGCATCAACAATGAGCCTGTGGTCAAAGCAGCGCTCCCTGCCCTGTTCATAGTCATCGGCATCCTGCTGCTGGCCCGGAGCATCTCGAACAGCCGCCGCCGAGCCTAAAAGCTCCGGAGCCGGGATCTCCGCTAGTCGCTCAGGCGGCTCAGCTTTTCGCGGGTGATCTGATACTCCGTGCCAGCTCGATACGGTTTAAACCCAATCTTCTTGTTGATCCCGAGCATCGGTGCGTTTGAGCCGGCGTTGTCGGTGGCAACCACCTCGACCCTTGGGTACAGCTCGTGCACATGCAGCAGCATGGCCGCCTTCAGCCATTTGCCCAGGCCGCGCCCTCGTGCATCGCTCCGCACGCCCGTGAACCCCTGATGGATGATCGCCGGCTGCCACGAAGGCGCATACGACATGTCAGTGATGCCTGAGATGACCCCGTCCGGCTCGCGCGTGAGCATCGTATGTTCGTTGGCGCCCTGTTCGTCGAGCCGCTCGGTCCAATCCTTCATGTGCGCCGGCGTGACCACGATGTCGCCGTGGTCGAGCTGCTCCCACGGCATCGTGTTGAGCATGGAGGAGAACTGCGGGCAATAGTCCTCCCACATCGCCTCAGGAAGATGGCCGTCGTAGACCTCCAGCCGGGTCGCCGGCGATCGCCGCGGACCGTCCTCGACCCATCTCTTCAAGATCGCCCAGTCCACCGAACGTAGCGCCAGGCGATTCTCCGCGCCGCCGAACCTCGCCTCCGCTCCCATCCAAGTGAGGAAGGCGTCACCTGACTTTTCCTCGGTCCCCATCGACAGAGTCGTGCAGCCGTGATTGTCCATCAGCTTGAGCGCAAGCGGAATCCACATGCGTCCGATGCCTCGGCGCCGGTGGTCCTGGCGCACCGAGGCGTCGGCCCACAGGATGTGCTTGTTCGACTCGTACTCCGGCGTGCCAGGCCTCGCGGTGCTGGCGGTGAACCAGCTCAGCAGCACTCCATCGCTCACCAACTCGTAGCGATATCGGATGTCAAACGGCTCATCACGCTTGAGATCCTTCTCGATGAGGTCGTCAGGCTTGAGGGGATCATCCGGTCTCACCTCGGCATGCCGGAGCCGGCGATAGGCGTGATAACGCGACCAGAATTCGCGCGACGCGCTCTTGGTATCCACCGCCGCCGGCGCCAGGTTGCCGATCATGAGAGGGAGAGGGTAATCGCTCCCTCATCGCGTCACAGAAGCGCTTCAAAGTAGGGGTGACGATTCACCCACAACAGTGCACGATCCATGAGCTACGCGATGCATGGCGCCGAGCCGATGAGCTCGGCGTCGACAGCATCTGGTTCTGGGATCACTTCTACCCGCTGTATGGCGACCCCGACGGCAACCAGTTCGAATGCTGGTCGCTCCTCGCCGCCGCCGCGATCGAGACCAGATCGCCTACATGGAGCCACCATCGACCAGCTCTCAGGCGGCCGCTTCGTGCTCGGCATTGGCGCGCGATCGTTCGAGCGCGACTACCAGGAGTTCGGCTTCGCGTTCGGAGAAACCAGGGATCGACTCCGCACACTCAAAGGGGCGTTGTCGCGCATCAAAGCGCGAATCGCGAACCTGAGGCCGGGGCCTGCGGGCCCCTGCCGATCCTCATTGGCGGTGGTGGCGAGAAGGTGACGCTGAGGTTGGTGGCCGAGCACGCCCAGACGTGGAATGCCCTGGGCTCCGCGGACGAGTACGCACAAATCCAAAGTCCTAGACGGCTGGGACGCAAGATCGACCGCGATCCCAAGGAAATCGAACGGTCGCCAACGTGAACGTGAGAACGGCGAGGGATGTCAAGGAGTGGCTCGACGCCGGGCTCGAGCACTTTGTGCTCAGGCTCGCGAAACCATTCGACACCAAAGCGCTGGAGCGCGTGCCCAAAGAGTCGCGCGCCTAGGAGCTACTCCGCGGACCGCGACTCCACACGTTCGCCGGGGCGGGGCCGGCGGAAGGGCGGCGCTTCGGCTTCGACTGCGAGCCTGTGCAGCTCGCGCATCGCACTGAGAAGCTGCTCGGTCGGCATCCCAAAGGCGTTGTGGATGACTCCGTCGTAGTAAGCCAGGCCACTCCAACGCTGGCGCAACGTCTTCGGTGCGTGGACCAGGGCGTGGTTCAGGCGGTAGTAAACAACGTTGGGTACCAGCTTCGGGTCCTGCCACTCCCCGCGCTCAGACATCCGCATGCCCCTGAACGCTCCTGACCGCGCCCCCATGAGCTCCGTGACATGAATCCAACGCACCCCGCGTTCGTGGCCACGCTGGCCGATCCGAAAGCCGTCATGCGTCAACGTCATCGGCTCACCCATGTTCTGCATCGCCGTGAAGTAGAAGGCGTTGATGCCGACCATGACCACCACTGTGAGCGGCACCACCAGCGGGTAGGTGGGGTCGGCGAACAGAGCCAGCACGAGCGCGATCGGGAACGCGATCCAACCCGCGACACGAAGGCGGCGCATCGCGGTCGGCAGGCTCGGCGCCTTCAGGGTCACATCCAGGCCCGGACGCGCGATCAAAGAGGCAGGGATCTGCCGGGTGCGCCGCCACGCCTCCCGGATACGAATCGCGGTCGCCGTGGTCCCGCCGACTCCGACGACATAAACGGTCAGGAAGGCGACAGTGACCAACAGCCACACCGCCCGCTCGTCCATCAACCGGATTGTAGGTTGAGCGTCTGAGTCACAATGAGCATCGCTTTGATTTGTGGACTACCCACTA
The DNA here is from genome assembly GCA_035534555.1 of Candidatus Micrarchaeaceae archaeon. Lineage (GTDB taxonomy): Bacteria > Chloroflexota > Dormibacteria > Dormibacterales > Dormibacteraceae > Palsa-872. Next base: position 129,007 of record DATLRQ010000110.1, read on the forward strand.
CCTAAATGATGCCCCCCGTGCCTAGGATTCACGACACCACACCCTCTTCGCGGCGCGAGCCTCCTGTCGCTTGGCAGGGGGCTCGTGTCATAAAAAGCGCGCGGGAGAATCAGCCCTCCCCCGCGGAACCCCCGCCTGCGGAACCCGTTGGCTGGAGGCGCTTTGAGGGGGCATCGGTGACAGCCGCAGTGAATCCGGCCTGTCGGCGAGTTTGGGTTCTTTTCTTATTTATGCCGCTTTCACGGCGTTGACTAATTTGGTTAGGGACTCTTTGGCGTCGCCGAAGAACATCATCGTCTTTGGGTCGTACATGAGCTCGTTGTCGATGCCCGCGAATCCTGGCCGCATGGACCGCTTCATGAACACGATGTTCTTGGCCTGGTCCGCATTAAGGATCGGCATGCCGAAGATTGGGCTGCCCGGCGACGTGCGCGCGGCCGGGTTGACCACATCGTTGGCGCCGACGATCAGCACGACATCGGCATTCTTGAACTCATCGTTGATCTCATCCATCTCTTTGAGCTGCTCGTAGGGAACGTTAGCCTCGGCCAGCAGCACGTTCATGTGGCCCGGCATGCGACCCGCGACGGGGTGAATCGCGTAGCTCACCTCGACCCCCCGCTTCTCCAGCAGCTCGGCGAGCTCACGAACCGCGTGCTGCGCCTGCGCGACCGCCAACCCGTAGCCGGGGACGATAATCACGCGCCTCGAATATGCCAGCAGCGTGCCCAGGTCTTCGGCCGAGGCCGACCGCACACTGCGACCCTCCTGCCCGGCCACCGCCGCCGCTCCCGCTCGCACCTGGCCGAACGCCCCGAACAGCACGTTCGCCAGAGAGCGGCCCATGGCATCGCTCATCAGCTTGGTCAACAGGCTGCCCGAAGCGCCCACCAGCGTCCCCGCCACGATGAGGGCAAAGTTATTGAGTGTGAAGCCGCTGGCCGCCACGGCCAGGCCGGTGAACGCGTTGAGGAGGGAGATCACGACCGGCATGTCGGCCCCGCCGATGGGAAGCACGAACGCCACACCGAGGATCAACGCCAGGACCATGAGAGAAATGAACGAAAAGGGCACTGAGGCGATCGCCAGCACGGCGATCACGAAACCGAGGATCGCCGCCGCCAGCAGGCCGTTCACGAGTTGCTGGCCGGGATATGTGATCGGGGTCCCGGTCATCAGCTCTTGCAGCTTCGCGAATGCGATCATGCTGCCGGCGAACGACACCGATCCGATGACGATGCTGAAGACGCTCGGAAAGGCCACTGTGAAGGCCGGGTGCTCGCCGAATTGGAGGAGCTCGGCGACGGCCACCAGCGCCGCCGCGCCGCCGCCCACGCCGTTGAAGAGGGCGACCATCTGCGGGATCGCCGTCATCTTGACGCGCCTGGCTCCGACGACCCCGACGACCGCTCCGATGACGACCCCGATCAAGATGATGGTCACGCCTGCGGTCGTGAAGTTCAGCAGTGGAAGCGTCGCCAGCAATGCGATCACCATTCCCGCCGCGGCGGTGAAGTTGCCGTTGCGAGCGCCCTTGGGCGAGCTCAGCTGCCTCAATCCAAGGATGAAGAGCACCGCCGCGACCAGGTAGGCAAGAGTGATGGCGATGTTCATTTGGATTCGGGAGTCTTCGACGCCTGGCGGCCTTTGAACATCTCGAGCATCCGGTCGGTCACCACGAATCCACCGACCACGTTGGTGGTCGCGAGGATCACCGCGACCAGGCCAATCACGATGTTGACGGGACTGCTCGCGCCCGCGGCGATGACGATCGCGCCGACGAGGATGATGCCGTGGATCGCGTTGGTGCCGGACATCAGAGGTGTGTGCAGGATCGTCGGGACCTTGGAGATGACCTCGATGCCGACGAAGATCGCCAGCACGAAAAAGGTCAGCTCGTTCAGGAGCTCGTTGTTCACGAGGGTGGACTCGTGATCAGCTGTTTGGCTCGCTCGTTGACGATCTCGCCGCCACGCGTGACGCACGCACCCTTGGTGATCTCATCCGCAAAGTCCAGCTTGATGGCGCCGTCTTTGACCAGGTGCAGAAGGAGGTTGGCGACGTTGCGGGCGTAGAGCTGGCTCGCGTGGAGCGGCATCGTGGACGGCACGTTCCGGGTGCCGATGATGGTGACGCCGCCGACCTCGACGTCCTCGCCCGCCTTCGTGAGCTCGACGTTGCCACCTGTCTCGGCGGCCAGGTCGACGATGATCGAGCCCGGCCTCATCCCTCTGACCATGTCAGCCGTCACCAGCAGCGGCGCCCGCCGGCCAGGGATGGCCGCCGTGGTGATGACGACGTCCGATTTTGCAATGTGCTCGCCGATGAGCTCCCTTTGCTGGCGGAGGAACTCCTCTGACTGCTCGCCGGCGTATCCGCCCTGGCCTTCCTTGGCTTCCAGCGGAAGCTCGATGAAGGTCGCGCCCAAAGACTTGACCTCGTCTTTGACCGCCGGCCGCACGTCGTAAGCGGACACGACAGCGCCCAGCCGACGTGCTGTGGCGATCGCCTGCAGGCCGGCAACACCGGCGCCCATCACCAGCACCCGCGCGGGAGCGACTGTGCCTGCCGCCGTCATCATCATGGGAAAGAACTTGCCAAGGCGCGCCGCCGCCATCAGGACCGCCTTGTAACCAGCGGCCGAGGCCTGCGAGGAAAGGGCGTCCATGGACTGGGCGCGCGAGATGCGCGGGACCAGCTCCAGGCTGAACGAGGTCACGCCACGCTTGGCCAGCGCGGTGACGATGTCACCCTGGGTGGCCGGCTGGAGAAAACTGATCAGCACCGCGTCTTGCTTCAAGAGCTCGACCTCGGCGACAGACGGCGCCTGCACCTTGAGCACGACGTCTGCGTCCTTCAGAAGAACCGCCGCGCCGCTCACCACCTTGACGCCCGCCGCTTCATAAGTCTCGTCCGGGACGAAGGCGTCCACGCCGGCGCCTCGCTCGACGCTGACCTCGAGCCCGGCCGCGATCAGCTTGGCTGCGGTGTCCGGAACGAGGGCTACACGTCGCTCATCCTGAGCACTCTCCTTGGGGATGGCGACCTTCACAGATTGAGGACTGTAGCGGAAATGGAGCTTGCGACCGCGTTCCAAAACCTGACTTGTCAGCGCCACCAGACGCGTAACATTCTTGGTCCGCCACCAAGAAACGAATTGACTGAGCAAATAATCAACGACCTAACCATCCAGGCCGCGACCGTCAACGGATCCGGAAGCCAGACGGCTAACCTGGTTTTGACGCGGGCGATTTTCAAGATGGGCATCCCGGTCGCCCCCAAGAACGTGTTCCCCTCCAACATCGAGGGGTTGCCGACCTGGTACCAGCTCCGGATCACCCCGGCCGGCCACCTCTCCCGCACTGACCAGGTCGATGTTCTCGTGGCCTTCAATCCCTCCACCTGGCGCGAAGACCTGAAGTCGGTGCGCGCCGGCGGTGTGGTGATCCACGAGGAGGCGTTCTCGAACGCCGACGCGCGCGCTGACGTCACCTACTACCCGGTGCCTTTCTCGAAGCTGGCAAAGTCAAAGATCCAGAGCGACACGCTGCGCAAACAGTTGGCCAACATGATCTACGTCGGCGTCATCGCCGGCCTGCTCGGCATCCCTTGGGACGCGGTCGAGCATGGCGTGAAGCGCCAGTTCCTCACCAAGCCCAAGGCAGTCCAGGTCAACCTCGACGCCATCAAGGTCGGCCTCGACTATTGGCAGGACAACTTCTCGAAGACCGACCCGTACCGCCTCGAGCCGATGACAGGCAGGGTCGAGGGCAAGGTGCTCGTCGAGGGCAACCAAGCCGCCGCACTCGGCGCCCTGATGGGGGGAGTCACAGTCGCCGCCTGGTATCCCATCACCCCGTCCTCGTCCCTGTGCGAGTACCTGATCGCCTACACCGATCGGTACCGCACCGACCCCGCGACCGGCGAGAAGCGCGTGGCCATAGTCCAGGCGGAAGACGAGCTGGCAGCGGTGGGCATGGCGATCGGGGCCGGCTGGGCAGGCGCCCGGTCGATGACCTCGACCTCTGGCCCCGGCATCTCGTTGATGGCCGAGTTCGCAGGCCTCGGCTATTACGCCGAAGTGCCCGTCGTGATCTTCGACATCCAGCGAATCGGACCGTCGACCGGGTTGCCCACACGGACATCGCAGGGTGACATCGGTTTTGCTTACACCCTGTCCCACGGCGACACCAAGCACCTCGTACTGCTGCCCGGGACCGTTGAGGAGTGCTACGAGTTCGCCCGCGACGCCTTCGATTACGCGGAGCGATTCCAGACGCCGGTCTTCGTTCTCTCCGACCTCGACCTGGGCATGAACCTCTGGATGACTCCCGCCTTCAAATATCCGGAGAAGCCGTTTGACCGCGGCAAGGTGCTTTCAAAGGCCGACCTCGACCGGCTGGGCGGCCAGTGGGCCCGCTACAAGGACGTCGACGGCGATGCTGTCACCTATCGCACGCTGCCCGGCACCGATCACCCTTCCGCGGGTTTCTTCACGCGCGGGTCGGGCCATGACGAGTCTGCCCGCTACACGGAGAACGCCGAGGCTTACGCGCGCAACATGGATCGCCTGTCGCGAAAGCTCGAGACGGCTCGTGCCGCGCTGCCGGCCCCCATCGTCGACGAGGCTGCCGGATCAAAAGTCGGCTTGATCGCCTTCGGTTCCACCCACGCCGCCGTGCTCGAGGCGCGAGAGACGCTCGCAGCGGCCGGCCGGCCCGTCGACTATTTGCGCCTTCGAGCGCTGCCGTTGTCGTCGGAGGTTGCCGATTTCGTTGCACGGCACGAGCGGGTTTATGTGGTCGAACAGAATCGGGACGGCCAGGTCTTCGACCTCATCCGCCTCGACCTTCCGGCGGGGCTCGTCGGGCGCGTGAAGTCGATCCGCCACTACAACGGCCAGCCGATCCCGGCGATCGCGATATCGGAGCCGCTGCTTCAAGCGGAGCCTGTTCCCGCATGAGTGTCACCCTGAATCGCATCGGCCTCCAGCGCGACGCTTACAAGGGCGCCGCGACGACGCTCTGCGCCGGATGCGGCCATAACTCCATCACCAACCACATGGTCAAAGCGCTGTATGAGCTCGGGGTCGAGCCGCATCGCCTGGCCAAGATGTCGGGCATCGGGTGCTCATCGAAGACGCCCGCTTATTTCGTCGAGACCGCCCACGGCTTCAACGGCGTACATGGACGCATGCCGGCTCTGACCACCGGCGCCCATCTCGCCAACCGCCAGCTGATCATGCTCGGCGTTTCGGGCGACGGAGACACAGCATCGATCGGCCTCGGGCAGTTCATGCACATGATCCGCCGCAATATCGACTGCACCTACATCATCGAGGACAACGGAACCTATGGCCTCACCAAAGGCCAGTTCTCAGCCACCGCGGACATCGGCTCGGTCCAGAAGAAAGGCGCTGTCAACACTTTCCAGCCCATCGACCCGTGCGCGGTCGCGCTGACCCTCGGCTGCTCGTTCGTGGCCCGCTCCTTCAGCGGTGATGGCAAGCAGGTGGTGCCACTCATAAAGGCCGCGATCGCACACCGCGGCACCGCGATCATCGACATCGTCTCGCCATGCGTGACCTTCAACGACCACGACGGCTCGACCAAGAGCTACAGCTGGGTCAAGGATCACGAGGAATCAATCGCGGATGTGTCCTTCGTGCCCTTCTTCGAAGAGGTCCACGTCGACTACGAGCCCGGGACGGTCCGCGACGTCGAGCTGCACGACGGGTCGCACATCATGCTCAAGAAGCTGGGCGAGGATCACGATCCTTCCGATCGCCGCGCCGCGGTGAGGGTGCTCGAGGAGGGCCGCGCCGCCGGCCACCTGGTGACCGGGCTGCTTTACCTCGACACGAACATAGAAGACTTCGCCACCACCGAGCACATCCCTGAGAGGCCGCTCAAGGAGTTGGGCGAGCGCGAGCTGCGGATGAGCCGCGACGACTTTGACACCTTCATGTCCGAATTCGCCTGATCAACGCGAAAACCGAGCCACCCCTACCCTCAATGCAACAGGAGCTGGCCAAAGGCGCCAGGCTGGTCGCCCGCCGCGATCCAGCGATGGCCCGCCTCATCAAGGCGGCGGGGCCACTCGAGCTGCGAGACCCTCTGCCCGACGGCTTCGCCGCGCTGGTTCGATCGATCATGTACCAGCAGCTGGCCGGCGCGGCGGCATCGACGATCCACGGCAGGTTCCTGAACCTGTTCTCTGACGGTCTCTCCCCCGCGGCGGTGCTGGTGTTGCCCGAAGGCGCCATGCGGACCGCGGGAGTAAGCGGGTCCAAGGCTGCAGCCATCTCCGACCTCGCGCTGAAAGTGAGCGACGGGACAGTTCCGCTGCATGACGTGCACGGGCTGTCCGACGACGATCTGGTCGCGCGCCTGGTCCTCGTGCGCGGCATCGGCCGCTGGACGGCGGAGATGTTTCTGATGTTCCAGCTGGGGCGTCTGGACGTTTGGCCTGTGGACGACTACGGCGTGCGCAAAGGTTGGGCGCTGGCGCACAAGCTCAAGGAACCCCCCAAGCCTCGCGCCCTCCAGCTCGAGGGAGATAGATTCAGGCCCTACAGATCAATCGCCGCGCTCTACTGCTGGCGAGCCGTCGACACGGACGGAACCTTTTAGCCGAGCCGGTCTGCCGTACATGCGTCGCAGCCTCTCCATGTCCCGATCGCCCGTATCCGTGGCCGAAGTTGTAATGGAGGGTCCATAGGCCCGCGGCAAGATCGTCATTAGGCTCGCCAAGGCCTGACCCCCCCACGTCGACCAGGCCAGTCAGCCGGCCGTCTACCACGAGCACGTTGGGCAGGCAGTAGTCGCCGTGGATGAACACGCGGCTCGCAGCTTTCTTGCCAAAAGGACACGTAGTGGCGGCGATCGAATGAATCTCGCGCAGGATCTCGCCAAACCGGGCGGCGATGCGCTCTGGCTCCCAACCGATTGACGGGTGATACAGCGGAACTCCAGGCATCTCGCGGGTGAGCAGCCAGTCGTCGCCTTCGGCCTGGTAAAAGCCAATCACCTCCGGGACCGGTAGGCGCCCCGACAGCCATGCCAGCCGATCGCGCTCCGCGCTGAGGGCTGCCGCCCGTTTGACGTACACCACCAACGAGCCGGCGCTGAGGCGCCATACGGTGCCTCCCCAGCTCAGCCAGGCGAACTCGCCTTCGAAGCGCGTGGCGCCCAGCGCCGCTTCGGCGGCCGTGCGCACCTCCGCCGGCAATCGCAAGGGACTGCTCATCAGGCTCGAGGGTAGCCCTCGAGCCGATGCAGGGCGCCTGTACGATTCATGCTCAACGGGTGTGGGCGGGGTAAACGCGCTTCCAGAGTCTCCTGATGCCTTCAAAGAGGCGACATGGGACGACGTCCGGCCGTTTTACGTGGAACTCGTGTCCCGGCGTCTTGACGCCGACAATGTCGAGGAGTGGCTCGCCGACTGGTCTCGGTTCGAATCTCTTTTGTCAGAGGCGTCCGCGCTGGCCAGCTTCGACTATTCATGCGACACGTCTGACCCGGGGCGAGAGTCGGCGCAGCTGCGGTTTGGCGCGCAGATCTCGCCCAAGGCCCAAGAGCAGCGCGTGAGGCTGCAGGAGCGGCTGGTGAATTTGGGCTATGTGCGCCCTGGCCTCGAAACCACAATCGAAAGGTTCCGCAACCAGATGCGAGTCTTCAATGAGGCCAACGTCCCGATTGCCGCCCAGTTGTCTCGGCTCACCACCACCTGGTCAAAGCTGATCGGCTCCATGACCATCGAATGGGAGGGCGTCGAGAAGACTCCGGCCCAGCTTCTCCCCTACCTCGAATCTCCCGATCGGTCCGTTCGCGAACGCGCTTTCAAGCTTCGCGCCAAGCCTTATTGGGACAAGCGCGATTCGATCGCGGACATCTTCGACGGCATGTACGACCTTCGACAGCAAACAGCACGCAACGCCGGTTTTAAAAACTTCCGCGATTACGCCCACCAGGAAAAGAACCGGTTCGCCTACTCGCCGGACGACTGCCTGCGCTTCCACGAGGCGGTCGAGACGGCGGTCCTGCCGGCTGTCGAGCGGATCCTGGACCGGCGGCGCCGGACGATGAACATTGACCGCCTCAGGCCGTGGGACACCGCCGTCGACCCCCTTGGGCGAGCAGCGCTCAAACCGTTCGCGGACATCGATACCTTCGTCGGGCGAGCCGCCAAAGTCTTCGGCCATGTCGACCTCGCCTTCCGCAAATATTTCGAGACCATGGTGGACGCCAAGCTGCTCGATCTCGAGAATCGCAAAGGCAAAGCGCCAGGCGCCTACAGCCAGACGCTCTCATTCAGGAAGCAGCCGCTGATCTTCATGAACGCCGTCGGCGTCGACGACGATGTCAGAACTCTGCTCCACGAGTCAGGCCATGCGTTCCATTCATTCGAAGCGGCACGATTGCCAATCCTCTTCCAACGCCATCCAGGGTCCGAGATGGCTGAGGTGGCGTCAATGTCAATGGAGCTGCTCGCGGCGCCTTTCATCGGCGAGGACAATGGAGGTTATTACAACGAAGACGAGGAGCGGCGCTCACGCGTAGAGCACCTGGAAGGGATCGTCATGTTCTTTCCACACTGCGCATCAGTCGATGCGTTTCAGCACTGGATCTACCTTGATGAGGCCGGGCGCGACAGGGACGCGCGCGACGCCAAGTGGCTTGAAATGCGGGCGCGATTCGAGAGCAACGGCGTGGACTGGAGCGGGCTCGATGGCGAGCGCGTCGCGAGGTGGTATCAGCAGCCGCACTTCTTCTCGAGCCCCTTCTACTACATCGAATACGGCATCGCGCAGCTCGGCGCCCTACAGGTGTGGCGAAACAGCTTGAAAGACGCTAGGGAGGCGGTGCGAAATTATCGGGCTGCGCTGGCTCTTGGCGCAACTAAGCCCCTGCCCGAGCTGTTCAGAGCTGCGGGCGCACGGCTGATCTTCGACAGCGACGGCATGGGCGAGCTGATCGACGTCGTCGAAGAGGAGATCGCCAAGCTCCAATAGGGAGTCTCAGCTCTGCGCGAGGTCGCGCAAGGGCATTCGCGGACCGAAGCGTGGCGCGGTGATTCCGGCGATTGCGATGAGCCGAAGCACGCGAGCGCGGTGGCCGCGATAAGGCTCGAGCAGCTCGAGCATGCGCTCGTCTGTCGAGCGCGGCGTCCCCTCGAGTGCGAACCCCACGCTGTGAGGCAGGTTGTAGTCGCCGAGTGGGACCGCATCGGGATCGCCAAGTGCGGCCGACGCCACATGGGCGGCCGTCCACGGGCCGATTCCGGGGAAGGCCTGCAAGCGCATGTATGCAGACGCGATGTCCATCGAGACCGTCTCCTCAAGCCGCCCCGCGCTGCGGGCGGCACCGATGATCACGTCGGCGCGCCGGCGCTCGATCCCGAAGCTGTGGAACGTCCAGTAAGGTGTCCGCGCCAGCACGCGCGCCGAGGGCGGAATCGTGAGCTTGACTGGTCCTGGTGCCGCCTCACCTAGCGCATCGACCAGGCGCTCGTAAGAACGGCGCGATTCGACGCCGGCGACCTTCTGGCCGACCACGTTTGCCACCAGCGCTTCAAAAACCGCCGAGGTCCTGGGGGTACGCACACCGGGATGACGCTTGTGAACCTGCTCCAGAAACGGGTGCCGCGGCACAAAGCCGGCAGCGTCGTCATGCTCGCCGCAGAGCTCGTCTGCATGCGAGGCTGCCCAGGGCGCGCCTGGGCCCCATGCTTCGACATCGACAGCGCCGTCGGACTGCATGAGGTGAAGCGTGGCCGGCCCGTCCGGCGTGAGAGTGGCGCGCCAGGCCTCGCCGGCGCTGATGCGCAACGAGCGGCGCTCGCCGATCGGGGACAGCGTCAGCCCGAGGTCAAGGGGCCGCGCCAGCTCGAATCGCGTGATGACATCCGGGATCACGCTACGTGCTGAGCGGAACCCGGAGCGTGAATGTGCTGCCCCTGCCAGGCGTCGACTCCACTGTCAGGTCACCATCGTGCATTCGCGCGATCTCGCGCGACAGCCAGAGACCGAGACCAGTACCCGATACCCTCTCGGTGGCCTTGGTCTCGATCCGGACAAAGCGGCTGAAGAGTCGCGCTTGGTCTTCTTCGGCGATTCCAATGCCCTCATCGGTCACGGCGACCATGCCTACGCCGTTGCCTGTCACGCGGACTCTGATGCGGGAGCCGTTGGGTGAGTACTTGGCGGCGTTGCTGAGCAGGTTTCTGACCACGATCTGGAAACGATCGGGATCCACCTCGGCCTCCACCGCCCTCGAAGGCCTCTCGACGCTCAGCTGATGCTTCACGAGCAACTGGCTGACGCCTTCGATTGCCTGGTCCGTCAATTCGACGAGGTTGGCGGGGAGCTTCTTCAGCGCCATCCGCCCTTCTTCGAGGCGGGCCGCCTCGACCATCTGCTCGACCATCCAGTTGACCTCATCGGATTTCGCGATCAGCAGGTGAACCACAGACGACGATTGGGCGGATAAACCTCCGAGCACGCCGGCTTCGAGCATCGTGAGATATCCCTTGATGACTGTCATCGGGCCACGCAGCTCGTGCGAAGCGACGTTGAGGAACTCGGTCTTGGCCTTCTCGAGGGAAGCGATCCTCTCACTCAGCGATACGCGGTCCAGGCCGGCGCTGATGCTGTTTGCGTACTGGCGCAGGAGGACGAATTCGTCCTCGCCGAAGCTCGGCGTGAATGGGCCGGCGACGATGACCATGCAGCCCTCGCCTTGCTGGAGTTGCAGCGGGGTGGTGAGCATGGCGGCGGGCTGGGTCGAGGATCGCGCGTTGCCCACGGCCCGGCCAGCACGCAGGTCCGCCGCAACAGCTTCTGCCTGCTCAAGCGTCATCTCGCGAGCGGCCAGGATCGAGCCGTCTGCATCAACGATGACCGCGCTCGCACCGCCAACCAGGCGTGTCGCCCATCCGAGCGCGCGCTTGGCCAGCGTGGGGCGGTCGGGGCTGTACAGCAGCAGGTCATGTAGCGCGTTGCGAAACGCATCCTCTTCCGGCTCTCTCCAGATGCGTCGAAGCCATGAAGGCGGCGAGAAGCTGACATAGAGCAGCGGCACTATCGCCAGGGTGACAAGGTGTGTAACAAGGACGAAATACGGTGTGCGAGCGGCGGAGCCGGCCAGGGTTGCCGCGCCGATTTCCGCGATCAGCGCAGCGTAGCCGAGGCTCAGGGCACGGAGCCTGGCCGACTCGACAGCGCGGCGGTGCATCGATGTGACCCACATGCGGAAGATCGGCTCGAGGATGCAGAGCCCCCACGTGATCAAAAAGGCGCCGGCGGCGAGTCCTTGAAGGGGACCAAGTCGTTGTTGTGGATCAGATGGCAACTGGACGGCAAAAGCCAGCAGCGCAACGGCCACGATTCCGAGGGTGACCCAGCGCTTGACCGAACCCAACGGAATCAACGCGTCGCGGAACATCAGCAGCGCATAGCCCGACAGCAGGAAGATCACGAGGGTGACATCGGTCAGCAGCTGGTTGAAAGCTCCGGCGTGGCCAACCGCCGGGGCCAGCAGGATCAAAGCGGTCAGCGAACCAAACGCAACGCCCAGGTGACCACTGCGGGCATCGCGATGGCGAGTCCAGTCCATCACCACCGCGAGCGTGAGAAGAACGAAGGCTGCGTCCGTGGCCAGCTGCAGCCCCACGAGGACGCTTGCCACTGGCCGAGGATAAAGCAACGGCCCGCTGTATGCCAATGTGACAGAGCAAGGAGGAATTACTAATGAAGCGGGTGACTCGAAAGAATGCAAGCGTCGACCGAATCGCCTGTCCGTGGTTGATCAAGCGGTTCATCGACCCCGACGCCGAGTTCCTGTACGCGCCCGCGGCGGATGTTTCGGCCGTCGCCGAGAGGGAGGACGCCATCCCATATGACGTGGGCGGCGTGGAGCTGGGCCACGTCGATGGCCGGTGCAGCTTCGAGTCGATCATCCTCAAGTACGGTTTGAACGACGCTGCTCTTGATCATCTTGCAGCCATTGTTCACGGCGCTGACGTGTCAGCGGACATCGCGGTCACCCCTGAGGCCGCTGGCCTGAAGGCGATCGCACATGGCTTCGCGATGGTGCACGGCGAAGACGATCACCGCAAGATCGCGCTCGAGACGCCGCTGTATGACGCTCTGTACGCCTGGTGCCAACACCAGGCGGGACGGCTCACGGCTGCGGCAGAATGACCTCGATTCCGTCGGGGTCTGGCGCCGACGCATCGAGACGGCCTACCTCGAAACTTTTGAGGCCGGCCACGTCTGGTTCGATTGCGGCTGCGCCGCGGCCCTCGAGCAGATTTATCCCCGGGTGGTGGTGGTAGCCGTCCCAGCTCAGGAAACGCATCACGTTTCCCGCCTCAGCCGTCAGCGTCATGCCCATCGATTCGTAGAAAGCCTGGCTCCAATCCAGGTCGCCGACGTTCAGGTGCATATGGCCGAGCGCCGTTGCTGCTGAAAATTTCGGCCGGGGCGCGTCAGCGATGCGCAGCAGTCGCTCGAAGTCCAGATGCTCGATGCCGATGTTGAGGCGCTCACCCGGATAGGTCCACCCGCTGCGCGACCGGTCAGCGTCGACCTCGATGCCATTGCCTTCGGGGTCGTCGTAATAGAGGGCCTGCCTGACAAAGTGGTCGGAAGTCCCAGTCAGCGGAAGCTTTTCCTCCAGCGAGCGGTGCAAAAACCTCCGAGCTCCGCCTCGGCCGAAAGCAGGATCGCGAAATGGTAAAGGCCGGCCGTGTGCCGGGGCGGCGGCGCCAGCTGCGCGTGGCCTTCAATCGAAGCAGGGGCTTTCCGCCCGCGCCAAAGCTGGCGGAGCTGTTGTCGCCGGCCAGCCTGTTAGCCCGAACCACACGTAGAAGCCGGACTCACGCTCGAGGTCGTGGACCTTCAGTTCGAGCGCGCCAAGTGGCCACGCTGAGCTCACACCGTTTTCAGCGGAATGACAATCGAAACGATTCGCTCGGTCTTGATTTTTCCGTTGTCGTCCAAAACCCAGGTCTGCGCCGAGGGAAAGAGCCTGGGGCCGAATGGACCGCCTTCGGTGCGCACCTCGTACATGATCAATGCGTTCTGCTCGTCCCCGGTGGCCGCGATTATGCGCAAGCTGCCCGGCACTACCAGTTTGGCGAATTGGACGAGGCCGCGAGCACCCTCCATGTACTCCTCGATGCCGGCCAGGTTCGCCGCCGGGCTGAAGAACTGGACGTCCTCAGCGAGATTGCCTCGTGCGCTCTCCATGTCGTGGTTGGTCCACGCTTCGAGGTGCGAGCGCGCAAGTTCGACCGCCGGCGAGTCTGAGATCTGCGAGGTGTCCATAATCGCCTCCTTTACTTGCCGTCAGCGTAGATGAAGCTGAGGTCGCAGTCACTCGGGCTGATCGCGGCCAGAAGCAGATCTGCGTGCGAACCTTCCGCCGCCGGTTGACGTATCCATAGCGGGTGCACCGGAGTGATGAAGAAATCATGGGAGCGGTCGGCGAGGGTGACCGTGCTGCCCTCGAGGCCCTCGTTTTCCGCTACCACGCCCAGCTGCTCGGCTTCTTCTTTCGGATGCTGGCCGGCGATCGGGCGACGGCGGAGGACCTCACTCAAGAAACGTTCGTCAGGCTGCTCCGTCAGACCACCTATTCCCGTGACCGTGCCTTCCGGCCCTGGCTCTTCGCCGTCCCGGCCAATCTCGCGCGGGACCATCTGCGCCAAAACGTCTCGCAGACCGCTCGATGCTGACCAACCGTTTGAAACCCTGGAAGATCCCAAGCCTGGTCCCGAAGCCCTGCGATCACCGGGGCGCTCGTTGACGAGATCGCCAGGGCTGTCGCCAGAATCCCTGACGAGTACCGCGTGACTCTGATTCTTCGCTATGGCAACGACCTCAGCCTTGAGGAGATCGCCGACTCCACCCCCGAAGCCTTGATCGAAGCGACTCGCGGCGCGGTTCTGGGAGATCACCACCGACCCGGCCACGGCCGGCCGGCTTCACGACGGCTGGTCGGTGAGCGGGCTGGTCAGCCCCGGGCAACCGGGTGACCATCCGAGTCGTCAGCAGTTCGAAACCGATCGATAGCGCACACCCGATCGAGCCAAACCTGGAGGACGCATACCTGCTGACTATCGGCGCGGTTCGCAGAGCTGTCTGATTGTGCGAAGGGGGCGATCGATCAGCACGCTACCCGCCTCCAACCTGGTTGAGGGTAGCCCGGTCGCGACCTCGGAGCTCACCCCTATTTCATGGCTTATCTCGCTCTGGAGAGAGTTAGTCAGCTGATTCGTGACTTCACGTCGACCCACGGATTCTCAAAAGACCATAAAAATTGGCAGGTTTGTTGCCTGTCAACCGGCCTCGCCGACTTCGATGCGCTGGCGGAGGATGGCGAGGGCATTGGCGATGCGCTGGCCAACCGTGCGCTCGGAAACGCCGACCGCCGCGGCGATCTCGCGATTGGTGTACCCATAGTAGTAGCGCAGCACCAACGCCGCGCTCTGCTTGGGCGGCAGCCGCCGCAGCTCAGCCAAGACGCTATGCGAATGCGCGTAGTCCACGGGATCGGGGTCAGGTGCAGGCGCGCCAAGTCGGCGCAAGAGTGAGGGCAGCGCGCGGATCTGTTCGCGCCGACGATAAGAGATGGCAGTGTTGACCGCGATGCGGTGCAGCCACGCCTCGACGGGCACCTCGCCGTGCCACTGCGGCCACGATCGCAGGGCACGCGTGAACGCCTCTTGGGCGCAGTCCTCCGCCGCCGCTTGCGAGCCGACGATTCCAGCAAGAGTCCGCACGACGCGCGGGAAGCTCACGCGGTAGAGCCTCTCGAAGTCCGCCGGCGAACCCCGTACGTAGGCATTCAGCCCCGCCTGTTCCGGCCCATCGACGCTGGTCGGGGCCAGCACCCCACTCCCTACAATCCCTCCAAATTTGAAGTTCAATCGTCGTGCCCGCCGGGCGGTAGTGCGGCAGGAGTGGCAGATCGATCGTCGCTCTGGTTCGACTTGCCTTGGTAGTCGCTTGGCGTAGACGTACCACCCGACTCATGCTCCGGCGAGTTTGGCTGCGCGGATTTCTCGGGTTCCGAGGATGGGCTCGAGTTCTCTTTCGGCTCTGCTTTGGGCGTTGGTGATGGGGCGGCGATCCCGATCGTCCTGATCCACGCGCTCGGCTTGATCCAGACGCCCGGGTTAGTGCTTCCGGTGACTGCGCTGGCCATAACCATGATTGCGATCGTGGCCGCGGTCGCCAGGACAAGCGGCCGGACCAGTCCATAACCAAACCAAGAGCGCCGGCCGCGGAGAGCCGGTAGGTTCAGCGGGACCTTGATCTCCATGGCGTCGAGTTCATCGCGCAGGCGGCGACCGAAGTTCTGTTCGAATCCGCTCTCGGCTTGCATCGTAGTTATAAGACGCCCAACGCCCGCAAAATCGGAAGCTGGGCATCGGCTGGGGGCCGCACTCACCGCATCACGGCTGGCCGTCGGTCGCTGGTCCTTCCAGGCGGATGACTTGAGCGGTTGATATTGCCGGATCGGTTCCGACTTCGGGCACCTCGGGCGTCTATGTAGTTGCCGGCTTTCGGGCGGAGCTTGACTACGCGTTTGAGGTGGTACAAATGGATGTTCGCAAGTCCGAGGGAGTCCGGATCATCAGAGCGGACGCTGCGCAACCGAAAGCGAAACAAAATCGTACCCGGCGGTTTGTGGCCCTGAGTGTTGGTGCAAGTGCTGCATCCGGTTTGGCCGCCGTGCTCGGCATCGGGCCTTTCGCTGCCCTGCACGCTTCGGCGAACATCGGAAACACTCACCCGCCGGGGCGGCCGATCGAAGCCCGGACTCTTTTCCCGGCCGTCCAGCCTTTGCACAAAGTAGTGGACGTCAATGACCCACCCCAAGCGCCTCGCCCGCCTGCTGTCGCACCCCGACCGGTGGACGACAACTCAAGCTCCTGGGTCCATTCCACGCCATCGTCAAGCGTGGAGCCTGGAGATGACTCGGGAGACGACTGATGCAGAAGCGATCCCAGCAGTTCATCCGTGATCGGGCCATCAACCTGGTCCGGCTGGCCACGCTCGGCGGCGTGGCGGGCGCAATTGGACTTACTTGGCTGTTCTCGAACCTCGCCATCGCTTACTTTTCTGGCCAGCCAGTCGGTGCCCAATCGGCACCACCGCCACTAGTACCGGTCTTAGAGGCACCGATTCAATCACCACCGGCGCTGATCCTCAGGGTCGTTCACCACCCAGCTTCCTGGTCCGCCTCCGGCGGAACTCCCCGGCCGCCCGGGCAGGGGCCGGCCGCGGCGCCGCCGGCACCGCCCCCACCAGCCTGCCACTCCACGCCCTCCAGGCCGTGCTGAGCACGGGATCCTTCTCGGCCATGGGCACCATCACCACCCTGGTGGTCGAGGACAGTCGCGATCTGGCGCCGGCGATGGCCATCGTCGAGGCACAGATCCGCGAGATCGACCAGGTCTGCAGCAGATTCAGGGAAGACTCCGAACTCTCCCGCCTGAACCTCCGCGGAGGCGGCGGCGAGGTGGCGCTTTCCCCCTTGCTCGAGGAGGCGATCGTGGCCGCCCTGCGCTCGGCCGAGATGACTGACGGACTCGTCGATCTCACCGTCGGCGCGTGTGTGGAGGAGGCCGGGTACACAGTTACCTTCCGCGACCTGCCGATCGACGGGCCTCCTGTCGAGCTCCGTGTCCGCAGGGTGCTGGGGTGGCGCGCCCTGATCTATGACCCCCAAGCCCACACCGTCAGTCTGCCCAAAGGCGTCCGGCTCGACCTCGGCGCCAGCGGCAAGGCATGGGCGGCAGACCGGGCGGCCACCGCCGTGGTCGACAACCTCGGAGTGGCGGTCGCGGTCGAATGCGGCGGAGACGTCGCGGTTCGGGGAGCTCATCCGCAGGGCGGGTGGCCGGTACGCGTGGCGGCGGCCGTCGGCGCCGACGCGTTCCAGGATGTCGTCATCTTTGACGGCGGCCTAGCAACCTCGGGCACCACCGCGCGCCGTTGGCGGCGGGGAGGGATCGAGTTGCACCACATCATCGATCCGTTGACCGGGCTGCCCGCACGCACACCATGGGCGATGGTATCGGTCGCCGCCGCCACGTGCCTGGAGGCCAACGCCGCTGCCACCGCTGCCCTCATCATGGGCAAAGCCGCACCTGAGTGGCTCGACGATCACCACCTTCCGGGCCGCTTGGTCGATGCCAACGGAGGCGTTCGCTTCGCCGGCGGCTGGAGCAGATGAAGCAGGGGTGAGCATGCCCTTGGCGGCGGTCACGGCTGCGACCACCAATCCGAGCTGGTACTGGTACGCGACCCGGGGGCTTGGGATCACCGCCCTGATCGTGCTCACCGGCGCGGTGGTACTCGGTATCGTCACCTCGCTGCGGTGGAGCGGTGAGGGCACGCCGGGATTCGTGGCTGCTGACGTGCACCGCAACCTGAGCCTGCTCGCGATCTTTCTCCTCGTCGCCCACGTCGTCACCACAGTGCTCGATCCGTACGCCCACATCAGCCTGCGTGACGTCGTGATACCGGTCGGTGCCGCCTACAGGCCGGTCTGGCTTGGTCTGGGGGTGGCGTCAGCTGAGATTTTGGTCGCGGTGGCCGCGAGCAGCCTCTTGCGCGACCGCATTGGTCCGCGCCCTTGGCGGCTGATCCACTGGGCGGCGTACGCTTCGTGGCCCCTAGCCGTGGTTCACAGTCTGGGTACAGGCAGCGACGCCCAGGCCGCCTGGATGATCGCCGTGGTTGGTTGGTGCCTGGCAGCCGTGCTGATTGCTCTCTTCTATCGTCTCCGTCGCGGTGCGCTCGCCACTCTGCCGATTCGTTTCGCCGCGGCAGCAGGTATAGCTTTGCTACTAGCAGTTGGCGTCGGCTGGGCATTCTCCGGCCCGCTCGCGCTCGGATGGGCAGCCAAGGCGGGCACGCCCGCGAACTTGGTCGCCGCAGGGCGCCGTGCCGTCCATCCCGGGCCGGGGGGCTTCAGCGATCCGCTCGCGGGATTGATGGTGCGCGATCGCTCCGGGTACACGCAGATCTCGATGCGGGACATGGTGGACACCGAGCTGACGATCAGCATCCGCTCGCCGAACACCACCGAGACCCTGCCAGTGGTCACGATCGCCCGTGCCGCTCGCATCATATGCACGGTCCCAGCGACCGCCACTATCACGCTTTATGCCGTCTGCCGCACCACTCGGCTCACGATCACAATCGACGGGCCGAGCTCAGTCTTGAAGTCGGGCGGCCCGATCACCGGGCAGCTGGTCACCTCCGGCCCGCTGAATTGACATTTCCGATTCCCAAGGCCGCAGTCCGAATCAGCGCGCGGCCTGCGGTTGTGACTCGGTTGGTGGCGGGCCCGCCTCCGGTGATGGGTTACGAGCGCCTCAACGACCACCATCGCCGCCTCGGATCCCGTTCCGCCGGTGGAGCATGCATGCTGGACGTGCTCGCCCGGAGCGGCATGCGTGGACGTGGTGGCGCGGGGTTCCCAACCTGGCGTAAATGGAGCGCCGTAGCCGACAGCAGGAACGGCGACGCGGTGGTGGTGATCAACGCCTCCGAGGGTGAACCCCTCAGCCAGAAGGACCGAACTTTGCTGGCCTTTCGCCCGCACCTCATCCTGGACGGTGCTGCGCTCGCAGCCGAGACTGTGGGCGCGACCGACATCGTGGTTTACCTGTCCACCGGTCCTGGCACGGCGGAGAGGACGATGAAGGAAGCGCTGGCGGAACGGGCCAGAGCCGGCATTCCTGAACCTCGGATACGTATCGTCCACACGCCGCACCGATACGTCGCCGGAGAGTCCTCGGCAGTGGTGAACCGTGTATCGGGCGGTCCTGCCAAGCCCAGGTTCAGCGTGCACCGCTCCGCCGCCAAAGGCGTTAACGATCGTCCGACACTCGTCCAGAACGCCGAGACCCTCGCCCACGTCGCCATGATCGCCCGCTACGGCAGCGATTGGTTTCGCGAGCTGGGCACCGATTTCTCGCCCGGCAGCACTTTGATGACCCTCTGCGGCAACGTCCGCCACCCCGGCGTGTATGAGGTCGACCTGGCGGCGCGGTTGGGCGGCGTTCTCGAAGCGGCTGGCGGGACCCACTCGCCGCCCGCGGGGGCGCTGCTGGGTGGTTACTTTGGAACTTGGCTGCCTGCAGCGGCGCTCGATGACCTGCCGCTGGATGGGGAGCGATTGCGCTCGGAGCAGGGAGCGTCGCTTGGCTGTGGGATTGTGGCGGTGCTCTCTCAGGGTGGCTGCGGGATCGTGGAGGCCACTCGCATCCTCACCTACCTCGCCGCGGAGTCCGCAGGTCAGTGCGGGCCCTGTGTGTACGGCTTAAAGGCCCTCTCCGCGACGATGGAGCGCGTGGCCCGCTCTGAAGCTGAGCCGGACGATGCCGGGCGAGTGCGGCGCTGGGTGGGGATGATTCGAGGGCGAGGCGCCTGCCACCATCCCGACGGAGCCGTGGGCCAGCTGTCCAGCGCGCTGAGCGCCTTCAGCGACCACCTCGGCGCACACTTTGACGGGCAGCGATGCCACGGGCTTGGCGTGGCCGGACTCCCACCACCTCCGGCCCCGGGAAGGGGATGGCGGTGAGCGAGACCTTGGAGCGCCGGGTGCTCGTCAATCCGGTTCTCTGCACTGGCTTCGGCTACTGTGCGGAGATCGTCCCTGAACTCATTACCCTGGATGACTGGGGATTCCCAATCGTGAACTCGCGCCCGATCAAGGACGAGCGAGTATCGAATCTTGCGCATCGCGCGGTGGTCACCTGCCCGCGTCTGGCCTTGCTCCTCGTCGAAGCCGATCCAAACCACAGCGATCGACCTTAGCCTCAGAGCAGAGGTGTTAGCTCGTTTGCTGCTGCAGGCGCGCCCGCCGAGGTCAGGATTCTGAGCATGACCCTGCTCTGATTGGGCCGACCAGTGGTAGATCAGGCGAGGGCAGGCCGGATGAGTTTCAATAACCTCATCGGCCCTCATGGGAGCATGCCGTGGGCAAGGAGACGGCCGCCTGGTCCGCCGCTCGGGTGCACTGATCAGCCTGGTTGGCGAAGTTGCCACGGCCCTCGAATATGGGCTCCTCGCTCCCAATGCGATCGAATCCCGCGAGGTCGGTCGCTAGCTCACTCTGGCTCACAGCGGCAGAGGCCATAGCCTTCGCCATCGTGGCCACCAACGAGCGACTTCATTCTGCGATGTGCGCGATTGCTTCCATGACCTGGGCGGTGGCCGATTGCTGCTAGCGAGTGGATAGCTGCACCTGGGTCATCAACTCGGCACGACACGAGATCGGATACCCGAGGAGACGGGTCCGTGCGCGTGGGTTTAGTGCGTCAAGTTCCACGATCCGAGACTCCCAATAGACGAGACGCTCTCCGAACCTTTCGGCTTGAGCGACCACAACCGGGATCGTTTACCGCGTCTGATTTGTGAATTGCGTAGCTGCCCCGCGTGTGACTCCGGGCCGCGAAGTTGGTGCTAAACCTGCGCGAATCGCCTCGTGTCCAGCGCTAGCTGGTTTCCGCCAGATCTCATGCGCCCTTGGCGCGAGAATCCTTCCGCTCCCAGCCATCTTGCCCCTTGCAACTCGCGTCGATCGCTTCAGTCATCTGGTCCGGAGTCGGCTGCGCATGGGGCTTCGAATCATGGTCGGCGAACGCATTCCAACCCAGCGGTTACCTTTGGCGCGTTGAGGCGTTCCATAACCGTGCGGATGTGGCCGGCCGCCGCGGCGATCGCACTCGCGGCGTGCACCCCGAGCGCTCCCACGCCCAACCACGGCGGATCGTCTGAGGCGCCGTCGCCGCGCACCGACGCGTCGTCCGCATACGATCCGGCCAACGGAACGATCGTGCTGTTCGGCGGTGCCGACCGCTCAGGCGTGCTCGGTGACACCTGGACCTGGAACGATGCGGGCTGGGTGCTGCAGCATCCGGCGACGTCACCACCTGCCAGGGAGTTCGCCTACTTGGGTTTCGACCCTGTGACGTCGCGGGTCGTCCTGTTTGGCGGCACGACTTGCGCGCCACCAGTCTCTAGCGATGTCACCGGCTGCGAGTACCAAAAGGTCCAGACCAACCTAGACGACACGTGGACGTGGGACGGCAGCAACTGGACGAAGCTCGAGACGGCCCATGCGCCGGCCATTCAGGCGTTTCGGGGCGACTTCGGAGGCATCGCAGCCGATGAAAGCCACCACGCCCTGATCCTGGTGACCTGGCCCACTGGCAGCGAGCGATCGACCGTTGAGACGTGGACGCTACAGGATGCCGACTGGCACCAACTTCAGCCGGCGCATCCGCCGGCTCCGTATGAGTTCAGCGGTCCGGCCTACGACGCCGCAAGCGGCCACCTCATCCTCCAGCAGCTAGGCGAGCGCTTCGGTGCCACGTACTGGTGGGACGGCAAGGACTGGCGATTCTTCGACCCTTCGGTCAAGACGCCGCATTCCTACGGACGGCTCGTCTCTGCGGGTAGGCGGGGCCTTCTCCTGATCTGGGCGAGCAACGACTATGCATGGAATGGGCAGTCGTGGTCTGGCGTCACTGTCCTGCCGGGCCTCGTTTCCTCGCTGGCTCAGCCGCGCGACGGTTGGACCGCGTCCTTCGACGAGCGGACCGGCGAGCTCATCCTTTTTGGGGGCCGGGCGGGCCCTGGGGGCCCTGACCTGCTTGGCGATACAGTCGGTTGGGACGGATCAGCATGGAAGACGCTGACTCGAGCCCAACCGACGCCCCTGGGTGCGCTCGGCCCGTGCTCGCCCCAGCTGTCCGAGAGCGCCCTCGGTGATGGGCCCATAGGGGACCCATCGGGGGCGGTCGTCGAGGTGGACTTCTCCGAACCACCGTCCGGGCCCTGCCACTTGCACGTAGACGTCGTGATGACGGTTTATCTCGGCAACAACCTGGTCGAGATGACTGGAAATCCAAAGACGCAAGAGGTGGATGTGGACCTCAAACCCGGCGGCGGCGGTGTCGCGGCGGTGTTCGATGCCCACGGCGTGTGCGCGCTTGGTGCTGGCGTATACGCGCAGCTACAGGCTGGAGACTTCCATACCCAATGGGACCTGACAGGATGCAATACGCCGTACCCGTCCGCGCCGCTGAGCATCACATCATCGGTTCGTGTTACGTGACGAGGTCGATGTTGGCTGGGGAGGACATTGGCTGCCCTTAGTGGACGCTCTTCGAACCATTCTGCTGACGCCCCCACCCGAAGTTCGCGAGACGATCGTCGACCTTCGGCTCAGTGGACGGCCCGGATTTCTCTTACCAGGCTGAGCCGGTGACGGTCCGGCTGGACTCGGGTTCGACTCCCCGTCCGGGGGCCGAAGCTTATGAAGAGGTAGCCGATTAGGACCCGTCCATCAGTCCACTTCCGGAACGGGCGGGAGTGATCGGGGCTGTTCCTGCTCCTCAGCGGGCGCTGATCGCGCCGATTTGTTTACTTTGGCTTCGCCGAAGCCCGTATCGCCCAAACGATCAGCGCTACGACCGCTACGATCACCAGCCCGCCGACGATCGGGACCACCGGAAAGCCGCCTGCAACAGGACTCAATTCACCAACCTCCCGCGCCGAGGATACACCCGGACATCTAGCCGGAACTGGGTAGTTGCACAGGTACAGTGAAGTGGGCGTCCAACAACTGGTGATCGAGCCCTTCTCTGGAAACCTGACGGACTTTCTCGAGCAGATGACGCTATTCGCTCACGACATAGCACCTAATCTCCCTGACTGAGAGACAGCCCCCTCAGCGAACAACACCGAGGCCGGCTGTTTTCGCAAGGTACGCGCGGGGCTAGCCGCTGTTGGACGCTGTCGACGTGGCAACCGAATGCTGACGCTGACAGAGGCGGATCTGAAGCCTTCTACTCCGGGCGGGGCGGCCGCCACCAATAATGCTTGGCATCGCTTGCGTCGCGGGCTCTGTCCGCCATGGCCAGGATCACTCCTGCACCCACGGCGCCTGCGATCTGGATCGTCTCC
>DATLRQ010000111.1:0-16873 GCA_035534555.1 Candidatus Micrarchaeaceae archaeon
CACTGATCGGCTTGGGCTTGGTACGACCCCACGCTAGTGGCCGAAGAGGTGGCTGGAGTAGTTGGCGGCAGCGACGCCGATATAGAGCAGCGCGAGTGCGCCAACGGAGACGGTGATGCCACCTTTGGCCCGCTCGCTGAGCTCACGGTTGGCAGTGAAGGAGGCGAGCACCAGCCCGGTGAGCGAGACGACGATGCCCAGTCCGGCGACCAGCGTTAGCAGCGCGGCAGCGTTGTTGGTGAGCTGAATCAGGCCGTGAAGAACGTTGGGCGGTAGGCCTCTGAAATCGGGCGTCACCGAGATGTCGGTGAAGATTCCCCTCACTACTTGTCTCCTTTGCCGGCAAGGCCGGCGCTCATGGATGGACTGGGTTCGACGAGCTGGCGCCAGGTGGGGACCTGGTCCCAGCGCCGGAGCTCGAGCTGGGCGGGCGGCGCGTTGGCGTAGAGCAGGACCGCGCTGTGCTGACGGCGCAGTTCCTCGATCGGGGCCAGTGGCCGGCCCAGACGCTGCTCCGAGGAACCGGAGCGGCCGCGGTCCTGGTGCGTGGCGCGATAGGTGCGGGTCTCATCGCCGATGGCGCGGCTAAAGAGCTCGAGGGTCTTGATGTCGCCCTGGCCGGGCAGCAGCAGGCGGGCGCGACAGTTGTTCCAGATCGTGCGCGCGGCTTCGGGGCCGTACCCGGTCTCGATCTGGGCGAGGTCGTGATAGCAGAGCAGGAGCTGGATGCCTTGGCCAGGACCGCTGGACGCGTAGCCGGCAAGCCGTGGGATGCGGGCGAAGTTGGCCGCCTCGTCCAGAGCCAGGAGCAAGCGCGGTGAGAGCACACCTCCTTGGGCGCGCGAGCGCGTGGTCGCGCGCCGCAATAGGGAGAGGAGGAGGGCGGAGAAGAGCGGTCGGCAGCGTTCGGCCTCCTCAGCCGGGGCGACCAAATAGAGCGTGCCCGCCTCAGCCAGAAGTCGATCGAGATCCAGCGCATCCGGGCTGGAGGTCGTGGCCAAGGCGACGCGCTCGTCGGTCCAGAGCGAGAGCGAGGAACGAGCGGTGGAGGCGATCGAGCCCGCCTCCCGATCCGGAGTGATCGCGAAGGCGACCAGCAGCTCAGCCGCGGTGGCGTCCTCAACGACAGCGGAGAGTCCGATGTACTCGGAGCTGGCGGTGCGATTGAGGCGCATAAGCAGCGAGCGCATGTCGCCGCCGCGCTCGCGCTCGCAGACAGCAAGCCCAGTGATCAGGCTGGAGGCGGCCAGGTACCAGTGGGCGGAGGCGCCGCGCTTGCCGGCGGCGGTGAAGTGGTCGGCGAGCTCGGAGGCGTCGCCGCAATCCTCGACCGCCTCGAGTGGGTTCCAGGTCGCCGGCCGCAGGCCCAAGTCTTCCATCCAGGCGTGATCGCGGTCGAGTGGCGCGAAGACCCAGATCGGTCCGCCCTCGGAGCGGTGCCGGGCGGTGAGGGCGACTAGCTCCTCCTTGGTCGAGGTGGCGACCACCGCTCCCCGCCAACCCAGCAGCGTCGGCACGACGACAGTCGAGGTCTTGCCCGAGCGCTGGACGCCAAAGAGCAGGACGTTGTCTTCGGCCGGCGACTGCAGCAGCCGGCGGTCGTGCCAGCCGAGCACGATGCCGTCGCCATGCATGCGCTCGGCGGTCGCCGCGCGGCCAAGCAGATTGCGCTCGCGCGAGCGCGCCCAGCGGCTGGCGCCATGACTGTCCGGTGTTGAGGGCGGGAACAGCCAGGCGGGGAGGAGGCTGCGGGCGGCAATCGCGAGAATCTCGCCGACAAAGCGTGCCGCCGGAATGAGCAGCCTCAACAGGCCACCCACTCCTGGCCCCAGCGCCGAGCTTCCATCGCCAGCTCGCGCTCCATGCGTCGCTGGTAGCGACGCGCCACCGCACGCAAAGCCAGGATCGAGCCGCCGGCTTGAGCGGGTCGTCGAGGTTCAGGCCGGTTGCCACCGGTTGCCACGCTGGACTGAGCTAGCGGCGTCAGGGGCAGAGTCCGGATGAGTGCCGGTCGTTCGACCAGCAACTTCAGAGCCGGCTGTGTGGAAGTCCTGCCCCTGGCACCGCTCGCCGCCGGCGCACCAACCAATTTGGACGGCGTGCGCTCGCTGCGCTGACGCTCGATCTCCAGCGCCACCGCGTCCTTCATCGCCGCCAGTCGTGCCTTGCTGATGTGGACGCGGCGGTAGCCACCATCGCCGTCCTCGTGCATCCCGGCCAGCACCAGATGCACGTGGTGGTGCGCGGTATTGCGATGTACGGCTGCAATCCAGCGCAGGCCGCTGACATCCATCTCTGCCTCGAGGCTTCCAACCGCTGCCTGCGTGAGCGCGCGCAGGTCCAGACCCTGGGCACGTTCGGGCGACAGGATCAGCCGCGAGACCGCGCGCCGGCGATCGAGCTGCTGGCCATCCTTGCCGCGGTACAGCTGGGGTTTTGAGCCCTCGATCGAGCGGGCGACGAACTCTGCGAACTCCTTGCGCTCTCTGGTTCCGAGCGGGCCCTGGGGTCCGAAGAGCTCCGCCCGAGCGCTGGCGCGATCGCGGTAGGCGACGTACTTGAGAAGTCCGTAGACCTCGGGTGCCGGACGCGGAGGCTTGGAGTCGGGGTGGAGGTCGCGGTGCTGGACGTAGCGCAAGAAGCCGCCCACCGCCCGGCGCACCTCGCTGCCGTTGCCGGCGGGCGTGAACTTGATTCGGACGATGCAGCGCTCGGTCATACCTGCTCTTCCTCAATCGACGAGCGGAAGAGAGCCAGACGCTCCTCAGCTGCGACGCCTGCGCGCTCGGCGAGCGAGCGCATCCGGCGCTCGCCCTCGGGGAGCACTGAGGCGACCATCAGGACCGCGTGCTCGGCTGCAGTCAGAGCCGCCAGCGCGGCCGGCGAATCGCTGCTGCCTACAGCGACCGAATCGAGGCTCAGGCCGGCTGAGACCAGCTTACGCACCGTGGCGCTCAGCGACAGTCCAGCGCCCCGAGCACGCTCGGCGATCGCCGCGCGTTGGGCCTCGGTGAAGCTGACCTGTAGGCGGTGGCCGCGTGAAGTTCCCACACCTAGTTACTGGGCATTGGGAAGGGGCGAAAACCGTGCGGAGACCGTGCGTTTTTGAAGTTCGCACGCAATACGCACGCTCTGAGATCGGCGGTCGCGTCCTAGAAGCGCGCCAAATGCCTCAAACCGCACGGTGTCCGCACGGTCGGTTGCGAGCCTGGGGCCATCTCAAAGGAGGTGGCCAATGGCTACAAGTGCAGATGCCGAAGTCGTTATCGAGGAACTGGTGACGGGACGTCGCAAGCGAACCTTCAGCCCGGAGCAATTGGCGGCATTCGCCCGGCGCGACCGGCGAGTCTTCGATCTGCTGATCCGGTATCGAGGCGGAGAGCCGGTCGCTGACGCGATCGTGACGGAGCTCATGCCGGCGGTTCGCGACAAGGCTGGCCGGATGAATCCTCAACCGCCACTGTATGGCCGTAACGACCTACGGCAGGAGCTGACCACCGAGTTGCTCAGGCTGAGCCACACACTGCCTCTGACGCGCCCGGACTTCCTGACTCGTCGGCTGATGCTGGGGGCCGCCAAGCGGCTCACCCGACGCCTCGAGCGGGAGTGGTACCGCCAGTTGGACCAGGTCCGGCTGAAGGAGCTGGGCCAGGACCCCATGGCGGACGAGCAATGAGCGCCGCGCGCTACGGCGTCATGTCAGATATCCTCGCCGCCACGGGCAAGGCGGGGATGCAAGCTGCGGCTGGCGAAAGGTTTTGGGACTGGCGCCGGATCGTGCTCGCGGTGGGCTACGGTCTCGGCTTCGTCGCGGGCGCCCTTCTCATACTGGCAGCCGATCCAAACGGGCTGGTCCTGATGGTCGCCGCCGTAGCCGGAGTCCTCTTCATCCACCGCACCTGGCTCGGCGTCGGAGTCTGGATCTATGTCCTGCTCACCGGTGGGGTCGCGGTCGCCTCCCACAACGATCTCGGCTTCTACGGGGTCGTCGCCGGTCTCGGATTCGGCTTTGTCGCCCTACCCATTTGGTCCCACCGGCCGACCGCGACCAAGGAGCTCGACGTCCCTGCGACGCAGTCACGTCTGGCGGCGCCAGCGTCGGCGCTCGTGGCGGCTCCGATGCCACTAGCCGAGCCAATTTCGCCATCGGTCTCCGCGGGCAGAGGTGGCGTCGAACCTGGGTATAAGCCGGCACCGGCGGCGCCGATTTTCCGCACCATCGGGCGAATCCAGTTGTTGACCAGTTCCGCTGACCTCACTGCCAGCTTGATGGGTAAGCCGGTGATCGGATTTCTCTGGCTCTACCTGCTTGCGCGTTCGGTGCGAACCGTTGGTGACCGCGTCACCCGTGCATCGATTACCGATGAGGTCGCACATGGGGTGAATGACCCCCGCGGCCGGCTCCGCGGGTACCTCCGCGATCTCACGAGGCTGCCGGCGCCCCTTGGCTCGATGATCAAGGTCGAGGACGAGATGATCGGCTTCGATCTCGGCGAGCAAGACGCCGACTACGCTCAACTCAGGCGCCTGGCCCTACGTGTTCGCCAAGCTAGTGGCTCCCTCGACGACGAACTTTTGCGGCTCGGGCGGTTGCTGCTCTCGGAGCTCGGCGATGGTGAATTCCTGACCGGCTTCGAGGATATGGAAAAGCGCGTCACCCAAGGACGCGGGGTGGCCGGCCAAGTTGTGGCCGAAGTCCGCGTCCAAATCGATGGCATGCGCGCCGACCTTGCCGACGCGGTCGCCAAGGCGCTTCTAGACCGAGGCCAAGCGCCACTCGCCGTGGCGCTGCTCGAGCCGATCGTCGCCCGCTCGGTCGAGCGGGACGACCTCGCCCGAACCCTGATCAATGCCCTCCGCGACTGCGGGCAACACACCCGTGCCGCGGAGATTCGCCGTCGTTTCGCCGGCGGTCAGGAGAACTGAAATCAACGGTCTGAATACAAGACTGCGCAACCTGCAACGCCGACTCGGGGCGCGCGAAGAACTGATCGCCGTGGTCATTCTCGGTCTGCTTGCAGCCAGCGGTCTGAGCTTCACCCTGCTTACGAACCAGGTCACGCCGGCGGCTGCGGCGCTCGCCTACATGGCGGCGGTCGACCGCGCCGACACTGGCTTCGTCTCGAGCCACTCAATCATCGACTCCGCCATCGCGTCGAGCACCGACACTTCCCTTCTTGACCGCTCGGCGCTGGGCGCCCAGCTCGCCGCAACCGCCCACACCCGTTCTGGATTCAGTGTTCAGAACGTGAGCTACGTCAACGCAGATACCGAGGTCACGCTGACCTACAACACGTCCGCCGGACGAAGGACTACCAACCTGATAATGCGTGCTCAGCGTCCGAATTCATGGCCGGTGCTGGTCGAGCCCGCGGGCCTCGACTTGAACATTCCAAGCGGAGCCGGCGCGCTCGCCATCGATGGCCAGGCGGTTGTCGCCAGTCCAGGGAGCGAAGTTACGGTGGCTGTCTTCCCCGGCCAGCACACAGTGACTCTCGCCGCCTCGACCCTTTTCACGCCCTATGCCGGTGAGGTCGAAGCCCAATTGGCGTTGCCGGCCCTGACCGCGGTGAGCTTCAGCATGCTTGAGCTGTCAGATACGGGTACCACGCAAGCCGACAAAGCGGTGTCGCAGGCCATCAAATCCTGCGCAGGGTCGACCTCGCTGTCTCCGACTGGCTGCCCACAGACGTTTGGCCAAGACCTGGCGACCGGCGCAGCGAACTGGACGCTCCTCGGCGATCCACTGAATGGATCATCGATTGGGCTTGACGACACATCGACGCTGCTGGTCACCGGTCACTTCCTGATGCGGCTGAGCTATGGAAGCGCGACCACCCAACGGCCGCGAATCCTGGCCGTGGGAGGCCCTTACACGGCGGCCCTCTCGTGGGATGGCCAAGCGCTCAAATTCTCTGACTTCCAGGACGCCTCCGCGGTGACCGACGTGCCGCACCCAGCTGCCACCGACGCCCAGGTTCTGGCAGCCCTCAAGACTCACTTCGATGCCTGTCTGAAGCTGCAGGCGGGATCTGCGCCCGGCTGCCTACAGATCGTCAACGCCCTGTTTGCGTCGAAGTTCACTTGGCATGAGGTCAGCGATCCTTTGCAGGGAGCGATCCTGGCTTGGGATGGATCTCGCGCAGTCTTCACCGTGTCGGGCAGTTATGACCTCAGCGTGGTCTACAACTCAAGTGCGCCCTTCACCCCTACCCGACGGATTCATGACACCTCATCTGGCCAATACATCGCTGACCTGTACTGGGACGGCTCCAAGGTTGTCTTCATCGGCTTGGAGAAGTGACGAGAGGATGGGCCATACCAACTGGCCGGACAAGCCATGGGTAATCAGCTGCCAGGTGCCAGGTCGCTTTTCCGCGCGGTCTCTACATGCCAGACACATCGATATTCGGCGCGATTACCGATAGGGCAAGGTCGGTGTCATGAGTCCTCGTAGCCAGCACCGATCGGTAATTAACGTCGCGGGGTTCTTGATGGGCGGTCTCCGCGGCTTCGTCGCCAAGCTCAAGAAATCATCACGGCGTGCCTCGACGGGTGGCGATGCTCCGAATGACCAAGGAAGCTTTCTGGACATGCTCATCGACGGCAAGAACATCACAGTGACCGATTTGAAGGACGAGGATATTGGCTACGTCATGGGCTGGACGAGTCGGAAGATTCCTAAGGAATTTCGTCCAGTCCTCTGGACGCATGTTGGCCGACTGGAGTTGGAGGCCTGGACCGCAATCTTGAGGGATAAGAACCGTGCGCTACCAGGTGACTTAACGATGATCTTTTGGGAGGGCCTGCCACTGGCGGTCTGGATCCCAGCCGGTCTGGTGACCGGGTCCAATTTCAACCCAAACTGACCTCGGTGATCGCTGGCTGACGATCCGGGGCTTCGCGCCCGCTGCTATGACGGATTCGTCGGCCACTGGCCATGCCTGCTCGGGGAGCATACGGATCTCATGAACGCCTTGAGCCGCACATCGGAATCGACGGACTCGAACGCCTTCCTCAGGCTAAAGGACACCAGATTCTCGCCTGTGCACGCTCGTGTAGAAACCGCCACGCAAAGGCCGCGAATACCGCGGAAAGCGCAGCCGATGGAACACACCCTTCTCCACTTGTCGAACCCGCTCCCGTGTACATCCGAATTGCACAGCCACCTCTTGCAGGGTTTGGGGCATTCCATCAGTGAGCCCGTACCTAAGCGTCACGATCGCCAGCGCATCGGGATACGGGCGAGGGGCCATTTGGGCGACTTCGGTCAGTAGCGTCCGAAGGAGGACAAGATCGCCAATGACGTCCGGCGCCTCGCCAAATATGCTTTCGATCAACCGAAGCCAGCTCGCAACGATCTTGAGGTCATCCCCCGGCAAGGTTGCCACCGTGGGCGGCAGTCCGTCCGGAGATGTTGCGTCCATTTGAATCAGTCTCGCCGCCATTTTCGGTCTTGACCTCATCAGATGCTCGATGCGACCGATGAAGAGCTCGCGCCCGATCCGGTCCGTGAGCCGCGAACTTGGGCGCTGGTTCATTGTGACGCCGGTTTACGCCCTCGATCGGAGTGGTGAACAATGACGGCAACGTGGTGACGAATGACGCCAAAAGGCGTAACAAGATAACCCCCCATACGGGGGGACAGGCCCCCGCGCCACGTGGTATGTAACGCACGGGTTGGGCGGGAAAAACTCGTGACGAGCCTTTGGTGCCGAGAGCCCGAGAGATAACCTGAGGTTGGTTGCTGACAGGTACCACGTAATGTGGCCGCACTCCGGTGTGAGCACGAAGAGGAATGTCTTGATTCAAGCGGCAACCATCCCCGACCAGCCCACTACTAAATGGAGGTGGTGGCGATGGAGGTCGTGCACGAAAAGTGCGCAGGGTTGGACGTCCACAAAAAGACGGTGGTGGCGTGCGTGATCACTCCCGGTCACAAAGAGGTCCGGACGTTCGGGACCATGACCCGGGAGTTGATGGGACTGGCGGACTGGCTCAGTTCACTCGGCGTGACCCACGTGGCGATGGAGTCGACTGGCGTGTACTGGCGCAGCATCTTCAACCTGCTCGAGGGCAATGACTTCGAGCTGCTGGTTGCCAACCCTCGGTACATGCGAGCGGTGCCTGGTCGCAAGACCGACGTCAAGGATGCGGAGTGGATCGCTGACCTGCTCCGTCATGGACTACTGCGCGCGAGCTTCGTGCCTGACAAGAGTCAGCGTGAACTGCGCGAGCTAGTGCGTTACCGAAAGGTCATCGGGCAGGAAAGGGCGCGGATGGTGGTGCGGATCGAAAAGGTGCTCGAGGGCGCCAATATCAAACTGACGAGTGTTGCGTCACACGTGCTCAGCATGTCGAGTCGCGCGATGCTCGATGAGCTGATCGCCGGCAATCAGGACACCGAAGCCATGGCCGAGCTTGCCCGCTCGAACATGCGAAGCAAGCGGGCTCAGCTGAAGGAGGCTCTGGTGGGCAACGTGGGTAACCACCAGAAGTTCATGCTCGAGAGCCACCTCCGCCTGATCGACCAGCTGGACGCCGAGATAGCGTCGCTCAGTGACCAGATCGAGGAAAGGATGCGCCCCTTTCAGGTTCAGCTCGACCTGATCGACCAGATCCCCGGCATTGGACGGCGCGGCGCTGAGCAGATCATTGCTGAGATTGGAGTCGACATGAGCCGATTCCGCAGCCCGGCACACTTGGCGTCCTGGGCACGCCTCTGTCCCGGCATGAACGAGAGCGGCGGTAAACGTCGCAACGCCAGCATCGGCGGCGGCAACCTCTGGGTGCGGTCCACTCTGGTGGAGGTAGCTCTGGCTTCGGTTCGCTCTGGACGCCGCAAGCCCAACTTCTTCTCGGCCCGCTACCACCGCCTGGCGGCTCGCCGGGGCGGCAAGCGCGCAGCCATCGCAGTCGCCCACTCCATCCTCCTCGCCATCTACCGCATGCTCAAGGACGGGACTCTTTTCGTTGATCTCGGCCCGACACACCTCGACGAAAAGCGTCGCCAGGCGATCGCTCTACGCAGCGTCAAACGCCTGGAGGAACTCGGCTTCAAGGTGACTATCGAGGAGCCCGCGGCATGACGACTTGACTTAAAGGGCGTTACAGAGGAAGACCCCTTCGGGGTTCGTCGCCATCTTCGATTGCCATACGATCGTGTGATTCGTTCAGATGAAGTCAGGCCAGACCGAGTCGATCGAGTTGGCGCCGTGCCAGAGCGTGCGATCATCGAAGTAGTAATCCATGGGAGACGAGGTAGGCCCGCCAGGCGATGAGTTGGCTGTCATCGTTCGATTCACGCAATACGACACGAACAATCCAGCGGACTGGTTCTCCATCACGGCTGCTTACCAGGACCTGGACGAAGCTGAGCGAGAGGCGATGCGTCTCAATGCCCTACCTCAGAGAGGGCGATCGGTCAGGTACTTCGTAAAGATCGTTAAGAGCCCGCGTTAAGGGGCTGGAACTGTCGACTAGCCATTCGATTAATCCCCGGGGCCCCTACATCTGATCCCATGACTCAGCTAGGGACGCAAGGGTGCATCATGGGCGACATGCTGCGGCGTCTTGTCCTTGTACTTGTCGTGGGGCTTCTTCTTGGCACGTGCTCTGGCCCTAGCAATACGCGGGTCAGCGGTATGGTCACGATTGGCCTGACGTGTCCGCTTGGTAATTGTCCCGACCGTCCAATGCCGGGCATAAAGATCATTTTCGCGGGAGCTTCAACTCACATGGCCACCGCAATAACGGACTCAGCCGGAGCCTATGCAATCACGCTTGCTCCGGGAGCCCACAACGTCATGCTCACCGGCCCGACTGCTTTGTTGTTTGAAGTCTCCGGTTCGTCCGCCCCTCCGTCCGAGTCTGCCAAAATTCACGCGAATTCCGGGCAAGATCTCCGAGTCAGCTTCCGGCTGTTCTCAGCTGAGGCGAGACTGTAGTTTCGACTTCGCTACTGCCTGACCACTAAAGCGCTGACAGGGACCGCCTGATCTGAAGAACGGGCGACCGGATCGTGCTTACTGCTCAGATAAAGTCCAGGTCCTCATCATCACGCCCAGCGACTCTGCCATTAAGACCGAAGCCGATGTGGAAGCTGAAGAAACGCAGTTTGGGATGCCAACCTCGGATGCGGCTTGCGTTCGATTGGCCGGTTAGGTCGCAAACTCCTTGCGCGCAGCGGCAACGAGTTCTGACAGGTAATCGACGTACTCGCCCAGGACTTGATCGATTGGCTTCAGTGGCGGCGGTATTCCCATGTCGTGGGTCGCATCCGCGAATTGAGTAGAAACCGTGACTCGAATGTCGCCGGGGATGTCGACGTAATACCGCTCCTCGGACCCATCAGGCAATGCGACGATCCATCCCGATCCACCAAGCGTGTCACCAATGAAGAACCCCCTCGCATTCGGCGGCGGGTTGCTTTGGAGGCGGGCAAATTCCGCCGGACCAAGTTGTTCGATATGCATCGAGGTTTTGGTTCCCCCCAGAGTTCCATGCTTCAACACCTGCGTCCGGAGTTGATAGAGGTACTGGAAGGTTGGGTTGTGCTCCATACCTACGCGATACGGCTCGTACCACGTGTCGAACCGCCCGCGATCGAAGGTCCGGAGGTTTTGGAGGACATTGGTGACGGCTCGGCCCCAGACCACGACATTGCGAAGACCTGCGATCCGCCTCGCGGGCCGATCTCCACCCATGAAGTCTTGGCGTCCCAGCTCGGTCGCGTCCAAAGTTGCCTGAGCCGCATCGACGACCTCTGCAGGCCGCTTGTACTCAGCCACCGAATCCACCCCTGCCAGTCGACATCGTTGCTCCTACCTTGGGTGGCCTCCTGGCCTGCGTTGGGGCTTGGGTGTTATCGCGCGATCGGCCGAACGGAACATGGCTCGCTCGGCCGAGTTTACCGGGTGAACAATCTGGTTCTTAGTTCGTAACGGACTCCGTGCCTCGACGTGGTCGCAAACGTACCGTGAACTCGTGGGCAATCGGCGGTGAGCAACCGGTGGCGGGCTGTCGGTCTAGATGATCGAAGGCTTGCAACCACCCGTTCGGCCGAGCCATCTCATAATCGGCTGGTCGTTGGTTCGATCCCAACCGGGCCCACCACAAACTCGAGTTCATTTCGAGCCTCCTTGGTGAGTTGTGCCATCGTCGACAGACGGCCTGACAGCAATTCTGACAGCAGTTTTGGGCGAAGCCTCACTTAGGGCTGGCGTTCGCTTCGTCAGCCTTGTAGTCGATTCGAGTGGTAGGCGTGACCTCGAGAAGCTCGAGCTCCGGCCTAGAGAGAAACGCATCGGCAATCGGTGTCGAGCAGCCGACGAGGGTGAAGCAAAGGTCATAGTCCGTGCAAATGCACCAGTGACGCCGGCTGGGCCACACCATGTTGGGGGAGCGACGTTCCGCCTGAACCTCATCGGCATGCGGATAGTCCTCCAGGCGGCCGCGCCACATTGCCTCCTCGCGGAATATCGTCATCCACCAAAAGAAGCACTCGCCGTCGGCGTTGAACGGCGCCACGGTCTCAGCAAGTATTGCCCTTTGTTCTCGGACCAGCTTCCCCTCGGCTGGCCCGACCAGATACCTCGGCCAACTGGTCAGGGACGGAACTAAGCCATGATCCGTGATCGCGGGGTGGTACGTGCGGTGCCACTGCTTGGCAAGATCGCTCCACAAGACCCGCTTCGCCGGGAATGGCTGATCTGGCTGGGACTGCCTCGCTACACCGCCAGCATCGTGGATGATGCCTTCGACCCGCTGCGCTTCCTCAGTCATCATGGCGCGGCGGAGAGGTCTCTCAGCCCGGGCGACGTCGTCCCAGGTCTGATGGTGGTCCACGACCGACTGATCCTCATAGATCGGATGCAGGAGCTTGAGATAGCGCTCGTAGCCCGTTGGCAGGCAGTGTGACACGAAGTTTCCTTTCCAATCAGGATCGCTAGCTGAGGTCAGAGGTGTCAGCGTCTGACGAATCCATTCGTACTCGCTTTGGTCGGGGAGACGATCCACGGCCCGTACTTTAGGGCCGACGAGGCTTTACAACAGACGGCAAAGTC
This sequence comes from Candidatus Micrarchaeaceae archaeon, assembly GCA_035534555.1. Classification (GTDB taxonomy): domain Bacteria; phylum Chloroflexota; class Dormibacteria; order Dormibacterales; family Dormibacteraceae; genus Palsa-872. Next base: position 12,066 of record DATLRQ010000111.1, read on the forward strand.
AACAGAGGTATGCCCGCCATGAGGCAACCTTCCATTGACATCTCTCCGCTGCTCATTACCGGACAGTCAGTACTGACTCCATTTTGTCGGCCGCTTCCCATTGAAGCGCCGGGAGCACGTGGCTGTATGTGTTCATCGTCAGGCTGATCTGGCTGTGGCCGAGTGTTTCCATGACGACCCTTGGGTCGACGCTCTGGACAAGCAAAAGTGAAGCGCATGCATGGCGAAGATCGTGGAAGCGCATGGGCGGTAGGTCAGCTCGCTTAAGGAGCTTGTGGAACCGGTGCGTGACGTTGGGTCCGTCCGCGAGCGTGCCACGTTCACTTGGAAACACCAGGTCGAGGTCGACCCACTTCTCTCCGGCTGCGAGGCGCTCGAGCGCCTGGCGTGCCCGATGACTTCGCAGCGCGCTAATGACAATCCGCGGCATAACGAGGGTTCTCCGGCTACGCTCGGTCTTTGTCTCGACGAGCTGGGTGCCCTGATGTGGAATCCGCTGGGAAGCCCGGCGCACACGAAGCGTGCCGACCTCCAGGTCGAGGTCGCTCAACATTAGGCCCAGCGCCTCGCCCTGGCGCAAGCCAAGGGCCAGCGCGACCGAATAGAGAGCCTCAAGCCGGTCGCCGCGCGCCGCGTCCAGGAGACGCCGAGCCTCCTCAGGCGTCAGGGCAAGAACCTCGCGTTGGGTTACGCGAGGAGTCGACACCATCGCCGCAGCGTTGTAGTGAACCATCCGCCAGCGAACAGCCTGGTTGAGAGCTGCCCTAAGGACCGAGTGCATGTACTGGATCGTCCGCGGTGACAAGCGCCCCTCACGCACTTTCTGCGTCACCAACGACTGCACATGCTGCGGAGTGAGCTTTGCCAAACGCACCCGTCCCAGCGAAGGCAGGATGTGGAGCCAAGTCATCGGGCGCGTGCGATGTTTCGCGACTTCATTCAGCCAACGGTTCAGGTACTCGGCGACGCTCAGTCGCTCATTGATGACAGGCCGACCTTCTGCGACGTCCCGCTGAATCTTGGTGAGTCGATCAGCAACCTCACGTCGGGTCTTGCCATAGATCCACTTGCGCTGGTAACCACCGACCTCGGCGCCGGCGGTCCAGCGCCCGTCCTTGCGCTGGAAGATGGTGCCCTCGCCGTTGCCCCGTCGTCCCGCGCTCATCGCGGCCCGTCGATCTTCGATGGGTGGCCGCAACCAGCACCTGCAGAAACGACTGCAAACGCAATGGAAGGCACGGTGTTACGCGTTCCGCGCCAGGCCGCTGCCGGCCGAGCCGACACCTGGCTTTCGCCGGCGTCGGCCGCAACTTCCTGGACTTCGCGCAAACCCTGCACCATGCGTCGCACGGTATCGGCAGGATTGGACGTTGGCAACCCATCGAAACGACGGCGCGATGTAGTGAGTGACACGCCCTGAGACGCTCTGACACGCCAGGACACTTCCTGACACGCTGTGACACACGAAGTAAATTCTTGTGAGATTTTTCCGCCGGCATCGGCGTCGGCGCGGGCAACTGTTGGTGCTCCGGTTTTGACATCAGTTTTGACATCAGCTTCCTGATACTCGTGGAGACGCTCTGAGACGAATGGGCTCCCTAATTCTCTGGAGTGAGTACGCCTGTGACGCGCTGACACTTCCTGAGACGCCTGAGATCGGGCCTCATAATCGGCTGGTCGTTGGTTCGATCCCAACCCGGCTACCAAATTTCGAGTTTATTCGACCTCCTTGGTGGTGGTAACCGCCGTCGGCAGGCGGTTTGACAACAGTTTTGCCCGAGACTACAAATCCTGGGTAATGACAGCAATCGATTTAGGAGTCGGGTATGCCCGCATCGGTTCGGGCGAGAATGCAAGGCCTCCATCGGGGAGATCGCCTGGCCAAATCGAGCCGGCTTGTGAGGCGGTCACATGGACTGCCTCACAAAGGACGGCCATCCTCGGCGGTGAAGCGTGTCTTGTCGATGATATGAGCTCGAGTGAACGACCCTCACCGACGCTTTTAGGAACCTTTGCCCTATGAAGGAGCTCACGATGGCGATCGATCCTCACCCGGGGGGATTCCAGGTTGTGCTAAGCCAGCCCGGACTACCTGACCAGCGGTACGTGTGGTCGGTAGAGACATTGATCCGTTTCGCCAACGATCTCGGACGTGACTGGCTGGGTCCCAGTGTGCGAGTCGTCGATGTTGAGGTGGACGGTTATGCATTCCGCGTCTTCAGGGACACCGATCTCGGCGAGTTCGAGCTGGAATTCGGGGGAGAACGGTGGGCAGCGAAAACGCATGAAGAGGTGCTTCAGCGAATGCGTGAGCTAGCTACGCTCGTGTCACCTGAAATGGACGTGCCTCACACAGTCGAATTACGGGCCCACGACGACATTCCGCAGTCACCGATGCGCTAAACGCCGCCGGTCAAGACGGTTTCCATTCGGTCGGCGGCCTTTCGCTCGAGCGCCGGGAGACGTGGCTGCAGTGAACGGTGATGAATCAACGCGGTCCAGAACGGGTTCTCTGCCCGCCAATCCTAAGAACATAGGCACGGCACCGGGGAGGCAGCGTCTGCCACTCGCCATAATCTGGCGATATGTCTACAACGAACGAGGTTTGGATCAGCTTATTGGTTGGGGGCAGCCTAACACCCGCCGATGTGACAACTGCAATCGGCATGGAGGCGAGTTGGCTCGGCAAACAGTCTGACCCGCTTTCCGTGAGATCCTGCAGCGTGCCGATTGCTAGGGGCAACGCTGAAGACGGAACGCCGATGTTGGACGCCGCTGTATCAAAGCTTGAGTCGGTTCGCAGCGGCCTAGCCGACCTCCAGCGACGGTCGGGACGCCTCCTAATCCATTGCGATCTGGAGACGTTCGAAGTCTGGGAGTCGTTCTTGGTCTTACGACCCGACCTCTTGCGAAGCCTGCCGATTTCGCTATCCCAATACAGGTGCATCCCACCTGCATGAGGATGCTCCTGAGGTTAGATCAGCGGTAGCCGGAGGCTGCCGTCCTGTCCAGCTGATGCTGCCATCTTGTCATCAACCAGTGAGATCGCAGGCTGCATCGTTGGAGAGCCATGGCTTTCTCGTTGATCATCTGCGCGAGGTGACCGTCGATTCAGGGTCAGCCGAAGCGCGGCGCGATCGACAGCGCTGGCTTGGGGTCCCGCTCTTCTTGCACCTCAGGGCATTTCGACCGCGTTGACCCCGGCGTTGATGCAGACCATCGAATCGAGACCGACCGGTGTTGTCTGCATGGTGGGCATAGTGGTCGACTCAGGATTGCTGGCGTGACACAGATTGGGTGCAGATGCGGCGGCATGAAGAGCTGGAAGGTGCCGATCCAATGCCCTCGAGCAGGTGGCTGGTACATGAAGGGCAAAGATCTGCCAGCAAAGCTGTCGGATCATCGGCGTCTCCTAGCGGCTGGCTGTAAAGCCGGCCAAAGCCGCTCTACCAGACCGTCAATAGCAACCGAGAACTCCCCTTCGAAACCAACGAATCTACCGTCCTGCAAGATGCGTGTACCGAAGTCCAAATTCGCGTCTGCCAAGTCGCTTCTAGTGAGGATCGGGCGAGGAGGAGTTACTACACGGTTTCCGCTGGCGATCCGTGCTTGATACGGCCGAGCGGCGTTGTGAAGGCTTGGTGCGGTAATACCGCCCGCCGGCCAGTTGCTGAGGCCCAGCACCACAAGTCGCCGCCCGTTAGGGCGCACGAGCTCATTGACTAACGGCGATAGCAGAACACGGAAAGAGTCCTCCAAGTGCTGAAGAGGACAGGTCGCTGGGGCCGTGGTGCTCTACTCGAGGTTGGCGCTCCCGACGCACCTTCCTTGAAGAGGTGGCACCCTCCGCACCAACCTTCCCGACAGGTTGATCGATCTACGTTATCTGCCTGGTTTTCGCCGCTGGCTAAAGATGGGATGCTTCACTGCAGCGCGTCTTATGAAAGTGCCACCAAAAATCAAAGTGAAGCAAGCCAGATTTAGAACCTGCCAGAACCACCCATTTTCAGAGGCATAGTCCGGCAGGTGGATGATCGAGTCGATCCAGCCGGCCAAACCGACGATTTGCAGGGCCAAGCCCAACCCATCGAACAAGTTCCGAGGTCGCAGTCACTCAAGTAGGGAACGTCCCATTGCCACCATCATCACACCGCCCTCGTGGTTATGCACGGCCCCCGTTTTACCTGACGTGAGAGTAGTTAGCCTCCGAGGCCGGGTCATTTGCGGATCGTGGGGAGTTTGGGACGTGTGGCAACGTCCCAGAACATGAAGGTCGACGCCGTTGCCGCTGATAACGGCATGAGGCTTCGTATGCGTCCAGACACCGGAAGTTCACCTTCTTGTCGAGGATCGTCGCGCCGACCACAATGGCCGACCCAGTCGGCCAGCAGATCGCCGCGTAGGCGGACCGCCAGCTACGACTAATCCTCCAGCTCTTGAAGGAGGTCCTGCTTGCGAGTGGCTGCATCCCGTCGCAGGTCGGGGATCACGTGGCTGTACGTATTCATCGTCAATCCGATCTGAAGCCGTCGCGGTAGCGGTCGAGGCCGGCGATCAATCCGCCTTGCCGCCGTTAAGAACCCGCACTCTCATCTCAATAAAGTGAGGAGTTGTGCCGAGGCTGGCCCAGGGGTGGTCCATTCGCCACAAAGGCTAAAGGTTGGTGCCGATAATTACTCCATTGCGAGACCAACACTTGTAGCGATCGGCGTCTCCAGGTAAGCCGGTTGTAATCAGCCAAGGCGTGCGACGTCACCGCGGTCCGTGGGCGCTCATTAAGTTTTTGCTTGACATCTGACGAGGTTGCT
>DATLRQ010000112.1:0-6269 GCA_035534555.1 Candidatus Micrarchaeaceae archaeon
GGTCGCCGGTAAAGCCGCAGCTCGACCGGTCCGCTGAGCGTCCCGGCGAGTCGTTCTCGAACCTGTTGCTTTGTGTTCTCATCCATCAAGGTCATCTCGTCTTCTCCTGTCTGGCGATTCTTCAGCTGCGAATCTCGGATAGCGCTCGAAGGCCGCGATCAAGGCGACGTTTGGTCTGCGGATCCAGCTCGGAATCTTCAACGCAGGCCTGCAGATTGCTCGCGACCAGGCGATGGTTGAATCGATCCACCGCCGCTCCCATTGCCGAGACCTGCCGCACCACCTCGTCGCATGGGCGACCGTCTTCGATCATTCGTTGGACTCCACGAGCCTGGCCTTCGATCCGCCGCAACGCCTTCAACAGATCAGACGCATCCCGATATTCCATACGGCAAGTATACCCCCAGGGGTATATGGATATTCCCCAGTGCGTCTACCGAGTCGTCGTCGTGTATTCGAGGCAGGTCTCGATCTGCGCGGCGTCCAGCTTCTCCCCGGGCTTGGTCTCGAGCCGGACTTGGATCGAATCACCAACACCGGTAACCTCCATCGAGGCCAGCTTGCCGTACTCGTCGGTCGGACACGCACATCGTCCGGACTGGCATTCTGCAAATGCCTCCACGAGCTGCTCCTTCTTTACGCTCACGTCGGTCAACTCAATGAGTACCGCCGTCTTGTCGGCGCGGATTCGATATACGGCCATCGCCCAGTGATCTAGCCCACAGCCGAAGCCAGCTCGCGGGGCCGCTCGATCATGAACTTGACATAGCCATCGCGCTCGTGATGTGTCACCGTCCAGTGCCGCTTCTTGACCCAGGCCGGGATATCGGCGCTTGCCATGTAGTCGTCGGTGAAGATCTCGATCGTGTCGCCCGGCGGCAGGTCACGCACGTGACTGAGCAGTGACCACATGGCGCCGCCCCCCTGACAGCTCGTCTTACGGATGTCCAGCTTGAGATAAGTCAATTTGATGATCCTCCTGCAGAGAGCAGACCACGAACTCCGGCCCTCATGTACAGGCGTTTGGCCCTCTCAGCTCAGGCCATCCGCCGATTCAACGTCGGCCCCCGTCGCTGACCCGGTTTCGATCATCTTTTATGGCTGCTTGGGCTGCTGGTAGCTATCATGCTCAGGGCGCGCGCGCGGGTGTGACAAACGACCTCTGCGTGCAGCTGTGGCACCCAGGAGGTCAGGCTGATGCCGAGTGTTCAGAACGGGATCCTTCCGGGAAAGGAGCCCTCGATACCCGATGAGTCTTCCCTGAACGTCGGCCGTGGGATGTCCCGGCGCGAGTTCCTTTTAGCGACCGGCGCGGCGACCCTGGTGCTTTGGCTCGACAGCTGCACTCCCGGTCTGTCCAGCCCGAGCGCCTCCAGTGTTTCGATCCCTCCCGGCAGCAGCCCTTACGAGCAAGCGCTGAAGCTGCTGCACCAGGCGGTCCTGGCGAGTCCAGACCACCTCGCGCAGCGGGCGGCGGACGTCGTTGCGACCAAGGACGCGACCAAGATCGTCGAGTTCGTGCGAGACCGCATCGGCGTGATCCCGATCACGTACGGTGCCGGCGACCCCAGCCTCAGCCGCCGGTGGGGAGCGAGCGCGACTTTGCGGGGCGGGCTCGGAACACTGCGGGACCGCGCCGACGTGCTCGCAGACCTGTTGACGAAAGCCGGATTCAAGGCTGAGGTTCAGGTCGCCGACCGGCCTGCGGGGATCACCGTACAGACGCTTTACCAAGCGCGACCGGCTCCGACTTTCGCACCCACCAAAGCCCTGGTCGACGCCGCTCTCGGGCTGCTGCACCAGGCGGGTCTGCCCGCGCCCGCTAAGCAGCAGGCCTTCCAGGCCGGGCCCGACCCCGCCGCCGCGATCTTCGCCTCCCTGCCCGCCTCCGTTCAGACCGCGCAGACCCGCAACGAACTCCTCCCGCAGAGCGTGCCGCTGGTCGTGTTCCAGGAGGGCGGGAAGACTCGGTATGCGTTCGCGATCGGCGATATCGCGATCGTCGACACCCCGCCGGCGCGCGTCGGGCCGCGGAGCGAGGACCAGGTGCCGAACGTCTCGTTCACAGTCTCCGCCGTCTTCAACCCGGGGCTCGGTGGAACGACGCCTCGGGGCCAGCTCATCGACCTCGTGTCCGCGAGCTGGCCAGCGGACCAGGTCTTCGGGCACCAGGTGTTGCTCACGTTCATGCCGATCCAGGGCCCGAAGGCGGTGCTCGATTCAGGGCTCGCCAACCTGCCGGTGCGCGTGCCGGTTCTGCGCCTGCAGAACAGCTCCGTGCCGGCGGCCGACGCTGCCAAGCTGAGCGTTCCGGGTTCGCCCATCACGATCCACGGAGACTTCCTCGGCTCCACGACCTCTGGCCAGTCGGGCGGCATGCCTGGGCCGTTCGGCACGATCCAGGTGCTGTCGGACTCAGACAGGACCGCCGCGCTGCTGCGTGCAAAAGCGATTCGCGCGACGGCATCCGCTGCATCGTTCCCCGACGTCGAGGTCGAATTTGCCGTGAGTGATGCGTCGGGAGCTTCGATCCCTGGACTCGACGCACGCTCCTTCAGCGTGAAGGACCAGGGCAAGGCGGTGGACAGTTTCGCCCTGTACTCGAACTCGAACGACCAGCCGCGCCCCCGGATCTTGGTCGTCTATGAAGGTCTCTACGATTCGGCCACGGCCCCGTATAAGACGGACGCGGACAAGCTGGCCATCGAAACCGCTCTGGCCGCCGCCATCGTGACGCAGGCGGGCAAGACTCCTTTCGACGTGCAGGTGGTCAGCCCGGGGGCCAGCCCCGACCCAGGAGCATGGGCGCCGCCCGACCAGGGAAAGCTGGGCGTCATATTCAACCGCCTGTACTCAGACGCGGACGACCCGTGGCGCAGCATCGCTGGAGCGTCCCTCGACCAGCGGATCAGCGCCGCGATCATGGTCGGCGACGTCGACGTATCCGACCCCAACTCGACTTCTACCGCGTTCTACCGCCGGCGCCTCATCGCGTCCGGCGTCCCGGTTTTCGTTGTTCCCACGGGCAACGTCAAGACAGCCAACGTCGACGACATCGTCGGCGCGAGCGCCGGTGCGCAGCTGAACGTTGGCGACCCAGGCACCCCGGCCAAGCTCGCAGGCCTGCTCGGCGGGGTGGCGTCGAAGTGGGTCGGGGGCGGATACCGCCTTCGCTACCAGGCGCCGGCAGCAGGGCCGACGACGCGCACCGTGACGATCGGCCTCGCGCGGCAGCCGCAGCCCGTGGCAACCGCCGACTACCAGGTGCCTGCGCAACCGATACCTCCACCCTCGGTGGTCGGCCTCTACTTGACGATTCGGTCCGGACCGCAGTCGGCCCAGCGCCGGATTGCCGGTCTCATGTACAGCGGCGGAAGCATCCAGGGCCTTCCGGACGATCCGGCGGCGGCCGCCGAGGCGCGCGCGGCCCTGGATGGGGTTACGACTGTTGCGGTCGAGCCTGGAACCCCGACCCAGGCCGCGCTGCTCGACGACCTGGTGACTTCGTACCTGTCGGCAGCGCCTCTCGTAAAGCTGGGCACCGGTTCGACCAGCGACCAGGTCCTCAACGCGATTCGCGGCGGGATCAAGCGGACGCCCGTCCTCCTGCCACCGCTGCTGCGGCCGGCGGCGGTCGATGCGGCGAGCGTACCCGGGCTCCGCGTGGCCATCTTTCAGGAGCGCGCGCCCACCACTTCGACTGTGGAGGTGCACTGCGACCTCGCCGTCGGGCTCAATGAGCTGGTTCCCCTGGCGTCCGATCAGCACGCCGCCTTCAAATCCGCCGTCACCACTTCGGTGGCATGGTCCGCGGCCGAGGCCGCCACGGTCGCAGACAGCGCGTATGGACGCCTTTCGAACGTGAAGCTGACCGGGCTGGCGCGCGATGATCCCGGTGGTCTCAACAACTGGCTGAAGACCGTGCCGCCCGAGAAGCTGGCGGCCTGGACGGCGATCACGCACGTCTACACCGACTATCACCTGGTGGTGCCTGTCGCTGGTGGGGCGGATGCGCTATGGGTCGTGGATCCGGCCACCGGCGTCTCCAAGGCCGTCATGCTGGACAGCACCGGCGGCGGCATCCTGGCTGGCAACTGCCACCTGGACGGATTTGACTACGAGGCGTTGGCGATCGCCGAGCTCGCCATGGCGTGCTCGATCGTGTCGTCGGATTTTCCCATCTTCTGTGCGGGGATCAACACGGCCGCCTCCGGCATGTGTGTGATCGCCATCTTCAATGGCCACGCCGACCTTGGCACGCCGTTCGGCGCGATCCAGCCGTGGCTCGGCCTGGGCGAGGCGGGCATGCAGGGGCTCGACTTCTCAATTGGGTTTGCCCTGATTCTGCTCACCCTGTCATCGGCGGGCTGCATCTGACCCGAGATCGTGATCCGCGGGTCTCACCTCGACCGATCAGCCGAAACGACCGACGTTCGCCAGGTCACCTGATGTTTGGCTTCCCCTACGCTGAGATCGTGGCGCACCAGGTTCCCGGTGATCTCTCAGAGAGCCGGCGTGCCGAGCGTGTAGTGCCCTTGATCGTTGAAGCCTTTGAGGGATACCAGGCCGCTTTCCGCGCGATTACTCAGCGAGCCAAGGGACGCTTCGAACGCCGTGAGTGGCACCAGGCTGTGGCCGACGCCACCGAGCGTCTCGACCTCTATGGCCTGGTCATCGACCGACTCGAGACTGACGTGCGGGTGATCCTGGGACCACTGGTAGCGGATCGCATGGTCTGGGTCTATACGAAGGCGGCCTATTCGCCGCTGATTGACGCTCGTCCAGATCGCGAGTTGGCGGAGACCTTTTTCAACTCGGTGACCCGCCGCATCTTCTCCACCGTAGGCGTCGACCGGAACATCGAATTCACCGAGTTAGACTTCGATTCGCCGGCGATAAATTCTCACCCGCTCCCGTTGCGCACGTACGAGCAACCGTCGGATCTCTCTGGAGTCATCGAGAAAATCCTGCAGGACTGCGGGTTCGATTGTGAATTCGAAGATCTACACAGTGGCTGCGATCTCGTCGCGCGCAGGCTGGGCGAGCGGCTCCGCGGCGCGGGGGCCACGGCTTCCGTCGATCGGGCTTCGATCATCCCAGCTCCGTTCTTCAGGCGAAAGGGAGCGTACGTGCTTGGCTGGCTGATCAGCGGCGACGCAAGCATCCCTCTGGCGCTTGCACTACTCAACAAAGATCGCGGCATCGTAATCGACGCACTGCTCACCGACGAGGACGACATCAGCATCCTGTTCAGCTTCGCTCGATCTCATTTCAATGTCGACCTTGGCCCCCCACGACCGCTGATTCAGTGTCTGAAGGTCCTGATGCCGAAGAAGCCGATCGCGGAACTCTATATCGCCATTGGGCAACACAAGCACGGGAAGACGGAGCTGTATCGGGACCTTCGCCGCCACTTGAGCACTTCAGAAGAGCAATTCGTCTTCGCGCCCGGCGCGCACGGCATGGTCATGGTCGTGTTCACGCTGCCCAGCTACGACGTGGTGTTCAAGGTGATCAAGGACCGCTTTCCCGCAGTCAAGCCGATGACTCCCACCGATGTGAGAAGGACTTATCGCCTGGTGTTCAGAACCGAGCGGGCCGGTCGTCTTGTGGAGGCACAGGAGTTCGAGCACCTCGAGTTCGAGCGGGCGCGCTTCGCGCCGGAGATCATCGAGCAGTTCAAGCGCGAGGCGGATGAGACTGTAGAGGTGACCGACGACCAGGTGGTCATCCACCACGCCTACATAGAGCGCCGGGTCACGCCACTGGATGTATACGTGCGCGAGATGCCTGAACAGGCTGCACGTGCCGCCGTGCACGACTATGGCCAGGCGATCAAGGACCTGGCAGCGAACGGAATCTTTCCTGGCGAGCTCCTACTCAAGAACTTTGGAGTGACCAGGCATTCTCGGGTGGTCTGCTACGACTATGACGAGCTCTCGTTCCTGACCGATTTCACCTTCAGGGCGATTCCACCGTCTCGGTTCGATGAGGACGACTACGCCGAGGAAAGTTGGTTCGGAGTCGGGGCACGAGACGTATTTCCCAATGAGATTCGCCGCTTCATCGGTCTGCCCGCCGACCTCCTGGCGGTCCTGGACCAGGCCCATGGTGAGCTGTACGAGGTCGATTTCTGGCATCAGATGCAGGCTCGCGTGGCCAGCGGTGAGATCTTCGACATCTACCCGTATCGACCATCGCTACGCCTGCGGCAAGCCTGAGCTGGCCGAAAGCTTCGTCGCGGCCTGATCGGCTGCGCCGCCTTCCTT
>DATLRQ010000113.1:0-9421 GCA_035534555.1 Candidatus Micrarchaeaceae archaeon
CGGCCCACCACAATTCGGCCGGCTTTCCATAACGCGAACCGAGGCACGGGCAGGCGGAACAAGAGCAACGTAGTAGGTTGCTACACCTTGTCTCAACAAGATCAACAACCCAACTTGACATCAGGCAGTTCGCGCTGATCGGGTGCGGTGTGACGGTCATCCGTCTTACGTATGGCGCGGGCTGGCTCGGCGGCAAACTCAGCGACCGGATCTTCAGTCCGCATCCGATGTCGCCTGAGTACCAATGCAAGAATATTGCAGTTCCGCTGCACGTACTCGCCGACGGTAATCGCCCGAAAATTCGATGTAACCTGCGATGGCATCTGTGGAGAATCCCAGCAGCACGCGCGATCCCTCCGCCCAGCCCCGATACCCGGGCTGGGCCACGCCGGTTGGTGCGCTCATAAGCCTGGGATTCCTGATTGCCGCCGTCGGAGGCCCGGGGCCCGTGCTCAGCCTTAACGTCTCTGCATCGGTACTGACCGTCGCAATGGCAAGCTCGATTCTCGCGGCGGGCGCAATAGTCGTTCTCGAGCGACGGTCCTATTCAAGACGCCGGAACCCGCAAGCGGAGCGGAAGCAGAAGGCTGGTAACCGCACCAACTCCGTCTGGGTCCTGGGCGCGATCCTGTTGACGGTCCTCGCCCTTCGTTTGGTCGTGTCGACGAGCCCCTTTGTGGCCGCAGTGATTTTCGGGCTGTTCGGCGGGGCGGGTTTGGCTGCGTCAGCAGGGTTACAGTGGGAAAACCGGCACCCTCCGCCGAGATAGGCCCTCCGAGAACTTCGTCGTAGGCCCCAGAGTCACAGTGCGATCCGCGGCCCGACGACAACTGGACCCGGGTTCGCGTTACGGAAACTACGGCCCACCACCCGGGTCCAGATCCAGCGCAGTTCGGACGATTCAAGCGCTAAGCAGCGTGGTCGAAAGTGATGAAATGGGCCACGGCTTATGACGGTGGCTATCGAGCGTATTGCACAGGTGTCCACGGAGGGTGGCCCTCTGCTAATCGGTGACCGGGAACTGGCCCGCAGTTGGCATGGCGTATTCGGGGACGGAGCCGACTACAGGCGTGCCTGCGAAGCCCTGGAACCTGAGGCAGTCCGCGGCGTCCAGATCGAGGTTGGGGGAATGGCGACGATCGTGTGGGACATACCGACTGGCACGGCGGAAGTGTGGCGCCGAGCCACGAACTCACTGATACTGAGTCGGCCGTGGTTTGACGAGGACGCCGACATCGACCGGGTGGGATACCGGCTTGCAACTCTGCCCGCCCAAACTGTTGTGAGGCTGGGCAGTTTCGAGTTGAAATCCGGATGGCTGCTGATCGTGTGGGCCGCTGAGGATGGCGCGGCCCTAATCAATGTCGAGCCTGCTGACGGCCGGACGCTCGATCTATCGGTTGGCGACGCTGCCGTAATTGCATCGCTCCCCGCTGGTCAATATGCGTGCTACCGCGATGAAGTCAGCGAGGGGTTGTCTAGGACGGAACGCTGTCTGATCGTGGCTGAGTAGCCCGGCGACCTGACAAGGGAAGCAAAGAACCGACCCGGCGAACACCTGATAGCGCGGAGCCTGACGTTACCCACTCCCACTCTTAGAAGTGCGGGGGCTCAGACCGCAATTCCGCGGAGGTGGATGGTGCGGGTCCACCGCGGCTACCGCAAGACTCGATTTGTCAGGGCAAGTCGGACAGGTAGTCGTTGAAGCGCTGCTTCGAGAATCTCTCGATCCAGCCACCCTTACCCATGGCAACCCAGCCAGCCATCTCGCTTTGTCCTGCTAGGGCCAAAGAGACATAGGAATGATCCTGGCTCTGCCAGGAAAGCGGCAAGTGGCCATTGTCGATAGCGTCCACGAGGTGGAGTAGGACCTGATCGACGATATCCGGGATCAAGAGGTTCACAGCGTCCTTTGCTGGCAAGTCCTTGAGCGCTTGTCTCCACCGATCACCCATTGGTCCTTTGGTCCGCCCATCTGTGAGACGGTCGCAAGCTGAAATGGAGTCGTCTCTCACCAATCGCATCAGTGTGGCGGCAAACTCCCGGACGACCCCTTGATCGGATTCCATAGTCCACTCCTGTTGACTCTGTGGGTCCACTCACGCGCAGATGATGAGATTCGCCGCGCTTCCAAGCCTGATGACACCCAGCCCTACGCTCGGCTCCTTCGATCTTGACGCACAGCGCCCAGGGCAAATTGTCTGGGCGGTAGATGGCTCGAGTCCACCGAGGGCGCCCGACTGCGATTTGACAGCTTCGCTGGTCAACGAGGTCATTGCGGTTCGAGCCCTGGACCAGGATGGACAGCCCTCGTTGCGGGCAAATCGCGTGGGGCCAAATGGGATCGATGCACCTGGGCAAAACCTGCCGTCAGTGAGGTTGGTCAACAACGCCCCCGAAGTTGTCAAATCCGATGGTTCGTCGATGGCGGCGGCTCTAGTTTCAGGTTCAATCGCTTTGCTCGAATCGTGCGTCTACCGCAAGTCGCTGACGCGGCCCAACGAAGAAATGTTGATGAAGGCGCTCCGAGAATCAAGGGAAATCGGGCCTTGGTTCGATTTGCGCGTAGCTTTGCAGTTGGTCGGTTGCTGAAAAGGAGGTCTTCGATTTGACACCGCTAAAGATGTGGCAGCATTCGAGAGGTCTAGCCATTGGTAGGATCTTCGTGGTCTTGGCTATGGTTGCTGTGGTCGCCGGGACAGCGCTTAATCCTCACGGTACGTTCGCTGTCTTCGCTCCCAATTTCTTCTGGGGGTTTGCCGGCGTGTTTGTCGGATTGTGGATTGCGACGGAGGTGCTCACGCGGGATCGGAAGTCGGGCGAAAGCAGTAGACGGTAACCTAGGCCCCGAGCCTGGTCAAGAGCTACCCGCCGGCCAGCACGGTGCGACGTAGACAGATACATGGCAGCTTAAGGTGGCGTTTAGGCGGGTCGCGGACTTCGATGCCCGCACGACCGATCGTGAGTACTCCGCCACGGGCATCGGCTCTTGCCGATCCTCTGTCGGGGACGCAGACCGCGAGGGCTTCCTGGGTTAATCACCTGCCCGGGCTCGGTCGATGGTAACGAGCCCCGCGGCGCGGTTCGAAGCCTCGCCGGGCAGGTTCGTCCAGACCGTATGTGACACCTTGACCGAGAGACTCCCGGAGGCCATGTCCTGTCAAGTGGTGTACGACGTCGACCACGTCATCCACTGATTAGCTGGCTGCCGCCAGCGCCGGCATCACCTCCTCGTCGTTGTCGATGACGGCCATCTGCACCTTGGCGAGCGACTCCACGGAGAAGTAGCGGTGCTGCGCTACCGTCCACTCGTCGTGCTGCTCGGCGAGCACGCCACCGACCAGGCGAATGATGGCGGCGCGGTCAGGAAAGATGCCGACCACATCGGTGCGCCGGCGGACTTCTTTGTTCAATCGCTCCTGCGGGTTGTTGGACCAGATCTGGCGCCAGTGCTCTTTGGGAAAAGTGGCGAAGGCCAAGACCTCAGGCCCGGCCTCAGCGAGCATGGTCGCCGCCTGTGCGAAGCGCGACTGCAGCTGCTCGACGATGCGCTCGTGCTGAGCCCAGACCGCGGCCAGATCGGGCTGGGCGAAGATGGAGCGGACCAAGGTCGCGACCAGGGTCTGCGCCGACTTCGGCACCTTGGTCAACAGGTTGCGGACGAAGTGGACACGACAGCGTTGCCAGCCGGCTCCTGGAAGCACGGCGGCAATCGCTTGCTTTAAGCCCTCGTGACTGTCCGAGATGACCAGCTTCACACCGCTCAGACCGCGAGCAACCAGGCCCCGCAGGAAGCTGGTCCAGGCAGCTCCGTCCTCGGCGGTGAATACGTCGACGCCCAAGATCTCACGGCGGCCATCGGCGTTGACCCCGGTGGCAATCGCGGTCACCACGTTGACGATGCGGCCGCCATCCCGGCAGCGCTGGGTCAGGGCGTCGACCCAGACGTAGCTGTAGGGACCTGCATCGAGCGGCCGGTTACGGAAGTCGGCCACCATCGGGTCCAGGCTCTTGCAGAGTTCGGAGACCTGAGACTTGGAGATCGATTGGATGCCCAGCGTCTGCACCAGCGCCTCCACCCTCCGGGTTGAGACGCCGGCCAGGTAGGCCTGGGCGATGACGGCCACCATCGCCCGCTCGGCGCGCCGTCGCGGCGTCAGCAGCCAGTCTGGGAAATAGCTGCCTTGCCGCAGCTTGGGCACGGCCAACTGGATGGAGCCGACCCGAGTGTCCCAATCGCGCAGGCGGTAGCCGTTGCGCGAGTTGACACGCTCGGCGCTGCGCTCGCCGAACTCCGCCCCGCAGGCCTCCTGGGCCTCGGCGGCCATCAGCTGCTGGGTGATTGCGGCCATCATTTCGCGCAGCAGATCGGGGTGCGCTTGCTCGAGCTGCTCGCGCAGCCACAGGAGCGGGTCACGGTCCATACTGGAATTGGCCATCGGGTTCCTCCTCTAGGTTGGTGATGCTTCCTAAAAGGATGACCGATGGTCTTCGTCTATCTAGAGGGCTACGCCGACGGCGCTCCCTCGTACACCACATGCCCGGACGCTAACAGCGTCCTGGCGTGCCACTGACTGCCCTGGCTAAGCTGTCACATAAGCTGTCCACACCATAAAGTGCGGCTCTCATGACCCGGGCAGCACGATCCCGCTCTCATAGGCGAGCACCACTGCCTGGACTCGATCCCTGAGCTCAAGCTTGGCGAGGATGCGTGCCACGTGCGTTTTCACGGTCGACTCGCCCAGCACCAAGCGTTCCGCAATCTCGGCATTAGTGAGGCCGGCCGCAATGAGCTTCAGGACTTCAATCTCGCGGTTGGACAGTTGGCGGATCAAGACCTCCCCATCTGGTCGCAGACGGCTCCGCCCAAGGAAGCGTTCGATCAGCCGCCGGGTGATCACCGAGTCGAGGAGTGAGTCGCCGGCCGCGACGGTGCGGACGGCACGTACCAGCTGGCCCTTGCGAACGTCCTTGAGAAGAAATCCGCTCGCCCCCGCTTTCATTGCGTCATAGATGTACTCGTCGGCGTCGTAAGTCGTGAGTACGAGCACCTTGGGCGGATTGGGCTGGAGCATCAGCCGGCGGGTTGTCTCGAGGCCATCGAGGCCGGGCATGCGGATGTCCATGAGGACCAGATCTGGTCGCAACTTCGCAACCGCCGCCAATGCTGCCTTGCCATCCTCGACTTCCCCCACCACCTCAATCTGGTCGTCGAGCTCCAGGATCATCCGAAATCCATCCCGGACGAGGGCTTGGTCGTCGACGATTAGCACCCGAATCATGGGATTGGTCCAACCGGGATCCAGGCATGGACCCGAAAGCCGCCGTTCTGGCTGGGCCCAGCCTCGAGATGCCCGCCGTACAGGACCACTCGCTCTCGCATGCCAAGCAGTCCGCGGCCCCCGGTTGTTACCTCACCGTCCTCGCCGCGCGCGTTGATGACGTCGAGGTCGATATGGTCGTCGTTCATTCGCAGCGACACCACCGTGGCCGCCCCACGAGCGTGCTTCACCACGTTGGTGAGCGCCTCCTGGACTGCACGGTAGAGCGTCAGCTCAAGTCCCGGGCTCAGCCGATCGCTGCTGCCGTCGATGCGAAGTTCGACCGGCTGCCCGGCGGCGACAACCCGATCGACCAGCGGTCTCAACCCTTCGATACCGGGTGCCGGCTCGAGGCTCTTCGTGTCAGCGTCAGGTTCAAGTACGGCTAGAAGTCGACGCATCTCGTCGAGCGACTGCCTGGCCGTCGTCTCGATCGCCTCCAGGGCAGCGCCCGCGCGATCCGGGGAGCTGTGCAGGACTCCTTGGGCCCCCACCGCCTGGACGACGATCATGCTCACACCGTGGGCTACCACGTCGTGGAGCTCACGTGCAATCCGTCCTCTCTCGGTGGCGACTGCAAGTCGCGCGGCCTCATCACGTTTGAGCTCGGCCTCGCGTGCCTGGGTTTCCGAGAGTTCGGCGCGGAGGTCTTGCGTCTGAAGTGCCCGACCCATCGGTAGAGCGCCGAGCGCCACCACGTAGAAGGTTGCTAATGAACCATCCAGAACATGCCCTGGTACCCGGAGGTCGTGTACGACGCTTGTGATGAGCACGATCAGGCCGGCGGCGATGAGCACCAGCCATGGGTGGCGGCCGCGGTGATAGCGACCCACCGAATATGACGCGAAGAGCACGGGCAGGAAGTAGCCCAACCCGGGGGAACCCACCCAAATCAGGGCCTTGGCGATCGAGAGCGCACATATGACTGAGAGCACCGCAAATGGGTGCCAACGGCGACCCAACAGGAGAGCGGCGATTACGGTCGTATATGCGATCTCGACCGGCTTGGGGCCCAGTGACTGGCCGAAGTTGCAGAGCAGCGGAAAGCCTGGCCCCACGCAGCTGCCCGTTTGGAGCCAGATCTCCGACTCGGCGAGGACGATCACCGCCGCCACAAGCGCAAGGTCCAAGCGGGGCGTCGCAGCGAGGGTCCGCAACGACGCCCTTAGGAAGCCCACCATCGGTGGAAAGAATCTAAACGCTGGACGGAAGGTTCGATAGCGCCGGAACGGCCGCCGGTGTGCGCCACAGGAGCACGGCGCCAGTAACCGCCAGCCAGATGAAGAAGACCAGGTTGACCAGAACGCGGAGGTTCGAATCCACCGGCGCCGCGATCACTGCTAGGAGGGCGATTGCCACACCGAGGCCGGCCCAACCCAGCCATGCCGGGAAAAGGCCGGTCCGGATCGCCATGCCGGACGCTGCGGCGACGAGAAGGGCCTGTGGCATGAAGCTGAGGAAGAAGGACGCGTTGTTAAGGTCCAGCATGGCCGCTGCCACCTGCGGATCCATCCCCTGGGAGGCTCTGAAGAACGCCTCGATCTTGGGCGGTTCCCCAGCCAGGATCACAGCGGTTTGCACAATGCCGCCACTCAGCGCGAGGATCGACAGCAGGCGGCCCTCCCTCCGGGCATGGCCGACCGACCACAGGTAGGCGCCGAAGATAAGAAACGCGAACGCCCCAAGCGTCTCGATGTAGATGCCGACCCACGTCCACGTTGTCGGCAGATGCGCCGCGAAATAGGCCGCGATTTGCTGCGGGGACTGTGTCGAATCCGTGGTGCTGCTCAGACTGTCACCCACGATCTCCATCACGCCATAAGCGATCGCGCCGGCGGCACCCAACCTTGAAATGACCGAACCGCTCATGTGTTGCTCCTCGTGAACTTCGGTGGACGTGTTGCGAAGATCCACGGTAGGTAGCGCCCGCGCGGTTGTAATCAGGCGTGAGAGTGAACTTTTCGGGGGCCATCATCCTGCCTTGTCAGCCTGGAGGGTGAGGCCATGAAAACGAAGCTGATTAGACGCGCTGCGATAAACAGAGGAGCAGGGGATTGATGGTTCGCTGCGATACAGCTCGACTCGGTTAGGAAGGCGCCGAGTGAGTTCAGATCAGGCGCACTCGACGAGGTTCGAGGCCTGTTTTCCAAATCCGTAAGCTGTCAAATAAGCTGTCACCGCCGGACTGGCGACAATCTGCCACCAACAGTTGTCACGTCAGGTACACCAGAGGCACGTCCTGACGCTCTGTGGCACAACAGGTTGGTGCTCGCGCAGGGAATCGAACCCTGAACCTTGGGATTAAGAGTCCCCTGCTCTGCCAGTTGAGCTACGCGAGCATGACCAACGACCGATCACGTTCGATTCTAAGGTTCTCGGCGCGTTAACAGCCTGGCTTCCCCGGCGCTCGGTCGATCCGTACGGTGGCCCGATGACCGCTCGCGCTCCACTTGACGTTGACCTGGAAGACAAGCTCGTCTACGGATTAACGCCGATGCGGCTCGCATATGTCGCCGTCGCGCTCGTCGCCGGATTTGCGCTCTGGTCGTCTCACTGGGCTCCAGGGGTGCTTCGGGGAGCCGCCGCCGCCTTCGTGATCTTCGGCGGCGCGGGGGCGGCGTGGGGCCGGTGGCGGGGCAGGGCGGCGGACGAGTGGGCGTCGGACATGCTGGTGTTTCTGATGCGCAACTACAGGTTCGAGTGGCGAGCAACGAGGCGTCGATGGAATGGGGTGACTGAGCCGATGGCGGCCGACATTGTCGATCGCCTCGAAGAGCACGCGGACCTGGCGGCGTGATCGGAGCACCCAAACGGGCGCCGTTTCGCGTCGTCCCACGAGCTCCCGAGATCCTGTGGGACGGCGAATGCGACGCGGTGGTACTGGAGGCCGACGCGATCGGCTTCGCGTCGGCTTCGGAGGACGACCGGCTCAGCTGGGTCAACGCATTTCGTCGCCTGTTGGATGGGATTGATGCTCCGGTGCAGGTCATCATCAGCGCCCAACCGGGGCGCGATCACGGTGAGGACGCCGCGGCGATCATGCCGACCGATTTCGGGGACATGCGGGGCGCGGACGTTGCTTTCGCCGACCGGATTGCCCGATCGCCATCGGCACATCGTTTCACCACCCAACTCATTGCCTCCGAGGCGCAGGCTTCGCGCCTGAGTGGGGCGTTCGATGAGATGGGGATTGGATTCACAAGACGTCCTGTTCGGAAAGGCGCTGTCTTCGGTCGAGAGCTCCCGGACCGAATGCTCACTGCGCGCGGCTTCAGCCGCACGTGGTGCGTAGATCGCTTGCCAGGCACCGACCTTGAACCGGGCTGGCTTTACAACTTGCTCCCACCAGGTCTGGACCTCACCCTCTCTTGGCATGCGAACCCCCTGCCCGTCGCCTGGGTGGTCCACTACCTCGAGAGGCAGCTCATCGGTATGCGAGCCAGTCGCCTGCTAGAGCAGAGCGTCGGGACTTCAGATCCCGCGCTGGCAGGCGCGTTGCCGAACGCGGAGGACTTGCAGAGGCGGCTGGCGTCGAGCCAGGACAAGGCGTTCCACGTCGCCGTTTATGTGACGTTCAGCTCTTCGACTCCGGACGACCTTGAGCGCGGGTCGCGGCGCATCGAGTCGGCGGCGCGGGCAATCCTGTGCGATCTGCAGGCGTGCAGGTTCCGCATGCGCGACGGATTTCTGGCCACCCTGCCGGGCGGCCCGGACCGCCTGCGTCGCCTGCGCGTCGTGGACACTAGCACCCTCGCCACTTTCTTTCCATGGCACGAGGCTGATGTTCAAGAGCCGGGTGGGCTGGTCATCGGGAGGAACCGCACCACCGGCATGCCGGTGCTCATCGATCCATTCGATCATCGGCGATACGCCAACGCCAACATCGGGGTGTTCGGGCATTCGGGCGCGGGCAAGACCTACCTCCTCTCGACGATTGCGCTGGGTGCGCTTGGCGGCGGCACGCAGGTATTCATCATCGATCCCGAGCACGAGTACGGAGGGCTTGCAGCCGAGCTCGGCGGAGTCGACGTGCAGCTGGCGCTGGGTTCGGGGCACGCGCTGAACGTGCTCGACCTGCGGCCGTCAGACCGTCACGACGA
>DATLRQ010000114.1:0-4635 GCA_035534555.1 Candidatus Micrarchaeaceae archaeon
AACGAGTCCGGTTCAGAACCATGCTCGCCGGTCTTGCCGAGGGACGCCTGGTCATTCTCTCGACGCACATCGTGAGCGACGTCGAGTCTGTCGCGGGCCGACTGATCCTGCTGCGCGAGGGCCGGCTGCTCGCGGACACCACGCCGCACGAGCTCATCGCTTCGGCGCGCGGCCGCGTCTGGTCGGTAACGACTGACGCCGCGATGGCGTCGCGCCTGCAGTCGCAGAACCAGGTCAGCGGCATGGTCGCGTCTGACGGCGAGGTCACGACGCGCATAGTGGGGCCCGCCTCGCCCGCTGCCGGCGCCGTGCCCGTCGAGCCGACCCTGGAGGATGCCTACCTCTACGCGGTCAACCGCTGATTAACCGAGGAACCTTAAGAAAATTCTGGGCACCCCGTGCTTCGCGTGAGCTGGCCGCTACTCGAAGAGTTCTGGGCAGCGCTTCGGATTCCCTTCGATGGTAATCGTGGTCGAACCCGGGAATCCGGCCTCAGGCTACCGAAGCCTACAACGCGAGTAGTCGACAAGAGTCAGGAGCGCAAGAGCGAAGGGAACCAATGTGCCCACCATGACTGCGAGAGTGTCTTCGGACATTCGCGGGTGTTCCTTCGACAGCTTGGCGCGATTGGCGCTGCTGAACAGCTGTCGCAGTTTCGAGCCCCTTTCACCCGCGCGCCAGGCCCGCACCCCGACTCCGACCACACATAGGCAGTTGACGACTATGCCGGCGTCAACAAGTGCATACAGGGGTCTTTGGGTGACCGCCCACGCCACCCCGAATGGAGCCACGATGAGAGCTATCAGTGCGAATTCGCAAATGGCAAAGGCGACCCCGTTGACGGTGTTGTGAGATTGGATCCGCGCAATCACCACTGCAGCGTACGCTCACACTTTGAAACACGGCTCTGACGGGTCCCGGTCCACTCCGTGTGAGGGCTCCTGGTTGACGAACAGGGCCGCGAAGACCTCGGGCGGCATGTAGCCGAGGGAGCTGTGCGGCCGGAGGCGATTGTAAGCGTGGCGCCAGTCGTGATAGAAGACCCTGGCCTCGAAGACGGAATCGAAGATCTCGCGAGCGAAGAGCTCGTCGCGAGCCTTGCCGTTGAAGCTCTCTACGAAAGGATTCTGCCAGGGGCTTCCAGGCTCGATGTACGCGGTCCCGGTGCCGGCCTGGTGGCACCAGTCCCTGATCGCGGCGGCGACGAACTCTGGACCATTGTCGCAGCGGATGAACTCAGGAGCCCCTCTGGTGGAGAGAGCCTCGTCGAGGACCAAGACCACGTCGTCGGCGGTGATGGAGCGACCAAGGCGACCACCGATGCTCTCCCTGGTGAATTCGTCGCACATGCTGAGCACCTTGATCGGGCGCCCGTCGCTGGTGGCGTCGAAGAGGAAGTCCAGGGCCCAGACGTGATTGGGCCGCTCCGCCCTGAGCCGCGCCGCCGGCACCGTGCTCTCTCCTACCCGGCGTCGCTTGGGAGCGTAGGCGGGGACCCTCAACCCCTCCTCCCGCCAGATCCTCTGCACCCGCTTCTTGTTCACCTTCCAGCCCTCCAGCCGCAGCAGCGCCCAGGCCCTCCTGAAGCCGTAGCGTGGCCAGTCCTTCGAGATCTCCTTCAGCCTGAAGCGCAACTGCTGCTCCGGCGCCAGCACCGGCCGCGGCGGTCGCCGCTGCGTCGTCCGGTGCTGCCCTGTCGCCCGACACGCCCTGCGTTCTGAGACCTGGAATCGCTCCCTCAGGTGCGAAACCGCGTCTCGCCGGCGGGCCGGGCTCAGAAGTTTCCCTTGCCAACCTCCTTCAGCATCTCGATATCGAGGGAGAGGTCCGCCACCATCCGCTTCAGCCGACCGTTCTCATCCTTCAGCCGCCGCAGCTCCTTCGCGTCCTCCGCCTTCATCCCCCCGTACTGGTTGCGCCAGCGGCTGAACGTGTACTCGCTGATCTCCAGCGACTTCGCCACCTCGGCCACCGTCTTGCCCTCCGCCAGCAGCCGGTCTCCCTCCCGCAGCTTGCGCACGACCTGCTCCGGCGTGTGCTTCCTGCCTTTCACGTCGGCTCCTCCTTGCCCTCCCGGGCTGTGGTGGAACCCTCATATCACATGGACCAGTTCTCCGGGCTCACGTCACCTCGGCCGAGTCTCTAGGCTCGTATCCCCGAGAACTGGTCCCTTCGGTCTGTCTGCTTTGAATATCAGAAACCCGCGTTATCGAGACGGGTTTCTGTCTCTGCACGGGAGCTGCCTCGTCTTCAGTCGTCCATGTTCATGACGAGGCGTCGGCTGCGATCAAGCTCGGTTTGCCAGAGTGAACGTGATTCACGAGAGCCTTGGTCGCTGGACGAGCGCCCTCGGCGGGTTTCCACACCAGTTCGAGGCGCGACCGTATCTGTGGGCGCAAACGACGCGAACACAAGGAGGACGCGAGCGACTCGGCAATGGACGTTGGGAGGATGGCAACGCCCAAGCCTTGGGCGGCGAGTTGGGCGACCATCGGTAGTGCAGTCGCCTCGAAGACGATGTGCGGGTTTATACCACGCATCGAGCAGGCTGCGTCGAAGGCAGCACGGACCCCGGTGCCGCGGGGAAGACTAATGATTGGCTCCCCTTCGAGGGCCTCGACGGTGATGGTCTGGCGCGAGGCAAGGGGACTGGAAGGAGCGACTGCTGCGACCAGAGCCTCGTCGCCGACGATGATCGAGCAGAGACCTGGAATGCTGTCCCCTGCCGCTCCGACGAGGGCGAGATCGAGGGTGCCGTCACAGATCGCATCGACAAGCCGATCGGAGCCTCCCTCGATCAGGGTGATGTCAACGCCCGGAAAGTGAATGTGGAAGTCAGCGAGGAGGTGAGCGAGCAGCGGCAGCGAACAGCCACTCACCATGCCAATCGACACCTTCCCATGCACCAAGCCCGCGAGCTGGTCAACCGCGAGACGGGCGCCGTGCGCGGCATCGAGTGCGGCACGTGCAAAGGGCAGTACTGCTGCGCCGACTTCGGTAAGTCGCACCGTCCGACCGGAACGGTCGAAGAGCGGTTGGCCGAGTTCTCGCTCTAGCTGGCGTACTTGAGAGCTCACGCCGGACTGGGTCACGTTGACCCGGTTGGCTGCTCTTGTGAAGTTGGCCTCCTCAGCTACCGCGACGAGGTACTCAAGTTGTCGGAGTTCCATAACTAGAAATCATATCAGCAAGCACTCTCAGTTGTTTGACTTCTGATAGGTGGTCCGACCACACTGAGTACTAGGAACCAGTCACCACATCGGAGAGAGGTCATGTCAGAGCACGAGAAAGCAGCAACCCCAGAAGATCTAACCCGACTTTTCGTCGAACGCTCGAACGAAGGCGACGCCGCCGGCGTGGCCGAGCTTTACGAGGAGCAGGCCGTGATGGCCTACCCGCCAGGCAAAATGACCGTCGGACGCGATGCGATCCGCGCGTTATGGGAGAAAGTACTGGCGAACGCGCCGCACTTCGAACAAGAGACCCCACTGCCGACGCTCATCAGCGGCGACATAGCGCTCACCTCCACTCCGCCAACAGATGGCGCTGGTGCCCGGGCACAAGTGACTCGACGACAATCAGATGGAACGTGGCTACGCCTCCTTGACCAACCGGAGTTCGTCTCACTGGCGAGAGAGATTCTCGAAGCATGACACCTCGTAAACGGTCTTACGAACGTGAGCTGAACAGATGGAGGCGCTTGCAGCATCGATCCTCCGGCTTCCAGAGGCCGACCCCGAACTGAGGACCGAGCGGTGGACAGTGGGCCGGTATCACCCAACAATCGAAGGTTGCTCGTGAACCTACGCGTCCTTGCAATCAACGTGTGGAACACCGCAGGGGATGCTCGTCGCATCGGTCTCCTCAATAGCGAGCTTCGACGAATCGCCCCCGATCTTGTCGCGTTCGAGGAGGTCGTTCAGACTCCCGATCGGAACCAGCTCGAAGAGCTCCTGGAAGGGACGGGACTTCACGGCACTCATCAACTCGACGTCATAGCATCAGCTCCGCCCTGGGTGGATCATTACGGGGGGAGCGCAGTGGCAACTCGATGGCCGCACCGCGTCGCCGAAGTAATCGATCCCCGCCTGCCCGATGCGATGGACGTTCCGTGGGCCACGATGGCTGTTTCGGTCCCGACCCCTGACGAAGGCGAGCTTCTGTTCATCGCCGCCTCGACCTCGTGGCGTCTCGAAGCAGAATCTGCTCGGGAGCGACAGGCCGTTGCCTTGGCCGATCTTGATGCCCGCCATCGAGGTCCGCTTCCCACGATCATCGCCGGTGACTTCAACGCGACTTCGGATGCCGCGAGTATCCGCTACCTCACTGGTCTCCAGTCGATCGGCGGACGAAGTGTCCACTACCACGACGCCTGGGGCGTGGCCGGAGAGGGACCGGGTTACACCTGGAACATCGACAACCCCAACGCACACTCGGAGATGGCGTCGATCATTCGCCAGCCACACCATCGACGGAGAATCGACTACGTTTTTGGGCTCTTGTGACACATGTGTGGGTGGCCGCAGATGGGATCGGACTGGTTGCTGTCGAGTTCGGGACGGCCCTTCGCGAATACGAGATCGGCCGGAACAGCGGCTTGGGGGTCGGCCGGGCGGTAGATCCGAGCCCACCCAC
>DATLRQ010000115.1:0-4889 GCA_035534555.1 Candidatus Micrarchaeaceae archaeon
TTTCAAGGCGCTCGCCATGGAGGTGCTATTGACCACCGGTTTGGTCAGCACGATTCTTGGCACCGCCTCGGGCGCCCGTAATATCGGCTCCAACGCCGCTCTCGCGGTTGGCGGTTATATCGCTTTGGCCGGCCTCTGGGCAGCGCCGATCAGCGGCGCATCGATGAACCCGGTGCGTTCGTTCGCGCCCGACCTGATCCGCGGCGACCTGACCACCACGTGGATCTATATCGTAGGTCCCGTGCTGGGAGGCATAATCGCGGTCGGGTTCGAATGGATCCTCAAAGGCAGCCCGACCGCTACCGGCGCTGTGGCGGCGCAGGGCGAGTTGAAATGACGGCCAAGCTAAATCGTCAATTGGTAGAAATGCTCCGCCGCAACGCCATCACATCAGCCTTCAACGTGGTTTCGTCTTCGCCCGGAGCGTGAGCCTTTCATCACCGGCTGGTCTCACATGCGACTTCGACGTGATTTTGAACCGCACACGGCCAGGACCATCCGGTCGGCCGGCAGTAGGTCGGGTCCCTGCCGCCCGCTGACCGCCTCTCATCTGCGCGTTCGCGCGTTCGAGTCATTTTCGAACCGGAACACATCACGGCCGAGATCGCGCGTTGGGTCGCGGGGCCTCCGACGATCAGCCGGCTCATCGTGGAACGCCGCGGACGCGGCGGCTTCGCCAAGGTTCTGCTCCGCAGTGTCAGCCACAGGTTGGGGCACCAGACCGCGCCCGGTGCCGAACGCGCGACACGGCGATTGCGCGCCAGATTTGCGTCCCGGCTCAGACGCGGAGCCACTACGCAATTCGCTTATCAGACGCGGCAATTCAATTCGACAGGGCGATTGGCGATATCGCGTATTGCTCTGGATCAGAAGGTTGAAGGTTCGAATCCTTCCTCCCCAGCCAACTTCCCTCGCCTGCGGTGAGTGCCAATCGACGTGCGCGATCGGCCCTCGACGGAGAGTCGTTAGACACTGTTGGACCCGTTGGCCGGCTGGTGTAGTAGCGGGGGAAGGCGCCGATGGGGCCGCCGGATGGAGGACAGATCATGGACGTTGAAAGAAGGTCACGTACGGTAGTCCTGTGGGGAGCGGTCCTCATCGCAGTGGGAGTTTTCATGCTCACCCAGACGCTTGGGCTCATCCCCAGCCTGGGCGGAGACCTGGTGGGAATCGTCTTTACGATCGCCGGACTCGCGCTCCTCATTTCTTACCTGGTGCTACGCACGCACTGGTGGACGCTCATCGCCGGCTCAACGTTGGCCGGGCTGGGAGTAGTCATCCTGTTTCCGGGCGCCGCGGGCGGAGCCATCTTCCTGGCCGGAATCGGCCTGGGCTTTGCTTTGGTGGCCCTGACCGGCATTCAGCGCTGGTGGGCGATCATCCCCGCCGGCACGATGCTCACCCTGGCCGTCATTGCTCTTGTCGGCAACTCCATCGGCGGCACCCTGGCCGGGGCGATTCTGTTCTTCGGCCTGGCCGCGACCTTCGGAATGCTGGCGGTGATACCTGTTGACGGGCATGTTATGGGGTGGCCGGTGTACCCGGCGATCGGTTTGCTGGCCTTCGGGGTGTTGACGGCGACCGGTGGCGCGGCGGCTTCGTTCCTGTGGCCACTGGTCCTCATCGCAGTGGGCATCTTCCTGGTGATCCGAGCATCGAAGAAGAGCGCGCCTCCGGGGCCGGTGCACTGAGGGGCCCCGCCGCACACGGCCTCCTGCGAGGCGCTGCCGCTGATAACGTCAGGCCATGAGCGTTCAAGCGACGAGCGCTGCGTCCGTACTGCGGCAGGCGCGTCTGGCCCAGTCCCTGACCGTCGCCTGGATGGTCGTCGAGGGCCTGGTGGCGATCGCAGCGGGGATCGGGGCCCACTCGGTCGCGCTCACTGCTTTCGGGGTCGACAGCGGGATCGAGCTCTTCTCGTCGGCCGTCGTACTTCGCCGCCTCCTGGGGCGCTCTGAGACCGAGGAACGGGGGGCGGGGACCGTGGGGGAGCGACGGGCCTCGAGGCTCGTGGGCGGCGCCCTCTATGCCCTGATTGCCTATATCGTCATCTCGACGGGAATCGCGTTCCTCTTCCGCATCAAGCCCGCGGCGTCTCCAGTCGGCATCGGCCTGACGATCGTGTCGGTCCTGATCATGAGCGTGCTCTGGCGCTGGCGGCTCGCCCTCGCCGATCGCCTGGGCAGCCCCGCGCTGCACGGCGATGCCGCCTGCTCGGTGGTGTGCCTTTACATGGCAGTAATCACCCTGGCTGGACTTCTCCTCAACATCCTCTTCGGCCTGTGGTGGGCGGATCCGCTGGCGGGCCTGGCGCTGGTGTGGTGGATCCGGGGTGAGGCCAGGGAGGCGTGGGACGCGGGTGGCGAAACAGTTCGATGAGTTATGCCGGCTCACGCAATCGAATGAACTGGAGGCGGATATGAGACTCGTCGCTACCGAATACCTCTCGCTCGACGGCGTCTTCGTGGAACCTGGGCGCTGGTCTTTCCCGTTCTTCAGCGAGGAGGCGGCGCACTTCAAGTGGACCGAGCTGCAGGCCAGCGACGCGCTGCTCCTCGGCCGCAAGACATACCAGGGTTTTGCCGCGGCCTGGCCCACCATGACTGGGACAGGCGAGTTCGGCGAAAGGATGAACAGCATGCCGAAGTACGTCGTGTCCACGACGCTCGACAAAGTCGAGTGGAGCGGCTCGAAGCTGATCAAGGGCGACGTGGTGGGCGAGGCGGGCCTGCTCAAGCACGAGCCAGGCAACGATCTTCTGCTCTCCGGCAGTGCGCAGCTGTTCAACACGCTGATGGAGGCCGACCTGATCGACGTTTACCGCTTGATGGTGCATTCGATGCTAGTTGGCGGTGGCGCGTCTCTTCTCCGATGGCGGTCTCAAAAAGACGCTGGAGCTAACCGATACCAAGGTGTTCGGTTCTGGAATCGTCGTGCTCGAATACCAGCCGGCCAAGAAGTAGATTGAAGGACATGGAATCGGACTGGCCGTTGGGAACGGTGGAGCTCAAGGTGCTGGACCTGGAGCGCGAGGTCGCATTCTACGAATGGTTCGGTCTGAGCAAGCTGAGCGGCGGCATCGACTACGCAGTGCTCGGCGCCCACGGGCTACCGTTGCTGCACCTCAGATCACTGCCGGGCGGCCAGGATCGCCCCCGGCACACCGCGGGTCTTTTCCATTTCGCCATCCTTCTACCAGGCGAAGAGGAGCTCGGCGGGTTCCTGCGGCGGTCTCTGGAGGAAAGGCTGCCACTGACCGGCACCGCGGACCACTACGTGAGCCAGGCCCTTTATTTCGATGACCCGGAAGGCAACGGCATCGAGGTTTATGCGGACCGGCCTCGCAGCGAGTGGCGCTATCCCGAGGGCCGTCTCAACATCGGAACCGACCATCTCGATTTCGAGCGCCTCATTCGCATCGCCAGCCCACCGCAACCGAAGTTCTCGGCCGGCACGCTGATGGGCCACGTGCACCTCAACGTCTCGGACCTCGACGCCAGCCAGGCCTTTTACGAGTCGATGGGGATGGAGCTGATGGCGGAGGCAGGCCGCATCATGCGGTTCATGAGCTGGGACGGCTACCACCACCACCTGGGGATCAACCTTCTCGAGGGCCGCGGCGCGGCCGCGGTGCGGCCGGAATTTCGCGGCATTCACGCTTTCGAGGTGAGGCGGATCGACGGAACGCGAACCGACCCGAACGGGATCCTGGTCAGGCCGGACTGACCTTCGCCACCTCGTGCTGGCACCAGGCGTACAGGGCGTCGTACAGCGGCGTCTCGAGCTCGAGCTTGCGATGGTCGTCGACCCCATGCACCAGCGCGAACCCGTGGGCGATGGCTTGCAGGCCCGCAGCCTGTGGCGTCAGCCCGAGGTCGGCCGTCACGTCTGCGCCGTGAACGATCTGCGCCAGGCGGTCGAGCGCGGGGTCGTGGAGGCCGTATTTCAGGATGATCGATTCGAAGCTGCAGCGGCCGTCGACGTGGCCTAGCTCCGCCCCCGCCACGTCGTAAGGGATCGCGCCATCACGCTCGGCGACGCCCGCGACGTCGGCCGCCGGGACGTAGAGGAATTCCGCTTGGGAGTCGATGAACCGTTTCACCAGCCACGGGCACGCAATCCGGTCGACGCTGGCGTTTTGTCGGGTAACCCACCTCACAGGGCGCCTCCTTGTCGTTGAAATATCGTCAGGTAGGCTATTCTGCGGAAATGGCCGAGGACCAGTTCCGCCACGCGCTGCACGACCTGCTTCTCTACAGCCCCGACCGCGTCACGCTCGCCCACCGGGCGCTGAGCTGGGCCGTTCGCCTGGTCGGAGGCGATTCGGCCTGGTTGATCGACTCAGACGGTTCTGTGCTCGCCGCGCAGGGCATCACGGTCGAGGAGGCCAAAAGGCAGAACGAAGCTCTGCAGCTGCCGGCAGACACCGCGGATGGAGGCGCGCCACAGCGCGTTGAGTTGGGCGTGGTGCTGCCGCTCGACCTCCAGGGCGGACGTGGCGCGATCGTGATCGCCTCGGGCCGGCTGGCGCCGATGTTCGGCGACGACGAGATCAGCCGGTTGCGCCAGTACGCAAGCAGCATCTCGGCGGGGCTCGAGCGCGTGACCCTAACCGCCCGCGTTCGCGCCCTCGAGAAAGCCAAGAGTGAGTTCCTGAGCGTCGCCTCGCACGAGCTTCGTGGCCCCATGACGGTGATCAAGGGTTATCTCACCATGCTCGAGGCGGGCTCGCTGGGCGAGATGCCGGCACGAGCACGTTCCGTGCTGCCCCTTCTCATCTCCAAGTCGGACGAGGTCAACTGGATGCTGGAGCAGATGGTCGAAGCCTCGCGCCTCGAAGCGGGCAAGCTCGCCCTCAAGAAGAGGCGGCTGAACATCATCGAGCTCGC
>DATLRQ010000116.1:0-10391 GCA_035534555.1 Candidatus Micrarchaeaceae archaeon
GCCGAGAGGTACCTTGGCGCCCCTTTCACCGACCGCGGGTTCCAGAACGTTCCCGCGCTGGCTCACCTGCAGACCTGGCTTCAGGAGGTCATGAATGCTGCCTAGCCGGGTCCCATATGTATCCAGGAATGTCATCTAGAGTTGCGCCAGGCCAGGGTCACGAACCAGCGTTGACGTCCGGCCGATCGCTGACCGAGCTCGACAGGAGGCGACTGACACGGGGGTAGAGCTTCAGGGACACGTCAAGCCCGGGTACGAGCCGGTCGCCGACGCTTTCCGCCGCAACCTGGAGGCCGGCAAGGAGGTCGGGGCCGCTTGCGCGGTGAGCGTGGGAGGCGCGCTGGCCGTCGACCTCTGGGCGGGCTCTCGCGACCCCAAGCAAGGGCTGCCCTGGCAGGAGGACACCCTGGTCAACATGTTCTCCACCACCAAGGGCGTTTCCTCGATCGCCCTCGCCCATTGCCACTCGCGCGGCCTGTTCGAATACGACGAGCCGGTGGCCCAGTACTGGCCCGAGTTCGCGGCCGAGGGCAAAGAGCGGGTGTCCGTGCGTCAGCTCCTATCCCACCAGGCCGGACTCTGCGCGATCGACGCGCCACTGGACATCAGGAAGCTGGCTGACCCCGACCAGGTGGCGGCCGCCATCGCCGCCCAGAGGCCCGCCTGGACGCCCGGCGACCACCACGGCTACCACGGCATCTCACTGGGCTGGTACGAGTCGGAGCTGCTCCGCCGCGTCGATCCCAAGCACCGAACGATCGGCCGCTACTTCGCCGATGAGATCGCCGGGCCGTTGAGCCTCGACTTCCACATCGGCCTACCCGACAGCATCCCCCCGGCCCGGGTCGCAGTGCTCCAGGCCTCGCACTACAGGGCGCTGATGATCCTGAATATCGGAAAGCTCCCCTTCAACTTCGTTCGCGGCTTCCTGAGCTCCGGCTCGCTGACTGCCCGAACCTTCTCCAACCCGGCGGTGCTCGGCCAGCCCGAGCGCTACAACGACCGCGACATGATGCGCATCGAGCTGCCGGCGGCCAACGGCATTGGCACGGCGCGGAGCGTGGCCACCGTCTACGGCGACCTTGCGATCGGGTCGCCACGGCTGGGGATCAAGGCCGAAACTCTCCACGCGCTCACGCACGCTGCGCAGGATCCCCGGCTCGGCCGCACTGACCTGGTCCTGCACATGCCGACCCGCTTCTCGCTCGGCTACTGCAAGCCGTGGGAGGGGTTCGAGTTCGGCTCTCCCTCGGCGTTCGGGACGCCCGGCGCCGGCGGCTCGTTCGGGTTCGCCGACCCTGAGCTGGGCATGGGGTTCTGCTACGCGATGAACCGGATGGATTACTACCTGGTCTCCGACCCCCGGGAGCTCGCCCTGCGCGAGGCGGCGATCAGCTGCGCTCGACGTGCAAGCTGAACATTGCGCACCGGCGGTGTTCTCCGACCTCAAGGGCGAGCCCCGAGAATCCGGTTTTTCGGGGCGAATGAAGCCACATGACCCGCAGCTCCAGAATCATGGCCGACGAGGCGAGGGCTCGGCGCCGCGCCGACCCCAGGGCTGCCTTCGCCCGCATCGGAGCTACCATGGGCGACCGATGAGTTCCAGGCTGGTCTCTGGCGGAGTGGTCCATTCCGTCCCCATGGACTTGAGACGGGTCTGGAACGCCAGCCCGAAGGCTCTGGCGGACCTCACTTCTCATGCCCGCAATGAGTGGAGCTGCTGGGTTCTCTGGCCGAAGAAAGCTGAAGCGAGGAGCCAACACATCCAGCGATCGCGATCCGAGCTGCTGGAAGGAAAGCGGAGCCAGGCATCGGCGTGAACGACGCATCAGCGTCCCAACAGATCGATGCCATCGTCCGGAGGACCACCGGCTGGAGAGGTGAGAGGCTGGGCCAACTGCGGGCTCTGATCAGGGGCGCCGACCCCGGCCTAATCGAAGAGGTGAAGTGGAAGAAACCCTCCCGCCCCGAGGGGGTGCCTGTCTGGTCCCACGACGGCATCGTATGCGTAGGCGAGGTCCTCAAGAACGCGGTGAGGCTGACGTTTCCCAAAGGGGCCCGGCTGAAGGACCCGAAAGGCCTTTTCAACACGCGTCTGGACAGCAAAGCGGTTCGTGCCATCGACTTTCACGAGGGTGATGCCGTCAACGCGTCCGCTCTGAAGGCACTCATTGTCCAAGGCGCCCGTCTCAATCGAAGCTGAGATCGGCATTTCCATGGGATATCGCGGAATCCCTTCGAGCAGGGACATCTGAAGCACCAGGCGGGCCAACCATCCGATTCCTGAATGATTGGAGTTGACCGCGAGATGCGCAGCCAAGTCACCCTTCTCGAGTCCGCAGGCCGCCGATAAGAACCAGACTCGCTGGCTGCTCGCGATCACGGTCCTCGGCGCCCACTTATCCTGTGCCTGTTCCATGAAATTCGGAGTCGCATTCCACACCGCCTATTTCGGAGTCGATCCAGACGTGATCGCCGCATACGCACAGCACGCTGAGGCCTGCGGTTTCGAGTCGTTCTACATGTCGGAGCACGTCGCGATGCACAGGGGCTCGAAAGTGGGGGGCGTCGCTTTGGACCCGACGGTTGCCATCGCGGATCCGCTCGAGGTGCTTACCTTCATAGCCGCGAAGACTCAGCGCATCCTTCTGGGGACGGCGATCCTCCAGCTGCCGCTTCACCACCCGGTGATGCTGGCCAAGCGACTCGCCACGATCGACGTGCTCTCGAAAGGACGCATGCGACTGCTAACGGTCGGGCTCGGCGCGCTCGCCGGCGAGTCCGCCGCCCTCGGCGTCGACCACGCCACACGCGGCCGGCGGGCGGACGAGGCGATCGACATTCTGCGGCTGCTCTGGGCAGGAGACGAAAATGGGGTCAGCTTCGAGGGCGAGTTCTACTCCTTTACTGACGTCTGCATCTACCCCAAGCCACACCATGCGGGCACGATCCCGATCCACATCGGCGGGTCGACTCGTGCTTCTGCGCGGCGAGCCGGTCTTAGGGGCGACGGCTATTTCCCGGGCGGCACGATCGGTCGGGATGAGCGGCTGCGGCAGATCGACCTCATGCGCAGCGTCGCCAAGGACGCCGGTCGTGATGTCGTTTTCGACATCACTCGCTGGGGTCCGAAGGACCTGACCGCGGCTCAGGTGGAAGCGCACGCAGCCGACCAAGTGACCCGGCTCGTCGTGGGCCCGGCGTCGCTGGATCCTCAGGTGCAGCGCGACGACCTGACGGCATTCGCGGAGCGATTAGGGCTGATCTAGGACCAATTTTGGGCGACCAGGCTGATCGCGATCACGACGAGTGACGAGATCGTGTATTGCCGCGCCCAGCAGGGCAGGCATCCTATTGTTCGAAATCCTTGGTGCTCGTCTACTTTGAAGAGGCGTGCAGTGGATTGGAGCCAGGACGCTGCGCCCCCGTCGCGAAGCCGTCGCCGACAACACAAACCGCGACGGCCCCGCCCCGTCGCTATCGGTCGACGTTGTCCAGGAAGATCTGCGCGGCGCCCTCAGTGAGACGTGCCGGTTATTCCTCGATCGGTTCGGCCGCTCGCCGGCGCCCTCTGGGCGCCGAAGAGCTCAATGCTCCGTTCTCCGCCGGCCCGCGAAGCTCCAACGCTTCACCTGTGCCGGGCTCGATTTCCCTCCGGCCGGCCAGCTTGGCCGCGGCGTCGATCATCCGGCGAACGGCGTGGTTTGGGTCAGAGCCCAAGTCGCGAAAGCGCGTCGCCGCAGTCTTAGCCATGCTGATGGGCTCGCTCGAGGACAGCTCAAGCACCCGGCGCCGCGCCCTCATCAGGCTCCGGCGGCCCGGGCCAACCGTCACCGCGCTGGCGGCGGCGGCCCCGATCACCAAGCCCAGCGAGAGCCAACCGATGGGGGCCCAGATTTCGTCGCTCCGTCGAACCATATCGCTGCCTCCTTACAGAACCAGGTGCGCAGGCGTGGTCCCGCGATCCAGCAACAATATGGGGCGAATCTGAACCTGACCTAAACGCCAAAAAGGCGCCTGTGGAGCAAAGCGGGGGTGCATCTATTCGTTCATATTCAGAAACGGCGAATGGGCTGCCCGCCAAGAAGACGTGGGTGAGGCAGACCCAAGGCAGCGGGAGATCAATGAGCTCGTCGCAGGAGCCATTTTCGGGGCATTGGAAGACGAATCAGGGCGCACCTTGATTAAGGTTCTCGACGATCGTGAACCGCATCCAGCTGCTGGTGATCGGCTTCTTTGGGCTTGCCTGGATTGCGCTTGTCGCGATTCTGATCATCTCCCCCGAGGTCTACACACAGACCCTGCACCAGGTGGGCGGGGAGAGCCTTGCGATAGAAGCGTCGTTCCTGCTTCTGCTCACGGCGCTCATCGTCTTCCTCATGGTCGGGGTCTTGCGTCGGTGGCAATGGACATTCTGGCTGGTGCTCATCGCTTTCTTCCTAGGCGGTCTTCGCCTCCCGGCTTCTGCATTGCAGGTCGCCGGGATGATTCCGCCCAGCGGCCCCACGTGGTACGAGGCGCTGCAGGGTGTGATCGGAGTCGTGCAGTTCTTGATCGCGATCGCGATGTTCGGAGGCTATCGGAAAGCTGGGGCCTGGGGAGACCTCTGATCCTGTGGATACGCGAAATTGCCGCGGTGCGGCGAACATCGATCATCGCACCGCAGCACGGTCTTGCGGAAGGTCGCCCCGGCCGCCTGGCGGCCGGCAACAGGCATAGCCGCTCGACCTGCCGGCGTAGAGCGTCGACCTGGTGATGGACAGCGAGACGCTGGACGTCGCGCCCTACGCGTCTGGGTTGGCCCGCAGCAGTACCAGATTGATTGCCAGCCGCAACTGCATATAGATAGACGCGAAGAACAAGAGGCCTGAGCTCGTCCAACCACGACACTTGGGCGACTCACTCTTAATTTGATCTCACCTCTCAGCTCCGCCATCGACCAAACCGACTGGTCCGTTTTATGATGTGGATCAAATGCCGCGCATTTCGGCAGCCGTTCGGGATGAGCGTAGGCAGCAGTTCATCCAAGCCGCCTGGCGGTGTGCTGCCCGTAAGGGCTACCGGGACACGACGGTCGACGACGTATGTGCGGAAACGGGGCTGAGCAAAGGTGCTTTCTACGGTTACTTCGACAGCAAGCAGGCGCTGCTGATCGCACTCCTGGAGGAAGACGCCGGCGCGGTTGACGTGGTCCTGGATGAGCTCGACGCACGAGAGATCGGAAGTGCGGAACGATTGCGCCTGTTCACCCGCGCTACGCTCGCCCAGGGTGAGGATCCGGCCCATGTCCAGGTTCGCGCGGACCTCTGGACGGCGATGATGACCGAACAGGCGGTCCGCACGCGATTCGCCGAAGTCGTGCAGCGCCGCCGTGGGCGCCTCCGCGCTTGGATCGAGACTGGCATCGCCAACGGCGAGTTAGAGCAGATCCCCGCCAATGCGTTCGCGTCGCTCCTGCTGGCTCTCGCCGATGGTCTGCTGCTCCACGGTGGCCTCGACGGCTCGGGCTTTCGCTGGAACAACATCCGCAAGGCGCTCGACGTTCTGCTCATAGGGGTGGTTCGGAAGTGAGAGACGGCGGCGTGCAGCCCTCGATCGCCACGATGGAGCTCACCAAGCGTTTCGGCAAGCTGACAGCCGTCTCGGGGTTGAGCATTGAGGTCGGACCAGGCGAAGTGGTTGGTTTCCTCGGGCCCAACGGGGCCGGGAAGACGACGACGATTCGATTGCTCATGGGTTTCATTCAACCAACTTCTGGCGTGGCCAACGTTCTTGGTGGATCGGCGGCTCGTGAAGGCGCGATCCGACGCCGCGTCGGTTATCTGCCAGGCGACTTCCGGATCGACCCGGCGATGACCGGAAATGAGCTGTTCTCCTGGTTCGGTGAGCTGCGACAAAACTACAACCGTGCGCGCATTGGCGAGCTGGTCGAGCGCCTGCATCTCGATCCGGGCCGGGCGTTCGGCACGCTGTCGAAGGGCAACCGGCAAAAGATTGGCCTGGTTCAGGCCTTTCAGCACGATCCTGACGTTCTGATCCTCGACGAGCCGACGAGCGGGCTCGACCCTCTGATCCAGCGCGAATTCCTTGATCTCATCCGTGAGGCTGCAGATCGGGGAGCTTCAGTGCTCTTCTCCTCGCACGTACTGCCCGAAGTAGAGAGGGCGGCACACAAGCTGGCGATCATTCGCGAGGGGAAGTTGGTGACGGTGTCCCCGGTGCGTCAGCTTCTGGATCGCGCTCGTCATCGGCTCGAGCTCCGATTCGCCGCTCCAATCAACGCCGAGCTGTTCAAAGGAGTTCCAGGCGTTGTCGAGGCTGAGGTTCGCGGCGACACCGCGACGATAGCGGTCGATGGAGCCGTAGGTCCGGCCATGGAGGCGGCACTGAGAGGTCCCGGTCTGTTACGGGTGCGCAGCGCCGGCGATGACCTGGAGGATCTCTTCATCTCGCTCTACGACCAGGCTCCGGAGGTGAACTGACATGCTATCGGTGCTCCGCCAGGTGCTCTGGCGGCGGCGGATCAGTACGCTCTGGTGGAGCCTCGGCGTTGCCGGCTTTGCCGCGCTCCTGGCCCTCGCGTACCCGACCGTGCGTGACAATAGCGAGCTCGACAAGACGTTCGCCGGCCTGCCGCCAGGTGTACAGGCGGCACTCGGCCTGGATCCAGGCAGTCCTTTGACCTCCCCGGTCGGATACATGAATAGCCAGTACTTTGCCAACGTCCTGCCGGTGATGCTGCTGGTGTTTGGCATCGGTCTGGCGGCCTGGTGCATTAGCGGGGACGAGGCTGCCGGAACCCTTGAGTTGCTGTTGTCCAACCCGGTGAGCCGGATCCGCGTGGCAGCAGAACGTGCCAGTTCGCTTGTCGTCCTCCTCGCAGTCTTGACCCTGGTCTCGTCAGCCACAATGGCGCTCCTTGCCCCCGCAGTCGGTCTTTCCAAGGGCTTGAGCCTGGGACAGATCGTCGCGGCAACGACGGCGACCGGTCTGCTGGCGCTTAGCTTCGCATCGCTCGCCTTCGCTGTCGGCGCCGCAACCGGCCGTCGATCCATCGCGATATCGACTGCATCAACTGTAGCCCTGGTGGGTTTCGTGATCGAGGGGCTTGCTGCCCAAGTCAAGGTGCTCCAGCCAATCCGTGAGGCGTCGCCGTGGCACTGGCTGCTTGGAACCGATCCTCTACGAAACGGGCTGACGTGGCAGGCATGGGTCTTGCCCGTGACGGTCAGCGTGGTTCTCTTCGTCATAGGGACCGCAGTCTTCGCGCGGCGCGATCTGTCTTGAGGGTAATTGCGGCAAGTCGAGGTCAGCTCAGTCCCATACGCTCTGGATCGTGCCCGACATGTTCAGGCAGGCGTTCTGCCGAGCCGAAAGCGAGCGGACGAGATTGGTTGGGCTGAATTTCATTCTGGGCAGAGCCCTCCAACGAATCGGTTGCGCGGACGCCCGCGCTGATTCGGCGGCAAGTTGCAGTTCATCACTTGCGTCTGCCGAAACCTATCCTCGCAGTCCCAGGTAGGCAGTGCACCGAAATTCCTCTCAATCGAGCGTTGCAGACTCCAGTGCCGGTCGACTTCACCCGGAAGGCCGCTGCCCCCTGTGTGGCGCGGTCCTGGTAAGTCACGGCGATGCAACGTGCTGTCCGTGCTGTGGGTGCGGGTGGCGATTCACGATCGACTCGATCGAACTCGTCGCATGCGGCCTGCATCCCATTCGTGCTTGCACGCATTGGGTCACGATGTGTAAGGCAGCCGACCGTGTACTGAGCACGACCGCGCAGCGGCGTGGTCGAACACGACGCTAGAAGCTGGTCCAGATTCGAGGTCTTCGACTGAGCGCAGCGCAAAATCGGAGATGCTGAGCGACGGGTCGAGCCCGGTGTTTCGAAGATGAGGAGCGAGAAGCGACGAGCCCGAGGCGGCCGCCTCGTCTGGATGGTCGCCGGAGTGGTCGACCGAATCAATCACAAGGAAGCGGTGGGGGATGTCAACTGAACGTGATCCAAGGCAATTGTCGCTGAGCATGTTTCAGGCGCTGCAACACGAAGGATTACTCAGGGCTGGACCGTGAGCTGCCGTCGTCGCCTCAGGAGGTACGTGCTGCGCGGCGTCCAGTTGGACGACTCGTGTTTGCTCCAGTTGCGCGTGCGCGCGCCTCGGCAATGCTCTTGATCGTCTCAAGACGGGCGTCCCAGCGTGCGGCGACCCTGGCCATGGCCCGAACGGCGACGTCGAGGTGCTCGGGGCGAACCGAATAGCGGACCTCGCGCCCGGTGCGCCTGCCCTCGACCAGGCCAGCTCGGTCGAGCACGGCCAGATGCTTCGCGACCGCCTGGCGCGAGAACGGTAGCTCGGCAGCCAGCGCCGTCGGCGTCGCCTCACCGTGGGCGAGGATCAGGTCGAGGACGTGGCGTCGCGAGGAGTCCGCGACAGCCTCGAGAAGCGCGTCATCGTTGATCGCGTACCGGGTCATTCTTGCGCGGGATTCGTCCTCGGCAGGTCGCGCAGCAGGCCGAGGTGGTGCTGCCACCCGTTGGCATGGTCCTCGACGTACTTTGCCCTTTCCTCGTCGGACCAGTCGATCCCATCGAATCCGCTCTCGACGACCCGCAGGCGCGTGCCGCCGTCCTCCGGCTCGAGGGTGAACTCGACCATGAGCGAGTTGTCATTGCGAAGGATCAGACCCGGGCGCCGCACCCATCGGAAGGCGAAACGGCGCGGCGGCTCCACGGATTCGACCTGCAGCTGGTACGAGTCGTGTCCTTTGAACGCGAGCGTGCCCTTGCCCCCGACGCGCAGCTCGATCTCCGCCTCGTCGGCGAACCACCGGCGGATCTGGTCGGGCTCGGTGATGAGGTGCCAGACGACCTCGACGGGCGCCTCGATGTGAATCTCCCGCTCGATCGCGGAGGGGATCATGGCCGGCTAAGCGTACCGCAACCATTGGTTGCGTGGGCGTGCTAAGATGCGCAACCAAACGTTGCATATCGGAATCACAGGAGGCAGGAGCTCATGGAGCACAAGGTCGTTTCGCACGCGGAATGGGTCGAGGCGCGGACGAGGCACCTCACCGAAGAGAAGAAGTTCACAAAGCTACGCGACGAGCTGAGCCAGGCGCGCCGCGACCTGCCATGGGAGCCGATCGACAAGGACTATTTTTTCGAGGGTCCCGACGGACGCAGGACGCTCGAAGAGCTGTTCGACGGTCGAGGTCAACTCGTCATCTACCACGCGATGTTCAATCCCGACACTGCATCCGACGAAACGCCTTGGACGCAGGACGCTGCCTGCCCCTACTGCTCGTTCTGGATGGACAACTTCGAACGCGTGGTAGTGCACCTCAACCACCGCGACATCACGATGGCCGCGGCGTCGTTCGCGCCGGTCGCGAAGATCGAGGCCTACCGCAAGCGCATGGGGTGGACCTTCCCGTGGTATTCGTCTGCTGGCTCCGACTTCAACTTCGACTACCACGTTTCGTACACGCCTGAACAGTTGCAGGCGGGTAGAGCTGAGTACAACTACCGCGTCGATCCGATCCAAATGTCGGAGTGGCCAGGGCTCAGCGTGTTCCGGCTCGATGGCCGGCAGATTTACCACACCTACTCGGCATACGCTCGGGGGCTCGACATGGTGAACGTCGCCTACCACTACATGGACCTTGTGCCCAAGGGTCGGGACGAAGAATCCAGCCCGGGTTGGGTGCGCCGACACGACGAGTACCCCGGCTGATGGGGACTGGCATGGCGGTCTCGATGGTTGCGATGATGGTGCTGACCGCGGCGCCCTTCTTCCTCGCTTATGGGCGTGATACCAGGCGCCCGGTGGCGATTGCGACCGTCGTCCTGATTTATGCGGCGGCGTGGGCAGCGATCGGACTCGCCCTCGATTACCCGATGAGCCAGGTGATGATGCCGTCGTCGATGCTGGTCGTCGGGATCGCGACCGGGATGGCGCTCGTATACGCCGTCACCCCGTGGGGACGATGGGCGCGCGCGAAGTGCCGCCAGATGTCCATATGCGAGGCGCGCGGACCGCGGTTCCGCGACGCCTTGGCCGAGGGCGCGACCTACGCCGGGTGCTGCATAGTCGGCAGCGCGGGCGTGATGCTGGTGGTGATCGTGCTCGGTATGTCGAACCCGCTTGTGATCGTCGCGGGCGCGGCGGTGATACTCGCCTACAAGCTCATCCCCCGGCCCATGCCGACGTTTCCACATAGTCGGTGAAGAACATCCGAGTGAACGATGAACATGCCCCAAAATGTAAAGGTGGCACAGTCAGGTCGCCAGCCCAGCAACGATGTGGCGAACACAGTCGGACTTGGCCGGCTACGCCTCTTCAACGTGGCGATGGGATCCCTGCACCTCCTCCAGGGCATCCTCATGGTCC
>DATLRQ010000117.1:0-4177 GCA_035534555.1 Candidatus Micrarchaeaceae archaeon
CTGAATTCGACCTGAACTGGGGTTGTGCTGGGCAAAGACGCGCCCCTAGAATGGGCAAGTCCGACCCCGAACAGAATCTCGTATAAGGACGGTGACTAGTTGGAAGGCTACTGCTTGAAGGACAAGAGAAAGGTCGAAATGAAAGACCCTCAGCCGATCACGATGAAGAATGGCAAGCCGGCAACAGTTGGGACCTGCCCACACTGCGGCACCAAGATTTACAAGATCGGGAAAGCGTCGTAACAGGAGCATCGATCAAGGGCCGCTCCGCGTGGAGCGGTCCTTTTTCTTTTCTCAGGTTGTGATCGGCGGTTCGAGAGCTCCGAGAAGGACGTCGGTCGCCGAGACCGCTTCATCGACGCCGAGCATCTTGAAGATCTCGACGTTGGACGGATTGTTCACACGCGCAATTGTCTTCTTGACGCGGAAATGCCGCTTGGCCATCTGCAGTGCGATGAGGTTGTCCTCGTCATCCGCAGTGACCGCGACGATGGCGTCGGCGCGCTCGATGCCCGTCTGAGAAAGAAACTTCACCTCGCACGCATCACCTCGCATGACGATGCTGCCGAGCTGGGTCTCCAGCCAGTCGGCCCGGCGAGAGTCCTTCTCGATGAGCGTTACCTCGTGTCCACGCTCGACCAGGTCGCGAGACATGTAGTAACCGACCGTACCGCCTCCGACCACGATCACGTACACGCGCCTACCTGCCTTCCAACAGCATCTTCTGGATGTGCTTGGCGCCCTCGATCGTCGGGCAGATGGTGTGGAGCCCCAACTTCTCATAGGCGTCGGCACGCTCGGGGTCGTAGATTCTGGCCACGACGTGGGGGACTTTGAACACGTGCTTGGCGATCTGGGCCGCCATGATGTTGCGGTTGTCGCCCTCGGTGACCGCTACGAAACCGTCGGCATGCTCCACGCCGGCCCGGCGCAGCACATCGGCGTCGGTGCCGTTGCCGACCACCTGGTCGCCCTTGAAGTCTCGCGTGAGGACGCCGCGGGAGGACGCGCGGGAGAACTGGTTGGGGTCACGGTCGACGATCACGACCTCGTGGCCGGCGCGGTCCATGTCGGCCGCGATCTGCGAGCCGACCCTCCCACACCCCACGATCACGAGCTTCAAGGCGGGTTGATTATAGGGACGCCGTTGAAGAGCCCTCGCCCGAGCTTGTTAGGATGGCTCGCGTGCGCTTCCCTTTCACCTTCATGGGCGCCATGGCCCTTGGCATCGGGTTGTGGGTCTTCGCCTACCTGGCGGGGCACCGGGCGATGGATCTCCTCTCCCAGGAGGTCGCCGGAGCCACCGGCGTGGTCTGCCTCGGCTTTGGAGCTTACGTTTTGATTCGCCGGGTCCGACGCGGCCCGCAGCACTGATGGCCTCGCACGGTCCGCACACCCACCCGACGACCTCCAAGAAGGTGCTGGTCGCCGTCGGCGGCCAGGCGATCGACGCCGAGACGGTGCGCCTGGCATGTCGCATGACCGACCCCCAGGGGGGCCGGATCTACGGAGTCCACATCATCGAGGTGAACCGGGCGCTTCCGCTCGGGGCGGTCCTCGACGACGTGGTGGAGCGTGGCGAGCAGATCCTCGACGAGGTGGAGAAGCTGGCGGCCGCCTCCCAGCTGCCGGTGGAGACCGAGTTGGTTCAGGCGCGAGACACGGGCCCTGCCCTGGTCGACGAGGCGGTTGAATGGGGAGCCGACCTCATCGTCATGGGGCTGCCGTACAAGCGGCGGTTCGGGGAGTTCAACCTCGGCAAGACCGTGCCTTACGTGCTGAAGAACGCGAACTGCCGCGTGATGCTGTTCCGGGAGCACCGAGAGCACCCCGACTAGCCGCGAAGGGCGCTCCGCGGGCGTACCGGTTTGGGCAGCCCAGGTTGCTAAGGTCACCGTGATGGCACAAGTCGACGTCAGACAGCCCCGACCGCACTACCTGCGGCGGCTCTGGACGGAGCTAGGCCGTATGGGCGGCGAGCACGACGCGTTCATCAAAGTCATCATCGTCGAGCGAGTCGTCAAATCCATCGTGCTCATCGCCCTCGCCTTCGGCTTGATGGACGCGGGCGAAGACGGCCGGCTCACCGTCTGGGCCGCCTATGCCCAGGACCAGCTGAACCTCAACGTCGGCCACAACCTGATCTTGCAGATCCTGTTCAAGCTGCTTCTCTACATCGGGAAGTTGAGCCAGGTAGACGTGCTCGCCATCGGCGCCATCGTGTACGCCGTGCTCGAGGGAACTGAGGGCGTCGGGCTGGCGATGCGCCGCCGCTGGGCCGAGTACCTAACCGTCATCGCGACCGGGATCTTGATTCCCTACGAGGCGTTCGAGGTCGTCCGCCATCCGAGCCCCTTCAAGGCCGGCGCCCTTCTACTGAACGTTGCCGTGGTGGGCTACCTGGCCTATCGCAAGCGCCTGTTCGTCGGAGTCTGAGACCGGAGTAAGCCATACGCTCGTGAATCCGGCTCGGTGCGCGACGTAGCGAATCAGCGCGCCAAGGGTTTTCAGACCGTAAACCGTCGAGGTACTGAAGTTGATCGAGCTCGCGTCTGCGTGGTACTTGCCGATCGCCGGCACCTCGCCGATCCTGAAACCGAAAGTCGCAGCCTGGATCAGGACTTGCGTGTCGAACACGAAATCGTTGCTGTTCTCCATGAACGGGATGGCCTCCAGAAAGCGACGCGAATACGCGCGATAGCCCGTGTGGTATTCGGACAGGTGCAGCCCCAGCACGCGGTTCTCGGCCGACGTCAGAAACCGGTTGCCAAGCCGTTTCCACCACGGCATGCCGGCCTTGGCGGGATCGAGCCCGAGCCACCGCGAGCCGAGCACGATGTCGGCCCCGCCTTCCTCGATCACCCGGCACAGGTTGGGGATGATCGCGGGATCGTACTGGCCATCGGGATGCAGCATCA
The DNA here is from genome assembly GCA_035534555.1 of Candidatus Micrarchaeaceae archaeon. Taxonomy (GTDB): domain Bacteria; phylum Chloroflexota; class Dormibacteria; order Dormibacterales; family Dormibacteraceae; genus Palsa-872. Next base: position 2,919 of record DATLRQ010000117.1, read on the forward strand.
CGACCACGTCCGCGCCCATCTCGAGCGCCGCCCGGTAGCAGGTCTTCTGGTTGCCTCCATATCCGAGATTTCGTTGATGCCTTATGACGTCGAGGCGGAGCGCGGCGGCGACGCTGACGGTGGCGTCGGCGCTGGCGTCGTCGACGAGGAGGATTCGATCCGCATGCCCCTGCGGGATGTCGGAAACCACCTCCACGAGCGTCTTGGCTGCGCGATATGCGGGCAGCACGATGACCCGGCGCGGGCGCGGGCCGCTCCACCTCAGCTCGCCAAGCGGAATGGGCTCGGGGCGCACGGCCATGCGCTCGGCCGTCAGGTACGCCGCGACTGCAAGCGCACCGACCGCCGCGGCCCAGAAGTTGATGGCGAGGGTGAGGTTGATGGCGACGTACGCGAAGAACAGGACCGCGGACGCGATGTAGGGCCAGCGCAGCTCACCAGCAAGGGCCAGGTCGGCCACGGCGAACCCGGGGATCACCAGGAGCGCCAGGTCGTGGATGTTCTGGTGCGGGCTCAGCACGAGCGAGGCGGCGACCGCGAGGCCGAAGTCGAGGCGCGGCTTGTCCGGACGCCAGCTGAGAGACAAAGCAGCGAGCGCGAGCAGGAGCAGCAGGACCGCGAACCCCACCGCTTCCTCGCCGCCGCTCAAAGCGTTGAGGATGTTGCGCAGGGAGTAGACGGCGGTGTCGGTGTAGACAAGCTGTCCGTTGGTCGGCAGGCGGCCGCCGATCGCCCACGTGCCCACCTGTCCCAGGTAATCGATCACCGCTCCGAACCCGAATGTGAGCACTGAAAGCAAGCCCAGTGCCAGGACGGCGCCGGCGAAAGAAGCAAGCGCGCGCCATGCTCTCCTCGCGATGAACAGCACCGGGACGAGAAGCAGCAGCTGCGGTTTGGCCAGCGCCAGCGCGCTGAAGACCCCGGCCCAGCCCTGTCGCCCGCGAGCCCACGCGGCGTACGCCGCTGCAAGTGGCACGAGGACGACAAGGTCGGACTGCCCTTGCAGCAGCGTGACGAACAAGGGAAAGAAGCCGGCGATCATCGCCGCGGCGACGATCACGGCTCGACCGTGGACCCTGAGGCTGGTCCTGACAAGGATCATGATCAATGCCGCCACGAGGATCACGTTCAGAGCCGCCATCGCGTAATAGGCACCTCGATAGTCGAGATATGCGAGCGGCGCGATCAGCAACGTGTAGTAGGGCGGGTGGTAGTAAGGCAGCACGATGAACTGTGCTGCCGGTTGCCCCGTGATCTGA
>DATLRQ010000118.1:0-19740 GCA_035534555.1 Candidatus Micrarchaeaceae archaeon
CCTGACCACCCAACCCAGCCAGTATTAGAGCCGGTTGGGCGACCTAGGTGCCTTCCGCAACCTGCCCCTCCAGAAAGCATTGGCCGAGAGGAAGAGATTTGAACTCTCGATGGAACAGAGATCCAAAACGGTTTGGCAAACTGTTGCGACGCTGTCGAAATCTGGCTTCAGCAATGCCGGTCACAGCGGCGGATACACAGATCACATAGATGAAGAATGCGCGCGCGCGCGAGAGACCAGCCAGGAAACTCCGGGATTCCAGTAAATCGGTGACCCCTTCGGCTTAGCTTAGTTCGAGTTTGGCCGGCCACGCCCCCCTTAGTGGCCGCTCTTCGAACTCGGCGCTTGCACCCGCTCCCGATCTGATGTTGGAGCTCCAACTCCCAGCATCTAACTTTGGCCATAGCCTCGCGAACGGTTCACGCGTGGCTTGGGATCGGCTGGATGGAACGGATCAACTCAGCCGTAGTACCTTTGGCAGTCAATGCCCCGGCGCAACAAAGCTGAGGTCGTGCAAATCACCCTAACTAGGAGTCAGGGCATTTGGCTGGGTATCGCAGTGTGGCTTGCTCTCGGAGTTCTAGCCGCACTCGTGCCGTATGCGACGGGCTATTTGTATGCCGGACTTCACGGGGCATCCAGGTCGTCGCTTTTCGGTCATGGCGAGCTCTTTACGTCGTCATTTGCGCTCGCGGCTGCAGTAGCAAGCCGGGGTTGGGGATTCTTTCGAGGCGGGAAAGGCCTCACGGTTTGGCATCTCAGCTTAGTGCTTGCGGCAGGATGCTTACTGTCTACCGCCGCGCTGCTCATGGGGCTTGTGCAAGGTGTTTCCGTCGAAGGGTTGTTGTTCTGGATCTCCGTGGGTTATTTCGCGGTTGCATGCGCGCTTGGTGCCGTCGCGGAGCTGGTTGCATAGGTGACTTCCGCTGCGATTGCCATAGGCGCCATTGGCCTCGTGGGAGCACTGGCCGGTCTCGCGATCACATACTTCTCATGGCGCGCGGCTACGCGAGTTACCACGGACCTCACTACAAGAGTTGCTTTGAGGCAGCCGCTGAGGACCGGCGATACGATGGTCGTATCCATTCTGCTTCAGCCTGGCATGGCCAGTACGTTTCAGTTTCTAGCGGATGAACCGGTCTCCGCTCGTGTGGTAACGGCAATCGCCGAACATGCAATTGGTGCGCTCCGACCATATGTGGAGACGCGCAGCGATCCTCCCTCCGCCGTCAATGTGGATGTCGCTGGCCGAACCTTCACATTGAGAAGGGCGGAATCGCAATCGATCCTCCGGGAAACACAGGAAACTGACGCAGCATACGAAACGCGCGAGCGAGTGACTGTGCCGCGGTCACGAGATGATGACCTGAAAGCCTGGGATGCCTCGCAACGGCGGCCGATCGCCAATCCAGCAGCCCTAGGACTCGGTGCGCTTGCGCTCACAACGTTCGTGTTCAGCAGCCATTACGCTGGACTCGCGCCGGGTCTGACTTGGGTCGGTGTCGCATTCTTCTACGGAGGTTTGGCCCAGTTCACTGCCGGCATGTGGGCGTTCAAGACTGGGAACACCTTCGGAGCCACAGCATTCTCAACCTACGGAGCGTTCTGGCTGTCTCTTGCTGCGTTCATGGTGCTTGTCCTTGCGGGCTGGGTATCTTCCGATCAGGTAAACAACGACCTTGGCTGGTTCTTTCTCTCGTTTGGAATCTTCAATGCGTGCATGCTGATGTGGAGCACCCGGACCAACGTTGTGACGTTCCTGATTTTCCTGACCTTGGAGGTCACCCAAGTTACGTTGGCCCTAGGCTTCTTCTCCGGCAGCCGAGGAATCATTCAGGTCGGCGGCTACGCCGGAATAGTGACGGCAGTGGCGTCCTGGTACGGCTCCGCGGCCATCGTGGGAAATAGCGTCGGAGCGTTCCGGTTCCTTCCCCTTGGCCGGCCCATCTGGTCACAAACCCGAGGAGTGTCGGTCGCGTCTGCCCGACGCTAGAAAGCCACGAGCCGGTGCCTTTCCGAATATAAGGTCAAGTCAGCAACGATTGCTGAAACCGTTGCGACTGTTAAAAGGGGCTCACGGTCCCGAATTCGAGTGACTCCCGTGCAGACAAGCGCTTTCCAGACCCTCTAACTCGAAACCTCTAACTCTCGAACGCTGCATGAGCTTAGCCCGCGTTCGATACGAGATGAATGGACAACCACCCCCGTGTTCGACCTTCACGTGACCTCGAGCTCGTGGTCCGCAAACTACGAGTCGGACTTTCTTCCTACGTCGCGAATGCCGCCCAGGCGTGGCCTGATCTCTCGTTCAGGATGCGGACTAGAGCGTCTGCCGCGGTATCCGCCTCGAGTACCGCGCTTACCGGATAGTCGCCCGGGAGTTCGTAGGCCCACATGTAGGCCGCCTCTACGAGGTAAGCGATCCCGGGCCCGTCCGGCAGCAGACCTCGGCGTCCGTAGCAACTCCAGGGGTCCGATTCGACGCGAAGCCAACCATGTTCCGCGAGCCACGTGGACGCTGCCGCGCTCAGACCCAGATGGCGGCACGTGTACTCACACAATCCGAGTTCCGCAGCAACGCCTTCATCGGTGATCTCAAGGTCGACGAAGCGAGCCTGGTCAAAAGCCGCCTCGAAGGTTAAGCAAGCTTGCGCAGGGGCGGTCGACAAGAAGTAGCAGATCGTCTGCTCTAAGAACCAGAGGCGGTGCTCCGGGTCCATATGCCAACGGCTCAGAACTGCACTGATCCTCTTCAATCCCTAGTGGACCTCATCTGTTGGCGCCTAGCAATCCGGTGTAGCTTCAAGTCCCACAGTCCGGATGGGCTTCCTCCGTCTTCGGGGTAGTCGCCGATCTATCACTCAGCCGGCCCCTCGGCCTCGATCTGTTCCTTCATGAGCTTTTGATAAGCGCTGCGCAGAGGCTCGTCCTTCGGCGTCGTCCGCGCCAGGAGCACCCTCACCGCATCTCGCCACCGCAACTTGTCGCCCTTCCCGTGTTCGGCATCCTTGTTCTTCGTTCGCTTCTGTTTGCACAACGCTACGGCACGCTCCTCGAATGCCATGAATTGCTCGCACAGGTCGTCTCGCCGTTGCAGCAACTGCTTTCGCTCTGCCTTGTCGAGAATGCGACCTCGACTCTGTCGCCTCCTCCAGTTCTCGGCTAGGCGCTTGGCCCGCTCTTCGCGGACGTTCTTTCCAAACCCGGTGAACTTCTTGTGCGCATGTCCGTTTGCGAGCATCCCGAGAAAGAGGATTCGCTGCACGGAGTCGGGGTGGTGGTTCCATTTGAGATGGTTGCAGGGCCCGCACGCGGGTAGCCAATTGTTCAGTACATCTGGCCCGCCGAGTTCCAGGGCCCATACATGGTCTACGTGGAAGTCATCGAGAGCGAGCTTGGCACCACAGATGTGACAGCGACCGGCGGTGCGGTCGTAAGTGTCCTTACGCTCTTTCGGGGTCATTCTGATGTCTCTCCTAACAACTGCGATTCGTTCGGCGCGCCCCAAGTCTGCTGCGTTGCACTCCGATGTCAAGCGCGGCGTCACGGGCGCCCTTGCCAAATCACTTGGCTACCGAGGCGAATATCTCTCCTCACGTGTTCAATGACATTCGCCTGTCCGCATAAGATCTCGCTGGGTCTGGAAGTCTCCCTCCGGGCGGCGGATGAACCTGAGCGCCGAGGTCGGGCACCTACGACAGGGCCCACCGCCTCGGACGCGACCGGCGGTTGCCCAAACCGTTGCGTTGCAGTCGCGCCCCGATCTCCACCCAATGTTGACTCGGGCCAAACCACTCGGTGAACCACTATGGGAGGGGAATGGGCGGCCCGGAACGTTGATCGTGGACCGTGACTCCTGAACGCACTATCGCGCGCGCAACAGCGGAGCCCGCTGCGTAAGCGTTCGCGGCGGTAACACCAACAAACGCTCCGGTCGGCTCCACGTAGCTGATGAGGGCTGTGCCGATCGTCGGATCGCTGGCAACCACGTTGAGCAAGGCATCGGCTGCCGAGCGCTCTAGCCATTCAGTCGAGACTTGGACGGCGAACCGTGGCCAGACCAGGCGCTCGGCTTCAGTTAGGACTTCCCTGAGGTGGGATGCCGCTCTGATCTCTAGATTCTGAAACTTCAGCGTTAGCCTCGACGGAGACGGGCCTGGTGGTGCCGGCCGCCTTGTTACCAGCGCAAGCTCCCCTACGCATTGAGCACCGTCGGCCATCGACTGAACGAGATTAATCGCCCTATCCATAGTGTTCCGCTCCGCCAAAAGCGAGCGGAGGTGTATCCGCTGGACGCATCCGCGGAGGACCAATAGCAGATCTGCCGCCTCAATGGGTCGGTTGTGCGTCTCGATCTCCCTCCGAACACGGGCTTGCCACTTGTCATCGTGGATGGCGTGGTCTAGAACCTCATCGGCAATCGCGACGTCCACATGGCCTGGCTCACCAAGAGCTTTTCGGTATTCCACTCGGAGCACATCAGCGCGATGGCGAGTTTCGTTCTGAAGGTTGTATGCGAGCCGATATTCGAACGCTCGGTCGTACTCCAACCTGCAGGCGGAGCGGAACGCCTCCGCAGATGGAGTGTCGCCCCTAAACAGCTTAATAAGCCAATGCGGCGTCTGGTTGACGAATGCAGCAAAGGCCGAGAGAACATCCGAAAACAACTGATTCAGGGAAGAATCGGGCCGAGCCGGAACCCCAGCACTCATAGAGTTGAGCGCGGCCGCTAAGGCGCCGTCGAATTGCTCGAGGCGGTTTTCAAACCGTGCAAGCGGAGCATCTGCACTCGTAATCGCAAATAGTTGCGCGTTTGCCGCGCGCACCGCGGTTGCTTCCTCATCAGCGAGGCCACGAATCTCTCTGATGTCATGGTCTGCGTCAACGCCGCCATGGGAGATGCACGCGAGAACCCACGGCCACGTCTCCTCGGACGGGTCGAGTTCACCGATCTTCGGTTGAGGGCTCGTCGCTTGACCTCCATGATGTGCAGCAGTGGAACGGGGTTGCGGTCTAGTTCATTCCTACCGATGCCCCATCAAAAACATCGCCTAACCTCGTTCGCGCCGCCCGCCTGGGCCGTTCCCGAGACGGGGCCCTGGACGTCGCTCGTGCGCAATCAGAGCACAGATATTGGTCCATCAACGCTTGTCACGGGATTAACAGGCTATGGCAGTTCTCATCGGACGCAGCAGTTGCCGAAACCGTTGCCACGCACTTGTCGCAAGCGTGAATGGCTTCAAATCCGACGCGACCGGCTCGTCGCCAGGTTGACGCCGCCGATCTGACACGCATTGGTGCTCAGCCAACTGGGCTGAGGACAACAGTCAACCGAATGAATCGGGATGGCGCTTCGCGAAGTGGTGTGGTGGGTAGGCTAGGCTCCCGTGGGAACGACGAGACTCGCGAGCATGGGGATCGATGTGGCAATCGCGCGTGGTCTCGATATCGTGGTTCTCGATGACTCCTTTCGAATCGTCTTCGGCCCTACCACGGTGCGCCTTGGCGACCTCCCCGACCTCATCCGCCGAACCGAGCCTCACGTGATCGCGATTGACTCTCCTCCCGGTTGGAGTCTCACCGGCAAGTCACGACCAATCGAAAGGCAGCTTCAGGCGCTCGGCATAAACGTCTTCCCTACACCTGCAGCCGAATTCGCTAGGGACTTGCATCGCTGGATGGAGACCGGCTTCGACGTCTTCAGGGTTGCTGGCGACCTGGGGTACCCGCTTTACACAGGCGGCGTGTTATTCGCCCGGACCGCGATAGAAGTCTTCCCGCACGCCTCGGCGGTCGTGCTTCGCGGCAGCCTGGCGCCGGTCGGCATGGCGAAGCGTGTCTGGCGTCGTTCCGTTCTTGAAGCAGCTGGAGTTGCCTGCTCCGAGATGCGAACTACCGATCACCTCGACGCCGCGCTGGCGGCACTCACGGGCCTCCGATTTCTCACGGGTGATTTCTCCGTAGTTGGCACTCCGGGAGAAGCAGTGCTTGTCCTACCGATTGGCACGAAGACCACTACGCGATACGCGCGCGACCATGATGCGGCTATCGGCCGCATGTCGGATTTTCACGCCGGGCGGCGAGGACCCATGGACGAAACCCGCGATACGTGCGGCTGCGGCTGTGGCGCGCCGGTCCGGCGTCGATATCTGCCAGGCCACGATGCCAAGCACAAGTCGATGCTCCTCGCCCAGATGCGGGCAGGCAATGGCTCGGCCGCCGACGAGCTCCAACGACTCGGATGGGATCGGATCCCGGCTGCGGCGAATGGCCTGCCTCGTTAGCCAGCCCAATTGGACTCGCCAATGCGAGAACGAGCTATTGGCCTGGTGCTGAGGTGCCGTTAACAGGTAGCCGCGCTAATGAAAGTCATAGTAGTTCTGCGCGCTCCTTGAGCCACTTCGCAACCGCGCCGAGGCTGATGCCTTGTTCGACAACCGAGCGACCGACTTTAGGAATCGCCATCACCTAAGCGGTGGGGTTTCTGACATACCAACATCCGTCACTGCTGTCAGTCACGTTGGTCACTTGCGCACTGGTATGCGCCCGTTCGGGAACTGTGCCCGACGCTCATCGACCACCGACTGGTAAGGGCCGAAGTCGGTCGTCCATTTCTGTTTGCTGCGCTTGTGGTGCAGGGCGTATGCGTCATCAATCGACTTCTGCGCGGTTGGCCAGTCGATCCCGTTGACCTGCATGAAGTGGTCGTAGATCTCTTGGAGGTCCACCACCCCTTCCGTTGCCATGATGCCTGCCCGCCCGATGTGCATCACAGAACTGCAGGGTTGACAGACTGCCTGAATGCCGGTGAGTTTCCTGACGCCGGTTGCGTCGTCGTAGTGCCACTGCTCATGACAGAGCAGCCGTGCAGCTGAGTCGCCGCAGACCTCACACTGACCAGCCGCCCGATCCAGGGCGGGCTTCCGAATCTTGTCCCATCGACCGCGTGTGAGCAGCTTGTACAGGCTTTCACGCCACAGCGGAGTCGGGACGAGTTCGATGACGAGCTTCATGTTGGCAAGACAAACTGTTACACCATTCTTGAACGCTAGGGATGAATTCAGCCTAATCAACGGGGAGCATCATGCAGAAGTGACCGAAGGAATGCCGAATGGCCGTTGACCCGAACCTGCCAGCCTGGACGGAAATCGAGACCAAGGACGAGTGGAGCGGCTTGCTCGTCGGGAACGGCGCCAGTCGTGCCGTCTGGGATCGCTTCGCTTACGGCTCCCTGTATCAGAAGGCCATGTCGGCCGACGTTCAGCACCCACTCCTGCCAGCGGACCAGGGGATCTTTCAAGCGCTCGGCACAGAGAACTTCGAGGCGACGATGTTCGGGCTTGATCTCAGTCGCAAAGTTTGCGCGGCGCTGAGCATACCTACTCAGCAGATCGACCAGCGTTACAACGCAATTCAGACGGCTCTAATCGAAGCTGTCCAAGCAGTCCACATCGGGTGGGGCCTTATGCCTGCCGTCTCGCTTGAGAAGATGCGCAACGCGCTTCTTCCCTACGACTATGTGTACTCAACCAACTACGACCTGCTTATCTACTGGGCGATCATGCACGACCCTAAGGCGACTGGCTTCGCCGATTACTTCTGGGGCGCGAACTGCATTTTCGACTTGGGCAACACTGAGGTTTGGCCCAAGGTCACAAAGGTGCTTTACCTCCATGGCGCCATACACCTCTACAGACTGCTGAACGGCATTACGGTCAAAAAGACGGCGGTCAATGCCGGAAATCTCCTGACGACATTCGGGCAGCCCTTCAAGGGCGTGGACGTTCCCCTGTTCGTCGCTGAGGGCCAGGCAGATGACAAGCAAAGGTCCATCCGGCGCTCAGAGTATTTGGCGTTCGCCTTTTCAAAGTTCAGCGACCACCACGGCTCTCTGGTGGTCTTTGGACACGGTCTTGGAAACTCGGATCAACACCTTGTCAACGCGATGAAGCATTGGAGTCGGCTGACAGTGCCCCAGATCGCGATCTCGATGCAACCCGACACTCCTCAGAACATCGTGGCGAGGAAAGCGACCTTGCAGCAAGCGCTACCAAAGATGAAGCTTCTGTTCTTCGACTCGACTACCCATCCGCTGGGCGACCCAACGCTGAAGGTGAATCCCTAGGCGCACTTCCCGGAAACGGGGTCGGCGCAGTCTCTTGGTTGCGTGACGTTCTTCGTCGCGACGCGCTAGCCACTCGTCGCCGCCAAGCCGGAGGAAGGGGCGGAGCGCCTCAACTGAGCCCCCAAAGAGTCGCGGTTTGGCAAACCGTCGTGCCGAAGCCGTGGGGGCAGCCCGAGCCTCGAAACAATCCCCGAGTGTCTGCTAGCAAGTCTTCTCCCCTGGCGCGAACTCGTCGTTCAGCCAGCGAACAAAGTGGCGTGCGTGTTCCAGATACGTCTTCTTCGTCGGATCGGTGAGACGCGTTGCCTTGACGTCAGCCTGGTAGTGCCGAAATGCTTCCTCGATTTCCACGGAGTGCCGGCCGCCGCGAGGGGAGGGCTGCCATTCTAGCCTTTTCTAAGACATCCTTTAGACAGTTACCTCAGGGCTCCTCAAAGCTGGTGAGTGGGTGGTTCTCGCTCACGAAGTCGTCAAAGAGGGGAACAGTGAAGTCGATCAAACCCCGCCGCTTGCTCCATATCAAGCCCTTCTGAATCAAGGAATCGCGGTAGACGGAAACCCCACGCTGGTCCTGCGCGCCGTACTTGGCCGCAACTTCGCCTGACCGGTAGGGCGCTTCTCCCGCAGCGGCCATGGCCGCGAGGTACCGCTGCTCCGCGTCGGTGGCAAGTTGAAAACGAGGCTCGAAGAAGTTGCGAACCAGTGAGTCCTTGACGATCTCACGAACGACTTTTAAATCGGATTCGGTAGCCGGCGACTTGGCGGCGTAGTTCCATAACTCGCTCCCGTACTCCTGAATGAAATAGGGGAAGCCAGCGGAGTCCTTCATGACCTGCCGAATCACTGGGTCGCTGTACTGCAGCCCCAACCTTGCTGCCGGTCTCACAAGAGCCTCTCTGGCAGCCTGCGCATCGAGCTGGCCGAGCTCCCGATATTCGAAGAGCCTGTCGGCGTACGGCTTTGCTTGAATGAGCCGCACCTTCAAGTCCGGGAGTCCAGCGCCTACCAGAGCAACCGGCAGGTTGGTGCGACTGATCGCTTGGAAAGAGATACAGATCGCAGCAAGAGAGGCCGAATCGAGGTTGTGCATCTCATCGATCAGCAGCAGGACGCCGGAGCGGGCCGCCTGGGCGACTTCACCTAATTCGACGAGGAGGTCTCTGAGATCCTGTTCGGGGTCTCCAGAGTCGGCCTTCCCGGAGGCAGCGTCAACGTCGAGATTCAGCTGGATCGCGCCAGGAACGCCAATACTGAAGGCCTTAACGACGCCGAGAGCTCGATCGATCCTATCTTTGATGCGATGGCGGCGGCTCATCTCCCTGAGCAGCCTTGCGGCCATCCGGGCGAATGTCATCCGGAAGTCCGGCTGCGACCCGACCTCCTGCACTCCAGTGGTCGCCCAGCCAGCATCGCTAGCTATCGCATCGAACTCCATCAGCAGCACGGTCTTGCCGACGCCACGGAGGCCCGAGTAGATCGAGCTGCGGTCGTAGCCGCCGCCGCTCAAACGGTCGACTAGAGCTTGCATTGCCTCGAGGTCAGAGTCGCGGCCGGCGAGCACCGGCGGCTTTCGGCTAGCGCCCGGGGTATACGGGTTCTCCCGTTTGTTCACGACCGAATTCTAGAGGTTTCTAAAGAGCAAACTTGCCTCTTTAGAATTGATCAGACAGCGCTCTGCAGGGGGGATCGGCACGAACTGCGTAACCAACCTTCTTTCCTGCCAGACGAGCATCAGAGTCAACGTGGCGGTTGCGGAAACCGTTGCCACGCCGAAGCGAACGGAGACCACTTCCTTACTAATTGATGTCCTTTACCCGAGACACGCCCGCGAGATCAGCAGCACCACTCACCTAACCGGACCGTGAGAACAGCACCCCTTACCTACAGACCTTCTGACGACCGCGCGGACAGAAGGCCCGATCTGGCACCGCCTAGCACATCCTGCGATCTCGGTGGGATCCGACCTGACCAATCTGTTTGGGGGTACCGTTCGGGGGAACGTGATCGAAGATTCTAGTTACGGACCGTTCACAGATTTCTCGAACTGGGAGCAGGCCTCCGTCAGTAGTGCCTGGGCAGATTTCCTTGCCCCGCTCGACCTAGCGCGCGATTCGGCATCAGCCGAAGACGTTCTCCGAGGGCTCGAGTTCGTTCTTCGGGCAGCGGCGTTCGAAACGGGTGCCATCGAAGGCCTGTACCCGACGACCAGAGGGATCACCCGGATGGTCGCCCTGCAAGGGGCGATGTGGGAAGCTGAACTTGAGAAGCTCGGGCCGGACGTGCGTGGCCACTTCGACGCCCAGCTAGCAGCCCTGGACCTAGTGCTCGACGCCGCAACGACCAGGAGGCCCATGACTCTGGTATGGCTTCGGTCGCTCCACGCGCAGGTGTGCGCGAATCAGAAGACCTACAAGCTCTACACATCGGCGGGCGTAGTGGTGGAGCGTCTTTTGGAGCACGGCGCCTATAAGGCGGATCCGAACAACGTCACGCTGGCCGATGGAAACACCCACTGGTTCTGCCCTCCCGAGCAGGTCGATCAGGAGATGACGCGACTCCACGACCAGATGAGCACGCCCGCCTTCGAGCAGGCTCATGCCGTCGTCCAGGCTGCTTACTCGCACGACGCGCTCACTGCGATCCACCCCTTCTCGGACGGGAATGGGCGCACGGCTCGCGCCCTGGCCTCAGTCTTCCTCTACCGGGCCGCACGCATCCCCCTGGTTATCTTTTCGGACGACGATGAGCGGTATCTGGATGCACTTGCCGCGGCCGACCGAGGTGCTGTTCAGAGGTTCGTCACATACATCGAAGCCCGTGCTGTCGACGGTATGGCTCTGTTCACCAACCGACTGCGCGAGGCCGGAGGGACTCTAGAGGACAGCGCAGCAGCCCTACTAATGGCCTTTCGCTCGCATGGCGGTCTGAGTCCAGGTGAGGTCGCGGCAGTCGGAAAGCGACTCACCGACTACCTGCGCGGCGAACTTTCTCGAATCGTGCGTGATCCGCTTCCACTCACCGACTTTGCGGTTGAGGTCGGTGTCAAACAGGGTCGCCAGCAGTGTGATTTCAACGCGCCGTACCACACCCTCCCGGAGGGAGGAGCTTTCGTCCTGGATGTGCAGTCGCGCGATCCGATAGTGACCACCAAGGTTCAAACGACTCCGTTCGTAGGGCTTGCCAACGACACAACGAATCCTTTCGCGTTCATCGTTATCGACGCGAACCGACCCACTAGCGCGCCGCTAAAGCTTCGGATCGAAGGTCTGCATCCATCGATCAACAAGGCCAGCGCCGAGCTTATCGAAGGTTGGGCTCGGACGAAGACGAAACAGGTGATCGATGAGTTGACCCGCGCGATCGGCGGTGATCTGAAGCACGGAGGTTACGCGTGAGCAAACAGAACTGCTCGGCGGTTGTCCTTGAGCGACAAGTCGGTGCGAAGGCAGAGACGGCGCCGGAGTGAACACCTCGCACCTGGGCACTGGATGGCAGGATCAGCGCGCGCGACTGGGCCGATGGTACAAGCGTCTGACCGCCAACAGCTACGGCATCCCGACCGATGTGAGTAAAGCCGAGGCTCTGGACGATGCATACGCCTTCTTCATGAACTGCTAACCACTTGCGCGACCGGCTAAATATGACTGGGTTCCGCCAGCGAGCGGACGTCGACGCGTTCATAGACGGCAGCCCCGCTCTGAGCCATTGCAGGGACATCTGCAACGGCCTTAAGCACTGCCGCATAGATCCAGCAGGCGCCTCGTCGGCTTTTAACTGATCAACCGCAACGACCTTTCTGTCTGTCGTGTCCCGCTCGACGAATCCGCGCTCAGCGAAAGTCGGAGCTACGACCTCAAAGGCCCGATGTTCCAGCGATCGGATGGTCGACCGCTGAGCCAGAGCATCGTGGTCAAGAAGTGGCATGCCGCCCTACTCCGCGCCGGACTGCCGGCGGTCCGCTTCCATGACGCCCGGCATTCCGTAGCCACCATCCTGCTGCAGCGAGGCATGAGCGCCCGCGCTGCCGCCGACCAGCTGGGGCACTCCAACATCACGACGACGTTGAACGTCTACGCGCATTCAACCCCGACGCAGCACGAGCAAGCGGCCGCGATTCTCGGCGAGTTTCTGAGCTAGCGCCGCCCGACCCGCGTCAGCGTCCGCTGGAAGGCCTAGCGGTAACCGGCTCGGGCCTTACGGGTTGACCTCACGGGTCGTCGTCGACCCGCCACCGCTGTCCGGCGGGGGCCCGATCTGGATGATCGGCGGAATCATGCCGTCGGTGGTGGCCTTGATGTAGACGAAGGGCCGCATCATCGGGTTAATGAAGCGATAGCGGTACCGACGCTCCGGGCCGGTGCGCTCCAGCAGCGGCCCGTGGCTTGCGTCGGTCAGTTTCCCAAGGTGAAATGCAACGGTCTGCTGAATGACCGGCCGGCCCAAGATCATGCTCAGGCTCTCCTGGACGGCGCGACTCGAGAAGTAGCCCCGCTCATCGGTCTCAGCGTGAGCGCACGCGGCCACGACCTCGCGCCAGAGACTCCGCTTCTTTGTTCCAGTGATCGCAAGGTGGTATAGCTCGCGGTGGCTCTGATCGCCGTACTCGACGATCTGAACCATGCCGCGCAGGACGTCGTCGAGGTTGATGACCAACCGGCCGCCATCAAGTGCGTTTCGCGCAGCGTTCTGGCCGAGCGCATGGACGTAGTGCGGGAACCCTTGGGACAGGATCACGATGTTGCCCTTCAGGTCGGGAGACTCGACTGAAAAGCCAGTCGCGGTAAGCGCCCTGTCGATAATTTCGCCAAGCTCTCCGTCCGACATGCGCAGCAGGCGGATTTGCCGCATGCAGCGCTCGACCGAAGCATGGTTCTCGATCAGGTGGTTGATGTCCTCCGCAACGCCGACGAGAACCAGCGTCATGGTGGCGCCCCGGTCTGATAGAGCCTTCATCAGATCGGCAAAATCGGCCGTCTCGCTTCGAGGAAGGCGGTCGAATTCATCGACGACGAGGACGACATACGGTGGCAGCACACTGAGAAGGCCGGCCACTGTATCCGGAGAGAGGAGATTCCCATTCGCGCGAGACGGCAACAGCTGCCCCAGATTCTTCACCTGCTTTGCGGACGCACCCGTGAATCCGACTGGGCCTTTCTCCTCCGACCACACCACTCCGGCAAGGCTTCGCCTGATGACAGCCTCGAAGCTGTCCTGCTGGCTGCATTGCACGCGCGACATGCCCTTGACAACGGAGAGGATCTGGCTAATGACGTTAGTGAGCGAGGTCTTGCCGACTCCCCGTTCTCCGTAGAGGACGGCGTGCAGTCCCGGGGTTGTGACCGTGTCGGCGACCGCCCGAATCTGGTCGATCCGGCCCGAGAAGAAGGACACCTGGTTGATCGGCGAGTGGGGGCTGAACGCCAGCTTTATCTTCCCCTCGAGCTCCAGCCGAGCCGCTGGATCGAAAGCCGCAGCCATCTCAGGGACAGTTTACTTGTTTAATGGCCTTTGAGCCGCCGGCCGTGCGCCTGATGCTGTGGTCCAAGAACGCTTCTCGGAAGACCGCCTCGGCCTGCCCGGGCTACGTTGCGGTCGTGTGCGCGAACGTCGACACCGTCGTGCTGATCGCCAACCTTTAGTTTTCAGCTCCAGCCCGCAGCCCTCGACAGATCGACGGTGCGCCGGTGTCGGTGGACATAAACCCCGTCGCTTGCCATTGGTCGGTGGTGGTAGCAGCAGGCGCCGAGCGACCCTAGCATCACAGCCATGAGCGCTGCCACGGAAGCCCTCGTCTCCACCGTCGCGGCGGCGGTGGCTGCAGTCGCGGCTGCCGCTGCCCTCGTCGTTGCATTGATCGCTCTGATCGTGGCGAGGCGCACGCTGCAGGAAGCCCGCACCACCACCAAAGCCCAGCGAGAAACGCTCAAGGCCACGGAAGCAGTGGTGGCCAGCACCGGAAAACTGGTGAGCCGCGTGGAGGAGTCGACGCTCGCGCTTCACATGATCCTCACAGAGTCGCAAGCGACGCGCGGACTCGAGCTATGTCGTGGGATCGCGCGTCAGGTCTTCGAGGTCCGGCGCGAAATGCTGACCGTTCGCGAGTTAGGGGCACGGGATTGGCACGAGCTGAACGATGCCAAGCTGCTGCTGGCGGCTATCCTCTCGGGCCTCCCCGATGAAGAGCTGCCGGCATGCCGGCGCCTTGCAGCTCCCAGCACGGATCCGAGATTCGATGACACGTCGGCGGACGAGGCGGCTGAGGAGGTACGGACCGCGATCGAGCGATGGCGCCTGCGCCTGGCTGAGGTCGCGACCCAAGCGAATGCTCTGCTCCGACGCCTTGCGTTGGCGAGCGACGCCGCAGAGCCTGCGTCGTGACAGAGTCGCTGAGCCGGCAAGCAGAGGCTGCCGTCGCCGACGTCGGGGAGGCATGGTCCTCTGTGTCGAGTCGGCCTGAGGATTCACGACGACCGCGCGTGCTGCCCCTTGCTGCGGCGACAGCTAAACCGCTTCGCGGCTCAGGTTGAGGTCGAGAAGGCGGCTCAACAGATCATTGTCAGAAAGGTCGCTGGGAAAGCCATACGCATCGAGAACCGCGTGGTCCAGCCGTTCATGGGCTTGCAGTAGCCAGGTTGGGGGCTCGTTATAGAGGTTGGTCAAGGTTCTCTTCTCTAGTTCCTCCGGGTTCAGTCCAACAGGATCTAGCCAGCCCACGCGGAGACGATCCAGCTCCCCAGCAGCGTCACCAATCGCCTTCCTCGCTTCGGGAGTGCTCAGCGGGAACGGGAAGGTCTCGAAGGTCGTAGTTGGTGTGTACCTAGGACGTGTCTCCAACTGCGTACCCAAGGCGAGAGCCCACAGTTGGTGAACTCGGGAGTGAAGCACGCCGAATGAATAATCGTCATCCTTTGCGATCGCGATTAAGGCGTGGTCTGCAAGCATCTTTCTGTCGAGCCACACGAACAAGCGAAACTTTGAGATACAAGGCGTCGCAATGAAGCGATCCAAAACTCCTAGCGCGGCTCGCATTCCGGGTCGCGGCTCCATATGCAGCCACCAGTTCTGAACATAGGCCTCGCGGCGGATACCGACTCGCGTGGGCTGAACGTGCTCCTTGACGTGCTCGAACGGAGCCTCGTATAGAGCCGCCTCGGACATTGGCGTGGCGACCCCGAAGTCGATGACCCACATGTTGCGAGGCCGCCTCGTAACGTCTAGTGCGTTCACCCAACGGACGACTACGTCCTGGTTAGGCCGTCCATCAGGATTCGGCGA
Organism: Candidatus Micrarchaeaceae archaeon; assembly: GCA_035534555.1. Taxonomy (GTDB): domain Bacteria; phylum Chloroflexota; class Dormibacteria; order Dormibacterales; family Dormibacteraceae; genus Palsa-872. The sequence goes on from DATLRQ010000118.1 coordinate 15,401, forward strand.
CGCCAGCATCTGCTCGGCCGTCGAGTTGTCTATTTCGAAGGGACCGCCTTTCGTGTCTCCCATGAAAGCAGCGCCCAAGTTTTCTTTGAGCCGTCGGGCTCGACCCAGGTCCAGGCCCGCGGTGAGGTTAGCGTTGATCGACGCTACCGATTGCCCATTCAGGACCGCTCCCTTCTGATGACCTCCCTCGAAACATATGTAAGACACGTGAACGGCGGCTCCCTCGAGGACCCACGGCTCATCTGAGCGAGCCATGAAGATCTCGCCGATCGCTTTGACCCTTTCCAGGACTCGGCGATTAGCGCCCCCGCGGATTCCTTGGGTCGCCAGCAAGCCAACTCTTTTCACGCGCCCTTCCGAGACAAGCGTTCGGGCCTTTTCAAACCAGTAGCAGACGAAGTCGGCCTCGGCCGGTACCCGACCAGCAAAGACTTTGAATAGCGTTTCAACATAGTCATTGCCGAGGGAGGTCCGCAGCAGTTTTCCACCGAGGAACGGCGGATTACCGACGATTGCGTCAGCGGTCGGCCATTGAGCTTCTTTTGGCTGTGCCGGGTCCGATAGGTCGAGAAGCGCATCCCGGCACTCAATCGAGTTAAGCGGTTGAAGGATTGGGTTCGTGAGGTAAGCAAAGCCATTGTTCAGCATCCACTGGATCTCGCCGATCCAGATCGTGACGCGGGCCAGCTCTGCCGCGAAGATACTCACCTCGATCCCATGAACCGCGTGAGGGCCCACCTGCGGAAACTCTTGAGGCCTCTGAAGAGTTAGTGACCCCCACAAGATCGCCTCGCGCTCCAAGTCCTTAAGTGCCTGAAGCGCTAGGTAGAGGAAGTTTCCCGATCCGCACGCGGGGTCGAGAACGCGGATGCTGCGAATGCGCTCCAGGTAGGCATGGAAGACTTTCTCGGGGTTCTCCGAATCTGGAGTTCGCTTGGTCACCTTCTTCCCCGCCGCTAGCAGTCCAACGACCTGCGTCTTCATCGCCTCGAATTCGGCGCGTAGGGGCTCAATCACGACGGGATTGACCAGGCTGGTGATGGACGCCCGGTCGGTGTAATGCGCACCGAGTTGAGTCCGCTTATCGGGGTCGAGGCCACGCTCGAACAGAGTTCCAAAGATTGCGGGTTCGATCTGCGACCAATCGAGTTGGCTGACCTCACGCAACATCACCAGCTCGCTTGACTGCAGCGGCAAGACTTCGGCGCCATCGAATAGACCACCGTTGAACCACTGAATCCGCTCTGCTCCGAAGAGTCCGCCCGCGACGGACATCTTTCCAAATAGATCAGAGAGCCCTTGCGAAAAGGCGGCGGGATCGCTCTTGAGGTGATCAGCCAGCTGGTTAATGAGGCCTTTCGGCAGAAGGCCTGCATCCTCGGCGAACATGCAGAACACGAGCTTGTTCAGGAAATGCGCGACCGCCTGCGCTTCGTGACCTCGTGAGCGCAGGACTGAAGCTAGCTGGGCAAAACGCTTTGCGGCTTCCTCAGTTATCTCGGCTTTGGTAACCGAAGGCCGAAGCGTATAAGGCGCGCTCATAACGGCGCGAAGAATGCGGAGTGGCTCCTGCGGAGCGGTGGTTAGGGTGTTAAGGGAAAACTCGTGAACTGTCTTTGCCGTACCGGTGAAGTTGGTATGGACCTCAAACCTGTTGAGGTCGCAGACAACTAACAAAGGCGGATTCTCTAATGCTTCCCGGTACTGCAGGAGTTGCTGATACGCCGCGTCTAGATCCTTCTTCTTGCCCTTGTACTCCCAGGCAAAGTGGTCTCGCTTCCATACGTCAGCAAAGCCATCACCACCAGCAACCTTGTCGGCTCCCTTCTCAAATGCATACCAGTCACCAACCGGATCCGCTTCATTCGGGGTTGCGACGTCAAGCATCCGGCACAGATCGATGAAGTGCTCCTGTGCCGCGGCTCGCTCGGTTCGCCAGCTACCAGCCCACTTGGCCGCGAACTCGGAGGGCGTCAGTTGGCGTTGATACATCTTCAGGCCGTCCAATCTTAGAAGGCGTCGATCGCGTTGGCCCGTGACGTCGAGCAATCAGCCCGTCGAGCTGCGCGCGACTCATGCCGAGCCGCGTCGCCGCCTCTCCACCATGAGAACCGCGACACCGGGACCGTACTCGGTGCGTGTCGGAGGTAGCGCAGGCGGCGGTTGGGGCGGCTTCGGTCGACCGCCGTAGTCGTCAGCGACATCCGGATCCTTCCCCAGCGCAAGCCGAGCCTGCCGGCGTGCCGCCTCGACGTGCTCCCAGCTCCCCGACCTGCGACCGATCACAGCGGCAGCGTGAGGTAGCGACCTAGCTCAGCGATTTCGCCTGCAGGTGCCATACACATTCGGAAACTACCTTCAGGTAAAAGGTTCCCTGTTGATCGCCTCCGGTCAGCTCGCCTCATTCCACATCGGGCGCTGCCGGCGGATCCGACGCGTGGACCTCGAGGAATATCTCGCTCGGCAGGTTGCAGCCGAAGTTGAGCTGGTTCAGGTCGAGGCTCTGCCGGTCGAGGCGCTGCGAATTCTGCGCTCATCGCTTCGGCTTCTTGGTCTCCGCGCGCGGCTGGGAGATGAGCAACTCCGAGCCGGGCAGCAGGGGGATCTCAAGCAGCGCAGCCGTGAGCTTGCCCAGGGAACTCGGCCGGAGCTGCCGGCCGTGTCCGGCCCGCGAGATTGTGAAGGCGGTCACGCCCGAAACTTCAGCCAGCCGACGTTGAGTCACGCCTCGAATGGCAAGCTCGTAGGCGAGGCGATCAGGATCGACCGGGACTACTCCTGAACCGGAGGCTGTCTTCATGCATGTAGCTCCCGTTGCCTGAAGGCAACTGAATGGCGCTGCGATCACCGGATCAGGTTGCGCGAGCCGGGTAGTGTCCCCGCGAAAAGGGGGGCCGTCTACCCTTACGGCAGGCAGTCTAGAAACGAGCGCATATTTTCCGTCAACCCCTAGGGGCAGCGACGGAGCGTCGACCCCGCAGGTGGCGGGTGCAGGCGCCGACGAGCTGCCGGGCTCCAAGCGAGCCGCCCTCATCGCGCCAGGGCGCCCGCAGTGGCCGGTTGGGTCTACCGGCGGGGCATAACCGCGCCCGGCTGACGGCGCCGGCCTCCGGCTTCGTGGTGAGTTTGGGGGTCAGGTCGGGGGTCAAGATCCCCGATCCGAATACGAAAATTGGTGGAGGCGGCGGGAGTTGAACCCGCGTCCGTGGCGTGGGCACTTGCCGGAGGACATCATGTTCACAGGCGAGTCGCTTTGCCAATCTTGATGTCAAAACGGCGATCGCAAATCAAAGTCCTTGCCCAGGTCGCCCTTATCTAGATGGAGGTAGCGCATCACCATCACGTAGCTGGAGTGGCCAAGGATCCGGCGCAGGCGCTCGATGTCGCCCTCCCGGCGCAGGTACTCCGTGGCGAAGGTGTGCCTGAACTTGTGGGCGTGGACCTTGAACCCGACCCTGAGCTTGATCCTCCTCAACAGGTACTCGATCGTCATCATCCGGACGGGCTCGCCGCCGGCAGTGACCAGGAGCCGGTCGTCATCGGTTTCCGGACGGGTGCGGTTGAGGTAGCGATCGATCTCTCGGCGTAGGCGGGTCGAGAGCGGGACGCGGCGGAACTTGGCGCCCTTGCCCTTGCGGATCTTCAAAAAACCCACCGAGCCGTCGTCCTCGAAGTCCCCCACCTTGAGCTCGGCCAGCTCGCCGACGCGCATGCCGGTGCCGAGCAGGATCTGCACGGCAAGCCGGGGCCAGCCAGCCGCCGCCGCAGCCAGGATCGCCTCCTGCTGGGCATCGGTGTAGGTCTCGAGCTCGGTGACCGGCAGCTTGGGTGGCCGCATGCGAACCACCGCCGGGTCAACGGCGAATCCCTCGCGCAGCGCCCAGTTGGCGAACGCGCGCACGACCTCGAAAGAGCCATGGACTGTATTGGGCTTCAGGCCACGATCGATCAGGGTGCCCAGGAGCCGCTTGACCTCCGCCGAGGTGAGGCCGTCGAGGGTGCCGGGGCCGCTTTCGTGATCCAGGTACCACTCCATCTTTTGCCGGTACCACTTGATCGTCTGCTCGCTGCGGCCCATGACCTTGAGCTCGGCCAGCCATTCCCGGACCAGGCCGGCCATCCGCTGGGTCCCCGCTGGGCGATGCGAGGGTGCTCGAAGGGCGACTACGGGCGCCAGATCGCCGTCATCGACCTCGGGGGCATAACCGACTAGCCGGGCGCTCGGCCGGCCTGGCTGGGCCCCAGGTTTCGCCCTTGGCCGGTGGCCTAGGACCGGCTCTGGGGCCAGATATCGCGTGACAACGGTTTTCGAAAAACCCAACGGTTTTCGACGGTTTTTC
>DATLRQ010000119.1:0-9247 GCA_035534555.1 Candidatus Micrarchaeaceae archaeon
TGGCACCGCGATCGAGATCGGCGAACTTTGGAGCACTGTCTTGAACCGCAACCAGAATTTGCTTGGCAAGTGCATGATCGTGCTGAACCGCACAGAAATCGACGTGGGTCGATTGACGGAGGACGAGTGGAGCGACTTACTGACCCAGATCGCTCGGCTTAGATCGGCACTTGACTCCTTGTTCCGACCTGACCACTACAACTACGCCTTCCTAATGAACCAAGATGCTCAAGTGCATCTGCACGTGCTCCCTCGATACAAGGACTCTCGCGAATGGGATGGTCTGCAGTTCATCGACCCCAGCTTTGGGTCCATGTGGCAAGTGGACGCCAGGGTTCTGGATTCCGCAACCTTGAGCCGGATGGCCGAGGCGATTGCAAAATCGCTGGGCTGAGGCACTCATGAGTGACGTTACGATAGGCCAGCGGGATATCCAGATCCGGGAGGAGCCCATCGGCTCCGTGCCAACGCTTGCCGCGATATCGATTGCATTTCGGGTCTCTAGGATCCTTGATATCGTCGATTCCGAGGCAGGAACAATTGGATTAGTCCTGCGAGAACGTGCGAACGAAGACCCCTACGTCAAGGACTATGACGAGGTCAGCGGAGATGGGCCAACCAAGTGGTCCACAAGATTCGATGTGTCGCGGTGGGGTCTGATCACGGCGCGACGAGGGGGCAGCTTGATCGGCGGTGCCGTCATCGCCTACCGCACACCTAACCTATACATGCTCGAAGGCCGTAACGATCTATCGGCGATTTGGGACATAAGGGTCCAGCCTGAATCACGCGGCGCAGGCATCGGGTCACGATTGTTTCGAGCCAGTGAAGACTGGGCGCGCAACCGTCGATGTACTCAACTCGTGATCGAGACGCAGAATAACAATGTCCCTGCCTGCCACTTTTACTCCGCCATGGGCTGCAAGCTGGGCGCCATGAATCGCTATGCGTATCCAGCGCTACCGCACGAGGTGCAGATCCTCTGGTTCAAAGATCTCTAATCAGCTTCCATGAGGCCCATCGCCGCAATACGTTGTAATTCGCCAGCAGCATTTACCACTGCCGCTGGTAACCAGTTCACAGGGCTCGCGATGGGTATTTAATCTGCCTCAATGCCCAACGTGCTCATTACAGGCGCCGGCCGCCGTCAAGGTATCGCTGCAGCCTGCGCGCTGAAACTGGCCCGTGCTGGCTGGGACGTGGGCCTCAGCTGTTGGCGGCCCTACGACCGGGAGACTGGCCCGGCCAGCACTGACCGCGAACCCCACGAGTTGGTAGACGAGCTTCGCAGCCTCGGCGTTCGAGCTGAACTTACTGAGGGGGACCTGAGCGATCCGGCAACGCCAGCCCGCCTCTTTGACGAGCTGGAACAGCGTCTGGGACGCTTCGAAGCGCTGGTTGCCGCTCACAGCCGTGACATCGAACTGCCCTTTGTCGGAACCTCGGCCGACGAATTTGACCGCCACTTCATGGTGAATGCGCGGTCGGTGGCGCTTCTCATTCAGGAGTTGGTGCACCGACTGCCTGGCGAGGACGGTCGGGTCGTGGCTTTCACGAGTGACGCTCTGCGCGACAACGTTCCCTATGGAGTGAGCAAGGGTGCCCTTGACCGCGTCATCAAGGCTGCCGCATCTGAGCTAGGGCCTCGGGGAATCCGCGCGAACTGCATCAATCCAGGCCCTACAGAAACTGGCTGGATCTCGGATGATCTTCGTGGCGAGATCTCTCGAACGGCACCGTTGGGACGGCCGAGTCTGCCGCAGGACAGCGCCAACCTTGTCGCGTATCTACTTTCATCCGAGGGCGCCTGGATTACTGGCCAGATTCTTTACTCCAACGGCGGCTTGTAGTGAGGTGGCTCGCCTGATCCGAGATCGCACAGTAAGTGGATTAGACTCCGGAAATGACCAGCAAAGAAACCATCGACGTGATGGTGAATGCCAATCGGCGTAATTGGAATTCGCGCGTTGGCGTGCATCTCGATTCCGATTTCTACGATGTCGCTGGCTTTGTGAGGGAGCGAGCACCGCGCCTCGATCCAGTCACCCGCAAAGAGGTCGGAGATGTAAGCGGGAAATCGCTATTGCATCTGCAATGCCATATAGGTCTCGACACCATTTCATGGGTCCTTGTCGGCGCCAAGGCGACTGGCGTCGATTTCTCCGTACCAGCATTGGATGCCGCTAGAGACATCGCCCCAAAGATGGAAGTCGAGGCCACCTTTGTCGAATCGGATGTCTTGGCTCTCAATCTTGGCCAAGAGTTCGACATCGTTTTTGCCTCGCATGGTGTGCTGTGCTGGATTGCCGACATCGATCAGTGGTTCGGAGTAGCAGCCAAACACCTCAAGCCCGGTGGATTCCTCTATCTGCTCGACGGGCATCCATTTGCCGACGTATTTGACATTGATGACCCCGGCCTCCGTGAGCTTCGGGTGAGCTCGAAGCCCGCCTACTTCACCAGCGGCCCGGAACGGATCGAATGGCCGCATACCTACGCTTCGACGGAAGGGATCGACCACCCAACCAACTATCAGTGGACGCACGGCATTGGAGGCATTGTCAACGCCGCGTCGGGGGCCGGCCTGGCAATCGAGTCTGTTCACGAGTTTCCCTTCAGTGCTTGGCAACGATTCGGGTTCATGAAATTTGACGGGGAGTGGTGGCGCATCGGCGGTGACCCGATTCCACTGATGCTGTCGATCAAGGCCCGCAAGCCCCTCTAAGCGGACTGCGCCGCGAGCACCTCAAACCACGAGCTCATCGCGGCTATACGTTGTGCATCAGCGAACAACAGGTCAGTCGTGGGGCCAAATGACCTAGCCGTGCCCCAGCCGGGGTCACTTAGGGTCGGCACTCTCCAACTTCCGAGCAATCAGTACCTCCGTATCACCGGGCAGCTCAAGAAAGACTCCCTTGGGTCCGGCCACGTGTCGGAGCCGCCGCAACAGATCGTCTTGGAAGTCCGCAAGACGCTCACCGAAGCGTTCTGGCGCGGCGTATGAGGTGGACAGCTGGTTCTCGACGATCCATTCAGGAGTCCTGACCAGGTCGCGGCGCCCGGGGAGTACCAGAACATCGCAGCCACCGAATGGCGATCTCCCGATCACTACCTCGTGGCGCTCCCAAGCAGCTGGCCGCGGAGGCTTGGCCGCGCCGTACTGGGCCAACACCTCATCGACCAGCCCGTGGGGGATGAAGGGGGTTGCCTCCTGTGCGCTTTCTCGGCTGAGGTCGGGCGGAATGTGGTTGATGACGAGCATCGCGCCACTAGGCCTGAGCATCGAGAACACGATCTCGATGACGCTCGGCCGGTCCATCCACTGGAGCGACTGACCGAATGTGACCGCGTCGAAGTGTCCGAGCCCAAGGCCGGGCATCTCCTCAGCGCGCCCCTCGATCCACTGGATCGAGTCGGCGCCATGACGGCGCTGAGCCTCAGCGAGCATCGCCGGCTCAGGGTCGAGCCCGATCACCTCACCGAATGCTGGCGCGAGCTCTAGCGCGAGCACGCCGGGACCGCAGCCGACATCCAGCAACCGCCCGGTCCCATCCCATCCGAGCTTTGCGACCAACGCCGAGTGGAGTTGCGCCGAGTAAGGTGGGCGGGCGTGGTAATACGCTGCGGCCGTTCGGTATGGCCTTGTACTGGCGGAATCAGCGGCCATTTCCGCGAGCAATCGTACCCATGCATCACAATGTGGCCCGGAGCGCCGCAGGCCGCACGTGCATCGTGAGTTTCTCGCCGCTGGCCACTCATGAGCCGGTGCCGCACTGTCGTGCTCGGAGAAGGCGAGAGCGATAAAAGTGTGGTCTTGGCGCTTGCTGCCAAGCTCCGTTCGTACACCTTAAGGAAATACGGGGCACGCGGCTGAGAACTGTTCGGATGGCCTCGGACCGTGCCCGCCATGGTGCAGCCCGATCTCGATGGAGTCATGCCTATCGAAGTATTCGACCGAGCTTTAAGACGCGACTTCAAGGTGCGTCTTTCGGCACTAAACAGTGCGGCTGCGCAACCACCAGACCGTCAATAACAGGAGCGCGAGAGCAAGCCCGACCACCAAAGTCGACTCGATCGCCTGAAATTCCCAGAATCGGCTAGGCGGCTGCCACTTGACCAGCTCGCCAAGGTGGTGCGCTTGAAGGCACGACGACCATGCATCTTTTGATTGGGCGTCGACCACCTGACCGCAAATGGACTGGACTTGTTCAGACGACAATTGCCGGCCCGCCGCATCTACGTAGACATAACTGCTGGCACCCGCGCCCCCCTGAACCACCCAATCCTGGGCGCCATAGGGAGCGGATCCCGATACCCACAAATACGAAATCGGGGTCATGAAGTTCGGTCGCAACCAGGCTTGCACGGCCAGGTGAATGCCAACGACGGCGACGATGCCCAATCCGACCGCCGGCACCGTTCGGCGCCAGAGCACGCCGCCCGATACGGTGATCGCGAAAGCCAAAAGCATGTAGGCGGGCGGCAGAAGACCCTGAACGTCGAAGGATCCCGGTCGGAGGGGGCCCTGGACCTGGTTTGCAGGCTGCATCCACCAAGATGTCACGCCTGCTATCAGCCCCGTGATCGCGAGCCCGAACAGTATTGGAAGTCCAATTCGCGTCAGTGTCCAGCGACCGCGGGTCACGCTTTGCGCCCACGCCAAGCGGTACGTCCCCTGTTCCATCTCTGCGGCGATGGACGCTGCAAGGACAACGCCAATCAGGACAGGAAGATAGGTCAGCGCACCGAGCAGGGTCTGCTGAGCACTGAAGTTGTCTTTGAACGCCTGATATGCGCTGGAACACGTGGTGTTATCGCCCAGTCCGCCCAGACAGGCTGGAATTCCCAGCGCATTGATGTCAGCGGTGATCGTCTGGCGGGTCAGGAGCAGGACCGCGACTCCCACGGCGAGCACCACCAGGGCCAGCCCGGCTTCAAAGCGCTGCTGTCGCCACGTCAACCAGATCAACTCGCCGCCTCAGCTGCGAGATCTGTTTCGAAACTGGAAATGGACGCATTACGACTGAGGTACGCAAGGACGATCTGATCGAGATCGACTGGGTAGCTCTCCCATCTCGGATCAAGGAGTGGTCCCCGCATGCGAACGAGAAGGCTCGCCTGACGGTCCGAGCGTTCGACCTGGACGATTTCGTGAACGTGGTCGACTGCGTCAATGGAGTCGACCGGACCCACCAAACGCTGGTGTGTGCCTACCAATTCGTCCATGTCGCCGACAAGCTGGGTGCGACCTCGCGTGAGCACCACCAGGTAATCGCACGTGGCGCGAAGGTCGCCGATGATGTGCGAAGAGAGCACCACGGTCAAGCCCTGCTCGGCCGATGCCGCCATCAAGAGGCGCATGAACTCGTGGCGAGCGAGCGGGTCGAGCGAAGCCATGGGCTCGTCGAGGAGCAGCAGGTCGGGCATTTTGGCGAGGGCCAACACCAATGCGACCTGCGCACGCATTCCGCCGGACAGCGATGCCACCGAGAGATCGAGCCCGATACCCAAGCGCCGCAGGCGGCTCGCCGCCAGGGGCGCATCCCAACGGCGATTGAGGTGCGCGCCCATTTTCAGCAGCTCACGCACCGAGAAGCGGCGGAAGAGAGGAGGCTCCTGGGCCGCGTAGCCCACCTTCGGTAAGAAGGCGGCCGCGTTGCGACGCGGCGAGAGACCAAATGAGACGACGGTGCCGGCACTGGGCTCGGCGAAGCCCATAGCCAACTGAAGGAACGTCGTCTTGCCTGCGCCGTTCGGCCCGACCAACGCCACGATTCGCCCGCCGGGCACGTCTAGCGTGAGGTCTTGCAAGGCCCACCGGCGCCCATAGCGCATGCCCAGCCCGCGGGCTTCGAGCACATTCATGACGCCACGGACTCATCGATGGCGTGCTGCCGAATCGTGTCTGCGAACAAGGCTTCCACGCCTTCGGCGTCCAGGCCCGCTTCCTTGGCAGTGCTCAGCCACCGTAAGAGGGCTCGGCGGAGCGCCGCCTGGTCCTGTAGGGACGGTCCGCGTAGCTCCTTGGCGACAAAGACGCCTGTTCCCGGCCGGCTTGCGAGCAGGCCATGCACCTCCAAATGTCGGTACGCCTTCAGCACCGTGTTGGGGTTGATCGCCAGTTGGGCGGCGACGTCGCGAACTGTCGGCAGCCGATCCCCGACCGTCAATTGGCCGAGGCGCATCGCATGGGTGATCTGCTGGACAAGCTGCAGGTAAGGAGTGAGTCCCGAAGTAGTGTCCAAGCGAAGAGTTATCGCGCCGGAGCCTGTCCTCGATCGTGGCGGTGTCATAGCTCACTAGGACACTAACACGGAGGCAACTATTGTTGCAACCAAGCCTCGGAGTCAGGACCGCGCCTGGCAATGTCGATGGTTTTGGCAGGCGCTGGAATCTTAGGAGCCACGCGGTCCGTTAGGGCGTTCAGGAATCGGGCGCCAGGCTACTAGTCCCAGGTGCATTCGACTGCAAAGAAGCTTGAATGATCCGAAATGATCCCTCCAAAAAACGATCATTTGGGCCGCATAGGAATCGCGCGACGTCACACGACATAGTTCAAATCCCATTCCTGGTCGGGCGATCGTCCATGTCCATTCCCCAATATTTGGGACTGTCGGGTGGGAATGGCTCCATATGTTGTGCTTCTTTCCGGCGGGTGTCCGTACACCTTAAGAAAATACGGGGCAGGCGGCGGTGACCTGGTTCAGCCCAAGTCGAGATTGGATCGATCAGGGCGGCGCTCTTGTCTGCGGAGGCCGTCCCGCGCGGGGCAGAAAGGCGGTAGGGCGCGGCTGATGGACTTTCCGAACCGACAGGCGGTTTAGCCCTCGCCGACCCTTCCATCGCTCGGAAAGTCCGCGGCGCTCTGCCTGTCGCTGGGAGCACTGCCCGCCCGCTCGACCACGACGCGCTCCCGCGGCAGCCGGGAGAGGCGCTGCGCCTCGATCGCTGCGTCCATGATGGGCGGGTTTGAAGTTCTACTACTTACGGCGTCGCGGACCTGGGCTTCGAGGATCGGCCACATCTGGTCGGCGAACCTCTGCTTGCTGAAGCCGTAGTCGGGGATCCACTTCTCCCAGACGGTCGCGATGTCCGGACCCTTTCGCTTCTTCGTTGCGTGCGGCTTCCCCCGTTCTTCATCGATCCGCTTGATCAACTCGTCCCGCCTGCCGGGGTATTTGCCGATCGCCATCGCGAGCAGCCCGTCGGCGAGCTCCTCGTTGCTGAAGTGCGAGAACTCGAAGGGTCCGCTTGGCCACGATCGAACGGTCACGAGTTCAGTGCCCTTAGCGAGCAGGTCGGGGTGTAGGTCTGAAGGGAGTTCCTTGACGATCGACTTCGCAATGAGGTCCTGCTGGCGGTCTCGCATTTGCTCGTTGAAGTACTCCTTCTCGGGATCGGCGAGTACGAGCACCCTTGTCGGGGGTCTCACCAAGAACACCCACTTGTCGAAGGTGTGACCTGGGAGGGGCCGGGCCGCGTACCGCGCGAGGAGGTGGATCGGCTCGTCGAGTCCCTCGCGGTTCTCGACGCGGATGCGATCGGCCCTGAGCGGAGTGCCGAGGGTCTCCATCACCCGCGCGAACAGTCGCTTCTCGGTTTCGCCCTCGACGATAACGACGAGGGATGGGTGCGGGGAGAGGCCGGTCGACGTGAGGATCTCCTCCAGGTCGCGGCCGCGCGTGGAGAGTCGTTGCGCTCCGATCGGATCGTCTTCGCAGTCGTCGGTGACCTCCACGCCTTCAGCCATCTCGACGACGCGTACCACGATCTCCGCCGCGACCCGGAGGTCGTGTGCCATCAACGTCCGGCCGCTTAGCGCCTCCCAGGCGTCAGGAGTCGCGCGCCGGATAACGTCGTATAACTCGCCCGTGTCGTCCAGGTGCTTCGCGTCCCACAGCAAGCGCTTCACGAGCTTGTGCGCATCGGTTCGCGCGAGCCCGAGCCACCGTAGCGCCGCGTCGGCGTCGAAGGCGTAGCGCACCTGGCGCCACTGCTCCGGCCAGGAGATCTTCCGATAGAGCTCGGGGAGGACGAGCGTATCGAGTGAGGAGAGGACCACGGCGAGCGAACGCCACTCCGAGCACGCGACCTCGTATCCTGCGTCGGGCATGAATGCCGGGTCGAGGCGCCGGTACGAGCGGAGACCCTTCGGGCCGCGGCCCACGAAGTACGTCTGGTACTGCTCGATGTACCTGCGGATGTGCGGCAGGACCAGAAGCTGGTGGCGGGAGTAGTAGATGCCTGGATGCGAGTCAGGCTGTACCTGCTTCTTGTTGGTTCGTGCCCAGAGGCGAAAGCGGGAGTGCTCGGGGTCGCTGACCTCCCCCTTGGCCGCGTGGCGGACCAGGCGGGTTGCGATTCCACTGTTCCCGAGGTCGGCGATGCGGCTGTTGCTAACGTCGACGACGTCCTGGGTGCGGCTGAGGCCCGGGTGCGCGAAGTAGAAGGGGATCAGCATCCTGTGGCGATGGAGGTCCTCGAGGAGACTCTCGTCGAACTGCACTCCGCGCCGACCCGCCTCGCGCACGAAGTCGCGCGGCTCGAGGATCGGCTCCTGCGTGAACGGCATCTCACGGGAGAGCACGTCGAGGCTCGTGCCGGTCGTCGTCACACCTACGGCCGGGATGCGTCGCAGGTGGGTCGCGAGCCGGGCCATCTCAGGCGCGCCGTACTGAGAGTCTCAATCGACCAGAAGCCATCCAGGTCACGGGTTGATAGATAGCACGGGTTAAGAGTCGTGCGCTCGACACTTCGGAAGACACGATTCACTGAGCCCTCGTTAATGGCGGCCGCAGCCGGATTCGACCCCGAACTCTGCCGTGAAAATCCGAACGGAGACAGCTGCGCGCAAGACAATTCGTCGAAGGGCCGATAACATCGCTCATGGGTTCATCGATGGAACAGCTCTCGCCTCCGCCTCGGCCAATCGCCATGCATGAACTGGTAGACCGGCACCTTCATTCTCGCTATCTGTCCCCGGACACCATGATCCTGCTCAGCGATATCGGCCGCTTCATTCGCCAGCACCCAAAACAGACGGTGCTCCGTGAGCTGTCGATGTTTCATATCGCCCGGGTATTTGTCGCCAAGCATGTCCCGGGTGAGGTCGAGGAGTACCTCGAAAATTAGGCTCTTGTGACACATGTGTGGGTGGCCGCAGATGGGATCGGACTGGTTGCTGTCGAGTTCGGGACGGCCCTTCGCGAATACGAGATCGGCCGGAACAGCGGCTTGGGGGTCGGCC
>DATLRQ010000120.1:0-7639 GCA_035534555.1 Candidatus Micrarchaeaceae archaeon
GGCAAACCTCACCGCCTACGACGCTTCCTATGTCGCTTTGGCTGAGCTCCTGGGGGCCGACCTCCTGACCGTCGACAAGCGGCTTGCCACGGCGCCCGGAATCCGTTGTCGCGTCGAGGTGCTGTAACGCACGCGCGCCTCTTGGCTTCCAGCTCGTCCGACGGTGCATGTTGGTCGGGCGGGCGAGATTCGAACTCGCGGTCTCCTGGTCCCAAACCGGGGGCTAAGGCCTACCGTATTCGACTCGATCTTAACGCGACATCGCGAATCGGGCGCAAGTCTCTTAACTCGCACGAGACCGATATTCTCATCGTGTGGACCGCGTTGACTGCGACTGGTTGCGAGCAATGGTGGTCGCGTCACTGACGCCAAAACTCCGATCGAGGATGACCTGGCAGTGACAGAACACTTCTCGATGCCGAAGGTCGATTTCGTCCAAAGCGATGCGGGATATGCCGTTGAAGTTGTGTCGCGCACCAAAGTTCGATACACCGAGGCCGCGCGCACGATGCTCATTGGAGCCGAGCCGCTGCTACCCGCCGGCAGGCTGGCTCTGTATATATCCGAACGGCAGAAATGGGACCCACCCCACGACGATGAACGGCTTGGCTCGATCGAGATAGCCCGCATCGTCGAGAATATTCGCGCCGCGTTCGACTACATGGGTTTGACGTTGGTGCCTGATTCGGGTTAGGGCTAACCCGCGCTCTTTCAAGCTGAATCTGAAAGCCTTCAGCCTAGGACGACCTCCGACAACGCTCTATCGCGTGTCCGGTTCCACCATGTTACAAAGCCCGGAGCGGGCTTCCAATTTGAAGTCAAGCGCGCCAGGCATTCTCGTGGCTGAGCGCGGTCTCCATCACGACAGCGCGATCCAGCATTTAGGGGGCACCATTCTGGGCTGCGGACTGCGATTCAGCTCCCTCAAATGAAATGACGGATTCCAGCGACAAAGCCAGCGCGCTGCACAGGGCGCGAAGCGTTCCGAATGTCGGCCTCCGTCTCCCAGCGAACAGATCGCAGAGCGTGCCTTCGTCGACCCGGGCCCGACGAGCGAGCTCTCGCCGCGTCCAACCCCGGAGGATGCGAGCCCGATCGATCGCGCCGACCTCGACGGACCATCCCGGCAAAATACTCATGAATTGAGGCTCAGCAAGAATCCCAGAGCCCTGACCAAAGAGCCGTTCTCGGGCTACAAAACGCCCTGGAGGGCACGGTGTTACGCGTTCCGTGCCTTCCGTCCGGGCGGCATTTGGGCCAACTCATGACGGCCTCGCAGTGCCGGCCGCGTGGTTTTTGGCGGTCCTCTGTTAGGGGACCCGGACCGCCAGGAGCGATCTGCAGCCGGTTCTCCGACCGGCGCCGCCGAGCGTGCGGCGATTGCCTTGCCAATGAGTCGACCGTCGTCTCACTTTGGCAATGTCCAGACGCGTTCGCTCTGCGCGTCGCGCGCCCGGGTTCGCGCACGCGCTGTGGGCCGTCCGTCGCCAATTGCACGACCGGCGTTCGCGGTGAGGCTCCGCCGCCCGTCGGCAACGCCGACGAAGCGTCGGCGTCAATCCCACGGTCGGCCGCTGACCTACTTGACATCGCCGTCAATGACAACAGCGTCCGCAGGGACGTCTAAACCACGTCTTGGGACGACTTGGGACGACTTCAGACGTCCCAGACGTCCCCAGCGTCTTCCATCTTCGATTCGGAATCTTGCTGTCATTGGCGAAAAGCAAACCAGCAAGACCGGGACGTTTCAACGGCGTTTCGGGACGTTCGAAACGTCCCAAAACGTCCTAGAACGTCCAGTGGGAGGCTTGACCTATTGGCGAAACTAGGCCTTGAGGAGCGCCTCCGCCTCGCTCTTGGCCGGACCCCACAAGTCATCAAGGGACCACCAGGACTCGATCAGAGCCGCCCCGATGCGGCCCTCACGCTCCTCCACGCGAAAGCGTCCACGCTGGCCTTCCCCATTGCCGACCACGAACTCATCACTGACTGCCGCTCCTTCGGGGAGGGTTATGCGTGAGAAGCGCTTGGAGTCAGGCCAATTGGGGTCCCAGTCATCAGGTGCCGGCTCAGCCAGCATCTCAGCAATCTTGTAAGTGGCCTCGTCTGCCCGTCCGGCAAGTAGATGATCCTTCGCCCAACGTCCGGCACCGTTCCACCAATTCTTCCCGCCAGGCAAGCGAGGTGAAGTTCGCGCTCCAATGGCAGCAGATATTGCCCCGCCGAGCTCAAAGGAGCCCTTCCAAAGGCAGCAAGCAGCTGCTGCTTGCTTAGCCTCATCATTGCTGAAAGCAGCTTCGTTAATTAGCAGCTCTCGCAGCCAAGTCCGGACGTCGGTTTCGCTCACGACTTAAATGATGCCGCTCTTTGACCCATGCATCGTCATGACCATTCCGTCGCCGGGTTGCTTGCGATCAGCTCCAGCCAGTCCGCTCGGGGTCCCAGGTCTCGCTCTGTAGCCAGCCGCACGTACCGCTGCAGCATTCCGTAGTCGGAGTGGCCCATTGCTGCTCGGAGGTGCTCAAAGTTCCAGCCAAGCTTCGCCGCCACCGTCGCGAACGTATGCCGGAACGCGTGAGCGTGCACCCGGAATCCGGCGCGCACCGTGAGCCGGTCCATCATCGACTTGATCCCTGGCCCCTGATACGGCGCACCGCGGCCGTTGATGAGCAGCTGCGAGAGGTCGGTCTCGGGTCGGTGGCGCGCCTCGTATCGCTTGATCGCAGCCGCCAGCTTGGGCGTGATCGGAACCCGGCGCGACTTGCGGCCCTTGGCACCGGCGTCCCAGCGCACCCGCAGCTCCACCCGCCCTCGTCCCAGCGAGTCGGTCATCACGTCGGAGAGGCCGTCCGGGCCTAGAACTGCCAGGCCGCAGATCTCGGCGCGCCGCAAGCCGGAGCCGACCAGGATCCGCACCACCAGGTCCTCGGTCGGCACCGCGGGGTTGCATGCGGCGAGCACCTTGCGCACCTGGGCGATGTGGTAGACAGTCGGCTCCTTGTCGGGCACTCGTGGCGCTGTGAGCTCGAGGATGCGCCCGTCGACGTGGTAGCCCTCGCGCCTCGCCCAGCGCAGGAAGCAAAGAATCGCCCGGTGCGACTCCAGGATCGTCTTCGGCTGCAGGCGCTGGCCATGCCGCCCTGGCCTCGTCGCCAGCTGGGCGCGGTAGACGCGCAGCCGAGACACCTCCAAGGCCTCGAACTTCTGCACCCCTTCGTCCTCTGCCCACCTCAGGAAGGGCAGGACCATGCCGTCGTAGTACTCCAGCGTCCTCGGCGAGACCAGCATCCCCTGGCGATCCAGGCGAAAGTGCTCGTAGGCGGCAAGGATCGGCGGCTGCCGCCGCTTTGGGCTCGAAAGACCGCCGGGAAGAACGCTGACTGCCTGATTCACCCTGTGCATATTTCCCCACCATGAGACTGGTAGGCAATGCCCCAAGTCTCTTAACTCGGCAGGTTCCAGGGGTTTTCCACAGCCGTTCCAACCCCGCGCCCAACACCTTCCCAAACGGTCGAAACGAGATCGAAATCGGCCGTTTTCAGGGTCTCAAAATGCGTTGGTCGGGCGGGCGAGATTCGAACTCGCGGTCTCCTGGTCCCAAACCAGGCGCTTTACCGAGCTAAGCTACCGCCCGCCTGGTCGAAGTCCGCTCGCCAGCACGCGCCGATCGCCGGATCGTGGGGCATCTGAGGCGTGTTAATTGTATTCGGGCACCGGTCGCGTTCGGCGCTGCCCCCAAGCGCCCAGGAGCGCGGCTAACCTCCGGTCTGGTGCTGGTCGTGCCCCGATGAATGCCGAGAGGGCGGCGGCCCCCCGCCGACGTACTGGTCGTTGACCTGCACGGTCTCCTCCCCCGGGGCCTGGTCGCTGGTGACCGCTCGCCTTGGAGTCGCCGGCGGTCCCGGTTGATGGCGACGGCGGCTGGCCTTGATGCGCTTGGTCACTGCCTTCTGCTTTGCTCCTGCATCTCTCATCTCCTCAATAACACGCGGACGGAATCGAATCGCACCGGCGGCGGCGGTGGCGCGGTCTGCAGCTGGTCAAGCCGGGCGATCGCCTACGACCAACACGGCTTCAGCGGGCGGCTCCGACCCGGAGGACTTTCCGGTCAAGGCGGCCTTGGCGTCGCCATTGGGGGCGTTCGATCCGACCCAGGTGGCGATGACCTCTCCGAGCTTCGCCATCTTTACCGGCTTGCTCAGATACGCGTCCATTCCGGCCGCGATGCACCGCTCGAGGTCCCCCTTCATCGCGCTCGCGGTCATCGCGATGATCGGGGTGTGTCGAGCGAGGCCTTCCCTGAGCCTGATCGCCGCAGTCGCTTGGAACCCGTCCATCACTGGCAGCGCGCAGTCCATCAGGATCGCGGCGTACTCACGCTTGGCGGACGCGTCGACCGCCTCGACCCCGTTGCTCGCGATTTCGGATCGATATCCGAGTTTTCGGAGCATGGTGCTCGAGACTTTTTGGTTCACGGGATTGTCGTCCACGACCAGGAGAAGGGGTTCCTTTCCCGGAACCGCGCCTGGCGCCGGGGCGCGGTGCACCGTTGGCTTTGGAAGCGGATTGGTGGGAGCGCGACCGCTGACCATCGTCAAGCATTCGCGCAAAGCGGCAATCTTCACTGGTTTGGCCAGGAACGCGTCGACGGCTCCAACCTGCTCCGTGGCACCCAAGGCCGCCGGCGTCAGCAGCACCGTGACAAGCCCGGCGAGAGCCTGCTTGCGGCGGATCATTCGTGCGAGCGCGAGTCCATCGAGGTCCAGCAGCTGGGAGTCGAGGAGGACGACGTCATAGGGCTTGCCCTTGGCCGCCGCATCGCTCAGAAGCGCGAGGGCATCCATACCGAGAGCGCGCCCCTCAACGTCTACCTGCCACCTCCGCATCGCCTCCTTGAGGACCTGGAGATTCGTGGCGCTGTCGTCGACAACGAGGACGCGCAAGCCCTTCAAGTCGCCGAGCGCGGCTGTCGATTCGGGGTGGGCGACGCCGACTTCCCCGAACACGCACGTGAAGTAGAACTCGCTGCCCTTGCCAACTTCGCTGCGCACTCCGATCTCCCCACCCATCAGCCCGACCAGCTGGCGCGAGATGGCCAGGCCGAGACCTGTGCCTCCGTACTTTCGCGACGTCGAAGCATCAGCCTGCTCGAATTTCTCGAAGAGGCGCTTCTGGGTCGCTTCGGAGATGCCGGCTCCCGTGTCAGACACCTCGAACTCGATACGAGTCCCAATCCCGGCGCTGTGCGAACGCTGGACGCTGATGACGATCTCTCCTCGATCGGTGAACTTGACCGAGTTGCTGAGCAGGTTCAGAAGCACCTGCCGAAGTCGGGCAGGATCACCCCGAACCCATTCGGGAACCATCGGACTGACCGCGACGACGAGCTCGAGGCCTTTGCCCTGTGTGCGCGGAGCCATGAGCTCGGCCACCTCCTCGACCACCGACCCGATCCTGAAGTCGATCGACTCGAGCTCGAGCTTCCCGGCCTCGACCTTGGAGATGTCCAGGATGTCGTTGATGATGGTCATGAGCGCGTCGCCCGACCGGCTGATCGCGTCGGCGTAGCCGGCCTGCTCGTCGTCCAGCCCGGTTGCCTTCAGCAACTCGACCATCCCGAGCAGCCCGGCCAGCGGAGTCCGGATCTCGTGGCTCATGCTGGCGAGGAACTCCGATTTGAGGCGTGTCGCGTCGAGCGCTTCGCCCCTGGCAACTTTCAAATCCTCTTCGGCCGCACGCCTGACTGTCAGGTCACTGACCATCGCGAGCGAACCGGCCGGCTTGCCGGCGGCATCTAGCCTCGGCGTTGCGCCCACGAGGGCCCAGAGGATCGACCCGTCCTTGCGCACGAAAGCGGTCTCGTAAGCCTCCGCCCGGCCCCACAGCCGATCCTGCATGCGCGCGTGTTGACGTTCGCGAATATCGGGAGGGCTCAGGTCCAGGGCGCGCCGTCCGATGAGCTCGGAGGCCTGGTAGCCGAGCATCTCCAGCATTCGGTCGTTCATGAACAGGTTGCGCCCGAGGTCGTCCGTGGTCCAGACGCCTTCGTTGGCGGTCTGGACGATCATCTTGAAGACCTCTGCCTCGCGCCGGCCGACTCCGGCGCTCTCGGCGCGGCGGACGAAAATGGAGGCGACGAGCACCCCGGCCATCCCCACGCCGATCGCAGTGAACGTGCCGAGGCTGAGCGCAAAGTCGAGCCCGAACGCCCCCGCGCGTCCTGCCTCGAAGACGACGACGCCAAGCAGGAACGGGACCGCGACGGCGATCAGCCCGAACCGGCGCACGAACCTGGCGCCGGCGTCCGGACCGGCAACCGCCTTGAAGATGGCGTGCTCCGGCCGCGACGCGATCACTGCGACGCTGATCAGGATGAGTGCGATGCCGGTGCTGACCGCCATCTGGCTGGCGCCCACGACGCCGGACAGCTGGCCGACCCTGAAGAGGTCGCCGATGAGAGAGAGCAGCGCAAATGTCATCACCGCCCAGGCGATCCATTCGGAGGGGCGTGGACCCGGCCAGGGCCAGTCCAGGGCGACCACGGCAAGGCACAGCGAGCTGAGAAAGATGATGCTGCCGACGGCCATCCGGCCAGGCGCGAGCATTCCGCCGGAACGGTCGCTGACCAACAGCTGGTCGATTCCCAGCGAGTGGCCCGAGAGGTATTCGTACGCGGTCCCGCCCGCGATCGCCGCGGTCAGCGCGGCGAAACCGACGGAGATCATTTTTGGCCGGTTCCAGCCCGGACGCGATCGTCGCGCCGCGTATGCGGCCGCTGACAGCGCCAGCAGGGCGATGGCCGCGTTGAGCTTCATCGCAGGGCCGCTCGGAAACATCCTGGCAAGGAGCGGGCCGGGGGTCAGCCAGACTACGAGGTCTGCGGCTGCGACGAGCGCGCCGAGCAGCGCGGGAAGATCAGGCCACCCAGGACGAAGTGCGACCGGGAGCCGAGCGGCCGCCACCGGCGGTGCGTCGAGCTCGTCAGAGCCGGAAATCCGCTCGATGACAGGAGTCTCCAATCACCTGAAATGGTGCGCCTGCGACCAAAACAAAGCCTGTAACTGGAACGTCGTCAGTTGGTTCGCTAGATGCCCGCGAGCACGCCCGACTGCAGAAGAGCCCGCAGGGCTGCGGCGCGGTGGCTGTACTTGCGCTTCTCCTCCACCGGCATCTCGCCGAACGTCTTTCCGGTTCCAGGCTCCAGGAACACCGGGTCGTAGCCGAAGCCGTTGCGTCCCCGGGCCTCCGGCAGCAGCTCACCCCTGCACTCGCCCTCGTAAAACCGAGTCTGGGCGCCTGGCACCGCCAGCGCGATGACGCAGACGAATCGCGCGTGCCACGGCCGGGGCCTGCCGTCCAGCCGCCGCCAGAGCTCGGCGGTCCTCTCTGGCTGCGTCGCTGCCAGCCGTGCCGATCGGACGCCAGGAAAGCCGCCGAGCGCCTCTACCTCGATGCCCGAGTCGTCCCCGAGCGAGGGCAGGCCGGAGCGCGTGGCCGCCTCTTCGGCCTTCAGGCGCGCGTTCTCGGAATAGGTATCCCCCACCTCGTCGACCTCGCTGTCGAAGGCGACCAGCTCGAGGCCGGCACCCGACAGGAGGTCTCGATACTCATGAACCTTGCCCGCGTTGCCCGAGGCGAT
>DATLRQ010000121.1:0-9127 GCA_035534555.1 Candidatus Micrarchaeaceae archaeon
AGTAGCAAGGGTTGTAACGAGCACCTACTGTGCAGGGGCCAACCGGGATTGATCACCTCGGTGACCCAGGCTCGATCGTGTGCGGTGGTGTATACAGTCCTTCATCCAGCATCCCTAACCGGCTGAGCGCCCCGATTCCCCTCTGACTCCAGGAGACCGCGTGAACAACCAGGCCACGATCGAGCGAATTTCCACCGTCCGCTCCGCAACCCTGGGCACCATCTGCCCCGATGGCTTGCCCCATCTAGTCCCTTGTGTCTTCGCGGTTGACGCGCCCTTGCTTTTCATCCCGGTCGACGGGAAGCCGAAGCGCTCTCGGGAGCTGAGGCGACTCAGGAATCTGAAAGCGGATCCCCGTGCCGTTTTGCTGTTCCATGGCTGGGACGAAGACTGGTCGCGCCTGTGGTGGGTCTCGATCAAGGGGGAGGCCCTCATACTCCGAACCCCGTCTGATATGCACCATGCTCGGCACCTCTTGCTTGCTCGGTATTCTCAATACCGAACTCCCGACGAGTTGGATCCGATCATTCAGGTACGGATGACGGATGTGATGGAGTGGCGAGCCGATCGCCAGGCGACACCATGACCATCCACATCCTCATCCCGCTCAAACGGCTCACCATTGCGAAGCAGCGACTCAGTCCGCACGTATCAGCCGCATCGCGGCGGCGGCTCATGCTGTGCATGCTCAACCGCACCATCTTGGCGGCGCAGGACGCTGCGGTCGGTCCCGTCGCCGTGGTCACATCCGAGTCGGCCGCGTCGGTTGCCGCCATACCGCTGGGGGTTGAGGTCATCGACGACGGCGGTCTCGCCTGGAACGAAGGCTTGCAACACGCTCTGGCGTCGATCCAGCCACCACCGACCGCCGTGCTCTACCTATCGGCGGACCTTCCCCTCATCACGTCGGCGGACATCCTCCAGTTCGTCGACTCAGCTCCCGATCCGGGTGTCGGCATCGCCCGTGCGCGTGATGGTGGCACGAACGCGCTGCTCGTGCGTCCTGCGACGGGCATTGCCCCGTTGTTTGGGCACCAGCCCAGTGCTGCACGCCACGCCCAGCGCGCCGAGGACAGCGGGCTTGTGGCCAGGATCGTGGACATCAACGGCCTGAGCCTTGACGTGGATACTGTCGAGGATCTGCGCGTTGCGCGCTCAGAACGCCTCCACGTGGTCCAACCGCGCGCGAATGCGTCGCGGAGCCTTGCGTAATACGAGCGCTATACGAACAGCTCGCGGGCCGGATCGCGCAGTAGTTGACGTGCCGAGCCATCGCCCGTGGTCACATAGCCGCGGATGACGGCAGCCGGCACGCGCTCCAATTTGCCAAGGACGAGATCTGCGGCGGAAGCCAGCTCGTCCGCGATGGCAACGATCGTGCTCGCAAGGTGGAAGCCGACGGGGTCGATCGCTCCCGCGAGATCGCGCAGGGGGTTGAGACCGCTCGCGCCGATAGCGGTTCCCACTATGCCATCGCGTAACGGTCGACCCATGGTATCAGCGATCACGACGGCCAGCCGCGCTGCGGACAACTCTTCGAGTCTGGCTCGCAACCTCCGTGCTGACGCGTCAGGATCGCGGGGCAGAAGAACGACAGTGTCGAGGCGCGGAGCGTTGGATCGGTCGACACCCGCATTGGCGCATACGAAGCCGTGATGCGTCTCGGTGATGATCAGCGGACCCCGATGACGCACCACGCGCTTGCTCTCTCGAAGAACCACCTCCACCACGCGTGGATCACTGTCCGAGCCGGCAAGCTCGAGCGCTCCTGCGGAGGGTTGCACATCCCGCAGGTCGACAACCTGACCTTCCGTCTTGCTCACGACCTTTTGTGTGATCACCACCACATCCCCGTCACGGATGGCTGGAGCGGCGTCGTGGATCATCGCCGCCAGATCGTCGCCTTCGACGAATTCTCTGTCGATCTGTACGGGCAGGATTTCGATCGTCATGCTCGCGTGAACGGCCGCAATACCAAAGAGTGGGACGTCCTACCGCGCGGCACGGTGCGACCTTGCGCGACGATAACGCACCCGTGGGCCTGCACGGCGGGGCGTTTACCCAGTGCCCAACGTCGTGTTATGTGAGGGCAGATCACATGCAAGGCTCGTCTTTCCCCAGCGGCCGGACCCAAACGCAAGAGGGGTCGCCCGCCAACCTCCACTCCAACCATTAGCCGGAGCGCGATACAGGATCAGCCGTACGCGGCTGAAAGGCTGCTCGAAACAGCCCATCGATGACCGTGTTCTCCTTGCGAGCATTGAGAAAGATCATCATGGCAATGAAGAGGGCTGCACCGCCCAGCTGAAGCGGAAGGATCTGCTGGCTGAAGCCGTACGGCGCCGGCAGGGCGAGGAGGAGAGTAACCGTGAGCGGGAAGGCCGTCTCTGCGAGGGTCGCAAGTGACGCTGGAGTGGAGCGCAGCGCCCGATAGTACAAGAGGATTGCACAGAGGCCGGGAACGATCGCCAAGCCAATCAGGTTCGGCACATCAGCAATCTGATAGACCGTAAACGCCTTCGTGCCATTGCTGATCAGTGTGACGGCCAACAGCACTGGCAGCGCGATGGTGAAACGCATCGCCGTCGTCGTCACGAACGAAACGTCTCGGAGGGCATACCGGCCGAGCACGGTGCCACTTGCCCAAAGGAGGGCAGCCCCGAGCGCGCACAAGGCGGCCAGCACATGGCCTCTCCCCAAGTCCGAGAAGGGCTGGAGCGGTGTGCGCGCGAAGATCACTAAGTATACGGCCACCAGCGACAGGGCCGCCAGGGGCCAGAAACGGGCGCGCCGCCGCTCCTTCAGCACGAGCCACGCGAGAGCGATAGCCATGATGGGTTGCGCCTGCTGCAACAAGTAGGTCTCGTTCACCGAGTTGGACTGGAGAGCGATGCTGATTGACTGCGTGAAGAGAACCGTTGCCAGCGCCTGAGGTCCCACACCGATGGCAGTCAGAGCAAGAATGTCGCGTTGGGAGCGACCGCGTAGGTCGCGCGCGACGCGCGCGAAGAACGGGATGCATGCAAGGGTGACGAATAGATCCTCTGCAAACACAATGGCGCTGCTGTTCAACCCATGGCGCACTAGGCCTGTGCGAAAGAAGACATCCGACGCCCACAGGATTGCTCCGGCCGCCACGAGCAGTAAGGACACGCGGTCCACCGCACCGCGGGGCGGCAGCTGCGCGTCGGCGCGGTCGGGTGCGCGTCCTGAAGCCGACTTTCGCGGGGGCAAGATCATGTAGTTCGCCGTGGCCCTCTTCGTCTGAGGCTGCTGCGCGTTCGTCGCGCACCGAGATGTATACAGGCTTGCATCCAGCAACGTCAAGTCCGCTGCGGGTTGACAAGCTGTATCCCGTCGTGTATACACGTTGCATGCCTGACACATCCACCTCACGCGGCAACGCGACAGAGCAGATCCTTCACTCGCTCCGATCGAGCATCCTCGACGGCAGCCTTCCGGGCGGCGCCCGCCTTCGGGAAGTCCACCTCGCGGAGAGTCATGCGGTCAGTCGGACGCCGATTCGAGAAGCCATCGCCCGACTCGAGAGCGAAGGCCTCGTGACACGCGATCAACTCGGCAGCGCCACGGTCTTTCGCCCCACCCTCGCCGAGTTGACCGAGATCTACGAGATCCGAATTGCGTTGGAGTCGCTGGCTGCCCGTTTGGCAGTGGAGCACGCTTCGGCCGGCCTCCATGGTTCACTCGCCAGCCACCTGGACCGGCTCAACGTGGCGCGACCTGGGCGTGATTGGGCGGCCCGGCACGATGAACTGCATCTCGCGCTGTACCAGCACTGCGCTCGTGAGCGGCTGCTGACCTACATCCGCACACTCCGCGCGCAATCCGAGCCGTACGTTCGTTTGGCGGCCCAGCTGGATCGCGCGTTCGCCGATGTTGCGGACCGCCAGCACCAAGAAATTCTCCGTCTCGCCAAAACCGGCGACGCGCCAGCGATGGCAGCTCTCACCACCGCCCACCTCCAAGCCACCCTTGCGCACGCCCCAGACATCCTTGGACTTCAGTAGAGGAACTGATGAAATTCGGGTACAAGGCATCCGCGGAGCAATTTGATCCCCGTACGCTGCTCGAGTACAGCGTGCTCGCAGAGGAACTGGGCTTTGACTCCGTCTTCATCAGCGACCACCTCCAGCCGTGGCGGCATACTGGCGGGCACGCGCCGTTCGCATTCTCCTGGATGGGCGCGCTGGCTGAACGCACGGAACGGGTGCTCATCGGTACGAGCGTCTTGACCCCGACCTTTCGATACCACCCAGCTGTAGTGGCACACGCATTCGCCACGCTCGCGTGCCTCGCGCCCGGGCGCATCGCGCTGGGAGTGGGGACCGGAGAGGCACTCAACGAGGTTGCACTCGGCACGACGTGGCCGGATTCAAAGGAGAGGTTCGCGCGTCTCAAGGAAGCGCTCGAACTCATCCAACGTTTGTGGACAGAGGAGCGGGTGACCCACGAGGGAGAGTACTTCAAGACGGAGCGGGCAACGATCTACGACCGCCCGGAACATCCCGTACCGATCTATGTCGCGGCATCAGGACCGGCAGCATCGCGGCTCGCGGGCCGCATTGCGCAAGGGTTCATCTGCACGAGCGGCAAGGACCCAGCGTTGTACACGGACACGCTGCTTCCGGCATTGTATGAAGGCGCCCAGAAAGCTGGACGCAACATCACCGACCTAGATCTGATGATCGAGATGAAAGTGTCGTTCGACCTCGATCGAGCACGGGCGCTCAGCGACACGCGGCATTGGGCTGCGCTGGCATTGAGCGGTGAGGAAAAGATGGGTCTCGATGATCCGATCGAGATGGAGCGTCGAGCCGATGCGCTCAGTGTCGAGCGTGCGGCCAGTCGGTGGATTGTGTCCTCGGACCCCGACGAACACGTCGCCATGATTCAGAGATACACCGACCTGGGCTTCACCCATCTGGTGTTTCACGCGCCTGGCCCCGACCAAGAGCGATTCCTCCGCCTCTACTCTGAGGAGATCCTCCCCCGCCTCAGACAGAGCCTCCCCGCGGTCCCGGTGGCCTTGGCCGAGGGCTGAGGGCAGCACAATGATCGAGCGCTTGCGAGGGTGTCCGGATGAGCTGGCCCCAGGCCGCTGATCTTGGTCTGACGGGGCCAGCCCTGGTGCTACCCGGCCCCGCCGAGGTGGCGGCAGCAGCGTGCGCGTGGGTGGCCGAGCTGTGCACCGGCTCCCGCGAATTCCACATCGCATTAGCTGGGGGAAGCACTCCGAGACAGATGTACGAACACATGTCGCGCGAGTACAAGACCGAGGTTGACTGGTCGCGCTGGCACGTGTGGTTCGGCGATGAGCGCGCCGTCGCGCCGGATGGTGAAGCGAGCAATTATCGGATGGCCGATGTCAGCCTCCTGCGAACCGTAGGCATCCCTGAGAATCAGGTCCATCGGATGCCGGCGGACGACAGTAGCCTCGCCGACGGAGCAAGCCGCTATAACACTGCCCTCAGCGAGACCATGCCCCAACTGCGCGGCATGCCCCGTTTCGACTTGGTGCTACTGGGCTTGGGAGAAGACGGCCACACCGCCTCGCTGTTTCCTGGGGACCCGGCCCTGAGCGTCCAGGACCGCGCCTGTACGACGAGCCGAGCCGCGAATGAGCCGCGGAATCGGCTCACCCTCACGTATGCCGCAATCAACTCTGCTGCTCACGTCGCTTTCCTAGTGACCGGCAGTGGTAAAGGCGCCGCACTTCGAGCGGTGCAGGAGCGGAGCGTGCCCGCAGCAGCGGTCAAACCTCAAGACGGTGAGCTGGTTTGGTTTCTCGATCAAGCCGCTGTCGACAGCCTGCAGAGCGCTGGTCAGAGTGTCTGGTAGCCATCCTCCCCCCCGCCGTAGCGAGAACTGTCCCGATTCTGCTGCTCCAGAGCGCTCGCCTGCGGCGTCAAGCCAGCGATCCCGGTGATGCCCGTACAGACCGCGCGGCTGCTCCTCCTTTTGGGGCGACGGCGATGGCGAGATCAGTGCCCGAGGCTGTTTAGATCTGACCGAATCTGTAGCAGTCGGTCGGTCGCATGCTCGTCGTGAATGGGGTCGGCTTGCTGCCAAGTATGGACATTACTCAGTGGATTGTCCTCATCGCCGCGGCGTTAGCCTGCGGCGCTATCGTCGTAGTGGCGACCAATACCGCTGATGACCAGCAAGCGGGTGGGTCCTGCACGTGCCAGACGGAGGCAGTGTTCGGGGACAAGATAGTAGCTGACTGCCCAGTTCGCCGAGAACTTGCGCTCGCTGCGGGGGGCTGCATGTTAGCCGTGGATGTGCTGATGAGCATCCATTGCGGGCAGAATGCCTGGGCGAATACATGCCGACCGCCGTCAGCCGGACCGAGACCAGAGGGAGTTTCGGCGAAGCCTTAAGGACTCGCAAGCATTTGCGCTGCCTGACGAGGTTCAGTGCGATCGACTGGTCCCGGTCGGCAGTCGGACTACCGCAGTCGAGGCGGCAGTTGACTTCGGGCTCGCTGGCCAGCCGTATCAGCCGGTGTTCGCGGGGCCAGAGACAGCAACGGCTCGCCACGATGTTCCTAGAATGTGGTTGACACTCGGTATGCAATGCTGTATACACGACCGTGGACACCCACATGGGTGGCCGAGAAGAACCTCCTTCGCACTTCCGGCAGGGAGGATGGACGTGGAGGAGTCATGACAAACGTCGTCAAAGCCAGCCGCACCTCGTTGCCGCCCGCTCGCTCCATCCAATGGAACCCGAGCCCCGAGGAGCTGCGCGAGCTCACATCGCGAATGCCGAACGCGCGGCTCACCGAGTTCGGCAACTTCAACGTGCAGACGCGCGTTGTCTCGCGCAGCAAGAGCAGCACATACATCATCACTGACTCCCCCGACGAGCACACCGACCAGACCCTTTCCAGGCAGGTGGGCGATCACATCGCGCAGCTCCAGGAATCCCACATCCGCGACCGCGATATGCTGGTCATTGACGGCTACATCGGCAACGACCCCGGGTATCGAGTGCGTACCCGCCTCTACATCGACGCTGCCAACGCAAATATCGCCGCCATGGAACGCTGGTTGTACTTCGACAATGAAGGCCAGGGTGGAGATAGCTGGGATCCCGCGCTGACGGTCATCTACACTCCATCGCTCGAGGCCACGGGCTATCCGGAGGACCGGCTTATCGCCGTGGACCTGGAACGCGGCATCACCCGTGTGCTCAACAGTGACTACTTCGGCGAGTCCAAGAAGGGTGGCCTGCGCATGTGGAACAAGCTCACCTACGACCAGGGAGGGCTATCGCTCCATGCCGGCTGCAAGGTGATTCCGACGCCGCGGGGCGAGCAGTCGATGCTGATCGTCGGCCTCTCGGGCACGGGCAAGACCACCACCACCTTCACGCGCCAGAACGATTCCAAGCCGGTCCAGGACGATTTCGTCGCCCTCTACCCGGGCGGACGGATCGTGGCCACCGAGAACGGCTGCTTCGCCAAGACATTTGCACTCGACCCCAAGGACGAGCCGACCATCTTCGGTGCCGTTTGCAAGCCTGAGGCCTACCTCGAGAACGTCTCGCAGGATGAGCGCGGGAAGGTCGACTTCTTTGACACCGGCTACACGCAAAACGGGCGCGCGGTGTTCCGCATGGAGACGCTCGGCTGGCACCGAGACGCCCGTGACGTCACCCGCATTAATCAGCTGCTGATACTCAACTGCAACGAGAACATCATCCCCGCCGTGGCCCGGCTCAACCGCGAGCAGGCAGCCGCCTACTTCATGCTCGGCGAGACCCAGGGCACGTCGGCGGGCGGCAAAGACGAGGCTGGGAAGTTCCTGCGCGTCCCGGGTACCAATCCCTTCTTCCCATTGCGCCACGAGCAGCAGGGCAACCGGTTTCTCGAGCTGCTCGACAGCGGCGGGTTTGAGGTGTACCTACTCAACACCGGACGCGTCGGCGGTCCGTCCGATAATGAGACCAGCAAGAAAGTGTCGATCTCCTACTCGAGCGCAATCGTCAAGGCCGTTGCGGAAGGCACGATCGCGTGGGAGCGTGACCCCGACTTCGGCTACGAAGTCGCCAGATCTCTCCCAGGCATCGACGACATCGAGATACTCCAGCCGCGACGTCTTTACGAGCGCACCGACCGAGTCAAAGAGTACCGCACGATCGTCGAGCGGCTCAATGCGGAGCGGCGCGCCTTCCTAGCCACGTACCCCGGGCTTCGCTCGGAGATCGTCACAGCCGTCACGCAACATGCCGCAGCCTGAATGCTAGCCGGTCGCCCGCCTCAGCGTTGAGTGCTTCTCCTAGGTTCTGCCGACGGACTGCGACCTCCGCAGGACCGGTTTGAGTCGTGGCCAGCGGCAAGAACCGCCCCATGACGTCGCGCTCTCATCGATCTCGTGAAGCGCGGTCTGTGCAAGTCTGTAAAGTCTGTAAAGTTGCAAAGTCCAAACTGTAAGCGCTATGTAGGCGTTTGACTGCCACTATCTCTTGCTATGAGCAGCAGCATCCGGCCTCACCCGTGGGGAATGATGCCTTTTGCAGGAAAAGTCATCATTCCTGGTTAGACCACTACACCCCGTTCGCCCACCGCAGCCCGACGCGCCGCGCAACCACTCGCCGTGAACTCAATTGCGCGTCCGTCGGGGAGACAGGACTCGAACCTGCGACCCCTGGTCCCCCAGACTAGTCCTTATTTCCCGATTCGGGCTGAGTTTGACTTAGAGTGCTGTCGTCGGGAAATGGTTGGAATGACGACTAGCGCGTGCCAATTGGAATCCATTGGAATCGCCGTCGACATCCATAGGCTTCCCACGCCCAATTCCGAGCGCACATCCTCTTCACGGCTCCGCGCGACGCGGCTCAGCGCAATCCTTGGAGGATGGCGAAGCCCGTTCCCACTAGAACGAGGACTGCGCCTTCGACGCGACCAACCTTGCCTCTGAGGAGGAAGGCCGCGGCCAGCATGGAGCTCAGCAGGAGGATCGGCCAGTCGAGAGTGCGGACATACCCGGGAACGGTGACCGGTGTCAGCAACGCAATAAGTCCGAGGTTGAAGAGCAGGAAGTAAATGACCGTTCCGACGGCGTTGCCGGCGGCGACGTCCGGCCTCCCACGCTTGGTCGGG
>DATLRQ010000122.1:0-16559 GCA_035534555.1 Candidatus Micrarchaeaceae archaeon
TACGCACGCCATCGCCATCAGGAGTTTCTCAAGTTTCTGCAGGTGATCGACACGCGCTACCCAGGTGTCGACATCCATCTGGTCCTCGACAACTACCGCACCCACAAACACCCGGTCGTCAAGGAATGGCTCGCCGAGCACCCCCGGTTCCAGCTCCACTTCACGCCTACCAGCGCGAGCTGGATGAACCAAGTGGAGACGTGGTTCTCCATCCTCCATCGCCAGGCAATTCAGCGCGGTGTGTTCCGCAGCGTCCGAGCTTTGATCGCCACCATCGCCCGCTTCCTCGACACCTGGGACGAACACAAGCATCCCTTCTCCTGGGTGAAGACCCCGTCCGAGGTGCTGCGTCGCCCGAATGTGAAAGCTATTTCAGCCGCGGTGCACTAGCGCAGGTTTCGCGACGTAAACGGCCGGTGACCTTCCAATGGAGTCCTATAGCGCACCCGATTCCGAGTCGCTTTCGGAGAAGGAACGAGCCTGCTAAGGAGATGACGTGGCCACTAACTGATCCAGAATTACCTTTCTACGATTAACCTCCCAGTTTGCGAACTCCTGAATTCGATAGCATCGACTGAGTGTCCGCCGGATCGCCGATGAGCGACTGAGGCCGAATCTCGAAGATGCTCAAACCCCTTTTCGTAGAACGAATAATATCAAGTCGCTAGGTGATGCGCCGTGCGACCTGTTGTACGAATCGAGCGCAAGTTGCGCGCTGAGCCCGAGCCCCTCACGCGTGATGTCGAAGTGGATTGCGATACCGAGCTCGCGCGCGAGATGAAGCAGGGTGTCGATCGACGGATTGACATCACCCGGATCCAACCGTGCAATCGCAGGCTGCGGCATACCAGGTTGCCTCGCAAGAGCGCGCTGCAAGAGCCGGTGTTCCATTCGGTATCGCGTGACCTCGATCGCCATAGCCCGAGCGAGTGCGGTCCGCTCATGCTCGGCCCAGTACTCCGGATCGCGCGTGTGCTCAGCCACGACATCGTTGTAAGCAACTGAGGTTCAAAGATCTGGGCAGGCGTCCGAGGAGGCCCCTGCGTCAAAGGCGAAGCTCCGCTTTGGCGGCGATACTTGATGCATGGTGATCTCGCCACCACTTCGCTTCGGGCTGCTGAACCTCTGGTGCTTCGGCGGACCTCGGCGGCGGGCGCAGCAAGAAGCGGTCCTCGCCGCGGCCGGCCTTGACGTCGTCTGCCTGCTCGAGGTCGATCCCAAAGACATCGAGCGGTTCGCCGACGCTTCAGGTTTCTCATGGTGGCGATGCAGCCTCGGCGCCGATGTCTCGGGTAAGCCCTTGGCAGTCCCAATCGGTGGGAGCGCACGCGTGACCCCGCAGGCAACGCTCCAGCTTTCCGTGGACGACTTTCTCGACGTTCACGACGGCCCCCCGATCTACCCCGAACTGGCACGTTGGTACCGTGAACGACACTTGGCCGTTGACCTCAGCCTTGCGGACGGGATCGAGATCCGTGTGGGGGCATTCCACGCGACTCCGGCCACTTCACTCGGTCCCGCACGGATGGGTGTGGGCGGGCGCAAGCCGTGGTTTCACACGCGGATCGCAGACTGGGTCGCCACCTGGCGCTCGCCGTATCTCTTCGGGATCGACGCCAACACCCCGAAGGTCGACGCGCTTGCGTGGGCTCAAACTGAGTTCTTCTGGCCAAGCGGCCGGGCGGGCACGCCGGGGGAGGCGTTTCTCGTCGGCCCGCCCGGAACTGTCCGCCACCGGGCGCACGACCTCTGGCGGGAGTGGCTGATGAGCCATGCGGCCGTGGGAATCCTCGCGCAAATCCCGCCCGAGGGGCCGCTCGCTCGGTCACACCGTCTGGTCGGCGGGCGCTGGTGCCGCTACGGCCAGGTCTGGGCGACGGACGATTTCCATGTGCTCGAGAT
Organism: Candidatus Micrarchaeaceae archaeon; assembly: GCA_035534555.1. GTDB lineage: Bacteria > Chloroflexota > Dormibacteria > Dormibacterales > Dormibacteraceae > Palsa-872. Next base: position 1,903 of record DATLRQ010000122.1, read on the forward strand.
GGGATACGACTACGACCTGTCGTGCTCCGACCACGCGCTCGTGACAGCATCCGTCAAACTCGGCACCGACGACGCGAGGCAGTCGATCGCTCGCAAGCGGCGCGCAAATGGCGACACCCGCGCCTCCCTTGGGACCGATCGCCTACCAAGCGGTTGACGTCTGAATCTCTAGGCAAGCTTCCCGAGGAAGTGGGCGCGTTCATCCAAACGAACCTGCTCCCACCGCTCCCCGGCAGGGAACCGTGTTCTTCGGATGTTGCGTAGCGCCATGGCATTGATAAGAAGCGCTTCGAGTTCCATGATCATCGTACCCTGGTCGACGTATTTCCCGAGTGCAAATTCGGCCAGCTCACCTAAAGGCGAAGGGCGACGAGGTGCCAAGACGCGTCGAAATCCGAACCAGCTGAATCGATCCCATTCGCCCTGATGGGCATCGCCGAGGTGCTCCTTTAACCGCGTACCCAATCCGCGTTCAACAGTGACGCCGACATAGTAAGGACCGTAGTTGCCGTATAGGATGTAGATGCCACGCTGCTCCCGAAAGTCGGCCAGGCGAAGACCGGGCGTGTTGATCCTGCGACGGCCTAGGAGCGCAAAGCGCCGCACTCCGTCGGCGCTCCGTCCGGCGCCGGGGGTCCAATCGATCTCATCAGCGCGCCAAAACAAGCCGTAGGCTCGGATAAGCACGGCGGGAGTATTGCATACCCGGTCGAGGCTTTCCGCCCTACGTTACGAGGGCGCGGACAAATTGCGCAGCACGGCGCGGCACAATCGGCGCTTCAGCCTGCGATCGTGGTTGCCGCTGGCGCCTTGCTCTTCAAATGCCTGGCTAGCCGCCGATCCAGGAACTCAAACGACCCCGGCGACGGCGTGGCCGCTCGATCCTGACCGCTCGCTCGCCGCTAGCCGCTACTGCGACGTCGCAAACGCTGTGAATCGTTTCCGAAGGTAGCGAAATAGCTCCTCGCCATCGATCGACTGGGTCGTGTTCCCGCTTCGGATGTACAGTCGCCGGACTGCGGCGTCTGAGACAAACACAGGGCTACTCGAGGGCGGGACCCGCACAACGCAAAGGCTCACCCCGTCGAGCAAAACGAAGTCCACGGCGATGAAGGCACAGTGGTCCTTACCCAATCGCTCGTTGAACATCACTCGCAAAAATTGCTCGAGCCCATCCGTGTTGGGTCGTGTATTCAGCGTGGCGATGTCACGATCCAGGCCGGTCGGCCCCCCGCGGTCATTTACACCAATGACAAGCGTGCCGCCGCCGCTGTTTAGAAAGGCTGCGACCGTCTTGAGTGTAGCCAACTCCATGGCTTTGTCGGGCAGGCCGGTGTGCGTGTTGTAGCGGGCCGTCTCCTTGAACTCAACGGCCGAGGACTCCCCTTTATCGATCAGCTCTCGGATCACCGCCGCAGGATCGTCTTCGCTGGCGAAGGTCGCGCTAGAAGCCAAACTCTCAAGAAACTCCGCCTGCGCAAACTCGGCCGAGGCTCCATCACCACCCGGCTCGTCCGCGTCTCCCTCGTCGGGCATCTCAGTACCGACATTCTTGCCAGTCGCTTCCTCGATACGGGTCACCAACTCTCGCTGTCGTCTCTCAAAGAAGGCTGTGAAGTCGTCACGCCGCACGGAGGTGGGGTCGATGACGTGAGTTGCAAGCATCGCGTCGAGCTTCGCAGGCGAGAGTCTATCCTCCTCCTCGATCCTCGTGAGGTATGCACTTGGTGCGCGGCCCCCGATGGCTTGGTTTGTTGCCGCACTAATCGGAGTCTTGTTCACGATACTGTCCATCAGCCCGCCGTCAATGTGGTTATCTCGGCACCACTTCTGCGGGAAAATATGGTGAATGTCGATACGCGACTGGACGTACGTAGCGATTGTCACCGGCTCACCCGTGCGAAAGTCGAGTGCACCATCGCGCATGAGCAAGGCATAGAGCCCCTTGTAGGCTGCGCTATTCCGAGACCGCATCGTCGTGAGGCGGCCAGGCTGGAAGTGCGACTCAACGATGGTGGCGGGCTCGGGTCCGTCATCGAGCCAAGCGAGAACATCGACTAGGTCTCGAGCAAACCGGGTCTCGGTCGCCGAGCCGTAGAGCTCGCCGAATACCCCACACCAGAACCAACGGGCCAGCCTATCAACAACGTGAGCGCTCTTCCCCACAGGGCCGAGTCGAGTCAGAATGGCTGCCAGCGGAACGAGTTGGGTTCGGTACGGAACATCCCCCTCGTTGAAGATATTCTGGCGCAACAGGAAACGGCCAGCCTCCTCGAAGGCGTGCTCAACACCGTCGGCCCAATGCGTGTAGTCGCTCAGGTTCAGGCGCAGCACATCTCGCCTCTTGCAACTCACCGCGGGAGCGCGATCCGCGTCGTCATCGGACAACTTGCCGGTGACCTTCGCTTGCTCCCAGGCAAGCCGGGTGTCTTGCGTTGTGAGCAGCGAGATGGCCTGCAGAAAGTCAGTGTTCTGCAAACCCCGGAGGGCTGGATTGACCGTCAGCCGAGCCCGACGCGCGTCCCAGTCGGCACGTAGATCGAAGTTGTCGGCCGCGTATGTGGCGGTGACCAACTCGAAGACGTTGAGGGTCACGCCTCCTGTGTTTACCTTTTCGAAGACCTGGCACACAGCGTCCTTGGGTGTCGCTGCCGTCATGGTGATTACGGGAATCAGGTACGAGACAAAGTTGGCCACCACCCGTTCGTGGAACGCAGCCCATCGCTGCATCCGGCCTGCCTCAGGAGTGCCTCCCGCGTCTCCTCCGGAGATGTACTCGAGCATCCAGTGGAGCAGGCCAGCGTTGTCGAGCAGCAGTCGGGCTGGGAACATCTCAGCGGCACACTCTTTCGCCTGAGTGGTGACGTCTAAGACCACCCCTTTCAGATCGCGGATCGTTCGGTCGCTCCGGACCGTAACGACAGCCTCATCGCGGTCCGTCTGCGCATCGATAGCGGCCTTCATGTCGAAGTAGTACCAGCGTTGAAGTGGCTTGTTTCGCACGTCTCGCGTGTCGACGACGCGGCCCGACTCAAGCACCTGGTACAAGGTGGTAAGGCGCTGCTGTCCGTCGAGGATCAGCCGCGCAGGTTCGACCGGCTTCTCGAGCGTGACGCCGCTCACGCGGCGGGCCGCGAATCGGACATCCGGGTTGCCGGTCTCGAGGAGCATCAGAGTGCCAATCGGATACGACATCGACACACTGGCGAGTAAACCTTTGATGTGTTCGTCGTCCCAAACCCAGTCTCGCTGGAAGTCCGGGAGTTGAATTGACCCGTCAGCGATGGACGAGAGGAGTTTCGCCATCTGCAGTTCGCTGCTGTGGAAGGTAACGCCGCCGCTCATGGCATCTCCGAATTATCTCTAATGACGACCCGATCCCGGCGAAGCCGCGCTCCTAGAGTGTCACGGCTGCGGCGCATGGCGCCGGTTTCGTCGGCTAACCGCGACACCCCTGGAGCGAACCGCCGAAACGTTGGTGGGAACGCTACGCGCTTCAGTGTGTTCGCCACGGCCTCAACAGCGGCACATGGATCCGAAAGCTAGCCTCCGTCGGGCTCCTCATCCGCTACGAGGAGTTCGGCAGGATCGATCCGTCCTTCGTATCGTCGTGGGAGGATCCGAAGCACTTTAGCGTCAGCCACCTCATAGACCTTCATGACCTCGTCGCCGTAGTGGTTGATCACCTTGACCGCGATTCTCCCTGACGCCGGCACCTCAAAGGGGCGGCTGACGGTCGAGTAAAGGCTGGCCCACACACCCTCGTCAATGTCAGCTCGGAGTGCGGCCTTTAGGGCCTTGTAGGGATCTCCGGCCCCTGTGAAGTAGGCGTGTCGGACGAAGAAGCTATTGCCGTCATATGCGGTGTCGATAAACCAACAAGCAATATCGGCGGTCGTATGGGATCGGATCTGCCCGGTCGTCGGATCGTATACATCCAAGCCCCGGATCTCCACTTCGATCTCACCGTTCGCGCGACGAACATCGATGTCCGGCTCGCCGAAGACCGTGAACAGGTTCCCTGTCCCAGTCTTCTTGAGAAGATCACCGCCCATTGAGAGGTCGGGATTCATATTGGCCTTGAGGATCGTGAGATTGCCAAGCTGCTTGAACTCGTCCGCGATATATGCGTCGAAAGTAAAGCCGCACACGACTAGTAGGTCGAAGAATCCAGCCGCCTCTTTCGCGGCGTCGCGCACTAAGTCTGCGTCAACCGTGCCGTACTGCGGTCCGACGGTGATAGCCGCACGTCGCGCCCCCCCGTCTTCTGCGTACTCTCCCACGGCGTGGATGAAATGCCCTGGCCACACGTCGAGCCGGTCGAACGTCAGGCGCTGGGATCGGACGCTATTTTGGACTCCCGCTGTGCGGAGGTTCTCAATGATCGCCATCAGGTAATCGCCTGCTTCCACCGAGGCTGGCGTCGCATTGCCGCGCCCTTCCGAATAGAGTGTCACACTCGCGGACAGCGACTCAACCGTGAAGGGGCCCGTCACGCGAACTACAGCGGACTCCACCTTTGGCCGATCGTAGAGCGTCTCACGCTCCGAGTTGTTTCTGATGGCAACGCTGATATCGTGTAGCGAAGAGTCCTCGAATATTTGCGGATTATTCGCGATGGACTTGAGCGTCACATGTGCCACTGTCTCGTACTCGAATCCGCGCCGTAGATCCTTACCCACCGGATCCAGAAGACGATACCGCGGCAGCCGCGCCGCTATGAGGCGCTGGCGAGTCAGCGTCAGGGCGACCCGACTTGTGTCGATCGTGATCCAACGCCGGCCCCACTGCTCGGAGACGTAGGCAGAAGTCCCGGATCCACAGGTCGGATCCAGCACAAGATCCCCCGGATCGGTCGTCATCAGGATACAACGCTCCACAACCTTTGACGATGTCTGAACCACATACGTCTTCTGGTCTGAGGCGTACCCCAAGCGAATATCCGTCCACAGATGAGTTAGAGGGGTCACCGGGAAATCCAGCGCGTCTCGTTTGTAGTTAACGGTGCGCCCGCGCGCTACGAGGCGATTCGCCCAAGCTAGTCTCCGCATGCCGCCCGGAGTCGTCTTCCAGTGGGCACCGGCCGGCGGCAGATATTCCTTGCCCTTCCATTCGAAGGGCCGCGAAAGGGTTTCGCTAAACCCAGGAGACGAGGCGTTCTCGTAGCGGAATCGCGTGTCTCCTTCAATTTGATTGAACCCTGCCTCCTCATCCGGAGAACGGTCTACATAGAGCTGACGGTATTTGACTTGGTCTCTATCGTGTGCATACCAGAGGATGAAATCGCTCACGGTGGCCACGACATTTACCCGGGCGACGGGACTGTTGGCTCCCGTAGTCTTCTTGAAGACGAGTAGGGCACAGAAATTGTCCGCTCCGAAGATCTCATCGAGCAGGCCCCTGACAAGGTGCTCATTCGTGTCGCTGATTTGCACAAATATGCTTCCTGTTGGTGCGAGGAGCAGTGACGCTGCAGTGAGACGGTCGCGAAGGTACGTGAGATAGGAGTGTCTGTCGTCCAACCAGGTGTCGCGGAAGGCCTTCACCTGTTCGGGTTGCCGCGTAGCATCGGGAATGCTGCCGTCCCTCACGTCGCGCTTCCGAGTCGACACCTGCCAATTTGAACCGAACTTGACTCCATAGGGGGGGTCCATGTAGATGCACTGGACTTCGCGTTTGAGAGTCTCCCGCTCAGCGAGCGACGTCATAACCTCAAGTGAATCCCCTAGAATCAGCCGATTCGACCAGTGTTGTTCGTGCTGGTAAAAGTCGACGACCTCGTCAAAGTCGATCCCGTTGAAGTCGCTGAATAGATCTGCCTGCGCCGGAGTTTCACCTTGGCTCACCTTGCGCAAGTCCTCGATAATCGCCTTGGGGTGAATCTTCTCCTGAATGTAGATTGGCGGGGCCGTCACCTCGAGCGGACGCCGGTCTTGATCGTCCTTTCCGCGCCAAACGAGCTGAGGGTCGCCGGCAGGGTTGCGCGGATAGAGCAGCTCTGACGTCCGCGGATAACTCATCTTCGTTGGTACCCGATCCGCGTCCTTCATAAAGGTCTCTAGCTCGACGGTAGGGATGTTCGTCCTCTGCTCCTCAGAGTGGACGAATGTCTCAACCGGCGTTATGTGGGTTGGGGGCTTATCGTCTTTAGGCATATGCGCCCCCTAGGTTCTCGATATATGACAGCAGAGAGTAGTCGAATCCGTCCGCGGCCGATGCCTTGTCGAACTCTTTATGCTCCCAGTGGCCGAGCCGCCCCCAATTGTTGACCGCCGGAATCCAGAACGTGTGCATCGTCTCGTCCTTCTCCGGTTTGCAGTCCCACACCTGTCCAGTTACCTCAATCACCAGGTTGATATCCCGCCCATTCGCCAGGCGCACTCTGGCGATGAAGTCCGGCGTGTAGTGGCGCCTCGTTCCGCGACAGACGTAGGGGATCCGCAGCCCGATCCGGTCCGTGCCGAGGTGCTCATTCTTTACCCAGGCAAGTACGTGTGGACTTGCATCCAGTGCTGACACCATCTGCGCCTCCCAACCACCTTTAGTCGGAAGTGCGGCGTGATCTACGTGGCTGTGCTGGGTCGGTATGACCTCGCGAGAGGTGGTGAAGTCAGTACCTTCGGTGGAACCGGTCTCGGGTCCGTCTTCGAACTCCGGCGTTACCTCCTTAGTCACGGCCTTCTGCCGAACGAACGACATCCGAATCTTCTCTGCTGCCTCGGCCATGTGTGCACTCAGCAGTAGCATCTGCGGTGTGGCGCCTGGCTCGAGTTGGAGGCACTCGTCCATCCATCGACGACTCATGTCAAGAAGCTGAGGAAACAGCCACACCGGCGTCCCCTCCTGCTCCCAGACGTGACTCGCCATGACCTTCTGTGCGAGATAGAATGCCACCGTCTGCTGCCGTACTTCGTGCCAATTGTATTCATTCACTTCGCCCTGCCCGACGATTGGATCGACGTCAACCCGGGTCGGCACGGCCGGCAGTCTCATCGCTGACCGCTCATCGAACTTCAGTTCGAGACGGTCAACAGGGATGCGGTATTGATAGCTACTAACCCGCGGAAAGTTGATCTGGTACCGCTGACGCTCGTCGAGCGATCGTACGTGGTGGAGGGCGGTAGGTGGCTCCACCACGGGCTTCACCCTGCCAGTCGGGATGAACTGAAAAGGCACGCCGTAGACGTCTGCATACTGCGCCTCGAGGAACCCGTCGTCGTTCACCTTGTAGTTGGTTCTACGCAGGCCTCGGCCAATTACCTGCTCGCAGAGCAGCTGCGAACGGAAGGCCCGCACACCAAGGATGTGGGTAACGGTGTTTGCATCCCATCCCTCAGAGAGCATCGCCACTGACACTACGCATCGGATCCTCTCGCCGAGACGATCCGGTTTCCCCACACTGTTGAGAGCCTCGCGCAATAGGTCGGCGTCGGTGATCTCCTCCGCCTGCTTACCCGTTCGTCGTTGATACTGCACCTTGAATTCCGCAATTTCATCCGCGGCTAGGTTGCGGAACTCATCCGTGAGGCCCTCGCCCGATTCCAGAGCGGAGCTATCGATAAGTAGAGTCCTCGGTTGTTCAGCACGTCGACCACCCTCAACATTTCGAAATAAGGGAAGGGCGCCATCCTGGTATACCTCGGTACCATCCGGCCGTCCCTGGGTCCATCCTGAGATCCAGTCGTACACCAACTTCGACACGGAGGTGTTGCTGCACACGACGATGAACGTCGGGTCAGTGGGCATGCCCGTCTCTTGCCACAGGTCCAACGTACGCTCGTAGCTGGCGTAAAGGAGATTGAGCGCTTGCTCAAGGTTCTTAGGAATGGTCAGGTCGTCACGCACAGTGAGCTTGGCCGCCTTCCCTTTTGGGAGCTCGTCCTTCACACCGTCCCACAACCTGAGCATCACCGTGGCGGAATCCTTGGGCAGGTCGTCGGCCGTCGGCACTCGCGGCACCTTCACGATCCCAGATTCGATCGCGTCGATGAGGGCGAAGTCAGAAGCAACCCAAGGGAACAGCTTGCCTTCGCCATATCCCGACCCGGTCAGGAAGAAGGGCGTCGCTGATAGGTCGTAGATCGACCGAACACCGATGGTTCTCTGAAGTGACCTGAGGCCAGAAAACCACGTCTGGGCAGCAATGCGCTCTCTCTTCGCCTCTTCCTTCTCGTCTCCCTTGAGCTCAGCTTCCTCTGTTTCCGCGACCGCCTGATTGGCGTTATAGCAATGGTGCGCCTCGTCGTTGATGACGACCAGGCCGCCCCTGCCGCGGCGCCGCCCGATCTGGTCTTCGAAACTCCGGCAGACGCGGCGCACCATCTCTTCCTCGGTTTCACGGTCGTCCGTCCTTAAGATCTGTTTGGTCAGCTTGGACGCGCCCATACGTGAATGCAGCATGAACTGGTGGTAGTTGATGATCTCAACGTTAGCCAAGAGGAGGTCGCGCCTCATCTCTTGGGGTACGAGGTCCATCGTGCGGTAGTAACTGTCCTCATACTCTGGTCGAAGCACTTGGAGGCGGTCGCGAACGGTGATCCCAGGGGTCACAAGAAGGAAGTTGGTACAGAACCTCTCGTCTCCGGGCGTAGCCGCTCGGTTGAGGGTGTGCCAAGCAATGAGGTTCGCCATCACGAAGGTTTTCCCTCCGCCGGTGGCGATCTTCATGGCCATCCTTGGGAGTCCCTCGTTGTACTCGAGGTTCGCATTCTGCAGCACCTCGGCGGCGGAGAGGTCGCCCCCACGCCGGTCCCGACGGCGGACGCTGGCGTTCGCTATCTCGGCGAGCCAAATGGCGGTTTCGATCGCCTCGATCTGGCAAAAGAACAACCGCTGCGTCGGCTCGCGGTCCTCGCTTTGCCAATGAGCAAGCAATCGAGCGGTCGTTGATGTGACACCTGGATAGTGGGAGTGACGCCAAGCCGAGACTTCAGTCCGAATGGCATTGATCAGGGTATTGCGTTCCCGTTTAACCTCGAGCTGTTCGAGCACGAGTTGCTCGTTGGCGTTCTTCTTTCTGGGCGGCGGAACGGGAATGAAGAACTCACTCTCTCGACGTCCCTTCACCTTCTCTGCCGTAATACCACGCTTCCCAAAAGCGAAATGCCACTCCGGCTCGCGATAGGGAGTGTTGATGACCGGGTTCGGGATTAGGACGTCAGGCACTCACCTTCTCCCTGCAGATGCCTTGGAAGTCGCATGTTGTGCAAGGCTTGCTCCACACGGTGAGCTTCGGTAGGTCGTTGTTACGAAGGGCTGCGGCCGCCGCCCGAATCTCGGCTACGGTGCGCTCCTCTAACTCCCGACTAACCTCCTCTCGCACGAGGACACGTCCCTTCTCCAGCTCATGAACTTCGATGAGATCGGCTGACTCACCAGTCAGGGCGCGGTAGCCGACCGTATAGATATGTAGTTGGACGCGGCTGACATCTTCTTCCTGTGCTCGCTCGTTCGACTTGAAGTCAACGATGGCCGTCTCGCCACTCTCCAAGTCACGAATGAGGTCGATGCGACCGTTCACAATGATGCCGTCGCCAAGGTCGAGCTCGACCACCTGCTCCACGTGTTGGAGATGAGAGAGATTTGGTCGGTTCTCATCGTAGTACTTCGAGATCGCCTTGATCCCTGATGCGAGCAGGGTGTCCCGAAGCTCGCGGTACGCGAAAGGCACGCTGAGATGGCGGGCCACGATCTCTGCTAGATCCTCACGCTCGGGTATCTTTCCGGCTAGCGAACGCTGGTGGAGTTCCGCTAGGGCGTCGTGTAGCGACTTGCCGTACCCGAGCGCTTCTTCGATCGGTGCATTGAATCCGTAGAGAAAACGGAGTTTGAATTGGTATGGACACTCCTGGTAGTACTTGAACTGGCTAAACGTCAGCGGCAAGTTGATCACCGCACGCTTCGCCTGCGGCGTTATCGGGGGCGGCAGTTCGCGACGAGGCGGCCTGGTCAACACGAGGTTAGTGCGCGTGATCTCGCTAACGAACGACGACGGCAACCTGTACAGCTGGTTGTCGGCGACGGGTGCGAACGAGGTGTATAGGTACTTCTGCGCTCTGGTTAGGGCGACGTAGAGGACTCGGCGCTCCTCCTCGAGGCCTCCCTTGTAGTCGGCTGCATTGGCGACCGCTTCCGTCGGAAGTAGATGCCATACGGACTTTCCGCCCGGCCCCTTCGCGGGAAATCGGTTTTTTAGCAGCGCTGGCACGAAGACGATAGGCCACTCCAGGCCTTTGGCCTGATGTACCGTCATGACCTGGACGGCGTTCGGCCGGGCGAGAGCATTGTCCTGCGCGCCTTCGGGGTAGTAGTCCCCCGCCTGATGCACGAGGAACTGATAGAAGCTGGAGTGCTTCTCGCGAGGTTCACTATGGAAGTGGATCTGCTCGTAGTCCGAGACCACCTGGCTGAACTTGCCAAGGTTGTAGAAGATAACCTCGGCTTCAGCGCTTGGAATCTCCTCCTCCCTGAGCTCCAGAGCGGCGAGGAAATTGAGGAAAGTGCGCTGCAGCGTGTAGGTCACCCGCCGGGCTGTCGGCGAGAAGGTGCGGCGCTCATTAATGAGCGCGACAGCGGCGGCCCACTGCTTATCGGTGAAACCGAGCTGGCTGGACTTCCACAGTCCAGCAAACTCACTCGCAGTTACCTCTCCTACTACGTAGCCGAAGAGCGCTCGAGCAGCTTTAACTTCAGGTCGCTCGAAGAGGTTGTTGAAACCGACTACGACGGCGGGGAGGCCGGCACCTCGCAGCGCGTCCAGCACCGGCGCAGCGTTGCCCCGCACGGAGCGGAAAAGAACAGCGAAGTCTGAGTAGGTCAGCCCCCTTAGCTTGCCGCCCGCCTCGTCCAGAAACGGTTGGCCGACTAGGCCGGCGATCTGTTGAGCGATCCACTCGGCCTCTGCCGGCGGATCATCGAAGCGCTGACAGAGGATGTCTCCGCGTTCAAATGACTGGTGGCTCCTGCTCTCCATTTCCTTTGGCAGACGCTTGACGTTCTCGCGAATGACGTCCCTCGCTAACCCGACGATTCCGACGCTGCTTCGGAAGTTCTCTTGCATGCGAATCGTCCGCACAGGCGCGTATCGCCTGTCGAACAAAAGAATGTTGTCAATGTCGGTGCCACGGAACTGGTAGAGAGCCTGATCGTCATCACCGACCACACACAGAGATGCGCCGAGTTCATGCAATGCTCTGATGAGGCGCTCTTGCAGCGGATTGATGTCTTGGTACTCATCCACGATCAGGTACCGCACTATTCCACCCAGCTCTTGGCGAACGTCAGGATCGGACTCGACGAGCTGAACGGCCGCCTCCATGATGCTCGTGTAGTCGAGATACGAGCGCTTATCCAGCGAGTCTCGATACATCTCGAGCGCGTGTACCACCGGCTGACCTTTTAGCACGTCCCATCGAATGTGGCCCTCGCGCAGGATGTTCATCGCCTCGATGTACCGTCGCGAGTCGATGTAGCGCCGCATGCCGACGGAACCCATACCCGACTGCTGGGAATGCCGGTCCACAAACAGCCGTGTCTGCACGTCCGTGAGTACTTGGTACTTGAAGTACTTCGGTACCCTTCGTTGCAGAAGACTAAGGCAATAGCCGTGAATCGTCCCGACATACATTTCGGCCAGTCCGTTCACTTCACCGAGCCGAGCACGGATTCGCTGCGAAATACGATCCTTCAGTGCTGCGGCGGCGCGATCAGTGAAGGTGAAAGCCACCACATTCGCTGGGCGAATTCCTGCGTGGCTCTTCGTCTCGAGTATCTGGGCCACGCGCTCCGAGATTACCTGGGTCTTTCCGGAGCCAGCGCACGCGATGATTTGAAGATTGCCATCCACGCTCTCGATCGCCTCGCGCTGTGGCGCGGTGTACGTGAACGATGGGTGCCCTTTGTCAGGCTCCAGAACTTCCGTCATCAGTATCGGTAACACCGTCCTGTTCAGTCGGTAGAAGCCGACGCCGATTGTCGGCAATGGCAAGGGTACCCGCTTCCATCTCGACGCGTGGCGTCGAGTGCGCAAGATGGGACGCCGGAGCCCTCGCCTGGTTGCGGTAGCTGCCTCAGGAAACCGCCAGGCTGGGGACGGGAGGCAGATACCCCTCATGACCCCTGGAGGGCCCCCTGCTTGGGGGGGCCACCCGTCGCTTCGCGGAACCTGCGCTCTTCGCGGACCTCGCGCTCTTCGCGGAACCTGCGCTTTTCGCGGACCTCGCGCTCTTCGCGGAACCTGCGCTTTTCGCGGACCTCGCGCTCTTCGCGGGCCTCGCGCTCTTCGCGGACCTCGCGCTCTTCGCGGACCTCGCGCTCTTCGCGGAGCGTGCGCCGCTTACTGGAGCGTGCGCCGTCGCCTCGTGCACCCGTCTTACCGCCACGCCGCAAGGTGTCCAGCAGGGTCCGCGCGGCTGCGCCTCGCCCTGGGCTTCACTCCGAAGCTTGCCATGTCACTCATCGCGCCACAACCGCATCGCCGCCTCTAGGGCAGGCCATCCCGCCACCACCGTCCTCAGCACCTCGCGCACACGCATCACCGCCCCTAACTCGCACACAGTTGCATCGCTGATTTCTTCCAGATCAAACGTTCCGAAAAAGATCGCGGTAGGGACCGCTCTCGACGAGCGGCCCCCCGCACAGATCCCAGCGAGCGCTGCTAACGCACTGGGCTCCTGCCTCAGGTTCTGGCGTCGAAGCGCACTTGCGGAGAGGGATGCAGGATGCGAGCCGGCGGAAGCCATCGTTCGATGAGGCGGTGCATCCGGTTCCAGTTCAGCCGATGGCGCTGGCTGCGACGCAGCAGCGCCCGATACCAATGCCGGCCCACCTGGTACTGGAAGTTGCTGAGGGCGCGCCCGTTGCCCGGCACCGCGTAATACGCAAAGTGACCGCGCACGACGCTCCTCAACCATCGCCCCTGTTCGGGGACGGGAAGATGCCGGTTGCGCAGCAGTCGGTCCTTGACCTGGTGCAGCTTGGCCCGCATCCGTTTCGACATCGTGATCCGCTGGAGCTTGAACTGCCCGGCTCGCGTCTTCCCGCAGATGTGCGTGAAGCCGAGAAAGTCGAACGTCTCCGCCTTCCCGAGTCCCTGCGCTGCACGGTGCTGAGCGGCGAACCGCCCGAACTCGATCAGGCGCGTCTTCTCAGGATGTAACTCCAACGCGAATCGAGCGAGCCGTTCGCGAAGATCCACAAGGAACTGCTCGGCCTCGCCCTGATGCTCGAACCCAACCACGAAGTCGTCGACGTAGCGCACGATGACCATGCCACCGCGAGCGTGTCGCTTCCTCCATTGCTGGGCCCACTGATCGAAGACGTAGTGAAGGTAGACGTTGGCAAGCAGCGGTGACACCGATGCTCCCTGCGGCACTCCCACCGTGCTCTCCGACCAGCTTCCCTGCTCGATGACCCCTGCTCTCAGCCACTTCTGGATGAGGCGCAGAACCCGCTTGTCTCCAATCCGGTGCTCGAGAAACCTCAGCAACCAACCCTGATCAAGGCTGGTGAAGAAGTCGCGGAGATCCGCATCGAGCACCCAGTTCACCTGCTTCCGCAGGATTCCGGTGGCGAGCGCATCCAACGCGTCGTGCGCACTGCGCCCTGGCCGGCACCCGTAGGAGAAGCCCAGGAAGTCCGTCTCGTAGATGGCATCCAAGACCTCGACGACCGCACGCTGGACGATCTTGTCCTCCAGCGATGCGATACCGAGCGGCCGTTGCCGCCCATCCGCCTTCGGAATGTACGCCCGCCGCGACGGCTGGGCCCGGTAGCTGCCGCGATGCAGCCTCGTCAGCAGGTTCTGGACATTGCTGTCGAGATCCTCCCCGTAGGCCGCCCACGTGACCCCATCCACCCCCGCAGCCGCTCCCGGGTTCAACGCCCGATATGCCGCTTGGAGGCGGTCGGCATCGACGTGGTGCAGCAGCGCGGTGAACCGTGCTGTCCTGTCCTTTCGTGCTGCTTCGCGCACACGGTCCAGCTCATGGGACACGCCCTGCCCGGCGCTGCGTCCGGGGCGTGCTGCGCCGTCCGTGTTCCCCTTGGCCGACCCCCTTTCCTCCACCACCTCCGCGGCCGCGGCCTTGTTCGGCGGCTTCGCAGGTACTACGGGGTCGTCTGACCTCCCAGGCTCGTGCATCTCAGGCGTGCGGCCTCAGCCTTCCCTGAGCGGCCCCTCCGGTGATCGACCGGATGGGCGAGCCTGGGATCTCCCGGTTCTCGCGCGTGGAGATTCCGCGCATGCACAGGTTCTTCGACCGCGCGGGGTTCGACGACCGCTCGCCATAACGCGATCGTCGATGTGGCCTTCCGCGTCGCTTAACAGCGTCGGCACCCCGGAACAACATATTTCGCGGCTCAATAGCCCGGCCTGCGCGTACCCCTGTCAACGCTTCGCCTGCGCCCTTACGAGCGCCGACGCATGACTCGGGGTCATCGTGGGTAGCTACCCCTTCGATGTAGAGCTCTTTCATCTCCTTCTCCACGCCGGTTTATCCCGGCGCTCTAAGCGCGATGTAGGCGATTGACTGCCACAATCTCGTTCCATGAGCAGCGGCATCCGGCCTCAACCGTGGGGATCGATGCCTTTTGCAGGAAGAGCCATTATTCCTGGTTAGAGCACTACACCACGTGGGCGCGCAGGCGCCCAAACACAC
>DATLRQ010000123.1:0-3760 GCA_035534555.1 Candidatus Micrarchaeaceae archaeon
CTCGATCCCACTGGCGATCGCCTCCTCCACGCCGTATTGGATCGTCGGCTTGTCGACCAGGGGCAGCATCTCTTTGGGCTGCGCCTTGGTGACGGGCAGGAAGCGCGTGCCCAGGCCCGCGGCCGGGAAGATCGCCTTGCGCACGGTGGGTGACGTCATCGACCACAATCTATAGGTTGGCTACCCTCGAAGGTATTCGCCCTGGGCTCGAAGGGCGGCTCGACCGCGTGGTGGAGGGCGATTTGCTCACGCATCACGTTGGGGGCAAGGGCACTTTCTCCACCCCGGCCATGGTCGGCCTCATGGAGGTGACGAGCCACCGCTCGATCGAGCGCTTCCTTCCCGAAGGCCAAACGAGCGTCGGCTATGAGATCCACGTGAGGCACGTGGCCCCGACGGCGCCGGGCAGCACCGTCACCGTCATCACCCGCGTCACCGAGGTCAAGGGCAACAAGCTCTATTTCGAGGTCGAGTGCCGCGAAGGCGACAGGCTCCTCGGCTCGGGCATCCACAAGCGCGCGATCGTGGCTGCGAACTTCTAGCGGTGCAGTACTGGGACATCGTCAAGCGCTCGTTTGCGATCAGCTGGCGCCACCGATACCTGTGGCTCCTGGCCCTGTTCGCCGGTGAAAGCGGCGGGGCGAGCCTGAATTACACCCAGTCTCAGCCGATCCAGACCAGCGGCACCGGAAAGCCCCCCGACTTCAACGGCGCCGCTCAGCAGGTGTCGAGCTGGGTAACCCAGAACCTGGACGGCATCCTCATCCTTTCGGGGTTGCTGGCCGTGCTGTTCATCGTGCTGTTCGTCCTCGGGGCGATTTGCGAGGGCGCCCTGGTGCGAGCGTCGGCGGAGCATGATGCGGAACGGCCGTTCGACCTTGCCGTGGCCTGGCGTTGCGGGCGGTCGACGATGGGCACGATCATCCGCTTCCGCCTACTCCTGCTCCTGCTGGGCTTGCCTGTGCTGATCGCCCTTGGCGCGCTCGCGATCGGCGCGGTCGCAGCCCTCCTGGGCCACAACATCGGCGCGGGAATATCCCTCATCGTGGGCGGGGTGCTGCTGCTGCTCGCCACGATCCCTTACGCGATCTACCTGTCTTTCCTGAATCGGTTGGGCACGCGAGCGGCGATCCTGGAGCAGCTCGCCGCACGAACGTCGATGGTGCGGGCCCACCGCCTGCTGTTGAAACGGTTAGGGCGCGTGCTGCTGGTCTGGCTCACGTCCATCGTGGTGGGAATCGTGGTGGGAATCGTGTTCGCCATCGTGCTGGCGTCGATCGGCATCCCCCTCTTCATCGCGGGTGCGGCCGCCTACGCGAGCGGGTCGGGAGCTGTCTGGTTGGTGGCCGGGCTCGGGGTCGTGGTCTTTCTCCCGGTCGCCCTCGTCGTGGGGTCGTTCATCAGCGCGCAGGACTCGACCTTCTGGACGGTCGCCTTCAGGCGGCTCGAGTTCGACCAGGCGCCGGCGGCGTACGCCCACCCGAACCCTTCAGCGCCGCCTACGCCTGGCGCGCCCGCATCCTGACCCGAACGATTGCGGTCAGGATTTCTTCTTGCGCTTCTCGGCGAGGTGCTGCGCGAGCTTTTTCAGTCCGGGATTGACGTCCACGACCTTGGGGCCTCGAACCTTCCTATCTCGCGCCCTTGAATGCGCGCTCTCGCGCGGCGAAACTCGATCGAGGTCGTCGCCCATCCGCGGATGTTAGCTTGGCCCGCGTGAGACACGCCGTGCCGGCGGCGGACTCCGTCACACCCGACGAGATCGAGCAGGCCGCGGTGGACCTACGAGCGTTCCTGCCGCCGACGCCTCTGCAGATTTCGAGCGCCTTCACCGACAAAGCCCGCTGTCACGTCTATCTCAAGGTCGAGTCGATCCAGCCGATCCGCGCCTTCAAGGTCCGCGGCGCCCTCAACAAGCTCGCGCACATGAGCCGAGAGCAACGGGCCGCAGGCGTGATCACCGCGTCGGCGGGCAACCACGGGTTGGGCGTCGCCTATGCCGCAGCGACCTTTCACACCCCCGCGACGGTCTACGTGCCGGAGACGGCGAACCAGTTCAAGGTCGAGGCGATCAGACGGCTCGGCGCCAAGGTCGTGCCGGCCGGCCGCAATTACTACGGCGCATTCCTCGAGGCGACCAGCGCGCAGCAAGAGACAGGTGCGACGTTCGTCCACGCGTACGACGATCCGCATGTGATCGCGGGCCAGGGAACGATCGCCGTCGAGCTCATCCACGACCTACGGCATTTCGACACGGTACTGGTGCCGGTCGGCGGCGGCGGTCTGATCGGCGGAATCGCAACGTACCTCAAGGCGAAGCTGCCTGGCATACGGGTCATCGGCGTCGAGCCGACCGGGGCCGATGCGATGCGGCGCTCTCTCGAAGCGGGGAGCGTCGTCACGCTCGAACGGGTCGACACCATCGCCGACGGCCTCGCGGCCTCGGCCCCCGGCAAGCTGACCCTCGACATCGCCAGGCGCTATGTGGACGAAGTCGTGCTGGTGCAGGAACAGGAGATGCTTCGCGCGATCCGGCTGCTGTTCGAATGGGAGCACCTGCTGGCGGAGCCGGCCGGAGCCGCTGCGCTCGCCGCGCTCCTCTACCACCACCGCCCGGCGCCGAACGAGAAGGTCGTCGTGATCCTGTCGGGCGCCAACGTCACCGACGAGGTGTTTCTGCGCGCCCTCAAATCTCGCTGACGCTTTTTCGATCTCGGAGTACGCTGGAGCGATTCCGTTCACGAAGGATTGGGGGTAATGCGATGAAGGCTTATGTCCTTATCAACGCGTCACCGGGAAGGGCGCTGGAAGTGGCCAAGAAGATGGAGGGCGTCCACGGCATTTCGGCGGCCGACGCCATCACGGGCGAGTACGACGTCATCGCCGTCTGCGAGGCGCCTGACGTCAATTCGATCGGATCGCTGATCGTCGACAAGATCCAGAAGGTCGACGGGGTCTTCAAGACGATCACCTGCCTGGCGGTGAAGTAAGCGCCTCCGAGGCGTCAGCGCCAAGCACCGCCGCCACTCCCGGCAGCCCTGTGAGCCACTGAGTCATCGACGGCATCTCCTGCTCGAAGCTGCCCACCGACGGCGACCACGTGAGCTCTCGGCGGGAGTGCGAATCGTCGTAGTAGTGGGGCTTCCCGATGACGTCGACGGCAAAGAGGCCCGGCCAGACGGCTGCGCCCTGCGCGGTCATCGTCTCGACCGCCAGCGCCCGGATGTAGGCAAGGTCATAGGGGATCGACTGGATGACCGCCCCGAAACCGGCCGCGCGCGCAGCTGATTCGATGAGCTCTCGCCAGCTCGAGTCGAAGCCTGCCACCAGGTAGGCGTGACCCGGCCGGCCCCGGTCACCGGCCGCCAGGCAAGCGCGTCCCACGTCCGCCGCCGCCACGAAGGTCTGCGTCGCCCTACCGCCGTGCGGCAACCAGACCCTCCCCGCGGCGAGCGACGCCATGACCCTGGGGAGGATCCAGTCTTCCCCGGTGCCAAAGATCCTCGTTGGGCGCATCACCACGACCTCGACGTTCTTGGCTGCCCCGAGCAGCCATTGCTCTTCGAACAGCGTGAGGCGTTCGAACGCGTGTACCGGGCGAAGCCTCGACTTCTCCGTAATCCGGGTGTAGTGGTCGGGACCGTAGACGTCGGCGCTCGAGACGTGGACGATCCGGCGCACCCGGGCGCGCTCGGCCGTCGCGAGGACGCGCTGCAGGATCGACGGCGGAGACTTTCGGAACTTGAGACGGCGAGCGGGC
>DATLRQ010000124.1:0-2427 GCA_035534555.1 Candidatus Micrarchaeaceae archaeon
GGAGAAGGAGCATGGCACTTCCATCGTTTCGTTTGGACGAGCGGGTCGCAGTCGTGACCGGAGCCGGGACTGGGCTGGGGAAGGCGATCGCGGCCGGGTTGGCCGAGGCCGGGGCCGATGTGGTCATGTCGGAATTGCCGGATCGGATGCATCTGGCCCAGGAGACCGCTCGGTCGGTCGTGGCGCACGGTCGTGAGGCGCTCGTGCTGCCGCTCGATGTGCGCGAACTTAATAGTCCACACGGTATTCGTCCTTTCGCCCGCGACGCGATCAGTTGGAAAGGTCATGCCGATATTCTGGTGAATAACGCAGGTGTGAATCTGCCACAGGACGCGCTCGATGTTGACGAGGCGTCGTGGGACGCGGTGCTGGATATTGATCTGAAAGGCACCTTCTTCTGTGCCCAGGCGTTCGGTCGGCATATGGTCGAGCGTGGGCGCGGAACGATCATTAATATCGCTTCGCAGAATGGACTGGTGGGCTACTACAAGCGAGCAGCCTATTGCTCGGCCAAGGCTGGAGTCGTGAATCTCACGCGTGTGTTAACGCTCGAATGGGCGCCCCTCGGCGTGCGAGTCAACGCAATCGCTCCGACTTTTGTGCGCACACCGTTGACCGCATCGACCTTTGATGACCCGGAACTCGGCCCTGATCTTGTCAAGCGCATCCCATTGGGTCGCATCGGCGAGCCTGAAGATGTCGCTGCCGCGGTCGTCTTTCTCGCCAGCCCGGCAGCCTCGATGATTACCGGCCATACGCTGACGGTCGACGGCGGCTGGACGGCAATCTGACGGAGTGAACAACGCCTGGTGAGGGCGGAGATCTGCGGATGATTTTCGGGTTGTCATGCGCCCGAATTACGTGTCAAATCAAATAGAAATGTTACCGAGCGGGGGAGATGACACGACGGTTCCGTCAGATCAGAATGTGACCGAGTGATGGGGCCGTTCCTCCCTTCTGGTTCGTTTTCTTCAATCTGCTGCCAAGCGATCCGGCTGGCAGTCATGCCACAGGTCGATGAGCGCCGCGTCGATCTCCCGGCGGAGGCGACGCGGATTGGTGCTGGCATACCACTGGCCCAAGCGGCCCTGCTGTTCGATGGTGAGCATGCCGGTTGCCAGCAGGCGCTGATACGGGGTCTGGGCGGGATCCCAGACGCGGCGCGTCTTCCCATCGATGATCCGTTTCTCTTTGAGCCGCAGCACGGGTTGAAAGAGGTTGTAATACACCCACAGCTGGTCATAGAGGGCGTTGAGGGCGGCGATCTGCTCGGCGGTGTCCAACCGATGGTGTCCAAGATAGGCGCGGACCAACGTCGCGTTCTTCTGCTCGACGAAGCGATTGTCATTCTTGCGATACGGTCGGCTGCGAGAGCGGACGAGCGTGGGGAGTCGGTCGTCGAAGAGGCGCTGCAGGTGGGCGTTGAAGAACTCACTGCCATTGTCGGGATGGAGTTCGAGGACCGGGAAGGGAAGGCGGTCGAGCACCTGGCGGAAGGCCGTCGCCATGGCCGCTTGGCTCCGTCCCAAGAGCGCCACGCGTTCACTCCAGCCGGTCGCCACATCGATGAGTTGGAGCGTGTGACCATACTCACCTGCGGCGGACCCACCCGCGTGATGGACCAGATCAACCTCAAAATGGCCCGGTTCGGCGGTATCCCAGGGGATCCGCTGCATCGGCACGGCTTGCCGCAAGCGATTCGCCGCTTCCGGTCCTTTCTGGGGCAAGCGCCGGGGTGGTCGCCGGTGGCGGTGCAGGAGCCGCTGGACGGTGGCGACACTGATCCGCTCGAGCTGCGCTTCGATCTGGGGGGTGAGGTGGACTTCCCCGAACCCCGCCAGGTGCTGGGCGGTGGCGAGCAATTGCGGTTGCACGCGGTCGGCACAGACGTAGTCCAAACTTTCCCAAACCACGACGATGACCTGCTCAACCTCCGCTCCGTAGGTCCGCCCTCGTCGCGTTCGCGCCGGTTGGCGGCTCAGGTTCTCCTGATTCAGCAGCCGCACCAAGCTCTTGCGATGCAACCCCGTCACCGTCTCCATTTCGCTCAACAGCCGCCCTTTCTCGGCTCGGTTGGCTCGCCGATACCGTGTCCGTTGCTTCTTCAGGTATTTCCGTCGTTCGGCAATCGTCATCTCGTCATCGGCCGCCATCGTTCCCTCCCCCGGTAACATTCGGATTTGAGGGAACCGTAGCCGCTTCGGTAACATTTTAGGTGAGGGAGCACGACTGATTGCATCAGCGGAGCCGTCACCCTATGCTTTGGGGCCGGTTTCGAGACGCAATCAGTGAGTGGAAAGGGACATGCACCATGGCCAAGCTTATCTACATGGCGATCACGTCGCTCGATGGCTACGTCGCGGATACGGACGGCAACTTCGACTGGGCGATGCCGGACGATGAGGTGTTCACCTTCGTCAACGATTT
>DATLRQ010000125.1:0-5835 GCA_035534555.1 Candidatus Micrarchaeaceae archaeon
CGGCATCTGAGAGTTCGGATTCGAGCACCTGGCGCACTCGCCGGCCTGCGATCGTGTCGGTCAGCGCCAGGGCAAGCACGCAGACGATGGTGGCCAGGAGGTATCCGAGCGCCGTGCCGTCGAGCACGTAGCTGATGAGCAAAGATGCCAGCGCAAAGTAGCCAAAGGCGAGCAAGAAAGAGGGAGTGAAATTGTGACGGAAGATGCTCGGGATCGACTCGCCAGAGCGCACGGACAAGCCTATAGCCACCATAGCCCAACTGCATAGATGCATCGTAAGGAGCACCAACAGTCGGGCTCCCAGTGAAAGGGTGCCATCGTGGCGCAGCAAAGCCGCGATCGCTGATCCGAACGCAGCGTAGGCAGCGGCGGTAACCGCATTCGCTGCAACTGGCCAGCGACCCCGACCCGGGGTAACGACAGTGAGGGACAACCCGACGATGGTGGAATCGATCGGGTTTAGTAGAAGAGCCCCTGCCCCGATCACAAGCCCGGAGAGTGTCAGGCGGCCACGTTCGATTCTGACGTCGACCGAGCCCAGGATAGCCACAGCCACTAATAGGTAAAACAGTTCGATTGCGGGATCAGGATGGGAAGCGCTATAAGGGCGGGCTAGAAGATCCACGATTACAGCTGAGACGCCGACGGCGCCGAGGTACAGATAGGACAAAGCGCTCCCGCTTAGCCGCGTGTTGCTAAGCTGCGCGGCAGGTACAGGAGAACGGCGACTCAATTGAAATACCGAGTTCTGGTTGTCGATGACAGCGTGCTACCTCGCGCAGCCGCGCGAACGATCCTTGCCTCCGCGAGCGGGCTTCGCCTGGTCGGAGAGGCGTCCTCCGGCACCGAAGCACTCCAAGCGATGGAGACTCTCAAGGCGGATGTGGTTCTCATGGATGTTCACATGCCTTCGATGGATGGACCTACCACGGCGAGACAGCTCCTAAGCCGTCACCCCGGGGTCAAGGTCATCGCGTGGACGGTATCAGAATCTAGTGATGATCTTCTGAGAATGATGCAGGCCGGGTGCTCGGGCTATGTGCTGAAGGATGCAGGACCAGGCGAATTGTGTCGGGCGCTTCTAGCAGCCATGCGTAGCGAGAACCCCGTACCGCGCAAGATGATCCCAGAGGTACTTCGTCGTGTCGCCGAATCGACCCCCTTGTCCACCAGTAGCGGTGTAGCCCTGACATCTCGAGAGATGGAGATCCTTCGGGGTGCCGCGAAAGGCCACACTACGAAGCGCCTGGCGAAGGATGCTGGACTGGCCCCACCGTCGGTCGAGAGCCATCTGCACAACATCTTCCGCAAGCTCAACGCCACCAATCGAGGAGAAGCGGTCAGCACAGCCTTGAAAATGGGACTGATCACCCTAGCCGATCTATAGGCCCTTGAGCCATGGTTTCCCATGCCCCGTACTCATGGTTATCCATGGGTCTACCTATGGTATTTGAGGATTCCATTTAGGCCGCTATGGCCCGAGAGTTTGGGCTACAGAAGTGACCTGGAAAACGCAGACTCAACGGTCGGAAATCTAGGGTAAAAGGGAGTTACGGAAATGGTGCGCATTGTCAGAAGGCTACTTCGCGGCGGGAGCAAGCAGCGGTCGACGGGGCTCTGGACATTCTAGAAGTCAGGTTGGAGATCGTCGGGCTCTATATCTTGAAATAAGCGGGGCCTAGGGCGAATAGCCCGGTCTAGAATTCGAGCGTCTTGGGCCCTTTTCGTTCACTTCCGCGGTCGGCACAGGTCTATTTGTCGAGTGTCATCGCACTCGGCGTCGGTATGTTGGCTTTGGGCTGGCTGGTCGAACCGGTTCGGCCTGGTAGCGCATGGGTCCTCCTGTATTTGGCAATCGGTACCCAGATCGCTGCTCTTAGGCCCATTCCATGGACTACCGGATACCAGCAAGCCTTTGATCCGCTCCTGGTAGCTATCAGCCTCACGACACCAGGAGCTGGCGTCGCGACGGTTGCTTGGCTCGCGGTTTTCGACGGTAGAGTCCCCGGCCGCACGATCCATTGGTGGATGTTCTTATTCAACCGCGCGATGTTTACGATCGCATACGTAGTCCCATCAATGGCAGTCGCCTCCATCCCAGATGGCGTCGTCGGCTTACCTTTAAAGACCCTCCTCATCGTTTTGGCGGCCGTAAGTCTAAACATCATGCTGACGGCTCTCGGAATGGCGTTCATAACGCGAGCGCCAGTTTTGCCAATTCTCTTTGACAACCTCAGCGTAATGGCTTTCATCGGCATAGCAGCTCTCAGCTTCTCCGGCGGAATCATCTACCTGCTCCTGCAAACCCACGTTGGATACGTCATGGCTCCAGGCTTGTTCTGGTTCGTTTTGGCGGTGCGCGGCAATGTGGCCGCTGTTCAACGCCAGACCCTCCTTAAAGACCAGACGCTCGAGCTAGCAGCTCAAGCCCTAGACGCACGGGACCGCTACACGGAGTCCCATTCAATACGTGTAGCCGACCTGGCGGGTCGCCTCGGCGAACATTTGGAACTAGGCGATCAGGACGTTGAACTCATTAGGACGGCAGGCTCTCTGCATGACCTCGGGAAGATTGGCGTGCGGGACGACATTCTCAACAAGCCAGGTCCACTTAGTGAAGACGAATGGGAAATCATGCGGCGCCACCCCGAAATCGGGGCAGATATGATCGCACAGCACTCCGCGCTGGCCGCCGTCGCCCCCCTAGTCCGGCATCACCACGAGCGCTGGGATGGGTCTGGCTATCCAGCCGGTCTCAAAGGTGACGTAATCCCGTTCGGAGCTCGAATCCTTTCGGTAGCCGACTCGTTTGACACGATTACGGGTGCCCGCCTGTATCGAAAGTCGCCCATGACTGCGGTTGAAGGCGTCGAGGATATCAGTCGCCGAGCCAATGCCTGGTATGACCCCAATGTCGTGGACGCGCTCCGCGAACTTCACGGTCTCAAGCCGCTGGAGGTGCCTAACCGTCCGGAGATACCGCGACGGATCACATCCCTCCGCGTCCTTCGGACAAATCCGGGATTCAGCAGCTTGATCGCGGCGATTGGCATTTCGTCCCTTGGCGACCCACTAACCCAGGTCGCGACTCTTGTGACGATTTTCGCGAGAACCGGTGATGCGCGCTTCGTTGCTATGGCGTTCATCGTGCAGGCGATGGGAACGGTCCTAATGACTAGCATGCTCGGAGGCATCGCCGACAGGCTTCCTAGGCGCGGGCTAGTTGTCGGCCTTGAGTTGCTTCGTGCAACGGTTCTGTTGGCCACCCCATTTGTGATCGGCAAGGGCTGGTGGCTAATTGTGCCAATAGTCCTCTTCCTAGCCTGCGTGAACGCTGTTGTCCAGCCAGCCCGACAAGCTGCGATTCCAAACCTCGTCCCAGGCGGACAAGCGGGCAAGGCGAATGCGATGGTGGCAGCTACAACTATGTTTGCCGGAGCGCTTGGGTTTGCGATCGCAGGCGGAATTCTTGCTTTGTTTCCCAAACGTACAGACCTGCTGTTTATCGTCGACGGCGCGACGTTCGCACTAGGGGCTGCGATCGTTCTTGGGATCCCGAATCTGGGTGGCGGCTCCACGTCATCGTCAGTCTCCGGCGCCCTCCGTCGGTCATGGGCCATCGTAGAAGCCCGCCCCCATTTTGTTGTTGGAGCTCTGGCGGCGTTTTTGATCACCATCAGCTTTCCAGCATTGATCGCCCTTGCTTATCAGACTTCACCGCAAGGCGGCCAGAACTATTCCATGTTCGAGTTGATATCGACCGTGGGGATCTTCTCCGGATCTCTTCTGCTAAGCAGGTTTGCGGCAATTGGCACCATGAGAACCGTCGGCGCCGGCTTGCTGGTGACTGGCGCATTCGCGGTTGTCATAGCTATGAGTACGATGGCGACCGGCTCCCCGATAGTGATAATTGGAATAGCGCTGTTTGTGGCGTCCTTTGGCAATCCGATCTATACGGTCGCCAATCAGACTGCAATCCTCGAGGCCGCCGACCCATCCAACCGTGGCAGCATCATGAGCACTCGGTTCGGGCTGGTTCAGACCGCGAGCATCATTGGTATTGCCGTCGGGGGCCTCATCACCAAGCAGTTCGGGCCCGAGGCCGCGTATGGCGTCCTTGGGGTGGGGCTGGTGCTCCTGGCCATGTACGCGATTGCCGCCGGCCGAAGCACAACCAACCCACTTCACGGCGCTGCCTACGAGGAAGCCACACTCCGTCAGGCAAAGACTTAAAGCGGCTCTGGCGGCCATCCTGCTCGTCATACTGCGGTGATTGCGAAACGTACGTCCTGACCCTCACTCGGGCCCGCGCCGCGAGATCGAGCCTGAGATCAAGGCCCCGATCACTGGCGTGGCCGTTTCCGGGTGGTCGCTAGACCCGAAACGGCGCCGCCGCTACCTGCAGATCGCCTTCGGCGTGGGGGCGCTGTTGACGGCGATCGTCGTGCTCTACCTCCTCCGGGATTTTATCGGCGCCTTCGTGCTCGGGGGAGCGATCGCCTTCCTCATCCAGCCCGGGGTCACCTACCTCGTGGCAGCGGGCCTCCCCCGGCTCGCGGCCATCTCGGTCATCTTCGTGGTCATCATCGTCGTGCTGGCGGGCCTGGTCCTCCTGATCGTCCCGCTGGGGGTCAACGAGGTCGCTCAGCTCCAGGTCCAGGCGCCCAACCTTGCGGCTGCCGCACAGGACCGGATCAGCAGCCTCCAGGGATCGCCCATCAGCATCTTCGGCCTGTCGATCGACCTCAAGAGCACCACCGAGGTGATCAACTCGCACCTCAAGGACTACCTGCTGGGCCAATTCGGCAATGCACTCACGATCGGGCTGACCGCATTGACCACGATCCTGCAGGTCGTCCTCATGTTCATCGTTGCGTTCCTGCTGTCCCTCGACGCGCAGGATGCGCGGCGCGATTTGCGCCGAATCGTGCCCAATGACTATCGAACCGATTTCGACCAGATCTGGCGGAAGGTCAGGAAGATGCTCTATGCCTACTTCCGCGGACAGCTCATCATTGCGGCACTGATTGGAATCCTGTCCGGCGTCGCCTGCGCCGCGCTCGGCCTGGCCGATCCGGTGGCGCTCGGTCTCATCGCGGGGATCACGGCGCTGATCCCTTACCTCGGACCTTTCATCGGCGCGGTGCCGGCCATCCTGTTCGGTCTCGCGGTCGGCCCCTTTAAGGCGTTGGCGATCGCGCTCCTGTACTTCGCAATCTCCAACATCATCCTCAACTTCGTGTATCCGAAGGTCATGGGAGATGCGGTTCGCCTACCGCCAATCCTGGTCATCGTCGCATTCATCGCGGGCTTCAGTTGGGCCGGCATCCTGGGCATGTTCGTCGCCGTGCCGATCGCGGCCACGTTGCGCATCCTGTTCGACCACATCTATCCGCGTCTGTACGAGAGACCCGTTTGAAGGTTGCAATCCTGTCGGACATCCACGCCAACTGGCAGGCGCTGGAGGCGGTCTTACGCGACTGTCCACCTGTCGACGAGACCTTGTGCCTGGGTGACGTCGTCGGTTACGGAGGAGAGCCGAAGCGCTGTGTCGACGAGGTGGTCGAGCGAGGCTGGCCGACGCTGGTCGGCAACCACGACCGTGCCTGCACCGACCCCGAGATCCTGGAGTGGTTCAACGAGGATGCGGCATCCGTAGTGCGATGGACGATTGACGTCCTGGGCGACGAGCGACTGGACTGGCTGCGTCACCTCCCCGACAGCAGGGTCGAGCGTGACGTTCTTCTCGTGCACGCCAGCCCACGCGATCACATATATGAGTACGTCCTGGACACGGCAGTCGCCCACGCGAACCTCGAGCTCCTCAACGGCGGG
>DATLRQ010000126.1:0-5483 GCA_035534555.1 Candidatus Micrarchaeaceae archaeon
GCCATGCTGTAGCACGCCGCGTGAGCCGCCGCGATCAGCTCTTCAGGGCTGGTCTTGCCGTGCTGGCTCTCCGCCCTGCTCGCCCAGGACACCGGGAACTCGCTTAAAGCCCCACTCGCCACCTTGACCCGTCCCGACCCGCTCATCAGGTCGCCTTCCCACACCGCGTCCGCCTTGCTGATCGCCGCCATTTGTCCACCTCCAACAGCCGAGTGAATGAGAGCAGGATGCCGAAGGTTCAACTATGTCAGGCGCCGGCCGCACAGCGCATGCCGCAATCTCCGCGGCTCACCGCCCACCATCCGGAGGAGAGCTTGATGAACGCCCACGAGGTCCCCGATCTCGACCCTCAGCCACGCGACGCCGACGGGCACGGTTACGTCGATTTCATGGCTTCGGACAAGCTCAGCGCCGGCCTGGCGATCTGGCCCCGAGGCGTCACGGACCGGCAGACGCCGCACCACGAGGACGAGGTCTATTACGTGATCGGCGGACGGGCCACGATCCGCGTCGCGAATGAGGAAAGGGCCGTTGCAGCAGGCAGCCTGGTATTCGTGGGCGCCGGCGTCGAGCACCGGTTTCACGACATCGAAGAGGAGCTGCGCGTGCTGGTCTTCTGGGCGCCCCCGCACGGGGGGCCGCCCGGGGCTCGTTAGAGGACCGGGCGGCGGTTTAGCGTCTGTCGATCAGTTGCGAGCCCCGGCGGTCTTCGGGGCGTAGTACTGCTTCCAGATCAAGCGGTGGACAGGCAACCAACGAGGGATGTCGCGCAGGATTGGGATCAGGGGGACGAGGGCCAGTGCGGCGGTCAGCAGCGTCATCAGGAGGATGATCCCGAGGTCTGCGTTTCCGGCGTTCAGCCCGATGATCCCGGAGTCGCTGTTGAACGGGAACACCTGGTACCACATGGTGTACAGCCACAGCCAGGTCTGTCCGGGATAGAGCCCGGTCTCGTTCATCATGCCCCACTGGTCACCCGACAAGTTCCATTGATCGGCGAGGCCGGATAGGAAGCTGCCGTCGCCCATGAAGAGCAGGGCCTGGGTGTAGTCGGTCTGGTAGAAACGGCCGTTGATCATGAGCAGCCCGTCGAGGCCGCCGGCCTGGGCGTCGCCAAGCAGGTTGGACATCATCACCGGCAGGGGCCCATAGTCGCCCGTCGCGACGGACACACTGCCGCCGCTCACGGTCGCGTCGGCAAGAGCTTTGGTGTAGGCGTCAACCCAGCCGGCCTGCTGAGTGGCGCTTGCACTCTTCCACGCGTTCAACGCGGTTCCGAGGTCGGCGTTGCTGAAGCTGGCGCGCTGCAGCGGGTCAATGACATAAGCGCTCGCGGAGTCGATCGGGATGCGCGTTCCAAACCACTGCTGGGGAGCGATCGGGCCCCAGGACTGGCCGGGCCCGTTGGTGTTGTAGGGGTTGCCGTAGCCGGCGCTCGTGGTCGTGCCGGCAAGCTCACCGGTGGCGGTGGTCACGAAGTCGACCGGGTCGCTCTGCGCCCATGCCGCGATGGTGACCGGAGCGACGTCCGGCGACGAGAAGACGGCCGCCGCGAGCAGCGCCAGCACGCCGACCCCGGCCATGGCCAGAGCCAGCTCTTTGACCAGGTCGTACGGGACCATTCGGACGCCGCGGTAGTACTCCTCCTGGGTGGGGCCCATCGGCTTGAGCTTCATGACCGCGCACCCCCTTCGGCGTCAATCGGTTTGACGACGCCACGGGCCCGGACCATGACGATGTGCATTACCACGAGGACCGTGACCCCGATCGGCAGCAGCATCACGTGGAGACCGTACATCTGGCCGAAGTTGAGGACGTTGAAGAAGGCTCCGATACCGGCCCCGTTCATCGCGTCCTTGGCGTTGACGGCGATGAACTGCGAGGCGAAATTTTCCTGGGACAAATAGCCGGTGAACGCCGTGAGGATGCAGGTCCCGAAAACGACGGCGCCGATCATCCACGTCGCGGCGCGCCCGTGACGCCAGCCGGCCATGAAGTACTGGCCCCACAGATGGAGGACCATGAAGAGGAAGAAGAGCTGCACAGCCCAGAAGTGCACGCTGTTGACGAAGTGCCCGAGGTTGGAGTCGTGCCACCACTGTGGGCCCATGAACGCGAGCACGATGCCGCTCACGATTACCCATGCAAAGGCGGCAATGGTGACAACTCCGAACACGTAAACCCAGGACCCGACGTAGTACGGCTGCCGGTCGGGCAGCAGGTGGTCCATGGGAAGGTTCCCTTCGATGACCTGCCGGACACGCGTGGTCCAGCTCGCGGGCTTCACGGTCGCCGGGGCCAGACCGGGCACGGGATTAGTGACGTCCATCGTCGGTCTCACCTCCGTGCGGGAAGGGCGCCACGACTGCGAGCGCGAACAGGATGATCATTCCGATGATGACCAGGAGGTTCGGAACCGAAATGAGGATGAATCCCCAATGAAAGTACGTGGCCGGTGAATCCATTCAGTCAATCTCCTCCATCAAGTGTTGGGGTCAAATTGTCAAACCTGTCGTCAGATCCCAATTAGGGTCGTTGGTCCCTTCTCAAACGGGACTATTGGGCCCCCGGGCTCCGTCCCAGGCTAAGCCGCAACCGCTTTTGGAGCGCTCAGCTCGACTCGTGGCAGCGCGACCACGAACGTGGTTCCGCGACCCCGCCGGCTGTAGAAACGGATGGTGCCACCCATCGCTTCGACGAATGCCCTGGTCAGCGCAAGCCCCAACCCCGTGCCCTTGCCGGCCGCCAGCGAACCGGCGTCGATCTTGGCGAACTCAGTGAAGACCAGGCTCTTTTGATCCCGCGGGATTCCGACACCGGTGTCGCTGACGGCCAGCCGGCAGCCATGGTCATCTGCCCGCGCCCGAACGTAAACGCTGCCGCCCTCGGGCGTGAATTTCACAGCGTTGCTCACGAGATTGGTCAGGATCTGACGCACCCTGGTCACGTCGATGCGGGCCGTCGCTTCTGCGCTGACCGAGCTTCGAATGGTCACCTGCTTGGCACCCGCCATAGGCTGCAAGGAGCCCACCACCTCGTCGACGATAGGGGCCAGGTTGGCGGACTCGAACTGGACCGCGAGTGACCCGGAGCGACTCTTGGCGAGGTCGAGATAGCCGTTCACCAGGGCCAGCATGTTGGTGGCGCTGGTCTGCACGAATCCGAGCTGGCGGCGCTGCTTTTCGGTCAGGGTTTCACCGTCGCTCCCCAGCACCAGCGCCGTGAAACCCAGGATTGAGTTCAGCGGGTTGCGCATCTCGTGGCTC
The DNA here is from genome assembly GCA_035534555.1 of Candidatus Micrarchaeaceae archaeon. GTDB lineage: Bacteria > Chloroflexota > Dormibacteria > Dormibacterales > Dormibacteraceae > Palsa-872. Next base: position 3,267 of record DATLRQ010000126.1, read on the forward strand.
ACCGACGACATGGCTTTCGTCTTCGACGCAGTCTCCGCCATCGCCTCCTCGGCCTCCTGCAGGTGAAGCGCGTCGGCGATCGTGGCGGCCACCGCCTCCAGCACGGCCAGGCCCCCAGATGCAATCGTCCTGCCAGGTGGCGCTATGGCGACGATCGCCTCGCCGCCTGTTGCGCCGCGAGCCAGTGGGATGATCGCCGCCTGCGGTTCGGACTCGTCCGCCGGGTCGGCGAACCGGCTGTCCTGGCCCAGGACATCCGTCAGGACCGGCCTACGCGCTGAGACCGCGACCCGAGTCAAGGCTCCCACCCAGATCGGCAGGCCGAAATGCGAGACCATGACGCCAGAGCTGTTGATCGAATTGACGATCGATCCGTTCTCGTCGACGTCTGCGAACAGGCAGACCTCCAGGCCGAGCGCCTCGCGCGTCGCCGCAAGCCCGTCTGCCACGAGCCGGATCGGGTCCGTTCGCTCGAGTGCGCGCTGGCCGAGCATGCGGATCAGTGCGTCTCCGCGCTCTCTCTCGTCAACGCTGGTGATCATTTGATCGACACTCCGCGCGAGGTTGACTATCTCGTCTCGACCATGAGGCTCTTTGCCTTCGGCGAGGCGAACCGAGGTATCACCACGTCCAACCGCCTCGACCGCATCGCCGATGCGGCGGGTCGTTCGCAGGATCGCCAGATAGACCACCAGGCCAGCTGCCAGGAGTTGAGCCACGATGGCGATCAAGGTGGCCACCGCGACCCCCACGGAGGTCCAGAAGATGGCGGTGGTCTCCTGGATGTTGTTCAACTCGATCGCCACGGCGCCGACCAGCGCGCCGTCCTGTCGAAGCGGGCGGAAGGTCTCGATGACCGTGCCGCTGGACGTTTCGATACGATCCTGACCTGAGCGCCCGCTTTCAACCAGCTGTTGATCGTGCGCGTCGAGAATTCCTGACACCCCGATCTCTTTTGGATTGCCGCTGGCCACAACCGGTAGCCCATTTCTGAGTCCATACACGCGCGCGCTGACGACTCCAGGCTGGGACTTCAGCAGCCCCTCCATGTAAGAGTCGAGCTGCAGCAAGTCGGTCGGGTCGTTCGTGAATATGGCCTCGATCCCGGCAGCCATCGTTGCCGCTGTCTGGTTGCCGCTCATCTCGACTCCGGCGGCGGCCTGGCTCGCGAGCCAGAAGCCCATGAAGACGTTGACGACCGATATGGTGACCACGATCGGTACGGTGAGCTTGATCCACAGCGGCGCGTGAAGCCGAAGCCATCTCACGTCGGCGGCTCCCCAGCGGCGCGAATGATCGCTTCCTTCACTTCCTGCGCCGACGCGGACTTGAGAAGGTAGGCGGAGGCGCCCGCGTCCGCTGCACTCTTCCTCACCGCGTCATCGCCAACGGCGCTGAGAAAGACGACCGCAATCTTGGGACTCTGCCTGCGGATCAGCCTGGTCGCCTGCACCCCGTCGCCGTCGGGGAGCCGGAAGTCCATCAACACGACCTGGGGTTGGAGCTCGCGCGCTGCATCGACCGCCGCCAGGACCGACCCCGCCGTGCCCACGACTTTCAGCTCCGGAACCTCGGCGATGAGATCCGCGAGCCCCTCGACCATGAGCCGGTGGTCTTCGACGATCAGCACCGTGATCTCCTTCGCCACCTCACACCTCCTCACGATCGGCGGAGGTCCCGATCGGCTCGCTCGGGCTGACGACGGTGTCGAAGAAGAGCTTCACCAGGTCGGTGTCAAAAGCGTGGCCCGACTGCCGCATCAAGACCGCTCGCGCGCGCTCGAAGGCCATCTGCGGTCTTTCGGCGCGCTCCCCGCTGACCATTGAGTCGAACGCATCGCAGATGGCGAGGATCTTGGCGGAGGTGGAGATTTGGTCGCCGCGCAAGCCATCGGGGAAACCCGTTCCATCGACCCGCTCTTTCTGGTGCCGGATGATCTCCGGCAGGCCGGCGGATGACTTGATCGGGCTGCAGATCTCCGCACCGATGACGGGGACCCGGCGCATGACCGCTAACTGCTCCTCTTCCAGCGCCTCTTTCTTGTTGAGGATGCCATCCGGCACTCCGATCTTCCCTATGTCGTGGACCCTCCCCGCAAAGTACGTCGCCGCGACGGTCTCCTGATCGAGACCGGCGGCGACCGCCAGGCGCTTCGCGTAGTCGGCCACGCGCTGCGAGTGCTCGCCGGCGAACTCATCCTTGAGCTCAAGCGCGCGT
>DATLRQ010000127.1:0-9485 GCA_035534555.1 Candidatus Micrarchaeaceae archaeon
GGTGTGAAGTCTGGTCGCTACCGGGCCCCTGACGCCGTCCTCGCGTTCCTCGAGAGCCTGTAGCTATGCCGACTTGAAGCTAGCCGTCCCCATTCGGGCGGCGCCCCACATCGGCATAGTTGCGATGTCGGCATAGGTCGATGACAATGAGGTCGGCGCGGCAGATGCGTGCGACGACCTTTTGCACTGAGGCGTCGACCTTCGCGCGCGACACGGTCGCGGTGAGCGACTCCAGCGAGAACCAGGCCACACGCCTACCAGACTCGATGACCGCGTGCGCGAGTGCTTCGCACAAATGTGATTTGCCGGCACCGCTCGGACCCCAGAGCACCAGGTTCTCAGCCCGACCGATCCACTCGAGAGTGATGAGAGCTTGCTGGGTCGGCTTGGGAATGTCGGAATCTGCGGGTCGCCAGCTGTCGAGGGTCTTGCCGGAGGGAAAGCCGGCGGCTTCGGTGCGGATGCGTTTGGAAGCAAGCTCGCGACCGAACACCTCTTCGGCGAGAAGTATTCGAAGGACCTCGACTGGGTCCCAACGCTGGGACCGTGCCGTGGCGCAGACCTCGGGTGCGGCCTTGCGCAGATAAGGCAGGCGCATGCGACGCATCAGGGCGGTCACCTCGTCGGGCAGCTGTGGCGCTTGAGGCGCCTTCATCGCTGGTCACCCACGAAAACCACAGCGGCCTCGAAAAACGACGCGCCACAATGCCCCAGGACGCCGGGAACGGAGTCGCCATGATCCATATCACTCAGGTAACGAGGACCTCTCATCGTCCCAGCACCTCCCACGCCTTGGTACCGCGCTGCGCCGAGAAGCGGTCATCCGCAACCACCACGTCTCGGTCAGTGCTATCGACATGTCCGAGGATGGAGGCCAGGTCGTTTTCTCCGAAGCGCCCGGCATGAGCTGCCCGACTCAAGGCCTCGTTGACGCGACCGGTGCCGAGAAGCATCGCGAGCTCAGTCGCGCGGCTCATCTTGGCGCGGATGCGGGTCACCCCCGACGCGGCCGCGGTGGTGAGCCATGCTTCAGCACCTTCGCCGAGAGCCAGGAAGTTGCGCTCAGTTTCGCTCTGCGGTCTTGGCTTCGGCTGCAGTGTGGCTCGCCCGTTCGGATGGCCGGGATAGTGCTCATCGAGAATGCGGGGGCGGCCCGGAACCGAGAGTTCGTGGCGCAGGACTTCACGCAGCCCGCTCTGGTCACGACCGACGATGACCAGCTCCTCGCCTTCTACCCGACACCAGACCTCCTGGTCCACCCACTGCTTGGGCAAGGAGTAGGGGACCGAGCCAAAGCGGATGGTCTGGTTGTCGCGAACGCTGCGGGTCTCACCAAGCGCCGCGGTGTACGGCTCGGTGGGCAGCTGGTGCATCAGCGCCAACTCTTCTTTCAGTGCCTCGGCCGGTATTCGCCGCGACTCCCGGTGTTCGCGACTGTTCACATCGTCGCCGAGCTTGTCGCAGGCCTCGAGCAAGGAGGAAAAGCTCGCGTAGGCCGGCAGCAGATTGCACTCGGTCGGAACCAAATCCGCCTTGGCCACCCTGACCGTCGACTCCGAACCGCCCTTCGATTCCGGGTCGGCCGGTACGCAGGTGACGACGCGCAAACCATAGTGGCCGCCAAAAGCGACCACCTGAGGATGACGCACGGAGATGCCGGCGATTCGGTCCATGCTCACAGTGCGCTCGTTGTCGGTGAGCGCATAGGTCGGCACGGCGCCAATCTTGCGCAGCGTGCGGTCGAGGCAGACGAGTACGGTGCCCAACGTCTTGTCCCAGGTGGGAATGACGACTCGATATCGCGACCACGCCAGCCAGGCGCAGAACAGATAGGTCTGACGCATCCCGACCACCGGCCCCCAGGCCCAATCGAACTGCATCCACTTGCCCGGCTCCGGTATCCACGGCCGGTAGGTCCGCCGGTTGCCATTCCGGTACGCGGCCTTCGCTTTGTGCACGGCACGCCGCGTCGTTCGCTCGGTGCCCTCGTAACCCATGGCGCGTAGGCGGTCGTGCACGACGTCGGCACGCACCTTGCCCTTCGAGGTTTCCACGAGTTCCTCGACCTTCTCCATGTACGCGTCGATGAGACGGGCGCGTCGTGCGCGCTCGAGCGGGTCGTGGCCCGCATCACGCAGGCCGACGTAGCGCTGCACGGTCTTGTGGTCGGTGCCGGCCAACTCGGCCGCCGACCTCGCGCAACGGGTCAGGTCGAACGCTTCAAGTATTTCCATGATCTCCTCATTCTTCTTGGTCAAGACGCTTCCTCCGACGTGGACTCCGACGTTTCAGTCCACCTATGGAAGCGCCGTGGGACGGTCAGGAACGGGAGTTCTGCTGTCCGCCCTTGGGGAGATCTCGTGTCCGCCAGTGAGGACTTTTCTGTCCGCCTATGGGGAGAATGACGTGTCCGCCGTTACGTGGGCTCCACGACCTCCCGAAGGCCCGATTTCGTATTCGTTTCGAGGCTTTTGGAAGGCGGTTGGTACTCGACTGGAAACGACCGGGAAGCGGACCGGAAATTGCCGTGTTAAAAGGTCTGTTTGTGGTCCCTGGCTCAAATGGAGGGCCAACATGCGGACCACAGTGCGTGTCATCCAGGGTCGCTTAGCGGAGTCAGAGCCACACCGAACGTCGGCGATCGAGGCCGCCTACCAGCATTTCCGGCTCGATAAACAGGGGAGCCTGGTCTCGCCCAAGACGCTGCAGCACTACGAGTGGACGATTCGCCCATTCCTGCGCTGGCTAGACGAGGAGCACCCGCACATCGCTCGCTTTGAGCAGCTGGGAGTGGACCTGGTGCGCGAGTACCGGGTCTGGGTGGCCGAGCGTCCGACCAACCGAGGGCGCCTGCCGGAGCCGGCGACACTGAACGACCTGCACCGCCTGCTGATGACGTTTCTCCGCTGGGCGGAGGACGAGGGCTACGCGGTCGACCCGAGGATGCGTCGGCTCAAGGCGCCTCGGGTGCCGTTGAAAGAGGCGACCGTGTTTCACATCGCGCAGTTGCGAGCCGTGCTCGCCGCGTGCAATCCCGAGCGGCCACAAGAGGAGCTGATCGTGCGCATGCTCGTGGGGAGTGGGGTGCGAGCCGCCGAGCTCTGTGGGCTGGCCGTACGTGGACCCGACGGTCTGCCGGACCTCATGCTCGACTCCCTGGACCGCGGGCGGGTTGAACTCCGCGTGCGTTGGGACGCTGGCGCCAAGGGCAAGAAGTCGCGCCGGGTGCCGATCACGCCCAAGCTCGCTGCCGCGATCAAGCGCTACGAGGCGCGGCACCGCGACAATGCCAAGGTCGCGACCATTCTGGTGAACGATCGCGGTCTTTCGTACACGCCTTGGGGCATCGACCAGCTTATGGACCGTCTCGAGAAGCGTGTCGGGTTCCACATCCACGCTCACGCCTTCAGACATACATTCGCGACGGTCGCGTGCCAGGCGGGCTGGAATCTGGAGCGTTTGCGTGCTGCGATGGGCCACGCGGACTATGCGGTGCTGCACCGTTACGTCCGACTCAGCAGCGAACGTGACCTAGGAGCTTTGTCGGAATGGTCGAACTTCGTCGTGATCGATAGCGTCACGTCAACCACGGGCGTCCCGCGAGCGTGGCGTCGAGACTGAGCGCCCTATGTCGCGCCCGGGGATGAGGTCAAGCGTCAGAAAGAAACCGACGTCCCCCTCAGCCCACGTTCCTGTCACCAGATACACGTACAAACCAGCAGCAGCTGGCGGACTCATCCCGATGCTGAAGGTATGGGGAGCGGACTCCGTGACTGCCGCAAGTTTGCCGTCCGGGCTTTGAACCTGCTGGACGTTGAAGCTGTTCGGCCGGGAGGCTGCGTGGAATGTGATCTTGACGTCGAAGCCTCCCGCGGTCCGGTACGGCTTCAGAAAGCCCGATTTGAGTAACTGATCGGCGCCAGCGCTGTCTGCGCACTCACCCTGGCCGCCGCTGTTCCAGCAGTAACTGCCTCGCGGCAAGTCGATCGTTGCCCCATGCAGGGTCGCCGATGCGGTTGGCAATGGATTCTTCGCACCTGAGAGCGCTTGGCCTGGGAGGCAGGAGCTTGCGGTCAGCATGACGGTGATTACAAAAGCGCCAAAGACAACCAGCCTCGGCCCCATATCCATGGAAACGCCCATGAGCCTCCCGGGTAACACGATATCGGCATCCTAGAACGGCACTTACCGTTCGGACGTCTTTGGACGTTTCGAAAAGCCGGTAAAACGTCCCAAGACGCCGTTGAAACGTCGCCGCTCGCCCTGATCTCCTTGATGGCGATGTCATACAGAGATCCGCACTGCAACTGGCCCAGGGACGTGTGAGGGACGTTTGGGACGTTTGGAAACGTCCCAGAACGAGGTTGGAACGTCCCGCTCTCACTGATTTGCTGGCGCCGATGAGACCGAGAGTCGCGAGCGCCGTTGGGTATGCCAGGGGGGCGTCTGGGACGTCTGTAGATGTCCCAAGTCGTCCCAAGTCGTGGTTAAGAGGTCCCTGCGATCGCTGGTGTCATTGAGCGCGATGTCACCTAGGTCCGCAGCCAACACTCTGATCGGGGCCGGCGCTACGCCGGCGCTGCCCACGGGCGGCGAAGCCTTGCCGCGAACGCCGGCCGAGCAATTGGCGAGCCACGGCCCACAGCGCGTGCGCGCACTCGGGCGCGCGACGCGCAGCGCGAACGGGTCGGGACGTTGCCAGAGTGGACAGACGGTCGGGTCGTCGGCGAGGCAATCGCCTCACGCGCGGCGGCGCCGGTCGAAGAACCGGCTGCGGTTCGGAGATGGCGGTCCGGGTTCCCTAACAGAGGACCGCCAAAAAACAGGGACAAGGCTCTGACGAGCTCGGTCACGGTGCTCGCCGCTGGCATCGACTCGCTCTATCTCTCCTTCAAAGGCGAGATCGACGCGGCGCAGCTTGACGGCATTGAGCTTATGAAGGTCAGAGCGCAGGAGACAGGCCAGCCGCAGGTTTTCACGGCGACCGACCGTAAGGCGTTGATGCAGCCGTCGGGCTGGGGCAGCTACCGATACTGGCTCCGCTGCGGTGACTTCGATATCTTCATCGGACGAGGCGGGAGCTTGCCGGCCGTCTACACACGGATAGCGAGTGAGTTCATCCACGAAGTAGGTCCACTCAGCGCGCTGGCCAGCCTCAAAGCGTTCGTCGGGACGTTGCTGCTTGACCAGACCGACCAGATGGTCTGCTCGCGGGTCGACGTCTACGCCGACTTCCAGGGATGGGTGCCGCGATCTGAGGATTACGACCGCTTCATCACCAGGAGCCGTCGAAACACGAGCCACATCGCTGTCCACTACAACGGTCGGCATTTCACAGGGTTTACGTTCGGACGCGATGCGATGGTGGCCAGGCTCTACGACAAGGGTCTCGAGATCGTCCACTCCGGAAAGAACTGGATGCACGAAGTGTGGGCCGACCGATTTGATAGCGCTGCACCCGTGTGGCGATTGGAGTTCCAACTGCGCCGGCAAATACTGGCGGAGTGCTCGTTGACCGAGCCGGATGACGTCCTTGCGCAACGGTCGAGCCTGTGGGCATATGCAATGAGGTGGCTGTCGCTGCGGGAGCCAACACCAGGCGCAACCAGGACGCGATGGCCGGTCGCCGACGTGTGGCTGCACCTGACGCAATCGCAGACCGGAGCCGCACGCAGCCCGCTGGTGCGTAAGCGGATTAGAGAACACGACGAATCGGTGCTTATCCGGGGCCTCACCGGCTACGCGAGCTCCCTGGCCGCCGTAACCGGAGTCAGCGATCTCGACGTGGCGATGAGCGTGTCACGCCGCCGCGTGCGGGAGTACATGGACGCCACAGGACGAGACTTTCGAGACCTTGTCCGCGAGAAGCGGGAGCGGACGTTGTGACGCTCCTGCGCGCGCTGGGCTGGTCGGTGGATGTCGCTGCCATAGATCGATGTCGAATCCTGCGCGGCTGGACGCGTCGGGATCTGGCCCGGCAGGCTCATGTCGATGAGGGAACGCTCTGTGACCTCTTTGCGGGTCGGCGGCGGCCGACGTTCGGCACGCTCAGAGCTCTCTGTAAAGCTCTTGGGATCTCCTTCGAAGACGTGATTGCTTTCGGCAGTCGGACGATCACCAGCAGCTCTAAGGCGGCGTCTTAGTCATCGCCGGCGACCCAGATGCCGGATCGCGATCAATGCCGATCCGGCAAGAAGCAACGGCATCAGTATCGCGGCGGCATACAGGACGTCGGTTGCGGGATCAGCGGTTTGACAAGTGGGCGGCTTGCACGTCGCCAGCAGTCGCCCGAGGACGATCGTCCACACCGCACCGAATCCGATGGCGTACCCGGCAGAACACGTGACAAAGAGCGATAGAGTCGGATTCATGCGCCAGACCAGCAAGAGAACCGCGATCGCCCACAAGATCAACGGGATGGCAAGCGGGGAGGCGGCCTCTAGGCCCCACAGGCCGTAGCCCGCACCGAGCACAGCGGCGATCAGAATCTTGGCGTCGACAGCATGCCTCCAGGCCAGTTCTAGAGCCTTCTGCGCGCAATTGCGATCACGAGAACAAGCACCATGATTACGGCGATGAGGACCGAGGCCCGAGCCACGGCCGACAGACTACAACTTGGTAAGGAGAAGGCCGGCGGTTCGAGTCCGCCCTGGGGGCCCCTACCCGCCGTAATGCGAACCAAACGATCACGCTGTTAGGCGCGTCGATCACGGTCCCACGAAGTAACCTCCACGTAAACCTTCGGCAGGGCAGAGGTGTATAGGTTGCGGATGCGCCATTTCGGTTCAGTTTTCGCGGTGGTTCTTATTGTCACCGGGTGCTCGACTGGGGCGACCTCAGCTGCGAGCGCCTCGCCCAAAAGCGGAACCGCTGCGGACAGCCCACAGCCTGGAGCCACGGCCGTAGCTGGCGGATGCGGCTCGACCCCCCTCCTTAGCGGCGGCTTTCCGACGTGGCTCAAGCCTACGGTCGGGGACCTGAGCAACATGACTGATGTCCCGTACGCCATATCAAGCAACTCAACGGCGGCGGCCTTCGTTCTCGCCTATCCGCTGAAGGCGAATGTCTCCCACGCAAAGATCCTTTGGGTCGTGGCCAGCCCCCGCGAGGGCTCCCCTTTGAATATCCAGACCCACCCCGGCAGTTCAACTACCCCGGCCGTCGTTGAGTCCGTGCCGGCAGGCGCATCGCCGGGCGAGATTTACCCGGATGGGGTCACCATTCCATCACCCGGCTGCTGGCACTTCACTCTTCGGTGGGCGACGGGTCAAGCGGAACTGGATCTGCTCTATGGCTAAAGCGCGTAATTACTCCCTCATTTAGTGAGGAGGTGGTCTGGACGTGATTCCATTCAGGTGAGGCGCATAGCGTTTGTGTGGTTGCCCGCCTCGCCGCGAGTGGCCAGAATTAGGATCTAGGTCATGGGTTATCCCGATCCGCGGCAAGCCATAGTGGCGGAGTTGGCTCAACCAAGAAGAGGACCCATGTGGCAAAGTGCGCCATCTGCTGGGGGCTGGCGAAGGGCTATCTCGCGTGGCGTTGGCCACAACGCTGATCCAGACACGCTGCGCTTCATCAAGCAGCGCGGGATCCCTGGCCACGAACTCCACGCCGTCGCCTTCGCCGACCGAGACGGAAAGAGTTATCGATATCTCGTTGGGGTCGTAAAGGACGCGACGGGCGGCTGGCAGGTCAAGGGTCTAGCGGGTGGGAGCGGAAACGACCGTCCACGCAACGAGCCGTGGGTCAACTTCTGCGGCTGGGGCTGGCCGCATTCGTTCTGCGGTGGTGGCTGGGTCACAGGCAGGGGCTCGCAGGCTGCCGCCCGTGTGCGTCTTCGATTCCGACAAGGACCGATGCTTGAGGACACGATCGACGATGGGGTTGTCCTCTTAATCGCCGACGCCAACGTTGACATGCCGGCGACCGCAGATATTCTCGACGTGAGTGGATCTCTCTTGGCCACTCACTCTGCCTTCGGCCGCGCCTAATCGAAGGTCGGTAATCCGGCGCAATGCATTCGATGGGCGGGGACCGCTGGGGCTGGAGCTTGACGGGTAGTCAGTCGGTTGAGTTCTGTGTGTGGGTTCTCCTCGACGACGGCCTGCACGTAGGGCCCTTCGACATCCATCCGAATGGAAACGAGCGGCTGCGCCAGGCGGGCTTGGACGCGGCCGGTTGGACGCGCTGGTTCGAAACCGTCGTCAACCGGGAGGTGGACGAGCAGATGCGCTTTCACCTTGGTGGCGGCCTTGAACCACCGATGTTCTATGAGTCCGATCCACCGACGACCGCGGAGCAGTTAGGGATGAAGGAGGCTATCCGAGCCAGGACAGCTCCAGCGCTCTGGAACGAGACGAAACAAGTCGGCGAGCTGTTGGATGGCCTCTGGGACGACTACAGTAGTCGGCCCGTCCTGCGGCGCAATCGTCATCTACATGATCCCGTCCATGGCGAGCAGCCGGGTACGCCATCACAACACCGCGAGCTCTACGGCTCGCTGCATGCCTTGGGATCTGGCTTACCAAGCCTTTACTGCTACCCGGTCGCCTACCCCGCTCTGGTCGTCAGCGAGGTCGAGCCTATGGCGTTGGTATTGACCTCTCCGAAGCAGTGGACGTGGGAGCGATACCGCGATGCGCTGGTCGCTGGGGTGACGAACCTGGCCGGAAGGCCGAAACCGTGATTCGTGTCGGCGTGCCATCGACCACAGCCCTTAGTGCTGCGCCCGTCGTCAGGCTGAGTCCGAGTTAAATGGTCTTGGACGAAATCGGCCAGCGGAGCTAAGATCGGGTCGAATTCGCCAGGGACTGAAGACCACTTGGTAAGGAAAAGGTCCCCGGTTCGAATCCGGGCGTGGGCTCCCCAACCCTGTTTCTGAATTCATTTAGACCATTTCCTTGCATCATCTGCTGGTCGCCATGACAGGGGATTCTTGCCGTAAGGAAATGCTCTGCCACAGCGGGTTTGTGGACCATGTCCGCCATAGTGCTTCGCAATGGTCAACATTGCGCAGCGCTATGTTAGAATTGGCAGATGATCACTCCAGGGCGGCTGGAGGAGCTTCTTGAGGCACTCGGCCAACTCCTCGAAGCTCAGGGCCATACCTATACGCTGATCACTGTCGGCGGCGGTAGCCTCTTGCTGCAGAGGCTGAGCGTTCGCCCGACACGTGACCTCGACGTCATCGCGGTGGGGAATGGGGAGGCGTTGCGGAAGGCCGACGTTCTCCCAACCCCGCTATTGGCGGCTGCCAGGGATGTGGGCGTCGCCGCTGGAGTCGGAGAGAACTGGCTGAATGCGGGCCCTGCCGGCCTGATGGACCTCGGTCTCCCGGCCGGCTTCGACGAACGAGCCGAGGTCAGGCGCTTCGGTGGTCTCACCTTGCACATCGCGTCCAGATTTGACCAGATCTGTTTCAAGCTCTATGCAGCGGTCGACCAGGCACCTGCCAGCAAGCACTTAGACGACCTGCGGCTCCTCGA
>DATLRQ010000128.1:0-7553 GCA_035534555.1 Candidatus Micrarchaeaceae archaeon
GCTGGTCGACGTCGAAGCGGGGCGCCTGCCGGCTCGGGCGGTGACGCTCCTCTACCGGCAGGAGGTCCTGGGAGAGTCGTTGCGCGAGATCGCGGCAGACCTCGGCGTCAGCGCCGATGCGATCCGGAAGCGGCGGGATCGTTCGGTCGACGAGATTCGGCGTCGACTTGCGGCGTGAGCGCGATCCCGACCCCCGACGTGGCAGTATCGGGCGATCGCACGCTTGATCCTGATCAACGGCCCGCCTGGTATCGGCAAGACAACGCTCGCGCGACGGCTGGCTGGCGACAACGCGCTCATGCTCGTCCTCGACATCGACTCGATACGCACTTCCATGGGCGGCTGGCAATCTCATGAGGAGTCGAAGGTCTTAGCCCGACGCATCGGCGTCGAGGTGGCCAGGGAGCACCTGCGCCAAGGCCATGACGTTGTCGTCCCCCAGCTGCTGGGGCGGCTCGACTTCATCGAGTCGCTCGCACTCCTGGCGGACGAAACGGGATCCGTATTCCACGAGGTCCTCATCCTTGCGTCCAATGACGAGACGCTGGCTCGGCTTAAGGCCAGGCAGGCCGAACTCGAGCGCATGGACACGGGGCACGCGGCGTGGACCTGGCCAATCTGGTGTTCGAGCCTCCGGCTAGTACTACTTGACTCTGTCGAGGACAACGAAGACACCTTCTAATTGTCGAGCGCAGCCAATTTCGTTCGAAGGAGGCCAACGGTCAAGGCGGTCGTCGGCCTCCACCCACCGACACCGTGTTGCACCTCTGCGGAGTCACACACGAATGCGAGGCTGGGGTCGGGGTGGATGAGCGTCTTGGAAAGCCTCCAGCCGACCTGCCAGTTTGGCTACACCATGAGGTGGAATCGCTGCCCACCCCGGATATCCGAGCTCCTGGGCGAATGGTGTCATGACATTCACGACGACATCCCGGCCGGTCGAAATGGTTAAAAGAGGTCGCCGGACCTCCCTGCCGAAGAGGCCTTCGTGGCTTCAGATTCCATCTGCGTTCGGATCCGTTGACTCGGGGCCTTCGTCGCCATCCGCAGTCGATTTGCTAGGGATGGGGATGAGACAGAGCAGCATATCGCCAGGATGGAGTTCGGCGTCGCTTCGAGCAACGACCGTTTTTCGCCCACTCGTAGCGGCAACAGCGATCCCCCCGGCAGGCAGCTCAATCTCGTCAATACGGTGCCCTTGGCTGACGAGGTCGCCGGAAATGCGGATCTCGACGAGATCGTAGCCCTCTAGTGGAGCGGACGGAACGTGGAGATGGGCCTGGGCGTTAGGTCTTGCCCAGTCGGCTGCGAGGCTCCCAGCGGCCACGTCAGATTGTGAGGCAGCGGTTCGATCCGCCATCGATCGGAGCACGTCGTGGTAGGTGACCCAACCGATCACCCGGTGCTGGTCATGGGTGATGACGGGAAGGCCGGCGTGGAGTCCGTATAGGACGAGTTGGCGGAGCGCCTGCTCAAGGGTTTCATCTCCGAAGAGAACCTGGGGCTGACCACGGTCGACGACCTCCCCAAGGCCGTTGGGCCATTGGGCGGTCGGACGCCGGTCATTCGTCCTGTCATCCTCGCTCGGAGAGGGTGAACCGGCTTCACCGTCAATCGTGGCCAGCGGCTGCATGACCTCGGCCACAGTGAGTACCTGGAGCATGGATGACGGCTTGGGTCGCTCGATGTCGGTACCCCGGCGGAGGAGCTTGGTCGTGTAAATGGTGCCATGCGTCAGCCGCTTTGAGACGCCGGCAGAGATACCAACGGCGAGCATCACCGGCAACGCCAGCCCGAAGTTTCCAGTCATCTCCAACACGCTGGCGATAGACGTGAGAGGAGCTTGTGCGGCGGCGGCGAAGACGGCTCCCATGGCGATCACGCCATACATTGCAGGGGGGCCAACTGACGGGCCGAAGACATGCTGCGCAAGCACGCCGAAGGCGGTCCCGGCGGTCGCACCAGTGAACAGCGAGGGAGCAAACACGCCGCCCGACCCCCCGATGCCGATGGTCAGGCTAGCCGTGACCATCTTGCCCAGCATGAGGATGACCAAGAACCACAGCACGTAATCGCCGGCGACCGCCTTGGTCATGACCGGGTAGCCGACTCCGTACATCTCGGGCAGAGCGAGCAGAACTGCCCCGAGAATCAGTCCTCCAACGGCGGGCCTCAGCCACTCCGGCCGGCTCTTCCAGAGCGAATCGCAGACGTCTTCGGTTTTGTAGAGCACCGTCTTGAACCCGACCCCAATGAAGGCTGCGATGATCCCTAGAAGAGCGACGAGCAGGTAGTTGGCATCGTGGCCGATCAACAGTCCGTGTGGCATCTGGCTGAATATCGCGGCTGACCCGAAGAAAGCCTGGCCGATCAGGTCGGCCATGACCGACGATAGGATGATGGCGAACAACGCATCGATCGAGAATTCCCGCAGGATCAGCTCAAAGCCGAAGAAGACCCCCGTGATCGGAGCGTTGAAGGTGGCGGATATTCCGCCTGCGGCACCGCAGGCGACTAGGATGCGCAACCGGGACTCGGACATGTGAACGAGTTGACCGAGGCTCGACGCCAACGCCGAGCCAATCTGGACGATCGGACCTTCCCGTCCGACTGAACCGCCAACGCCGATACAGATCGCCGAGGCCAAGGCCTTGACGACGGATACCTGTGGCCGGATACGCCCCCCACCCTCAGCGACGGCGATCATCACCTCAGGCACCCCGTGCCCTCTCGCCTCTGGGGCGAAGCGATGGATGAGTGGTCCGTAAAGCAGGCCGCCGACGACGGGAATCAGGAGGAAGAACCAGATGCCGAGCCATGGAAGGTGAAGGCTCGCCACGCGGCCCTGTTGGCCGAACTGCTGGTGACCGGTCGCCAGCCACGTGAAGGCGTAGATCAGCCATCGAAAAAAGACAGCTCCAAAGCCTGCACCCACACCGATGACCAGCGCCATCGCAACCAGTCCAAGCCGGGACGTTCGTAGCCGCGCTGACGCTCTATCGAGCACTACGCCAAGTCGGGGCCTCCAGCGAGGATGGGTATACCCCTCGTGGACGTCACCTCGTGACGTCTTGTCAACTACCCCTGACAAGGCATCTCCCCATGGAGCGTCAAACCCGCAGCACTTAGGTTTGAGCTGAGATTGGCATCATTCATGTGTATCGGCACTCAGAATATCAAACTTGCGTACATGTACCCCAAATGGGGGTAAGCTGAACCGCGACGGGTCCATCTGCGACGGACCCATCCAGGGATGGATGCCAAGAGGAGCGAGCAATGCCAGGGAACCGCGCTCGGTGGGGGACGATCTCACGGGAGCAGGTGGTCACGGCGGCAACTAAGATCGTTAAAGCCGGGGGCTACGAGGAGATGACCATTCGAAGCCTTGCTGCCGAACTCGGGGTGGCGCCGATGTCGCTGTATCGCCATGTCCGGGACAAGGACGACATCCTCGATGAGGTTGTGGACCGCCTTCTCGCACCGGTCTGGAGTCCCGCAGCAAGAGAAAGCGACTGGGAGGAATGGATCAGCGAGGCAGCGAATAATCTCCGGCGATTCCTGGTTACGCAACCCGCCGCGCTACACGTCTACCTGCGGCACCCAGTGGTATCCCCGGCTGCTGTCTCTCGCATGAATGCGATGATGGATGTTCTCCGGCAGGGCCTTGCCGGAGAGGAGTCCGCCCGGCGCGCCTACGCTGCGATCCACACCTATACAGTCGGCTTCGCTGCACTGGAATCTTCTCGGGCGGGGTGGGCACCGTCTGATGTCATAGCCGATGGTCTGGCGCTCCAGCTCGCTGCCTACGCCACTCCCCAGCAGTTTGACGGAGGTCTACGCTACCTGATTCAAGGCATTGTGTATCGAGATCACCTTGCCAGAGCAGAGCCTACCGATCGCTAGCAAGCACCTCCGGGATTAGGGGGGCGTAGCACAACATCGAGCTGCCCCATGGTCACGTTGTGCGTACGGACAGGCGATAGACGGGCAGTTTTGAGTTCGGAAGACCCAGCCTGTCCACCAGATCTTGCAGACTGGGCCGTTACTCGCCGAGCGGGAGGCGAATTCGGAAGAAGAACAGCGATTTGGCAGCGAACCTGTTTGGGATCTGCGTCATGCCTCTTGAGTCGCGGGGCAGTTCTAGCCACCCGCAAAATCCGATTTGACGATCGCCGTCTCGTCGAAGTAGAACGGGCCACCCATAAGGGCCATCCCCGGATACCGCACTGCGCGCTGAGCGAGCCAGACGTTAGCGCCTCCCTGCGGGCGGTCCCGACTCGCGTGCAGCTCCGTGTATTCCTCGGCGGGAACTTGCGGGTTGCCGCGTGCGCGGTCCAGCATCAGCACTTTCTTTACTTCTGACCAGAACGCCATCAGGCACCGGTCCGATATCGACATCGGGCCAACGGCTAGGCCGCGTAGCCAGGGATAGAGCTTGCGCTTGGCCCAGTCCTCTACAGGCCCGATGCCATTGGCACAGCGCCAGGCTCATGCCGCCGATTCCACCGCCGGCGATCACAACCCTCAATGGAGCATCTCTCGGGATCCGTTTACCTCAGGCTCGTTCTCAAGAGAGTGTCCGAGAGAAGCGATCCTCGAGCGCAAGCGTGGACCCGCGAAGTCTGTACACCTTAAGGGAAAATACGGGGCAGGCAGCGTAGATCTGGCTCAGTGCGGGGTCGAGGTAGGACCATCAGGGCGGCGATTTGGTCGCGGATGGTGTCCGTACGGGGATCGGGAGGAGGTGGGGACAACGCTGACGGACTTTCCGAACACCAGATCCGCTCTCACCTCCTTCCGGCGCCGGAGGAGTGACCACTGCGTCGCCCGATTCGTGCCATCGATCTGGCCGTGGCCAAACGCCGCCTGGCTCGTGTGCCGCGCACCAACGTGGCCGCTCCGAGGCACGTCCGAGGCTGGTGGCCAGATCGCAGTGCGCCCGAAGCCGGCCATCGCGTCTTGGCACGATCGAGAAAGGCCGGCTCCGCCCGCAGGCCGCCACGCGCCACCAGTTCCTCGAAGGGTGGCATGAAGCCGAATTGCGGTCGTGGTCGGCGCGCACCTCGCCAACGAGCTCCTCCCACCTCAAGCCCAGGCCCGCACGCTGGTAGCAGCGACGCGCCTCGTCGAGGTGCCGGAGCGCAACGTAGTAGTAGCGGCTCTTCTTGGCCCGCAGGATGCGCATGCCGAGCGCTCGGCACAGCCTCGCCACCTGATCGGGGTGTCCCTTTGCGAACTTCCGGGTGAGGGGTTCCATGACGTAATGACTGACCGCCTCCAGCTCCCCGTCGGACGCGTTGCGCAGGCATGCGAGGCGGCGGTCGACCTCCTTAGTCTTGAGCAGCAGGCCGATCTGTGAACGCAGATCGGTGCCGACGGCGGCCTCCAGCGCCTTCAGGTGCCACGCCGCGCGCTCCGCCTCGGGGACGTAGCGCAAGAGATCGGCGTAGGAGCGCTCGCTGGGTCAGCTCGGGATCGATCTCCCTCCGCTCATCCGGCAGGAGGGTGTAACCGCGGAGCGGTCGAGGAGGCGTGATGATAGCAAACGCTATCATTTGTGATATCGTGAGCCTTGTGACCACGGAAGCACTGTTCGTCCGGATCGCCCCTGACCTTCGCTCCGCCATCGATGATTACGTGGCGGAGAAGGGGATGAGCCTTGGGAGCGGCGTGGCGGATCTGCTGACTCGGGGCCTCGAGGCTGCGGGAGCCGAGAACTCAATCAGGGCTCTGGAGCAATCGCTGGCTGATGCCAGGGCATCGCTCCGCGAGCGCGACGAGCAGCTGGGCGAGGCTTCGGCCAGGGTTGCGTCCGCCGAGGCGAAAGTGGAGAGCCTCCGGACACTGGCGACCCAGCTCGAGGGCGCGCCGGCCGGGCGCTGCCAAGCTCCCGGTTGCGGAACGAGCTTCAACGCAATCGACCTTGTCGTGCGACGGCAATGTTCTAAGGGCCACCCGCTGACCTCAGTGTTGGAGCAGGCATCGCATACACCGGGGCTGAACTCAACCGAGACGCTGATCGCCCTGGGGGCGATCGCTCTGCTCATCGGACTGGTCGTGGCCAGCCGCAGTGTCTGAGAAGGAGGTGATCTGAATGAACAACATCGAACAGCTCGAGAAAGCTCTGCTGGGCATCGCTGGCGTCCTCGTCGTCATGGCGGCCGCGCTGGCCTGGATTGCGGTAGCCGAGCATCCGACCGCGGGAAACATCAAGCGGGCGGTTTTCCTCACCCTGAAAGGCTGAGCTGGGCGGTCGTTCCAAGCTGGCTGTGGGCCGTGATGGCAGTGAGCCCACCGATGACCATTTCGGTCGAGGCCGGGATCGATCGTATCGGCCGGGACGGCGACGGCCACCCGGCTGAGCTGGAGTCCAACAAGCGGACCGGCCCGGAAGTGGCGAACGCGATGGCGGTCGCCGTCTTGTCAGTGCCTACACGTGGGCGACAATAATTTAAACGGCAATATCAATGACTGCCTCGCCGAGCCTGCGCGAGCGTTGACTAGCCAGGGTGGCGATGCGCAAGCTCGGCGCGGTATACGCGAAACACCGGCTCACTTTCAGATCCCCCGCGGGCCCGCGAGTGTGCCGAGCGACACGGCTAAACTGTCGGGACGATGAGCAGGGCTGCCCACCCTGGCGATTCCTGGCCACGGCATTGCCCGGCCGACCACGACCTTCTCCCGGTGGTCATCAATGGCCGTCGATCCATCGTCTGCGCCTGGCCACCTGGTGCCACGTGCGAAAAGTGCGGTGCGGCGTCCGAGCGTGGGTACTCAGGGCCAACAGCTACAGACGTCATCACGTACCCAAATCCAGGGATCCACTACGCGTGCGAACTATGTGCGAGAACGGCACTCGGGGCATCGGACGGGGAATTCCTCGGGCACCAGTGTCAGAGGTGCCCGCTCGATGATATCAACGATCACCTTGAAGTCCTTATCGTCGCCCGGGGCTTCGGCCGTATGAGCCAACCGGACCAATTCGCCAGGTTGGAGCAAGACAATCATTACCGCGCTCGCGGGTTCATCCTCGACAGCACCGAACCGCCGCCCTCATCGGCATGGCACCTACCTGCCGTAACCGGGGAATGGTGCGTCGTCAGGCTTCATCCGCGTCGGGACATGTCCATCACGCTCGTTTGATGCCCCGGCTGTAGGGCGCCAAAAAGGCGATCCAGTTCACGCTGCCCTTTTGTAACCATGGTTGGAGCCCGCCCAGAACTGGTCGGAAACCGATCCCGACCGTGGTTGGCCTGAGGCTTCGGAACCAGTGCCCACAGGCTGAGGCGGCTCGGGTGAGGCTATCGCTGTTGTAGGCGTCAAGAAACTCGCCGAACCGCCTGGGAAAGATCAGAATCGCGGCTGACCCGAGTTGTTGGGCAGCAGCTGGGATCGGCAAATCCGTAGCTTCGCCGCAGTCGCCGGAGTTCAGCGTGCGATGAGCGTGCGAACAACGTGCGATCCGGCGCGTCCGTTTTCGCCTCCTGCCGGGGGATACGTTAGACATGAAAGGTTCGAAACGAGCTCGCCGGGCAGCGCGTCTCGCGGCAACC
>DATLRQ010000129.1:0-22803 GCA_035534555.1 Candidatus Micrarchaeaceae archaeon
GGCCTGGTCGGCGAGTCGGGCTGTGGCAAGTCGACCCTGGGGCGGCTGGTCGCGCAGCTGATCCCGGTGACGTCGGGCAAGATCTTCCTGGACGACGTCGAGCTGACCCGCCTTCGCGGCGAGAAGCTGCGCCAGCAGCGGCGGCTGATGCAGATCATCTTCCAGGACCCCTTCGCGTCCCTCGATCCCCGTATGACCGTCGGCGACATCATCGCCGAGCCCCTGGTGAACTTCCGAGTGATGCGGGGGCGTCAGCTCAACGCGCGCGTGCAGGAGCTGCTGCGCGTAGTCGGCCTCAACCCGAACTTCAACAACCGTTATCCGCACGAGTTCTCAGGCGGTCAGCGCCAGCGCGTCGGAATCGCGCGCGCGCTTGCGCTGAACCCGAAGCTCATCGTGTGCGACGAGGCGATTTCGGCGCTCGACGTGTCGATCCAGGCCCAGATCGTCAACCTCCTCGAGGATCTGCAGCGCGAATTCAAGCTCACCTATCTCTTCATCGCGCACGACCTTTCAGTGGTACGTCACATCAGTGACCGCGTCATGGTCATGTACCTAGGCAAGATCGTCGAGGTGGCCGACAGTGTTGGTACGTATAGCAACCCCAAGCACCCGTACACGAAAGCGCTGCTCTCAGCGATCCCCGTCCCTGACCCGAAGATCCAGCGCGGTCGCCGCTTGGTGGAACTGTCCGGGGAGATCCCCTCGCCGCTCAACCCTCCGACCGGCTGCCGATTCCACACTCGCTGTCCCATCGCGCACCTGCCGACACCCTGTGCGGACCTTGAGCCGCCGCTCGAGGAAAAGCTGCGCGGCCATCTCGCGGCGTGCCACTTCTCACAGGACGTGTAGGGGCCTCGAGCAGCGCGCGATCAGTGCTGCAAGATCCGGGCCTCGGTCCAGTAGTCGTCGTATAGCGCGTTGCCGCCGACACCCTTGACGTAAGGATGCGACAGGTACTGCTGCACCCCGTAGACAAGCGGCGCGAATGCGGTCGTGGCAATCAGTAGGTATCCCGCTGTCTTGTAGTTGGTGATGGCCTGCGATGGGGGCGCCGCATCGGCCTCCGCGACCAGCTTGTCGAGGTTGGGGTTCGAGTAGCACGACCCGGACGAGCTCGCCCCCGTGACGAAGAGATAGTCGAACCAATCCTGGGGATGGTCGTAGTCGGCGCTCCAGCTCTGGCGGAACATCGGGTAGGCGCACGCGCCGTTGCGCTGGTCGAAGAACGTCTTACGATCCATCTCGACACAGCCGACAGTGACGCCGAGGTTCTTCTTCCACTGCGCTGAGAGGTTCTCGCACACGGCCTTGTTGAACGGATTTGTGTCGTAGGTGTAGGTCAGGCCCTTCACCTTCGCCCCGGTGGGGTCCCATGCTTGGTATTCGGCCTTGGCGGCGACTGCGTCGAATTTCGCGTTGGTGTCGGCACCATCCTTGAGATAGCCCTGCAGCCCCTTGCTGATCAAGCCTCCGGTCGCTCCGACGCAGTCGGTCTTCTGGTTGCACAGCGCGTCGACCAGCGCCGCTCGATCGATGGCCTCGCTGAAAGCCATGCGGCCGGGCTGCCCGGCGTCGATGCCGGCGAACGGACCGGTCTTCAGGTTGAACCCGATCCAGAAGGTGAGGCCGATGGGGACCAGGCTGAGTTGGCCGCTGAGCTTGGGATCGGACGTGTATCGGGTGGCCGCGGCTGGCGGAAGGCTCTGCCGGCCATATCCGACCAGGCTGAACACTCCCGATTCGTACTGCGCGACCTGGGCCGTGGTGTCTGCTACGACCTCGACGTGAACGCGTGAGAGCGCGCCGGTCTTGCCGCCGTACCAGCCGGTGACCGGCGCGAAGTCCATCGACTGGCCGGGCGTGCGACCGGTCATCTTGAAGGGCCCGCTGCCGATCAGTGTCTCAGGCTTGGTGAACCACGAATTCTCGCCCGCTGTCGCTATCACCTTCTGGTCGACGACCCAGAACGGCCACAGCGCGACCTCGGCGAAGAAGTACCCGGCCGGCTTGGCGAGGGTCACGACCAGTGTGGAGTCGTCGAGCTTGGCCAAGCCGCTCATCTGGGTGGCGGTGCCGTTCACCAGGCCCTGGTAGCCCGCCACCACGTTGAACAGTCCCGCGTAGTCCCCCTGCATCGCCGCCGCCCGGTTCCAGCTGTAGATGAAGTCGCCGGCGGTGATCGGGTCCCCGTTGGAGAAATGGTCGTTCTGGCGAAGGTGAAACGTGTAGGTGAGGCCGTCGGCCGAGATGGTGGGCGGGCCGGCGGCTAGGTCCGGCACCTCGCGCAGTTGGTCGTCGAAGCGGTACAGGCCGGAGAACACATTGCGCAGGATGTCGACGTCGGCCGGGTTGGAGATCAACGCCGGGTCGAAATCGGCGGCGTCCTGCGCGATTGGAAAGCTCAGGGTCTGGTCTTTGGCGAGTACCTCTGGAGGCGTGCCGTTGCCGCCCTGCGTGCACGCGCCAATCGCGATTGCGATCAGGACCGCCGCGCTCGCGAGCCTTCTCAACTCGACGTCGTGAGGACGACCTTGCCCGTGCTCTTGCCCTCGGCAACCATCGCCAGGGCGCGGGGGGCCTGCTTGAGGGGAAACCTGGTCGAGATGTGGGTCTTGATCTTGCCCTGCAGGTAGAGGTCGAGCAGTGCCTTTTCGGCGACCGGGATGAGTTGGGGCGCCCGCTTCCGGTACAGCCCCCAGTGGAGCCCGACCACCGAGTAGTTCTTGATCAGCACGTGGTTCGCTGCCGCCTGCGGGATGCGGCCGGATGTGAAACCGACCAGCACGATCCGCCCCTCGAAAGCGATGCATTTCGTGGAGCGGTCGTACACGTCGCCGCCGACCGGGTCGAAGATGACGTCGGCGCCGCGCCCGGCGGTGGCGCGGTTCACCTCTTCCACGAAATCCTGGGTCTTGTAGTTGAGCGCAGTGTCGGCGCCGAGCTTCCTGCAGAGCTCGACCTTCTGATCGGAGCCCGCGGTCGCGATCACGGTCGCGCCGGCCGCCTTGCCGAGCTGGATCGCGGCACTGCCAACCCCACCTGCGCCCGCGTGCACGAGCAGAGTCTCGCCCGGCTGGAGGGCCGCCCGGCGGTGCAGCCCAAACCAGCCGGTCTGGAAGATGAGCGTGAACCCGGCAGCCTCGTCGAAGGGCATCGAGTCTGGCATCTTCACGACCGCGGCCGGCGAAGCGTCCGCGATCTCGGCGTACCCGCCGTGGGTCAGGCCCGAGTTGTCGAGCAGGGCCATGACGCGATCGCCCGGCTGGAATCCTGATTCCCCGGGTCCGCTGGTCACGGTTCCGCTCACCTCGACTCCGGGCACGAAGGGCAGATCGGGCTTTGTCTGGTACAGCCCGGCGACCATGAGGGCGTCTGGAAAGTTGATAGACGCCGCTTGCACCTTGATACGGACGAGGCCGTGGGAAGGCTCGCCAGGGTCGACGTCTTCGAAGCGCAGACACTCCGGCCCCCCGAGCTCGTGGACCACCCAGGCCTTCACCGGGGCAAGGCTACAGCAGCCGCCGAAGGATCACACCGGTGGCGATCGGGCCAAGCTACCCGTCCGCTGGGGTCCTCCGGTCGTGCCCGGACCGGGTTTGGCGGTCTGATGATCGGACGGCGCGCTGGCAGAGAACAAGCTGACTGCGTGCATCGAGCCATCGGGCTCCAACCCGTTGAATGTGCCTGACTTTGGTTAACTTGGTGCCGAGCGCACGACGCAGTTTCAAGCTGGCCCGTGACGACCTCGTCGAGCGTGACGTCGAAGACATGAGAAATCCGATGACCGAGCTGCCGCGGCCAGGTGGTCGCCTTCGCATCCGCCTGCCTGTACCTCTGTTCTCTTCTTTGGACGGCTATCGCGCTGCGTGGGCGCGAGCCGACGTTCTGGCCGCGCTCACGCTGCTGGCGATCGCGGTGCCCGAACAGCTGGCGACCGCCCGGCTGGCGGGTATGCCGCCGGTAAGTGGCCTGTTCGCGTTCGTTGCGGGTAGCGTCCTGTTTGCCGTGCTCGGCTCAAACCCGCAGATGTCGGTGGGTGCGGACTCGACGATCGCGCCTCTGTTCGCCGTCGGAATCGCAAACCTGGCGGCAAGCAGCTCCCCCCAATACATCGCTCTCGTGGGCCAGGTGGCGGTGGTGGCGGGCACGTTGGTGGTGCTGGTCGGCGTACTGCGCCTGGGGTGGATAGCCGAATTCCTCTCCGCCCCGATCATCAGCGGGTTCCTCGCCGGAGTGGCAGTGATCATCATCGTCGACCAACTCCCAGACTTCTTGGGCCTGCCGCCGGCCAGTGGTTCCACATTGCACCGAATCGGCGTGGTGGCGAGCAACCTCGGCGAGGTAAACGTGTGGGTGCTCGGCATCGGGCTGCTCGTGTTCGGCATCGTGTTGGCGACCGACCATCTCGACCGCCGGCTCCCTGGGGCCCTGGTCGGGCTTATCGTCTCGGCACTCGCGGTCGGCCTGTTCGGGCTGGCCGGCCACGGCGTCACAGTGCTGGGCGCCGTCTCTCAGAACGCTCTGCACCTGGGATTGTCCGACCTTTCGTGGTCCTCGCTTGGCAGCGTCGTGCCCCTGGCCGGTGTGGTGGCACTCGTTATCGTGAGCCAGTCGGCGGCGACAACTCGTGCCTTTGCTGACCACGGTGGCTACCACGTGGACGTAGGACGTGACTTCCTCGGGGTGGGCGCTGGCAGCATCGTGGCCGGCCTGTCGGGCTCCTTCCCCGTCAACGCCAGCCCGGTGAGGACCGCGGCTGTCGCCTCGGCGGGCGGTCGGACCCAGGCGGTCGGCCTCACCGCCGCCGTCGCGGTGGTGCTGCTGCTCCCCGCCGCCGGGCTGCTCAAAGATGTTCCGCTCGCCACGCTGGCGGCGGTGCTCGTCTACATCGCCAGTCGACTCTTCCACGTGGGCGACCTTGCTGCCATCGCGCGCTTCGATCGCTTCGAGTTCGCGCTGGCGATGGTGACCCTTTTCGCTGTCGCTTTGATCGGTGTCGAACAGGGCATCGCTGTGGCGGTCGGCCTCGCCATCCTCGACCGCACCCGGCTCAGCGCCCAACCGCAGATGCATGTCATGGGTCGCATCCCCGATACCACCAGCTGGGCGCCGCTTGGGACACCTGAGCAGCCGGTGCCGCAGCCCGGTGTACTCGTTGTGCTGTTCGCAACGCCGATGTGGTACGCGAATGCAGAGCACTTTCGTGTCGAGTTGGAAAAGGCGATAGCGGGCTCGGAACCTTCGCCGAAGGTGGTCGTCTTGGACGCTCAGGGGATGTCAGACATTGACTACACCGGCTCGCGTGCGCTGAGCCAGGTTCTCGACAGGCTCGAACGAGACCACATTGCGCTCGCCTTTGCCAGGCCGGGGGATCGGGTCCGCAGAAGCCTCGCCCGAAGCGGGCTGCTCGAGCGCATCGGGACCGAGCGCCTATTCGCCTCGGTCGACCAAGCCGTCACCGCATTCGAATGAGCCTGCGGAGCCCGCCTCGCATTGAATCCACGCATCGCGAGCGGCCGGGTTCTGCTGTGGCGACGGCCTCCTGATGTCGGGCCCATTGTCCCCACCACTTCAGTCTGCCGCAGCACCGGTGCCGCTTTGAACACCATTGAAAATCGATGGGAAAGAGGACGCCGCTAGGATGGGCGGGATGCCCCTTCGAAGCCGGTGCTAGATGTGTGATAAGCGCCCCCCGAGTTGCCCGATCCGGAGTCAGACGACGGGTTGGTGGCCCGGACCATGAAACCGGATGGCGACCAGGCCAAAACTCTCGAATCGACGCCTGGGTCCAAAGACGATCTGAAATCGCTTCCCATGCACGACCTGCAGGCAAAGTTGGTCTCATCGCCGGATGGTCTCAGTCAGGCTGAGGCGCAGAGACGGCTGGCTCGATACGGGCCAAACGAGATCGAAGAAAAGAAGACCAATCCGTTCCTGAAATTCCTCACCTATTTCTGGGGTCCCATACCGTGGATGATCGAAGCGGCCGTGATCCTTTCGGCCATCGCCCAGCATTGGCCGGACTTCGCCATCATCCTTCTTCTGCTTTTGGCCAACGCCGTGGTCGGATTCTGGGAGGAACACCAGGCAGGCAACGCGATCGCCGCGCTGAAGGCCGAGCTGGCGATCAAGGCCCGGGTCCGACGCGATGGGAAGTGGACTACCCCCCAGGCGCGTGAACTGGTGCCGGGCGACGTCATCCGCGTGCGCCTGGGCGACATCGTGCCGGCCGATGCGCGCCTGCTCGCGGGCGACCCTGTGGAGGTGGATCAGTCGGCCCTGACGGGAGAATCTTTGCCGGTCAGCCGCAAACCCGGCGAGGCGGTGTTTTCCGGTTCGATCATCCGCCAGGGCGAAACCGACGCGATGGTGTATGCCACCGGTACCAACACCTATTTCGGCAAGACCGCGCAGCTGGTGCAGGAGGCGCACACGGTCAGCCACTTTCAACGCGCGGTGCTGAAGATTGGCGATTACCTGATCATCCTCGCGGTGGCTCTGGTGGCGGTGATCATCGCCGTCGCGCTCTTCCGCGGTGACCCGATCCTGATCACGCTTCAGTTTGCCTTGGTGTTGACTGTGGCTGCGATCCCCGTGGCCATGCCCACGGTGCTCTCTGTGACTATGGCAGTCGGAGCGCGCCTGCTGGCCAAGAAAGAGGCGATTGTGACCCGGTTGGCGGCCGTCGAGGAGCTCGCTGGCGTGGACGTCCTGTGCTCGGACAAGACCGGCACATTGACCCAGAACAAGCTGACCCTGGGCGATCCGTTCTGCGTGAATGGCATCCCTGCCGATCAGGTCATCCTCTGCGCCGCACTGGCTTCGCGGGCGGAAGACAAGGACACCATCGACCTGGCCGTGATCGGCGGCCTGAAGAACGATCAAGCGTTGAAGGGCTACCAGGTCGCCCATTTCCGGCCGTTCGACCCGGTGCACAAGCGCACAGAAGCCACCGTCAAAGCCGCCGACGGGAAGCAGTTCGATGTGGCCAAGGGAGCGCCGCAGGTGATCCTGGAGATGTCGGCCAATGCCGGCGGGGTCAAGGCGGCCGTCGACCAAGCCGTCAATGAATTTGCCGGACGCGGCTTCCGCTCACTCGGCGTGGCCCGCGCAGACCAGGAAGGGGAGTGGCAGTTCATCGGCGTGCTGCCGTTGTTCGATCCGCCGCGCGAGCAGGCCAAGGCAACCATCGGGACCGCACGGCAGATGGGCGTGAACGTCAAGATGGTCACGGGCGACCAGGTGGCCATCGCTCGAGAAACGGCGAGACAGTTGGGGCTGGGCACAAACATCCTCGACGCCAGCGGTTTCGGCGACACGAAGCATCACGAGACGGCGCAGTTGGCGGAGTCCATCGAAAGGGCGGACGGCTTCGCGCAGGTGTTTCCCGAGCACAAGTTCCACATCGTGGACGTGCTGCAGCAACGCGGACACATCGTCGGCATGACGGGCGACGGGGTGAACGACGCTCCGGCGCTCAAAAAGGCAGACTGCGGGATCGCCGTTTCGGCCGCGACGGACGCGGCGCGGGCAGCGGCCTCCATCGTGCTGCTGACGCCCGGTCTGTCCGTGATCATCGACGCGATCAAAGAGAGCCGTCGCATCTTCCAGCGCATGAACAGTTACGCGATCTATCGGATCGCGGAGACGCTGCGTGTGCTTCTGTTTATGACGCTGGCGATCCTGATCTTCAACTTTTATCCGGTGACCGCGGTGATGATCGTGCTGCTGGCCCTGATGAACGACGGGGCGATCCTGTCCATCGCCTATGACAACGTCCATTACAAGGACAAGCCCGAGGCCTGGAACATGCGCTTGGTGCTGGGGGTCTCGACGGTCCTGGGTGTAATCGGCGTCGTCTCCGCGTTTGGCCTGTTCTACCTTGGCGAGCGCGTGTTTCACCTCGACCGCGCGCACATTCAGACACTGATGTATCTGAAGCTGTCCGTCGCCGGACATCTGACGATCTTTCTCACTCGCACGCGCGGCCCGTTCTGGTCCATACGCCCCGCGCCGATCCTGTTGGGGGCGGTGGTCGGAACTCAGATCCTGGCGACCCTGATCGCAGTCTATGGGTTGTTCATGACACCCCTCGGCTGGAGTTGGGCGCTGTTCGTCTGGGGCTACGCACTGGCGTGGTTTCTCGTGAATGACCGCGTGAAACTGCTCGCCTATCGGGTGTTTGACCCTACGAAAGCACCGTTGCTGGTGAAGGAGCCGAGCGACCTCACCACCGCCGGTCGCCAGGCGAACCAATGAGCCCTTGCGAGCCGGGCCGCGCACCAGCGGACGGGGGGGCAGGAGAAACGGGAGATTGAAGTCGGGTTCAGCCACCGTCCGTTTTGTCGACCTAAGCTGTTGGGTCAGTGGCGAACAAGCCCTCTGCCTTGGCGATTCGACTGCTCGCCCTCCCATCGGGGCTCTACCGGGCCCATCTCGGGCGATTTCTGGGGACGAGATTCCTGCTGTTGACCCACCGCGGGCGTAAGAGCGGGCGTCTGTTCCAGACACCGCTCGAGGTGGTCAACTACAACAGAACGATGCGGGAAGCCAC
The DNA here is from genome assembly GCA_035534555.1 of Candidatus Micrarchaeaceae archaeon. Taxonomy (GTDB): domain Bacteria; phylum Chloroflexota; class Dormibacteria; order Dormibacterales; family Dormibacteraceae; genus Palsa-872. The sequence goes on from DATLRQ010000129.1 coordinate 8,558, forward strand.
CGTGATTTCGGCATGGGGAGAATCGGCCGACTGGTACAGGAACCTGAACGCGGGCGGGGCGGTCCAGGTTGCAATCGGTGGCCGGCAATACAAGCCCTCGGTGCGGTTTCTTGACCAGACAGAGCGCGAGGCGTTGCTACGGGAGTTTCGACGACTTCATCCGCTCGAGGCTCGGTTGGCCCCATACATCTTGGGCTGGAAGTTGATGGGAACGGATTCCAACCTGGCGGAACTGGCAGCACGCCTGCGCGCGGTGGTGATCGGGCCTGACCGGCCCTCATAGTTCACGCCGGGAACCCGCTGCCCATGCCGGTGAACAACGGCGCGCGGTCCCTCAAGCAGCATCCAGGTAACCTCCGATGCGCTGAATCAGCCGCGGGCGCGCTGCCCGAGCGCGTGGTTTCGTTCCCTCTCGATGTTCACTGCGGCGGCGACGAGGGCCAGGTGGCTGAACGCCTGAGGATAATTGCCGAGCAGCATCCCTGTCCGCGGATCGATCTCTTCTGAGAAGAGGCCGAGCGGCGAGGAGAAGCTGAGCAGGCGCTCAAAGCGCCGCTCTGCCTCCTCCAACTCCCCGACGTTGGCAAGAGCGTCCGCCAGCCAGAAGGCACACATCACAAATGTGCCTTCGCTGCCGGCTACCCCGTCGTTGGTCTCCTTGACGTCGTAGCGACGGACCAGCGGTCCGATGCTCAGGTTTCGGTCGACGGCCTTGATCGTGCTCTTCAGCCGCTCGTCGTGAGGCTCCAGGAATCCGACCTGTGCCAGCCGCAGGGCGACGGCGTCCAGCGCATCCGAGCCAAAAGCCTGTGTGAAAGACCCCAACCGGTCCGACCAGCCTCGGCTGGTGACGGCTCTGTGGATGGCGCGACGTGCTTCTTCCCAGCGCTCGGTCTCCGCGGGGAGGTCCAGGCGCTTGGCGATCTTGAGAGCCCGATCGAGGGCCACCCAGCACATGACCTTGCTGTAGGTGAACTCCTGGTTTTCGCCTCGCACCTCCCAGATCGATGCGTCACTCTCCTGCCAACGGTCGGCAGCGAGATCGGCCATATGTCTGAGCTCGGCCCAGAGCTCGCTCGAGACCTGGCCGCCGCGAAGCGCATAGATGAACGCGCAATCGAGGATCTCGCCGTAGACGTCGAGCTGAAGCTGACCGGCGGCCGCGTTGCCGATCCGGACCGGCCGCGAATCCCGGTATCCGCCCAGATGAGTCAGCTCCAGCTCGGGAGGGCTGTCCCCGCCGTCAAGGGTATGGAGGTTCTGGATCTTGGCGTCGAGCGCCAGGCGGACGAGCCATTGCATGAAGGATTCGGCCTCGTGGTCGTAGCCGAGCTGGAAAAACGCGTAAAGGGTGAACGAGGCGTCGCGCAGCCAGGTGAAGCGGTAGTCCCAGTTTCGAGACCCTCCGATCAACTCGGGAAGGCTTGTCGTGGAGGCGGCGAGCAGAGCGCCGGTCGGCGCATAGGTCATGAGCTTCAGGACCAGCGCCGAGCGGATGACATGATGCTGGAAGGGGCCCGTATAAGTGCAGCGGTTGGCCCACGTCCACCAGAACTCACGGCTCTCACGCAGTCTCGCTCGCACATCTTCGACGCCGCCTACGCCCGTGCCGCAGCCATTGGGTTCGTTGACGGTGAGGCCGAAAGCGACCGTGTCTCCAGGCCCCAGGTCGAACTCCTGCTCGTGGCCGCTGACCGGGATGGTTCCGCTGATGCAGATGTGGTGTCCGGCAGCGTTGCCATGGAGCCGCCCGTCGAGAGCCTGGAGCGGATCTCCCTGGCGAGCGTAGTCGGGACGCACGTCCACCCGGCTGTGGAAGCGGACCTTGCCCGCCAGGCCTGTGACTATTCGGATCAGGCGGGGCCGGTCATGGGGACGGGCGTGCTCATCGATGGTTCGCTCGTCAACGGGCATGAAATCGGTGACCTCGGCCCGCCCGTTCTCCGTCTCGAAAATGGTCAACAGGACGTTGGTCTTCTCCGCGTAGCGCTGCGAGGAGGTGAAGCTGCCCACCGGCGAGAGTTCCCAGCAACCGCCCCGGCGGGAGTCGAGGATGCGAGCAAATAAGCTCGGGCTGTCAGCGCGAGGTAAACAGCACCAGTCGATGCTGCCGTCCACCCCAACCAGCGCCACGGAGCGGCAGTCGCCGATGATCCCGTACCCGGCGATGGGCAGGTAGCCGCTCTCCCGCACGTCGAGCGTCATCGCGCGGACGAGCGCTCGTCCCAGCTCATGTGACCGGAGCTATCGTGAATTGACCCAACCGCCGATATTCGCCGCGATCCCGTCAGCCTCCGCTGGCCCCCAGGTTCCTCGGTCGTATTCGGATGGCGCCTCGTGGCTCTTCAGCGCCGGGTCCACGATGCGCCACGCGGCCTCGACGCCGGCTTCGCTCCCGAACAGCGTCCCATCGCCGTGCAGAGCGTCTCCGAGCAGGCGCTCGTACGGCTCCATCTCGTCGCCAGGTTTGGCGTGTTCGACCAAGTGTGCGTCTTCACCGATCATCTCTTCCCCTGGCTTCTTGATTCGAGTGGCCAGGGTGATGGAAACATCCGGGCTCAACCGAAAAGAGATCTTGTTCTGGTGCCCGGCCTCATTTGAATCGAACAGGCCGTGCACAGGTTTCTTGAAGGTGGCATGCACCTCGGTGAAGGTGGCGGCCAGGCATTTGCCGGTGCGGATCAGGAACGGCACCCCGGCCCACCGAGCGTTCTCGATCGCCAGCCGTGCCGCGACATAGGTTTCGATTCGGGAGTTGGCCGCCACACCTTTCTCGGACAAATAGCCGCGATACTGGCCGCGCACCACGTCGACCGGGCGAAGAGGTCGAACATCATGGAGCAACGCAACCTTGGCCGCGTCGACCCCATCGCCGTCGCCCGCTTGGGGGGCATCCATTCCTAGCAGCGAGAGCACCTGCAGCAGATGATTCTGGAAGACATCCCGAATGGCACCAACTTCCTCATAAAAGCCGCCCCGGCCCCGCACGCCGAACTCTTCCGCCATCGTGATCTGCACGCTCTCCACGTGCTCGGCGTTCCAGATCGGCTCCAAAAACGCGTTGGCGAACCGGAAGTAGAGGACGTTCTGCACGGCCTCCTTGCCCAGGAAGTGATCGATACGGTAGACCGCGGGCTCGGGAAACGATTTGTGGAGCACAGAGTTCAAAGCCCTCGCCGAGGCGAGGTCTCTACCGAAGGGCTTCTCCACTATTACGCGACCGTGTGCGGCGATGCCGGCCTGAGCCAGACTCGACGCGACGGTACCAAACAGGCTTGGCGGGATCGCCAGGTAGAAGAGCGGCCGCTTGGCGGAGCCGAGCGCCCGCATCAGCTTGTCGAAGGTGGCGGGGTCCTCGTAATCACCGGCCACGTAGGAGAGACGCGCGGCGAGCCTTCCGAACGCCTCCTGGTCCAGGTCTCCATGCGCGGTGATGCTCTCTCGCGCACGAGCATGCAGCTGTTCGACCGTCCAGTCCGGCTTCGCGACGCCGACCACCGGGATGTCCAGATGTCCGCGGCGGGTCATCGCCTGTAGGGCGGGGAAGATCTGCTCGTAGGCGAGATCACCGGTTGCGCCGAACAGCACCAGGGCGTCCGATTGTTGCTCAGGCATGATTCTTCCAAAGCCGGTAGCCGCCGGAGAATGCATTTGCGTTCGAGCCGAGCCGGACGCCCTTCGGGAGCGTGTGTAGCAACTTCGCGTTGCCGCCACCGATGACTACGTCGTCAGCCTCCAGGGCGGCTTTCAATCGCGTCACGACGTCGGCGACGCCGCGCCGCCACTTCTTCTTGCCCAATCGTTGCAGTGCCGCCTTCCCGACCTGATCCTCATAGGTCCGTCCTTTCTTATACGGCAGGTGCGCCAGTTCCATCGGTTCGAGCACGCCGTCGACGATGAGCGCGGAGCCGAGCCCCGTGCCCAGCCCGAGGAAGAGCATGCGGCCGCCTTTGTAACTGCCCAGAGCCTGCATGGCGGCGTCGTTGATCACGCGTACTGGATGGCCGAACGCCTTCGTGAAGTCAAACCCAACCCATCCGCCTCCCAGGTTCCTCGGTTCGCTCACCGGCTTGCCGTGAAGCACCGGTCCGGGATAGCCAATCGAGACGACCTCGTAGCTCCACCCGGCCGTCTTCTGCCGAACGTCTCGCACCATCTGCGTGGCGGTCATCTTCGGACCTGATCGAATCTTGAGGGGCTTCCGGCGGCCGGTGGCCAGCACTTTGACGTGGGTGCCCCCAACATCGATCGCGAGGATCTTCATATGGACCTCGACGGTGTCACGGTTGTGCACTCCGAGCGGGAGACGATGACATGGTCGCCCGTGCTGATGCGAGGATCACAGAAGAACAAGGCTGGACAACCCTCCGTCCCTGCGCTCAACGCCACAAGCGCTTCCAGAAGATCACCGGGCTGGACGATTGATACACCCAACCGACCAGGGGCGCGGTGGCAAGCATTGTCACTGCCGCCTGTGGCGAAACTCGTTTGGTCCCCACGCCGGCGAGCGCTGCGATGCACCCGAGCAGGGTCCCCTTCACGATGCCCGTTCGCCCAGGTATCACGTCGTTGGCGAGCGGTAAGAGCCAGCTGGAAAGCAACGCGAGGCGCCAGGCCGGGCGGCGCGTGGAGGCGGGGATAAACCTTAGCGGCAGGAGGAAAAGGGGCAACTGGATCGTGGTGAGAGCAGCGACGCGGATCCGCTCCGGCAGCCGGTACATGCGCTGCAGACTGCGCATCTCGGGATTGAGTCCCATCGACAGAAAAACGGGCAGGTCGCGCGCCTCGATCGGTCCGACCGCGACCTTCCAGCCTGTGAGTGCCGCCAGCGCGGAGTGGATTCGCCCACCGAGTCGCGGGACGATGATCTCGTGCCGCCTGACCAGGCCGTCCAGGCCGTAGAGCTCGAACAATGCTGCCGCCTTCTCGGCATTGAACAGTCCGGCGTCGCTGGCGCACCAGACGTTCCAGCCGTCCGTGTCCTCCACCACGAGGTAAGCATCCAGTCCGGCCAGCGCGCTGCGAACCGCTTCGACCGAGGCCAGAAAGTTACCCGTAAGGAGGACCGGCCCGTCTGGCCCGGGCCGCCCTATCCGGTACACGCCGGGTTGAATCGTGATCGGCAGGTCAATCCAGGCCGCAGCGAGCAGCAAGGCACGTCGTAAGCCACGAGGCAGTACGTCAGTTAGCGCGACCACAGGCCGCTTTCGCCCCGCCAGGTCGGGCGGACGGGATGCCACCAGGACGCGCAGAGCGCCCGACTGGTATGAACGCTCGGCGTCCATTTCCAGGCCGGCCTCGGTGAGCAGAGACCGCCACGGGTGGCGGCGAGCGGGGGCGAGCTGCTGGAGGACGAAGAAAGACCCGATCGCCAGGAGGAAGCGCGGAATCGCCGCCAGGAGGCGCAGCGCAGGTCGCTCCAGCAGACCCTCGTCCGCGACGACAAGGCGACCGCCCGGGCGAAGGGCGCGGGCCAATCGACGGACCGCAAGAGCCGCCATGTCTCTGGAGAGCTCGCTGAGCGCGAAAGTCGCAGTCGCGATGTCGAATCGCTCATCGCCGATCGGCGGGAAAGCGATGTCGCCCTGCCGCCAGTCCACCGTCACTCCGGACGCGTCTGCCTTTTGCCGGGCTAGCGAGAGCATCGCGCTCGAGCGATCGAAGGCGACTACCTGGGCTCCGGACCGGGCAGCAGCGACGGCGAGCGTCCCCGTACCGCAGCCAGCGTCGAGCAGCCGCTCGCCAGGGGCGATCTCACCGAGGACGAGCTCCCGAACACGATCGGCCGCACCGAACGTGACGAGACCGATCCATCGGTCATAGAATCGAACCAGACGCTCGCTGCGATCCGCGAGCACCATCGCGGCCAGTGACATCGGGACGCCTCCTCAGTGCAGCCGCCAGCTGTGCGTCGGAGAGGCGCAGCTGGGCCGATACGTGGTGTAACACAACTGCGAACGGTCTCGACGGTGCGCCTTCGTCAGCCTGGCCTCACCGGAACGGACCGCACCCCTGAATGCAGCCAAGGCGCCCGCCGCAAATAGCGGGAGCGCCCAGGGCCAAAAGACAGTGTCGTCGCCAAGCAGCCGCCCTCGGGCCAATCCCGATGACACCTCGAGCGCGTCAAGGCTTCTTCTCGTCATGGCCACCGAAGCCCTTGCGCATGGCGGACAGCACTTTGTCGGCGAAGTCGTCCAGCCCTCGGGAGGAGAAACGGGAGTAGAGCGCGTTGGTGAGAACTGAAGCGGGGACGCCTTCGTCAATGGCTGCGATCGAGGTCCATCTGCCCTCCCCGGAGTCAGACACCCGGCCGGCGAACTCAGTCAGGTCGGGGGAGCGGAACAATGCGGCGGCTGTCAGGTCCAGCAACCAGGACTCGATGACGCTGCCCCGCCGCCATACTTCGGCCACCGCTGTGGTGTCGATGTCGAACTGGTAGAACTCTGGATTCTCCATCGGCGCCGTCTCGGCGTCGGCCGCCGCGGTGCGCTTGCCGGCGTTGGCATTGCGCAGGATGTTGAGCCCTTCGGCGACGGCCGCCATCATCCCGTACTCGATTCCGTTGTGAACCATCTTCACGAAATGTCCGGCGCCGTTCGGGCCGCAGTGCAAGAACCCGTGCTCGGCAGGCACGGCCGCTCCGGTTCGGCCCTGGGTGCGCGGCGCTGAATCCATCCCCGGGGCGATCGTCGCAAAGATCGGGCTGAGGTGCTCGACGACGTCGGCTTCGCCTCCAATCATCAGGCAGTAGCCCCGGTCGATCCCCCACACGCCGCCGCTGGTCCCGCAGTCGACGTGGTGGATACCGCGCTTGGACAGGTGGGCGGCACGCCGCATGTCGTCCCGGTAGTAGGAGTTGCCGCCGTCGATGATCATGTCCCCGGGGTCCATGTGGGAAGCGAGGTCTTCGATGGCCTTGCCGGTGATGTCCCCCGCGGGGACCATGACCCAGACTGCTCGGGGCTTGGACAGCTTTTGGACCAGATCTGCTGCAGAGGTCGCCCCGGTCGCGCCGTCCTCTTGCAACGCCTTTACCGCCTTTGGGGCGACGTCAAAGACCACGCACTTGTGGCCATCTCGCATCAGGCGCCGGACGATGTTGGCGCCCATCCGCCCGAGCCCGACCACGCCGATCTGCATCGGGTTACCGGTTGCCATCCGTCCCAACGGAGCGAGTGGGCTGCGGGTGCGCCAACAGGTCGAAGGTCGCTGGCGTGATCCGCACTAACTGAGTCTGGTTTGTTCGGCATAACAATCGAAGCAACACCCGCGAGGCTGCCGACTCGAGTGTCGCTCACCACAAGCACAATGTCCGCTCTCTCAGCAATCTCGGCGACACTTCAACTGCAAATATGTGCCAAGGTAATCCGGTTATGGGCGATTTGACCGCATCATCGGAGAGCCGCTGCCCGCACCGCGGCTCCGAACGCGTGGTACCTGTGATCTACGGCCTGGAGAAAGCCGAGCGTGAGTCTCTCCGTGGTGGCCCCATTGCCATCGGGGATGTGATCGGGGAGGACGCAAAGACCTGGGAATGCCGCGACTGCTACCACCGCTGGGGGCGTCTGGCGGACGACGCTCCAGACCTCATGCATCCTTCGCCCGCGGACCAGTAGCTCTATAACCAGTCCACTGGCGCGGCGGGCGCTGATGGTGGCCTCACCTCAGTTGCTCAAGACGTCTGGGTGTCTGCGCAGTTAAGGGTTAGCTACTACCAAGCCAATTCGATTTTGACCGCGCCTGTAACCACGACCAGCAGGCCATGACCGAGTCGAACAACAGCCGCCATGCCAGGCCCCCCGGCCTTTCCAAGGGAGCGCGGGAATCGAGCCCAAACCCAGAACCCATCTCAGGAGCGATCACCCGCGCACATCGACGGCCGCGTCCTCCTCCACTTCGTGTGTCGGCGTACCGACCGAATTCAAGCCCAGCTCGACCACGGAGTCCACCATTCTTTGAACCCGCTCCTTGTCGTCACGCACATCGAGGCTGGCTCGCGCCACCTCTCCAGTCAGCTTGGCTTGCGCAAGAAGACCGTGCAGCCGCTCGTCCAGGCCCTGCATCTTCATATGTGCTGCCAATGCTTGAATTTCCTGGAGCAGCGTGATGAGTACCCACGGTTGCCCCTGGCTGCCAAGCGAATCTCATCGAAAACCAGATCCACATAATCGTCAGGAGTGAAGTCGTGCGGTCTTACCACCGTGCGGCCATCGGGCCCCACGATCACGGGCGATGGAAGGTGGCGTACGAGAAGCTCCCTGAGCAAAGAGCTCAGTGCACGATTGCCTCACGTGCGGTGGTGGGATCGTTGATACCGGGCGAAAGCGCCCTGAGGGAGATGTCGACCAGTTGACGAAGGCCGAAGGCCAGGTCTTGGGTCAGCGTTCTCTCGCTGCCCAGCTGGATTGTGTTGCGGGCCGCATCGACGGCCAACTCCGCAGGGACTGAAGGGAACCAGATCGTGCACAGGGGTGCGCCGGCGGCCACAAACGCTCCTGCCCATGTGTCGAGCCGAGCCATTCCGCCGGGCGGGAGAACGTCAAAGACGCCAGCTGTCTGAATCTGCTGGACCCAGCCATCGTGCAATGACCGCACCACGAGGCCAGGTCCGCTCGGCCACTCCGGCAGCGCAACCGGCGTCGTGCCTGGCTCAGCGGGTTCGGGACAGTTCTTCTCGATCTGGCGCCGGGTTTCAGCGGTGATCCTCTCGATGATCTCGCCTACTTGCATCGAGTGAGCGCTGTGATTGACGAAGGCGAGCACGGCCAGTACGCTCGCCCCCGCCAGTAGGAGCGCAATGAGCACCGAAATGTTCGGGACGAATCCGATCCCGCCTTGGTCTAGTGGGCCTCGGGTGGACCGAAGAACGACAAGGCAGTAGGTGAATGTTCCGAGAGCGAGACCGGTCACCCACTTCGTCACAGGGTCGCGGAAGAATCTTTGCAGGGCTCGCGGAGAGAATTGGCTGGAGGCGAGCTGGATGGTCAGCAAGGTCACCGACAGCGTGACGAAAGCTACGGTCAGGGTTGCCGTAGCGACCGCGGCGAGCAAGGCGCGTGCGCTTTCAACAGTCGAGGCCAGCTGGGGTGGCAGAGAGCTCCCAAACGCGTCCACCAACCGTGCTCAGCTCGGCCAGGAAGGCGGCGGCGATCACACAAGCGGCCGGGACGGGAAACAGGCTTCTGCCAAGCCTCTGCGCCAACTGAAAACGCCAGTGCATCATGGCGGGATCATATGAGCACTGATACCGTCGCGGCCGCTCAGGTGACGTTTCCTCTGCGAGCTTTTGGCCCGGCGCCAAGAACACTGGATGAGAAGGCCGTCCAGGGAGAGCAGGCAAGTTGATCGAAGGTGGGGTCGCGAGCTTCGTCATCTTGCTCATGGCAGCCACAGCGGTGGCAATCCTGGTTAAACGTGTCCCCGTCCCATATGTCACGGCTCTTGCGCTGGTCGGGCTGGTCGGCGGAGCGCTCATAGGTGCCCATCGTCTGCACCTGAGTCATTCGCTGATCCTCTTTGTCCTCGTGCCGGGACTTTTGTTCGAAGCTGCGTTCAACCTGGATTGGAAGCACCTGAAGGACAACCTCTTGGCCGTCATCGCTTTGGCGACGCTCGGCGTGCTCGTCACCACCGCGGTCGTGGCCGCTCTGGGCCACTTTGCGCTGGGCCTTTCGGTGGCGGTGGCGATCCTGTTTGGGGCGATGGTCGCACCAACCGACCCGGTGGCGGTGGTGGCGGTTTTCAGGCGGATCGGGGTACCCCATCGGTTGGCCAACCTGGTCGAGGCGGAGAGCCTTTTCAACGATGGCACCGGCGTGGTTCTCTTTACCATTGCTCTTGCTGCGACCACGACCGAAGTGTCGCCGTGGGTGGCGTCGCTTCAATTTCTCCAGCTCGCTGCCGGCGGAATCGCGCTGGGCGTGGTGGGCGGATTCGGCCTCTCCAGGCTGATGACCAGGGTCGACGACCCACAGGTCGAGATCACTCTGACCGCGATCGCTGCGTATGGAGGCTATCTGCTCGGGGAGAGCTTGCACGTCTCAGGCCTGCTTACAGTCGTGGCGGCGGGACTTGTGCTCGGCAACTATGGCCGACCGCGAGCAATGTCCGAACGTACTCGGTCCGCAGTCTCGGTCTTCTGGGACTACGTTGCTTTCGTTCTCAACTCCGTGGTGTTCCTGCTCATCGGTGCAGATGTGCCCTGGGCCACCCTGATCAACCAGTGGTGGATTGTTGTAGGAGCAGTGGTTGTGGTTCTGGTGGCGAGGGCGATCTCGGTCTATGGCCTGCTCGCACTCCTGCGGCCATTCGGCCGGCGCATCAATCTGCGCTGGCAGCACATCATCTTTTGGAGCGGTCTTCGCGGAGCGATCGCCGTCGCGCTGCTACTCAGCCTTACGCAGTCGGGGCCCGAATTCGATACAGTGCGGGCTTTGGTATACGGAGTGGTGCTCATCTCAATCGTTGCGCAAGGTCTGACGATCGGGCCGCTGGCGCGAATCCTGCTGCCTCATCCAAGCGGCGCACCTGATCCAGATTCGATCGCGGCCTGACCGTTGGCTCCGATCACGGCGGATTGACGTGGACACTTCACTACTGATCCTGCGCATCGTCGTTGGTCTGTACGTGTTGGCACACGGCGTTCATAAGCTGTTCGGCTGGTTCGACGGCGCCGGTCCATTGGACACTGAAGCTTATTTTCGCGAGTCCGGCCTGCGGCCGGCGAGAGCCTGGAGCGGGTTGCTGGGCATCAGCGAAGCGGTGGGCGGCGGGTTGTTCGCTGCCGGTCTTCTTAGCCCAATCGGCTCCATCGTGATCGGTGCCGCCATGCTGATCTCGGTATTTCGCCTTCGCCTGACGAAGGGTCTATTCGAATCAGGCGGCGGGATAGAGCTCCCGCTGACAAACCTGGGGGTCGCAGTCGCGGTGGGAATTGCAGGGCCGGGCGCTTACTCAATCGACCGAGCGCTGGGCATTACGCTCCGCGAGCTCCCCTACGCAGCGCTGGCATTGATCGTTGCCTACCTGGTGGTGGCGATCGCGTTGAACTCTTTCGACCTCCGTCGACGGAGGAGAGCGCGCCGAAGCGGGGACGATCATCCGCCACCCCGAGGCTAGCTGTGCTGACCTGCGGCCTTGGCGGTCAGCTCGGTCGGGCGCGCCGGGGGGGCCGGCCGCCTCGCCCGTTTCTTGAACGGAGTCCTGACCTAACCGGTTCGGCGCAAGTGCGGCCGGCGAGGCGCGTAGTAACGGACGTCGAGGAGTGCCTCGCCGACCGTATAGCCCACCGTTTGGCGGGCCACAAACAAGTATGTGACGCCCAGGACCGCAGCAATTGCGGCCACAGCCGCTCGTTCGGCGACATCCACTGGAGCGAGGCCCGCCATCAGACTCAGGGCTCCGGTCATGCTGCTGACCGCAAGGAGATCGAGGGTGAACGCACCCGCGAGGCGGCGCTTGCGTCGCCGCGGCTCAGCCGTCTGTGGGCGATCACCGGCCGGCATCAGGCGTGCCGCCATTACCCAAACGACGACCACCACCGCGACCACCAGCGCGCGCAGCCCGTAGGCTTCGAATCGGCCGAGCAGCCGCTCGACCGGCGCCCCTACGAAAAGTCCGAGGCCCATGAAAGTCACGACCCAGACCGCACTCGCCGGCAACACCCCCGCCATGAATCTGCCGAAATTAACGTTCGCCGCACCGGCGACCAAAGACGTGTAGACGCGGAGCCCGGGCAGCAGCCGCGAAATGGCAATCTCGAGTGGCGTAGCGGCGCGGAGCCTGGCCACGGCTCGAACGTAAGGTCCGCCAGCGTGGAACCGGGTGGCCAGGGCGTGGACCCGTGTGGGACCAATCCGGTGCGCCCATGCATAGCCGGTCACGACGCCGCAGACTACGGCCAGGTAGGCCAGAGGGGCCATTACCCAGACCGGAGCGGCGCCGCTGGCCACGAGAAGTCCGGCGCCTATGAGCACTGCCTCACCGGGTGCCACCGGGAGGGGGAGGCCGGCTTCTTCCAGGAAAAGCAGCGTCAGGACAATGGCGACTCCCGAGAGTTGGGGGAACACGCTAAGGCGTGAAGTTCTCCATTGCCGCACTGGGCACCCGCTTTGAGGGGCGCGTGAGTGGCACTGATGTCATCGCGGGCCGCATCAATACGAGCGAACTGCTCGTGCGCTCTTCCAAGGCCGCCGATGCCACAGAGCAAATCCTAAATCGGGACGCGTGAGGTCATCAGAAGAGGCTCGATCGGCATCGTGGACGTCATGGATGAGGAGCGAAGACAGATCCTCGAACGTTGAACTTCCTGCGGGCCACAGCTGGTCCGAATCTTACGAACCCAGTTGACGCCCGCCTCGACTCGGGGCGAAATCATGGATGTCTTCAAGTTGACGACGCAGCCACTGCAAGATGTCTTCACTCTGGATCTGCCGCTTGATCTCCTCACCCTTGGCTTTCCGCTCCTCCGCCGGCATGGTCAGGCCGCAATAGAGAGCGTCGGCCGTGGCGTCCACATCAAACGGATTGACTCTCAGCGCGAATTTCCCGAGCTGTTCATAGGCGCCTGCATTTTCTGACAGAACAAGCACTCCGTCCATCGTGTTCAACAGCATTCCCTCTTTGGCGACGAGGTTCATCCCGTCGTAGATTGGATTGACCAGGAGCACGTCAAAAGCTTTGTAGGCGGCCACCGCGCGCTTCAAGTTCTCGCGCAGTTCCAGGCGGATTGGTTGCCAGCCAGGTTGCTGGAGCTCGGAGTTGATCCTCACTGCGGTTGAGCGCACTCTCTGCAAGTACTCCCTGTACGCAGGCACATCCTGGCGCGATGGTTGGAGGAAGGCCCAGAACTGCACCCTTCGCATCAGCTCCGGATGATTGGTCAGCATCCGCTCGTAGGCGAGAAAGCCTCGAATGATGTTCTTTGTGGGGTCCGTGCGGTCGACTCTGACGATCAGCTTCTCCGGTTTCCAGGACGCCAGGCGTGCATCCTCGGTCGCAACCCCTGATCCGGCGGCAAGTAAAGTCAGGGCCCCGACGTCGACCGACACGGGGTAGGCGCGGACCCACACAACCCGCCCCCGATGCAAAACGGCTCCGCCACGATGATCGACGCGGAGGCCAAGCAGCTCGTCGCAACTCATCAGAAAGTTGCGCACGTCGCGATTGGTCTGGAACCCCACCACGTCGTTCGCGAGGAGGCCATCGATGATCGCATCTCGCATCGTCCGAGGGAGGACGGTCCAGTACTGCGGCGTCGGCCATGGAATGTGAATGAACTGCTGGAGCGTGGCGTGGGGGAGTGCGTCGCGGATCATGCGCGGAGCGAGGTAGAGCTGGTAATCCTGCGTCAGCACCAGCGGTGGCCGTGGCGAGTTGTGGGCGACGCCAATGACCGCCGCGGCCATCTGTTGATTGACGGCGACATAGCCCTGCCGCCACGCGTCATGAATGCGCTGGTCTACGACCGGCTCGTAGGTCAGAGGCCACAGGTAGTGCTGGACGAACCAGAGGAGTGGATTCGCGATCACCGAGTAGTACTGCTCGTAGCTGATCGGGTCGGTGTTGACGTGACGGATGGCAAACGGCGCCTGGTGTAAGGGCGGTCCGACCAGAAGGGGATCGGTCTTTTCGGCCAGGCGGCGCTCTGCCTCCGTCCGGGCGCAAGCCACCCATGTCGCCCCAGTTGCTCCGGCCACCGAGAGCATCGCGGACACCAGTCCTCCCGACCCGCGTCTGACACCTCCGTCTGGAGTCAGCTCATATGGCGCCCGGTTGCTGACAATGATCGGGGACCACTCCTGGAGAGCTCGGGCGACATAGGCCGCGAACGTTTCCCAATGGTCTCCGGGTGAACGGCTGAGGTCTGACATCGAAGCTTTTTGATGCCGGTGCGGGCGCGACTTTGCGGCCAGCGGCGAAGCCTCCACTACAAGAATGAGCTCAAACCGACCCGTTCGCCTGCCGGGCCCATGAGTTTCAGGTATTCCTCCAACCAACGGGTCACGAGGTGGTTCTTGCGCACCAATCGATGACCGGCCAACCCCATCGTGTCGGCGAGCACCGGGTCGGTGACCAGCTGAGTTATTCGCCCCGCTGCATCGTTAAAAGACTCGAACACAAAGCCCGTCGTGCCATGAACGATCTGAGCCGGCAACGCGCCGCACCCTCCGGCCAGGACAGGGCGGCCCTTCCATGACGACTCGAGCAGCGCGGCCGAATAGCCTCGGTGGACGCCGCCGTGGACG
>DATLRQ010000130.1:0-3953 GCA_035534555.1 Candidatus Micrarchaeaceae archaeon
CCACGGACACGCCAACCTGGTCCGGCAACGGACGCGCGAGTGGCCGGTTCTGCTCGACGGCCACGAATATCGAGGTGTCCAGGATCGCCGGTGCGCTCACCTTTCTTCGACCGTTTGGCGGCGCACCCCTGCGAGGTCTCGTAGGAGGCCGGCGTCCGCCGAGGCTTCGCGGACGACTCGCTCCATGCCAGGTCCGGTGCTCCAGACGGGCCGTGTGAGCGGGACCAGCTCTGCGACCGGTCGCCGGTTCACGTTGACGCGCAGCCGCTCCCCGGCCTCGACGCGACGAAGAACCTCAGCCGTGTGATTCCGCAGATCGCGCGCCGACACATCGCTCATTGCTACGAATGTATCACAGATGCTACTGATTGCCGAAAGTCCGAAGAGTGTCTACGACACCCTGCCATTCCTTTCTGGAGAGGCTTTCGAGCGCGCAATGGTCAGAAGCCCGTTGCGCCAAGGACGGACATGAGGCCTAAGCTGCTTGTGGTTTAGTCGGGGTAACACAATGCTTACTCGGCGCGTTGAGGTAAGTGGAGTGACGGCGGCGTTGGAATTGCGGAAGACCGTGGCTCGCCTACCGGCAGGGATAAGGCTGCCCATCGTGTTTGCGCTACCACCTCTGACCTGCGATTCGAAATAGGTCGGCGAGGTGCACGAATGCGGCTCGAGGTCGCGGAGGTGCCGGTCGATGAATGAGAAAGAGTTTCGCGATCGTCTCCGGGACTCATCGGGTGAGCGACTTACGCCGGCCGCCTCCGCGCTCGCAACGCCACAGGCACCAGGACAGCGGGCCCATGGAGGCGCGACGACCACGGCTGCCGTCCTTCTGGCCGCCCTGCTTGTTCTCGTGGGGGTCGGCTATTGGATGTCGTCTCGGCTGCGCGGCGCAACTTTGCCGGCTACAAATGCGAGGTCGGTAGCCCAGTCAGCACCTGCTTCGTTCTCTTGCGCCCTGCCCGTGATTACGACCAGCTCGACAGCCAACCCATACCTGGTTCCCCAAATGAGCGCTGGATTCGTCAACATTCCTTCGGGAGAGTTCTCTGTGGATCCGGCGGCTGCGCTCCATGACTTGCCGTCGGATACAGGAGGTTTGTGGTCGGCAACCTACTCGTCGCCGCTAAAACGATGGTTGCCCGCCGATAGTCGAACCGTCTCGCCGGACGGGCGTTCCTACCTATACGTCAAGTGGCTACCAGGAGACGCGAACTATTCGATAAAAGGGGTCAACCCAACTTCGACTGAGCTGCACGTCGTCAACGCGGCGAACAAGACTGACCGGAAGCTGTGGAGCACAGCTGACCTAATCACGATCGACATGTGGGACTCGCAGGGAATCCTCGTTGACACGTCTCCAACGGCGGGCGGCTCCCCTGGGGTATGGCGCATAGATCCAGCCACCGGCAGGGTTGCGCAGGCGCCGTCAGACGCTGGGCAAGCGAGCTTGCCGGATAACGCCTTGCCGCCGAGCGGAATCATGTACGGGACTGTTGGTCAAGACAAACAGGGCCGAGCCGTGATCCGAATCGGTTCGCGTGACCCCGGGGTCAAGTACAGCATCGTGGTCGTCGAATCAGGACAGGCCACCACGATCTATTCGGGAGTGGACGGCGATGCGACTGACTTCGACCCCGGCGGGGCGTATTCCGACGCGCACGGACTGTGGCTGGGGAACGACGACGGCTCACGCGTCTGGCTCTGGACGAAGTCAGCCGGCCTGCGGAGCTTCAAGGTCACGGGATTGCCACCCGCACCCGAGGTCACGGGTGTGCCATCTGCGCCGCCGGGTTACAAGTTCAACACCGCCAGCCTCGGCGCGGCGGGTGAGTGCGTGCCGGGACAGTTCAACGGGGTGGCGTTGGTGCCGCCGCCCTCCCCGGTTTCGTGACCGGTCGACCAGGCAGCGCTACCTTGACTTGGCCTCAACCTAGATTTCGAGCATCGACGGATTCCCGACTCCTGGTTTAGATTCCGGACTCTGACGACGCCGACAGCAGCCCCGCATAAGCGACCTTCAAAAGCGCAGGCTCGCGCAGTATCGTGCACGTGTGCCGACCGTAAATCGCGGCGGAGTCGAGCTCTTCTACTCAGAGATCGGATCAGGGCCCGCCACTTTCTGGCACACCGGTGGTGGTGGCGATGGCTCCATGTGGCAGACAGCGGGCTGCCTGGACGCGCTGCCTGGTCGCCGTCATATTCTCTTGGACCACCGGGGCCATGGGCGAAGCGGCAAGCCGAAGGATCGGGTTGCCCACAGTCAGGACGAGTACATCGCCGACGTTCTCGCTGTGCTTGACGCGGTTGGCGAGGAGAAGGTGGCAGCGGTTGGCTACTCCGACGGCGGGTACCTTCTCTACGCCCTGGCCAGCCGGTATCCCGAACGAATCGCCGCGCTGGTGGGCATCGGCGGCGTCGGGCTGCCCGGGGATACCAACGAGTACCGCAGCCAGATCGCTGACCAGACGCGCGAATACGGCGTGCGAGGTTTCATCCAGCGGATGTCAGAAAGCGAGTCTCAGCCCGCGCCGCCGTGGCTGATTAAGAATCTTTGCGAGACAAGCGATGAGATGTTCATCCTCGAGCTGGAGGGTTGGCTCGACGGGCCGCTAGAGGCAGACACCTTTCCACTGATCCAGGCACCCACTCTCATCCTCTGCGGCTCCCGAGAGGACACGGACAATGCGGCTGAGGAAGCAGTCAAGGTCCTTCGCACAGGTGAGAAGGCCGTGATCCCTGACTTCGGGCACCTGCAGGCGTTCTGGCGCACCGACGTGACCGCTCCGATCATCCGCGAATTCCTCGACCGGCACGCGCCCGCCTGATCGAAGGTGGTAAGCCGGTCGGCGGATGATCGGCCTGGGCAGCTCGATTAGCCTCGCTTGTTGCCTTCGCGAGTCGCTTTGGTGATGGCGCGACTCTGCCCCTGTTGGAGGGTGCCGCGCCGGGGCATTCTAAACTCCACTCGTTTGGACTCAAGCGCCGGGAGATCGCTGAGTAGGCGTCTGTCGCTGATTGGCGCTGTCACCGCTTTTGCCTTGCTGCCTTCCAACACCAGTGCACATTCCATCCACCAGATCAGGCCCCACGGCTCCGCCTCATGCCTGAACGTTCCTGCCGGCAGCCTGGTCATCCATCCGACCAACTGTTGGATGACTGGGCCAACCACAACCGTCGTGGCCGCTGCGGACCTCCGAAGCGAGCCGATGCTTAAACCCAAGCTTGCGACCCTCGGTGCGGGTGATCCGCCGGCTACCTCGTCTTTCTATGTGTACGGCTCGTACATCGACGTTTGCGGTCTTAGCGCGACCACCGAATGCCCGCTCTACAACGATGCGGTGACAGAAACGGTGTCCCCGATCGGTGGCATGACCATCCTCGACTTCGGAGCACCATGTTTCGAGCCGGCAACACTGACGTGGGGCTCCCAACTCTTCAACAGCCATGGCTGCACGCCGGACACCACCCTGGTGATTCTTGCCCAGGCATGGCTGCGCGGCTTTGAGATCAATCCCAACCGCACGGCCTCACCGCGCTACGTGCTTGCTGCCGGCACCAGCAACAGCCTGACGGCAGCGGTTCCTGGCTATGCGCTGACTCCGGCGCAGATGTCGTCGCACGGTCAGGCATGGTTCACGTCGGTCATCAGTCCGATCGAAGCGGTTGTGCGGAGCCTTCCCACACCGGTCGCAACCTGGGCGGGCAACGACATCGAGGAGTCAAGCGACGGCAACTGGTACGACGGGCCGACCACAGGCGCCTGGGTTGACGCCTACGCGGCCGCGTCCGGCGCTTCCAAGCCGTGCGTGGCCAGCCGGGATGCGCTGATGGTCGACTACGGCGATTACGTGCCCAATCAACCCGGCTGGTCGGTGGGCGCCATGTACCACGTCTCCTGGCAAGCCGCGCCGGCATGCCCGGTGCCCGAGATCTATCACGCCGTGAACGCCAGC
>DATLRQ010000131.1:0-5165 GCA_035534555.1 Candidatus Micrarchaeaceae archaeon
CTGGCCCATGGTCTACGAGTGCCCGGATTGCAAGCGCCGCATCCTCGGTGACCACCGCTGTCCAACCTGCAACCACTTCGGCCGCCGCGTCGGGCCGGGCGGCGCCTGCCCGCACTGCGACCAGATCTTCGCCCTCGTCGACCTTATCGCCAGGACGCCGGCTGAATGATTCCGCTCCGGACCCTTGACCGCGCGCCGCCCTTACGCCACCATCCGAGGTGATTCGCTCCGTGCCGAGGGGTGGTCCCTAGTTATTGGCAACGGGTGGTCCCATGTTCGTGGCAAGCGACATCGCGTGACAACCACGTGACGTCCGTGTCCAAGTCATCGGCTATCCTCACCGCGGTTGGCTAGGTCAGCGCGCCTGCCTCGTCATCTCGCCGGTCGGGATTCCCACAACATTTGGAGCGACCTCTGGCAGGAAACCCAAGAGCTGCAGCGCATGAGCTGGGCCACGCATTCGGTCTTGCACACAACAATACTTGTGTGCTGATGAACCCGACTTCATACTCTGCTTGGCCCATCTGTGGCTTGGACTCTCCGACGCAGGACGACGACAACGGTATAGCTGCGCTGTATTGAAGGAGCCGGTTTCGCTGTGCCTAGGAACAAACTGAGCCATCACTTGATTGCATTGGTATTAGGCGTCACAGTTGCGTCAATTGCAGGCTGTGGCTCCTCTGGAGCAAGCGGTCAGCGCCCTGCGATAGTGCAGATCGACGTCAGTTGGGTCCGCCTCTTTCAGAACCTAGGTGATCTCAAGAGCAACTCAGACGTTGCGGTCGAAGGTTCGATTGTCGGTATCTCTGATCACACCAGCAATCTCACTCCCCCATTGGTAGGGACGCCGTTCACCGATTTCCAGTTTCAAGTCAGCGTCGTCATCTATGGCCCGAAATCGAGGCTCGGTACAGGAGTGACCATCCTCTTGCATCAGACCGGCGCAAGTAGTGGAGGTCAGATAGTCGAAGTCTCGGACGATCCGCTCTTCACAATCGGTGAGAAGGCAGTCTTGTTTCTGCACGAGTACTCGCCAGGCCGTTACTTTGTCGTCGGTGGGCCGTCAGGTCGCTTCAATGTATCAGCTACTGGCTTGGTACTACCCATCAACGACGAAGGCATAACGATGCGGCCAACTCCTGAGTCTGATTTCATTGCGTCGGTAAAGGCAGCCTGGGCCAAGAGCCGGCATAAATTGGACGTAGCCCGAATTCGCGCGAGGCCCCAACGTTCAATTAATTGTTGCCGCCGTGGCCAACCGTCCGTGGCCAGTTTCGTAGTACGATAGTGCCGTGGCATGGAGATTCATCGCACAGCGCACAAGCACGGCATCTCAGACGCCGATCTTCGTCATGTCGTTGACCACGCGCTCTATGCCGGCGCCATCGAAGAGGACCCTCCGTTGCGCCTTCTCTACCTCGGGCCAGATCGAGCCGGCAACCTCCTTGAGGTGGTCGTAATTGAGCGCGACGACGGCTCAGAGTTGGCGATCCACGCGATGAAGATGCGGCGCCGATACCGAGACCCCTTGAAAGAGGTGATAACTGGTGAGTAAGGCAACACGTGGTCGATCTGGTGGCACGGAATTGACCGAGGAGGTCATCGCCAAACTAGCTCATGAAGCAGAACGCGGTTACGACCTCACGCGCCTCAAACGAGTCATAGGACGGCCGCGGATGGGATCTCTGCCTGCGTCGACATTCCAGGTTCGGCTTGAGCCCGAATTGCGTGATCAACTCGAGCGGGCTGCGCGTCGTCAGAAGACTTCTCCCAGCGAACTGGCGAGGCGCGCTCTTCGCAGTTATTTGAAGGGGCCGCGCGGTAGAAAAGCTAAGTCTGACTTAACGAAGTGACCACGACCTAATGGTTACCGACGGCGGTTTGACAGCCTATGGGCTGGTCTTCGGTGGACTCTGGCGGACGAATCACCTGTAATCACTATCAGGTTGGAACTCGAAAACGACCCTGATGGGCTTCGGTGGACGGGCAATTCGAGGCTGGCAGTCAGAAGGTTCGTCGCGCCCGCCCGAGCCAGTACCAAATCCCCGCCTCGTCTTCTCCCACAGTCACAAAACCAATTTGCCACAGAAATCGCTAGCCGACTCACATTGTCGGGGGTCGGCATTGGGCATGCAGTCGAAGGGGAATGTCACCGGTCGTTCAAAACCGGCCAGTAGCAATCGGGTCAAACCCGGCCACCTGAGTGGGCTGGTTCATTGTGCGCCAAACGAAACGCTGAGAGCCTCGTCACGGCGCAACGGTCGGCGGCCTCGAGGGCGCGATCAACGTGAAACCCTGCGCATGGGGTGAGGGTGGCGAAAACGAGGCCGTAGGAAGGCCGTAGCGCCACGATGTCAACGTGACGCGACCTGTGGGACCTTGGTGGACGGCTTCGACGGCGCGACTTCGGTCTTGTTGTTGCGCTGCTGACGCTCGTGAATGCGGTAGCTGCGACCCTGTAGCTGCACGATCTCAGCGTGGTGAAGGAAGCGGTCGAGTAGAACCCCGGCGGCGACGTTGTCGCCGAGCACCGCACCGAAGTCCTCGACTGGTCGGTTGCTGGAGAGAATGGTGGCGCCGGTCTCATAGCGGCGGGTGAAGATCTCAAGCAGGTCCTCAGCTGCGGTCGGGGGTAGGGTGCGAGCGCCGAGGTCCTCGAGGATGAGCAGATCAACACCTGTGAGTCGGGCGATGACGTCTCGGCGAGTGCCGGTAGCGGCGGCCTCCGAGAGATCCTCGGCGAGGTCGAAGGCGGAGCGGTAGAGCACTGTGTAGCCGGCCTCGACGGCGCGCACTCCAACGCTGACGCAGAAGTGGCTCTTGCCCAGGCCGGGGGCGCCGAGGACGAGCGCTCCGCCGTGAGCAGGGATGAAGCGCAGGGTGGCGAGGTCGAGGAGGAGCTGCTTGGGAATCTTGGGGTTGAAGGCCCAGTCGAATTCGTCGAGCGACTAGAGGGCTGGGGCAGCTGAGCCTGCTTCATGCGGCGCTGGAAGAGAAGGTCACGGCGACGTGTGAGTTCGTCTTCGACCAGCAGCTCGAGGAACTCGATGTAGGCGAGGTGGTTGTTGATGGCCTCCTGGTTGCGCACCGGGAGCGCCTGTACGAACCCCGACAGGCGGATGTGGCGGAGCTTGCGCTCGAGCTCAGAGTTCATGTCGTTCCTCCGGCCGCGACCAGCGCGGCGTAATCACTGAGTGGACGGATGAGCGCGTGCTCTTGAGTCAGGTGGCGGACGGGAGCTGGAGCGCGTTCGACCTCGCGCTCGACAAGTCGCCGCAGTGTCTTGAATCGGAATGAGCGCGCTGTCAGCGCCACCGCGCAGCCGCGGTCAACGCAATCGCGCGGGTGCTTGCGGGTGAGCGCGAGCATGCCCTGCAGCAATCGGTAGGAGCGGACGTCGCGCTCCACGACGGCCGCCTGGGCCCAGGCCAGCGCGTTCTCACCGACGTGCTCGGCACGCGCGAGTAGATTGGCCTGGTAAGCCTCTTGACGTGCCGGCTTGTGCGCCGGCCGGTCATCGGGGCAGGTCGACCAGCTGCCCGGCTGTTGCTGCTTGGCGTGGATACGAATCATCTGGCCCTGGTGGTAGATGCGGACCAAGCGCTCGTCCCAGCGCACCCGTAAGCGCTGGCCGACCAGATGGTGCGGCGCCGTGTAATAGCCGGAGTCCACCTCTATGTAGCCGTCGGGGTGGACGGAGCGGGTGCCGACCTCGAAGAGCGCGAATCGCTCTTCGGGCATCGGCTGCAGGGCAGGCCTCTCCACCTCTAAGAAGTGAGTAAGCACCTGGCGGCGGGTGCTGCCATGGATTCGCAGCTGGGCGGTCTGCCGGTTCCAGCGCTGCAAGAACTCGTTCATGGCTCCCAGGCCGTCGAAGCCGCGGCCCTTGAGTGCGTTGTCGTTGACGTAGCCGCCGCTGCGTTCTTGAACGCCCTGCTCCTGCGGGTGTCGCGGTCGCGACGGCAGCGGTGTAAAGCCCCAGTGCTTGGCGAAGGCTTCGTAGACCTCGTGCAGATCGGGGTCGTAGAGGCAGGCCCTCACCACCGCCGTCTTGGTGTTATCCATGCGCACCACGCGCGGCACACCACCGAACTCGGCGAACGCGTGCTCGTGCGCGCGCAGGAAGCTCAGCAGCTTGCGGTCGGTCAGCGCCTCCTCGTAGCCATGCTTGCTGCAGCTCAGCGTCATCCGGAACACCCACGGGTAGTGGCGCCGCCCAGTCCGGGGGTCACGGATGGAGGCCTTGCTTTTGAAGAAGTCGATCTGGCCTTCGTCCCCGGGCGGGTGCTCCATCCGGTCAGCCACTTCGGGGTGCCGCCGTTTGAGCCGGTGCACGTAGCGCTGCACACTCAGGTAGCCATGGCCGTAGCCGTGCTGCTCCACCAGGTCCTGCCAGATCCGCTGCGCGCTCAGCCCCTTCTTCAGCGCCTCCTCGATGAACGCTTGATAAGCGGCTGCCGCCGAGGCTGGCCCGGGGATCGGGTTTGGCCGGTTTTTGATCCCGCTCTCCCTCCACCGCCACCGCTTCGGAGCCGGTGATCGGGTTGGCCGGTTTTGACTTCTCCAGCCGGGCGTACCGGCCCACCGTTTCGCGGTGCACCCCCAGCTCACGCGCGATGCGTCGGTGACTCCAACCGAGATCGAGAAGCGCTTTGACCTGTTGCTGCGTCGACATCTGCAAGTAGTTCCCCATCTGCTCCTCCGTGGTGGTCCACGGAGGGTGATCCTGGGCCCTACCTCAGATGGCCGGTTTTAACCCGATCGGTCCTGGCCGGTTTTGCGCGATCGCTAACACCCGAGGCGGATGCACCGGAACCGCCCAGGTCCCGATCGCGACAGTGCGTTTGCGACCACGGCCATTGCGATTACCGCCGAAGTCGCCAGCGCGTTCCCACGGATCGCGACCGAGGCGTTCGGCGACCTCTTTCATGAGCGCCTTCTCGAGCATCTGGCGGGCTCCTTCGCGTGCCAGTGCGTCGAGCGAGTCGACGATTTCGCCGGCAACGTTCGAGCCGATTACGTCAGTGACGTGGTACCTTGCAACCATAAAGGTGTGCCTCCTCTGAATGACTTTTCCAGGGTCATCCGGAAGGGTACGCCTTTCTTTTTGGCGCACCAGCGGCTCGCCTCCGCCGCTGAAATTCCACACATCACGACGTTAGCTC
>DATLRQ010000132.1:0-3850 GCA_035534555.1 Candidatus Micrarchaeaceae archaeon
TTCATGACCGAGCTTGGCACCTTCGCGACGGGGCGCTCGAACGCGCTCTACTTCGCGCTGGGCAACGCGCTTCAGCTCACCGCGATCAACGGCATCTTCGGGGTCATATCGACGGTCGGCAACGAGCGCCAGTTCGGGACCCTCCCCATCCTGCTTGCGTCTCCGGCGAATCGCCTGGTCACTTTCGTTGGCCGCGCGTTCGTCCACGTGCTGGACGGGATGGCCGGAGTCGTGGTGGGTCTCGCACTCGCGACTGTGATGTTCGGGCTCGACCTCAGCCACGCCAACCTCGGGCTCCTCGCCGCCTGCGTCGTGATCATCTCGCTGAGCACGGCGGGGCTCGGCTTGATGTTCGGCAGCCTGAGTCTGATCATGCGCGACGTCTTCTTCATCGCCAACGCCGCCTACTACCTGTTGCTCGTCTTCTGCGGTATCAACTTCCCGGTCGATCGCCTTCCGGTGTGGGCCCAGGTCATCTCCAACGCCCTGCCGCTGACCCGGGGCGTGCAGGCGGCCCGCGACGCGGTGGCAGGTGGGGGCTTGAGCCAGATGGCGAGCCTGCTCTCCGGCGAGCTGGCCGTCGGCCTGGTCTATGCGGTGATCGGCTACGCGCTGTTTATCTGGCTCGAGAACCAGGCGCGCCGGGGCGGCCTTCAGGAAGCCTACTGAGCGGCCTTACGTCGGGCGTCGCCTCCGAGTCGAAATGGCCCCGGCAAGGTGTCGTGAGTTCGGCACCACTCCCGTCCCCACAAGACTGGTAGTCCCTTGCCCACTCATGGCGTAGCTTTGAGCTGTGAGCCGGGAAATCGAGGAGCTGAATCGGCGCCTGCTGCGCGCCCGCGATGCCGTGGACCGCGCGTATGCCCAGCGGCTCGACGTCCCCGCGGTGGCCGCCGTGGCCCATCTCTCCGAAGCCCACTTCATCCGCAGCTTCCGCGCCGTCTTTGGGGAGACGCCGCACCGTTACCTGCAGCGGCGACGGGTGGAGCGCTCGATGTTCCTCCTGCGCGAGACAGATCGCAGCGTCACCGACATCAGTTTCGACGTCGGGTTCACGAGCCGCGGGACCTTCAGCCGCACGTTCCGGGAGATCGTCGGCGAGGCGCCGTCAGACTACCGGACGGAGCACGGTCCGATGATGGCGCCCCACTGCTTCCAGAGGGCGGGCACGAGGCCGGTGGGGCCGCCCGGGGTGGCGGTGCGATCGAGCAGTTTTGGAGACGCCCCGGCGCCGACGCCTCCCTAGGATGAGGTTCGTGCCATCAAATCTCGGGGAGGAGAAAACTAAAGAGTGATCAACAGGCTGAACGTCACCACCATCTGGGTCCTCGACAAGGACCAGGCGCGCGACTTCTACGTCGACAAGCTCGGCCTCGAAGTGGGCCAGGACTTCAAGCAGGGCACCTACCGGTGGCTGACGGTGCGTGTCCCAGGTGAGGCCGGCACGGAGATCTCATTGGAGCAGCCGGGCCCGCCGGTCCAGGACGAGGCGACCGCTGCGCAGCTTCGCCAGCTGATCTCCAAGGGCGCGATGGGCGGCCTAGTCTTCCTCACGGACGACGTCCGGGGTCTGTACGACACTCTCAAGAAGCGCGGCGTCACCGACTTCACCCAGGAGCCGACCGACAATTTCTACGGTACTGACATGGGCGTCCGCGACCCCTTTGGCAACGCCATCCGGATCCTCCAGCACAAGAAGGTCGCCCAAGCTGCAAAGGCCTGACCCCGGCGCGGGTCAGCTCTCACGCTCGGCCCTACCTGGCTCTAGAGCTGGGTGGGGCCAGCCGGCGAGCAGACCGACAGGGGTCGCGGCGGCGACCACCAGCGCCAGCACAGGGAAGATCAGGGCCAGCCATCCGCCCACCCACGCCAGGCCGAGCAGCCCGGCCCGCAACTGGCCGCCTCCTGTTCGCAGCAGAAGCCAGACCGGCGCGAGCAGCATCATCAGGTCACCCGGCGTCATGTGGTGATTGACCAGAACCGATCCCATCACGCCCACCGCGATGACCGGCTCGGGCCCGCCATGGCGAAGTCTCCATGAGATCAGCACGGTCGCCAGGGCGATCAGGGCCACGGCCGCTGCCCACACCACCCCGTCGCCGAGGAAGGGCACCAGCGACCACCTGAGGTAGTAAGCGTTGGCGGCAAAGCTCTCCGACATCGACACGTATGACTTGATGCCGCCGACTCCGAGGCTTGCCGCCGAGGCCAGGACCAGGACCGCCGAGGCTGCGGCCCAAGAGATGAAGAGCCGCCGGTGTCCGGCGGCGAGCAACGCGAACGGGACCAGGATCGCCAGCGTCGGCTTGAGCAGCCCGATGGACAGCACCAGGCCCGCTGCGACCTCGCGCTTGCCGGTCGTGAGCTTCCAGGCCAGCGCGAGCGACAGGACCACGAGCGGAGCGAGAGGCGCCGAGACGAAGAGCAGATAGGCGGGCAGGAAGGCGAGCCAGGACGCGGTGAAGAGAATCCTCGAGTATCGAGTGGCAGGCGCCAGCAAGAAAGCGGCGACGGCGAGGGCGCCGATCATCGAGATGGTCCACATCCACAGGGCGACCGGATAAGGAATGAAGGTGAGAGGCGCCAGGAGCCATGCGAAGGGGGGCGGGTTGACGACTACGAGCAGGGGAGCACCGGGAAAGAACGCGTGCACCGCCGCAAGCTGGATCGAGGGGTCGTACATGCGCGAATCCCCGTACTTGAGGCCGGCCCAGGCAAACGAGTAGAAGAACGCGAAGTCGGGCCAACGGGTCGGTGAATGGTAGACCTGGTAAGCGTTGAATGCCGTGAGATCTGCAAACGCAGCCAGGACGGCCACCCGAGCACGCCGAGACCAGGGGCTCATCGTTCGCCTAACGGGTCATGAGGAGGACGACGGCCATCGGCGCGCGAATGTTAGCCCATCGGCTATCGGTGAGCCGATCGTTAGCGCCGCATACTACGCGCCGTGATGAAGGTGCGCCCGTTCCGGTTCGGGGTGCAGGAGCACGGCACGACCAGCGCTCGGGCATGGCGCGAAAAGGCGCGGCAGATCGAGTCTCTCGGCTACTCCACGCTGTACCTGCCGGACCACTTTGGCGACCAACCAGGGCCGATCGCAGCCCTCATGGCGGCCGCTGACGCCACCACCACGCTGCGGGTCGGTTCGCTCGTCTTCGACAACGACTACCGCCATCCCGTCGTGCTCGCCAAGGAGGCGGCGACCCTCGACCTGCTGTCGGACGGTCGCTTCGACCTCGGGCTGGGCGCAGGCTGGCTCGCTTCCGATTACGAGCAGGCCGGCATCCCATACGACTCGGCCGGCACCCGGATCGAGCGCCTCGAGGAGGCCCTGGTGGTGATCAAAGGCCTGCTGGCAGGTGGAAGCTTCACCTTCTCGGGCCGGCACTACCAGGTCAAGGACATGGAGGGCGGTCCGACACCGGTGCAGAAGCCGCATCCGCCGATCTTGCTGGGCGGCGGCGGCCGGAAGATGCTGCGCCTGGCGGCGCGGCAGGCCGACATCGTGAACGTCAACTACGACCTGCGCGAGGGCCGCGTCAACCGGGCGCTCGTTCGCACCGGCCTCGCCGGGGCCACAGACGAGAAGCTCGGCTGGATCAAGGACGCGGCCGGCGACCGGCTTGAATCTCTCGAGCTGAGCGTCACCATCTTCCTCGCCAACCTGACCGAGGACCGCGAGTCGATGGCGGCATCTGTCGCCTCCGGTCTGCGCTCGGAGCCGAGCGACATCCTGGAGATGCCCCACTTCCTCATCGGCACGGTCGACCAGCTCGTCGAGGACCTGATCGCTCGCCGCGAGCGCTTCGGAATGTCGTTCGTGATCGTCCCCGGCGATGCCGCCGAAAGC
>DATLRQ010000133.1:0-21339 GCA_035534555.1 Candidatus Micrarchaeaceae archaeon
CTGTGGTCATGTGTAGAAGCCAGGAGGAGGCCGAGGCGGCCCTGGAGCCGATGCGGGAAGTCCTCAGCGAACTGGGGCTGGAGCTGCATCCGGAAAAGACGCGGATCGTGGACCTCAGAGAAGGCCGGGAAGGTTTCGACTTCCTTGGTTGCCACTTCCATGCCCGAGTCTCGGGCCGGCTGTTGGAGAGCGGCAAGCGTCGCTACTACCTGCAGCGGTGGCCGTCGGCTCGAAGCATGAAGCGGGTGCGCCAGAGAGTGAAGGAGCTGACCGGGTCCAACCGCAATGGAGTCAAGGATGTCCGGGTGTTGATCTCGGACCTGAATCCAATCCTGCGCGGCTGGGGCAACTACTTCCGCACCGGCAACGCCGCGTATAAGTTCAACCAGGTCGACACTTACGTATGGCGGCGTCTTCACCGCTTCCTTGCGAGGCGGGTCGGCCGCAACCTGCGTGCTGGACGAGCTGATAAGTGGACTCGAAAATGGCTGTGGCAACTTGGACTGCACCGATTGCGGGGCACTGTCCGTTATCCGGGGGCTGCGTAACCATGCGAAGAAGACCATCGGTGAGCCGTGTGCACGAAAATCGCTTGCACGGTTCGAAAGGGGAAGGGGGAACCGGGCTCGCCGCGCGAGTACCGCGCCCCTAACTACCAATGCTCAATGGCGCGACATGACCAGGCGAGACGCGGTTCTCCTTGTCGCCTGTGGATGCTTGGTCCTTGTGGTCGTTGTCAGCGGAGTGGCGGTAGCTCTGGGTTCGCCATCGCCCGCCGGCACGGCGAGGTCGACGTCTTCTAGCACTCCCTCACTGCCCCAAGACACCGATTCTCCAGCCCCTACCCTGCAAACGCAGCCGAGCCCAATCACCGGCCCGCTGCGAATCACTGGCAATCCCAACGCACTGCCTGGCTATCTGCTCATCTCGGATCGAGGCAACTCGCGCGTGATCGAGCTCGATCCACGTGGCAACATCGTTTGGCAGTTTCCGCCACCCGCTTATAAAGGCACAATTCCATTCAATCAAAACGACGATGCGTTTTTCTCGCAGGATTACCAGCAGATCGCGACCAATGAAGAGTTCGAGCACACAGTCCAGGTGATCGATGTCAAGACGCGGCGGGTGACCTGGTTCTACGGGACACCGTTTCAGCCTGGCAATCGCCCCAATTTCCTCAACGGGCCCGACGACGCCTTCCTGCTACCGGATGGGCGAGTAATGACCGCCGACATCAAGAACTGTCGGATCCTGTTCATCTCTCCCAACAAGCGAACTACACAGCTCGGCCACACGGACGTCTGTTACCACAACCCTGCGAGTGGCTACTTTTCCTCACCCAACGGCGACATCCCAAGCGCCGACTACAAACAAGTCGTTGTCACCGAAATTGGAGGCAGCTGGGTGGATGTCTT
This sequence comes from Candidatus Micrarchaeaceae archaeon, assembly GCA_035534555.1. GTDB lineage: Bacteria > Chloroflexota > Dormibacteria > Dormibacterales > Dormibacteraceae > Palsa-872. Next base: position 1,416 of record DATLRQ010000133.1, read on the forward strand.
CACACTGCCAAGCCTTCACTTTGAATACAGCTTTCGCTCGCCGGCCCAGTACCCGTCCGATGCGATCTTGCAACCGGACGGGACCTTTCTGATCACCGACTACATTTCGCCTGGCGCGGTTTATCGGGTCGACCGTCATGGCCACGTTCTCTGGAAGTACAGCAAAGGCCTTGACCATCCGTCGATCGCGATCGGCCTTCCCAATGGCTACGTGTGCATCTCCGACGACTCTGGCGATCGAGTGCTGATCGTCGATCCAAAGACCAATACGATCAAGTGGCAGTATGGGATGAAGAACTCGCCCGGCCGGACCGCCGGCCACCTTTACATTCCGGACGGTCTGGACTTTCGACCCGCGTAGAGGTGTCGTCGGCGGTTGGCGGTAGCGGAGAGACATTCCGGAGCCAGCTCGGACGCACGTATCGACCGGCATTAACGTGGATTCCGATGACCGTCATGGGATTCAGCGCGTGCCGGCCGCAGCGTCGCCGAGTCGTTCTACGCCGATCTGATGTGCTACCTCATGGCTAGGCTCAATCAGTGGACTGCCAGCGTTGCAAGCCCGGCGGCCGCGCCACCGAGTACCGCGATCGGCGCCGCCAGTGGCTTCCACAACACGACAAGAAAAGCCAGAATCGCGACAGCCACAGTTAGCCAGTTGTCGATCGACGCGTGCGCCAGCTGGAGGCCAACGCCCACGATCAGGCCGATGACGGCGGCGTTGACGCTCGTCAGCCCGTTTCGAACAAGAGGATGGGTTTCGACAAGGGCGACTAAACGGTCGAGAAACGGCACGAGCACCAACCCAGGCAGAAAAATGGCGAGGGTGGCAAGCAACGCGCCGGGTACACCGGCAAATAAGTAGCCGAGGAAGGTGGCAGTCGTGAACACTGGCCCCGGGGTGACCTGACCGATCGCCACGGCATCGATGAGTTGGCCAGGCTTCAGCCAATGGAGGCCATCGACGAAGTCTGAGTGCAGGAAGGCGAAGAGAACGTAGCCGCTGCCGAATGACACAGCGCCCAATTTGAGGAACGTCAAGAAGAGGGCGATCAGGCGCTCCGGATGTGGCCCCAGCAGGTCTGCCGCGACGGCTGCGGCGGCAGCGCCGGCACCACGTCGCACTTGCGTGATCGCAATCGCTACAAGAGCCATCAGCGCGAGAACCAGGAGCGGGTTGAGACCGATGAGAAAGAGGCCAAGGGAGAATCCAGACACCAGTATCAGGACCCTTGGCTGCAGCATCTTCCGCCCCAGATCCAAGGCCGCCCACGCGATGATGCCAACCACCACCGGCCGCACCCCGTAGAGGAGCGCCTGAACCCATCCGGTGCTGGCATAGTCCGTGTAAGCCCAAGCCAGGCCGAGCATGATCACCATGGCCGGCGCGATGAAGAAGGCGCCCGCCGCGAACAGACCTTGCCAGCCAGCCAACCGATAGCCGATGAACATCGCGAGCTCGGTGGAACTGGGTCCAGGGATCAGGTTGCATGCTGCGAACATTCGCGAGAAACGCTCTGGTTCGACCCAGCGTCGGCGTTCCACCAGCTCGCGGCGCATGAGCGCAACGTGGGCGGCGGGTCCGCCAAATGCGACAAACCCGATGAATCCAAGAAGAAGCGCCACTTGGATGGCGCTAGGATGCGGCCTGTCAGCCTCGGAAGTGGATCGGTTATCTATTTGAGACATTCGCGGGTAAACGAAGTGCTAGCGAGGCAGCGATGAGCGCAATCAATTTCCGATACATAGTCGACGATGTAGATGCAGCGGTGGCCTTCTACTCAGGACATCGGCCTCACCCTGCCGGACCGGCATTTGACGATGTGGTCAGATGTGAGCTGCGCCTCTTCGTGAAACTGCCGGACCGCGTCGGCGCGCCGCGAAGCTGTCAAACGAAGCTGTCAAATGACGCAAACGTGACGCATCGCGGCACTCTGACACAGTATGTAGGCCTACGACGGGCGCCAGGCACAACATATTGGTGCTCGCGCAGGGAATCGAATGCTGAACCTGGGGATTAAAGAGTCTTCCGACAGAGCGTCTCTGGAGGGGGCCGAAGCTTTATGTAACGCGAACCGCGCAACAGTCTGCGGCCAACAGATCAGTCTTGACCATGAGCCTGCCAGCCCCTGATCGATGTCGGCCCAGCCCTGCGATGGACTACTCGAGGGACATCTGTACTCCCCGGCCAGGTGACGTTATTGTGCGACTCAATGGCTGGGTCGAGTTCAGTGACTGGGCAGCGGTTAAGGACCTGGATGAAGGTCACGATTGCGCTGCTGGTCGTCTACGTGTTGACGCTCGTCATCGAGGTGCCGATCGGGCTTCACATGTTGATTGAGCAAAACGGAGCTGTCTCCGCGATTTGGCCAGCGTCACCGCAGCTTCCTGGATCGCTCGGAGGTGCCATCGAAGCGATTTTTGTGGCACTGATGATCGTGTTCCTTTTTTACGGCCGGCGAGGGATGCGCTGGAGCTATGTAGGAGCCATGGTTGTCGGCATCGTGCATGCCATTCTCTCCGCATCGATCGTGGTGATTGAGCCGTGGGGCGAACCGCTCAGTAACTTCAGTTCAACGGATCAGCCACTGGCCATCCATGGCTCCGTTCTTCTCGCCGATATCGCAGTTTTCCTCACAGTTTTGCCAGCACTCCTCGCGATTGCGGCCGCCCTCGCTGTGCTTGAGTTGAGGAAACGAGCTCCCAGCTAGTCGCAGCGCGCTTGGTGGAAAAGGGTTGTCCCGGATTAGACGCTCGGATTTCAATCTGGTGGACCTCAGTTTCCGTAACGCGAACCGGATCGAGGTTTCTGGACCGACCATCAGCCTCGGTGGGCGCGTCGATAAACGTCAGCACGGTGGTCGATCGTGACGATCTCGACCACGTGCCTTTCCTCGTCGATTCGATAGAGGACACGGTATTGACCTCGTCGGGCAGTCCATAGGCCCTCGAGTTCGAGTCGGAGAGGCTTGCCTATCCGTTGCGGTGCGTCCGCAATGTGGTCAATCGTCTCAAGCACAGCAGAAGCCACTCCCTCCTTGAGCCGATTGAGGTCACGTCGCGCCGATGGCATGATCTCGACACGCCATCGAGGTGGGGTCACCCCCGGCGCCGGCTCTCGACTACTTGTTCCAGTGGGATGCCCTTGCCGGCGTCCGCCTCGGCCAGACCCTTGCGGACCTTAGCCAGCAGTCGCTTGTCGGACAGGATGGCCAAGGTCTCCTCGAGACTCTCCAGGTCGTCAGGGCTTATCAAGACAACGGCCGGTCGACCGTTCCTGGTGACCACGATCCGATCCTGCTGCTTTTCAACCCGGTCCGCCACCTCTGAGAAGTGCGCCTTGACTGCTGCGAGTGACATCGTGTCGCTCATGACCCGAATTATAGTCATGAATCCACTTGGTGGGCCGCGAAGGACTCGAACCATCAAACTCGGTGACACTTGAAGCTGTCAAATGCCGCAAATGTGACGCATCGCGGCAGACGCACCACTATATGTAGATCGTGCGGCCGCGCAGACACAACATATTGGTGCTCGCGCAGGGAATCGAACCCTGAACCTTGGGATTAAGAGGCTCCAGACAGATCGTCTCAGGGCATCTCATGGCACGTCAGGGGGTCTCTCCTGTATTCGGGTTATGACGCGGTCGTCTCAGCGCGTCTCCCGAAGTCTCAACGAGTCTCCCGGCGAAGCTGTCAACGAAGCTGTCAAATCGGAGGGCCATAGTTTCCGTAACGCGAACCTGATGGAAGTTCCGAGACCCTTTCTATATGGTCGGTTCTAGCCACTCAAGCTCTGGAGAGGATCCCGTTAGGCGCGGCGCCTTACAAGCCAAACCGCAAAGCCAAGCAGGGCGATGGCCGCGATGACAAAGATCGCAGTTTCGATGACCTGGAAAAGTGGGAACCGACCGGCCGGCTGATAAGTCTGCAGGACCCTGATTCCGTGCTCGTGCCAGCAGGCTTGCAGGTCGAAGTTTCCGGGCACGGCTCCGTTCGCCGGATGCAGGCATGCATTTGTAATCTCGTCGAACTGGCCCGAGCTGATGCTATTGCCGTGCATGTCGACTGGCTGCTGGTTGCCGATCAGCCAGGCCTGTCCCCCCTGGCCGGAGCCGCTGACCTCCGTCGTGACCGGCGGCAAGAACTCCCTGCGGACGAAGATCTCAATTGCAGCTCGTACTGCGAGGAACCCGACGAGCACTACTGCCATCGCAGGCACGGTCCTTCCAATCGCAGCTCCTGCTGCGACACCCAGCGCGAATGAGAACAGCGCATAGGCAACGAACTCCGGACCCTGGACGTCAAAAGCGAACCACTGGTTGTAGGAACCGTCCGGAACTGCTGTGGACCATTGCCGTCCCGTCACTGCAAGGATTCCCGCCATCGCAATCGTTGCCCAACCCAGAATGGCCACCTTGGTGAAGAGCCATCTGCGTCGGGTGACGCCTTGGGTCCACACCATCTCATCGGTGCCCTGCTCCAACTCCCGAGCCAATAGAGGCGCACCAATGAACATGCCCGCAAACACGGGCAATACGAGAAAAGCCAGATTTAGAGGCTGCTGAAACATCCCGAAGCGGGCGTTGAATGCAATGAGCGCCCGCCCGCAAGAATCGTCCACAACGACTGGGCATACATGCTTTATCTGGTCCAGCAGCGGTTGTGCAGCTACAACAAGAATGCCGACCAGGCTCGCGACCACAACAACTAGCAGCGCGGTGATCAAGCCCTCAAGGCGATGCTGTCGCCAGGTCAGCCAGATCATCCCGCCTTCTCCATCACCGGGGCTGGCAACGCTGCTGCCGCCGGATTGCCGAGGTACGCGAGCACGATTTCTTCGAGTGAAACGTCGTGTACCTCCCAGTCAGAGCGAACCGGGTGGGAGCCTACCTTCACGAGTAACGCCGACTGACGATCGGTGTGCGTGGCCTGGATGACCGTCGCGTCTCCGTCGATTACGTCTGCGTCTTGCCTTGGAGCGATCAGCAGCTTATGCAGGGCAACCAGCTCGTCGATATCCCCCACGACCTGTACGTGCCCACCGTTCAGGATCACGAGGTGGTCGCAGACTCTCTCCAGCTCTGCGACGACATGGGACGACAGGATTACCGACAAGCCCTCTGCTGCAACGACCTCAACCAGAGCTTTCATGAACTCGCGCCGAGCCAATGGATCGAGGTTGGACAGAGGCTCATCGAGCAGCAAAAGGTCTGGACGTTTGCCAAGTGCGAGCGCAAGACTCACCTGCGCATGCTGGCCACCCGATAGGTGAGCCACCTTGCGATTCAAGCCGATGCCCAGGCGCGTCAACCGCGCAACTGCCACGCCCTGGTCCCAGCGAGCATTCAGATGGCGACCCAGCTGGAGAATTTCACCGACTGTGAAACCCCGGTAGAGAGGTCGATTCTGCGGGACGAAACCGACGCGCGCCAGCACCAGGGCAGGCTGCTCAGTCGGTGACCATCCGAAGACACTTATCTCGCCAGACGTTACTTCGAGCAAGCCGACCGCCATTCGCAGCAACGTGGTCTTACCGGCACCATTCGGCCCCACTAGTCCGGTGATCCGGCCGGCCGGCACGCGAAGCGAACAGTCGCGGAGGGCCCATCGGTTGCCATATCGCTTGCCCAGGCCGCGGGCGCTCAGCGCGACGTTCATGCGACGTCGGCCCCCGTCGCGTTTTCGTCGATCGCAAGGCTGATCAATGCCAGCATTCCTTCGCGATCCAAGCCGGCCGCCAGCGCGGTGCGCATCCACGAGTCAAGTCCACGACGGAGCTGGCGCTGTAGCGCGGGAGCCAGCGGCGCTGGGATGCCCTGCGCGATGAACGTACCCAGGCCAGGCCGGCTGATTACGAGTCCCTGGCTCTCGAGCTGGGTGTAGGCCTTGAGCACTGTGTTGGGGTTTATTGCCAGCGCCGCCACAACCTCACGCGCGGTTGGCAGCCGGTCGCCCGGGCGGAGTACTCCGTTTCTTGTTGCACGCCTCACTTGGTTGACCAGCTGCATGTAGGTCGGCATACCGGAACGGATGTCGAGGTGGAAGAGCAAGTTTCACTACTCCCCTAGTGGAATAGTTGGATGTTGATGGATCCTTTCGTCCTTGTCAACTGCGTCGGATGGGCCGCCCAACGATGGCGGAGGAAAGTGCGCCATGGCGAAGCTCTGAAACGACGCTGTCAAATGACGGTGTCAAACAGGGTGTCACAGCCGCAAGGAAGTGGTTAGCTAACCTGCGGGGAGAGCCAGATGATTTGGGTCCGCCGCACCGCGATCGTCGTGGCAGCCGTTGCGCTGATGTTCCTCGGGTTGGCGGGATCGACTTCAAGTGTGCTGCACCTTTCGGGAAGAGGAATCGTCGTGGGTGGCCTCGCGCCTTGCGACGCGCTTGGGACATCGAATGGGCCTCGATACGCGGCCGGCACGGTGTGTCCTCCGAGGGCAGGTCAGTTGGAGGAACGCCGGCGCCGGGAACATGGAGGCGATCTTTCCCACCACCGTAGCCAGCCATCAAAAAGTCGGAGCGAATGGCCTCTATTGGTTCGTACTCGGTCCAGGCGATTACGTCCTCGTTGGACGCTACTCACCTGATGGGGCGAGCGTAAGTCCGTGGGCTGAAGTGAGCGTTCGTCCAGGTTTGTTCGCCCATGTTGACGTTCCCGACATGTGTATTTGACGGCCGGAAGCGACGCGATTCTGATGAGCGACACTGGCACAGTACTCGACCTGATGAGCACGAGCTCTGACCGTTGGCGTAGCCTCCGAATGGCGCGACCTGAAGACCCTCAAATCAGCCTGGGAACATCACGTCAGCGAGCTACGCCGGGGTTCATCGGTCATGAGCTTCAAGGCAGTCCGGCTCGAGAAAACCAGCGGAGCATCTCCGCCTTCAGAGGAAAACCTCGAACGGTGGCAGATGTGGCTCGCAAAACCCGACAGACGGAGGGCCCAGTTTCTCGTCGGCGACGACCTTGTGACGGCCGTGTTCGTCGGAGGTACGTGGTGGAGCTTCTCACCGCGCGGGTTCATAACAAACCACGGAGCACCGAATCACAGCCATGGCTTCGGACCTGGCGAGGGCCTCCTCGATTCTGCGAGTCACGTCGCCTCACTCGACATTCGAGTCGACGGTCGGATCAGCTTTCTATCGCGACCTGCGGTCGTGGTCGTCGCGGTACCCCGCAAACGTGAGCGGGCCGACTTTGACCGCACGCTCCACATGCTGGGCACGGGCGCCGATCGGTACGAGCTAGTCGTTGATACGGAGGTCGGCATTCTGCTCCGGAGTCAGGCGAATTTCCGAGGGAGGGCCTTTCGCGTCATTGAGGCAGATCAATTTGGCGTCGACGAGGAGTTCGACGCCCGGCTCTTCGATCCTGACCTCCTGCGCGCCGGCATTACCGATCCGCGACCTCGCACACCAATCTGTCCGCCCACCGAACCGACCCGAATTGGGTGGTGTATGAATGCGGGATGGCCCAGCAGGATCCGCCTTGTCGATTCTCGGTCTGAGCCTGTCGTGACGGCATGAGAAGCGAAACCAAGGCGTATGGCGCCGGCATCGCCGTGCTCATCCTGCTGTCCGGAGGCTGCACGCCGTCGTCAACAACGCAGGTGCATACCAGTCCAAGCGTTCCCGTCGACTCATTTGCAGGCGGCTGTGCTGGCACGGTGCTAACCGATGCCCTGCCACCGACTTGGGCACAGGGTGGATGGAACCAACCAAGCGCGCCTTGGGGAGTGCCATGGGCACTGGGGACTGGCGGCGACACCGTCGCCTATGTGTTCGCGACCCAGTTGGTGGCTGGGAGCAGCCCGCGGGTTGACGGTACCAACAACAAGGTTCTTTGGGTGGCAAAGGGCGGGCCGCCCAATTTCGTGGTCGAAGCTCATCCGCTGGGGCTGGACCAGCCGATTGTCACTATTGCCGGCGGACCAAGCATCGTGGACCTGCCCACGGCGGGCTGCTGGACCTTCCAACTCACCTGGGGCCTGAGCGGCCAGCTCGGCAGCAGCACGATAAACCTGGAAGTCTTGCCAACAGGATCGGCGCCGTCGCTGGTCACCTTTCAGTTGCTAAGGGCACGGCCCCTCAAGTTGCCGATCGTCGCGGCGGGCAGCCCTTGTCCGGTGAGTCCCGTCACCCTGCTGGGTGGAGTGGCGCCACGGGTGGGAACACCATTGCGACTCGGCTTCGGCAACGCGGTTGGGCCGCAAGGCGCATTTGCGTTCAACAAGACGGTCTTGGACTTTGCCACGCCTCCCTCAAGTCCTGAGGTTCTTTTGCGCGGGAGCCGTCTGGATGCTCCGGGAAGGATCTATTTCGGCGGGTCTGGAGTAGCCCCCAACCAGGCAGTCGACATCAGCGTGACTGACCCACAGGGTGGCCAGGCACCCTTCTATAGCGATCTGCAGCTGTCGGTTGAGAACAGCTCTGTCTTCTACACGTATCCGACCAGCGCGGGTTGCTACGGAATCCAGGCTGACTCTGTCAACTTGAGCGAGGTCATCGTCTTTAAGGTCAGCTGAGTGCACACCAACTCAGTTCCGCGGGGCTAGCCTGACTTAAGCGTGCAAGTCCAGACACAATCATCAGGCGATGACGCTTGGCATTGATCAGCGTCGTGGTCGCATTCGATGCGCAACCAGCCACTTCCGTACAGCGATCTCCACGCCGGCAAGCGCAATTATTGGAGCGATCAGAGCAAGTGCATACAAGAGGTCGGTCGTCGGATCGGCTGTCCGACAACTGGGCGGTTTGCAGGTTGCTAGGAGCCGCCCCAGCACGACCGTCCATACCACTCCAAACCCAGCCACGAAGGCGATCACACATTCGATGAAGAGCGTGACCTTCGTCGGCATGCGCCACGCAAGTAGCAGGATGAGGACAGCCCACAAGACCAGCGGAATTGCGAGCGGCGACGCGGCCTCGAGGCCCCAGAGACCGTAACCCGCACCAAGAATCGTTGCGATCGCGATCCAGACGTATGCCCGAGAGCTAGGGTCCATGCTCATCACAGAATCCGGTTTCGCGCGCCTCGAGTCCTGTCGAATGGGGTCGTGCGAGTGGCGTTTTCAACAGCCGCGTTGCCTCGGCGCGCCGGCGACACTCGGTGTCTCGGCGAAGCTGTCAAACGAAGCTGTCAAATGCCGCAACTGTGACGCACTGCAGTAAACCGACCACCACATATAGATCGTACGCCGAGTGCAGGCACAACATATTGGTGCTCGCGCAGGGAATCGAACCCTGAACCTTGGGATTAAGAGTCCCCTGCTCTGCCAGTTGAGCTACGCGAGCATGACCAACGACCGATCACGTTCGATTCTAAGGTTCTCGGCGCGTTAACAACCTGGCTTCCCCGGCGCTCGGTCGATCCGTACGGTGGCCCAATGACCGCTCGCGCTCCACTTGACGTCGACCTGGAAGACAAGCTCGTCTACGGATTAACGCCGATGCGGCTCGCATATGTAGCCGTGGCGCTCGTCGCCGGATTTGCGCTCTGGTCGTCGCATTGGGCTCCAGGGGTGCTTCGTGGAGCCGCCGCCGTCTTCGTGATCCTCGGCGGCGCGGGGGCGGCGTGGGGCCGGTGGCGGGGCAGGGCGGCGGACGAGTGGGCGGCGGACATGCTGGTGTTTCTGATGCGCAACTACAGGGTCGAGTGGCGAGCACTGAGGCGTCGATCGAATGTGGTGACTGAGCCGATGGCGGCCGACATTGTCGATCGCCTCGAAGAGCACGCGGACCTGGCGGCGTGATCGAAGCTTTCAAACGGGCGCCTCTTCGCGTCGTCGCACGAGCTCCCGAGATCCTGTGGGACGGCGCCTGCGACACGGTGGTACTGGAGGCCGACGCGATCGGCTTCGCCTCGGCTTCGGAGGACGACCGGCTCAGCTGGGTCAACGCATTTCGCCGCCTGCTGGATGGGATTGATGCTCCAGTGCAGGTCATCATCAGCGCCCAGCCGGGGCACGATCAAAGTGAGAACGCCGCGGCGATCATGCCGGCCGATTTCGGGGACATGCGGGGCGCGGACGTTGCTTTCGCCGACCGAATTGCCCGATCGCCATCGGCACATCGTTTCACCACTCAACTCATTACCTCCGAGGCGCAGGCTTCGCGCCTGAGTGGGGCGTTCTATGAGATGGGGATTGGATTCAAAAGACGTCCTGTTCGGGAAGGCGCTGTCTTCGGTCGAGAGCTCCCGGACCGATTGCTCACGGCTCGCGGTTTCAGCCGCACGTGGTGCGTTGATCGCTTGCCCGGCACCGCCCTCGAACCGGGCTGGCTCTACAACTTGCTCCCACCAGGTCTGGACCTCACTCTCTCTTGGCACGCGAACCCTCTGCCCGTGGCCTGGGTGGTCCACTACCTCGAGAGGCAGCTCATCGGTATGCGAGCCAGTCGCCTGCTAGAGCAGAGCGTCGGGACTTCGGATCCGGCGCTGGCAGGAGCGTTGCCGAACGCGGAGGACTTGCAGAGGCGGCTGGCGTCGAGCCAGGACAAGGCGTTCCACGTCGCGGTTTATGTGACGCTCAGCTCGCCGACTCCGGAAGACCTTGTGCGCGGGTCGCAGCGCATCGAGTCGGCGGCTCGCGCAATCCTGTGCGATCTGCAGGCGTGCACCTTCCGGATGCGCGACGGATTTCTGGCCACCCTGCCGGGCGGCCCGGACCGCCTGCGTCGCCTGCGCGTCGTGGACACGAGCACCCTTGCCACCTTCTTTCCGTGGCACGAGGCAGACGTTCAAGAGCCGGGTGGGCTGATCATCGGGAGGAACCGCACCACCGGAATGCCGGTGCTCATCGATCCATTCGATCATCGGCGATACGCCAACGCCAACATCGGGGTGTTCGGGCATTCGGGCGCGGGCAAGACCTACCTCCTCTCGACGATCGCGCTGGGTGCGCTTGGCGGCGGCATGCAGGTATTCATCATCGATCCCGAGCACGAGTACGGAGGGCTTGCAGCCGAGCTCGGCGGAGTCGACGTGCAGCTGGCGCTGGGTTCGGGGCACGCGCTGAACGTGCTCGACCTGCGGCCGTCAGACCGTCACGACGAGACCTGGATCGGGCCGGCGGCGGCAGACGCAGTCGACCTGTGCGCCTGCGTTTGCGGCGGTCTCGACGAGGCGGAGCGCGCCCTGGTCGAAAGCGCGGTACGCGCCGCTTACGCGGAGGTGGAGCAGCCGGTGCTGCGGGACGTCGCGCGAGCCCTGCCTCGTGACTCGCGCGCAGCCACCGTGCTTGGCCGCTGGGCGCACGGCAGCCTTGGCCAGATCTTCAGTGCGCCGACCAACGTCGACCTCGAAGCGCCGATCGTGGTGTTCGGCATGCGCGAGCTGCGCGACGAGATGGTGGCGCCGGTTCACTTCCTCCTCGCAGAAGCGCTGTGGACCCGCATCAAGCGCAGAGATCGCCGTCGCATGCTGGTCGTCGATGAGCTGGGCTTGCTTTTCGAGGACGCGACCATTCGCCGGTTCGTCGTCAGCCTGGCCCGGCGCATTCGCAAATACAACGGATCGCTGGTCTTCGCGACCCAGAATCCGGGCGACCTGCTCAGCTCGGACCAGGGCTCGGTCGTGGCAACTAACCCGGCGGTGCTTTTTCTCGGTGCGCAGCGCCCGGGAGAGGCCGCCAAGCTGGAGGCGGCGTTCCATCTCAGCCCCAGGCAACGGAGCTTCCTGGAGTCGGCACGTCGCGGCGACTTTCTCGTCGCCGCCGGAAGCGACCGGCTCGCCGTGACCGTCCAGGCGCCACCCTGGCAGGAGGAGGCGATGCGCCTCGCGCGAAGCGCACCGCGTCCCCCGCCCTGACTTGTAGGCTTAGTCGAGATGCCTCGAGTCCTCCATTACCGTTTGCACGGCCTTCCGGAACATCGCCTGGAGCGCGTCCGCGAGCAGTTCGAGGCGCTGGCCACGGCGCGCGCCTGGCGCTGTGGCGAGCCGTGGATCGCCAGCTCGCAGTCTCGCGGGCTCTTCGAGATGGAGTTCTTCCGGCACCTCAAGCAGGAAGAGAGCCAGGACCTGAGCGCCGCGGGCTTCGTCAAGATGGCCGGCGACGAGACCGACGCCTTGATCATCACGATCTTCATGCGAGATCTGAGCGCCGAGTATGGGATCTGGACGGCGATGAAGGATGAGGATCATCCTCTTGCCAAGCTCCGGCGCCTCGAGTTCGAGTCGGGGAGGCTGCCCAGCGGGCAAACCCTTGAGGACGTGCTCGCCAAGCGGCCCGTGATCAAGAAGGTGCAGGGGGAGCGAATCTTCTTCTACCCTCCGACATTCCGACTCCATTCTCAGGGGCCGCCGAGCCCCGAATGGGCCTACGCGCTGTGCGGCATCCGCGCATACGCCCCGACCCTGCTCGAGGCCGAGCAGGAGGCGCTTAAGATCCTGCGAGGCTTCGGTCATCTTGGCGCCTGAGGGCGCCACCGCCGGCGCCGACTTTCTCGCCTCCGCGGACGGCACCCGGTTGGCCTACCGCAGCTGGCCCGTTTCGGGCGCAGCGATCACATTCGCGGTCGTGCACGGCCTGGGCGAGCACTCCGGCCGTTACGAGCGGTTTGCGCGGGGCATGGCCAGGTTCCAGATGGGGACCTATGCCGTAGACCTTCGAGGCCACGGGCTGAGCCAGGGCCAGCGCGGCCATGTCGACTCCTGGTCGCAGTGGGTCGACGACGCCGCGGCGTTCGTGAGGCACGTGCAGGAACTGGTTCCGGGCGAGGTCGTGCCTCTGGGCCACTCGTTCGGTGGTGCCGTGCTCTTGAGCACGGTGCTCGCCGGCAAGGTGTCGCAGAGCCGGCGGTTCGTGCTGTCGAGCGCCGCGCTGCGGCTCAAGGTCGCCGTGCCGGCGTGGAAGATGACCCTCGGCCGGGTGGCGTCGCGAGTCACGCCACGCCTGTCGATGAGCAACGAGGTCGATCCCGGCACGGTCTCGCGCATCCCCGAGGTGGTCGAGGCCTATCGCACCGACCCGCTGGTGCACAGCAAGATCTCGAGCCGAACCTACACGGAACTGCTCCGCGCGCAGCAGGATATATTTGCGCGCGCCGGTGAGATCAGGGTCCCCTTCCTGATCCTGGCCGGGACGGACGACAGGCTGATCGACCCGCAGGGTAGCGTCGTGCTCCATGAAAAGGCGCCCGAAATGAGCGAACTGCGACTCCTCGAGGGCCGATACCATGAGCCGTTCAACGACCGCGATGACCAGGAGGTCTTTTTGGCGATCGCCGATTGGCTGCGCAAGTGATCGAGCTGCTGCCGGTGCTGGCGTCGCGGCTCAATCTCGACCCCGGCTCGTGGTTGTCGTGGATCGTGGTGGGCCTCATCGCCGGCGCCATCGCGGGACGGGTGGTCGCCGGGCGCGGCTTCGGCTGCATCGCGGACATCGTGGTCGGAGTGGCGGGGGCCATCATCGGCGGCTTCCTGCTCGGCGCGTTGTTCGGCGCGAGCGGCACGGTCGGCTTTTGGGGCAGCATCCTCGTCGCGTTCATCGGCGCGGCTGTCCTGCTGGCGGCCCTGAAGCTCTTATCCGGCGGACGCCTCTGACCTGGCGGCGGCCAAGCGCGCAATCTGCTCGATCTCGTCGGCGATCTGAGCGGGCAGGTACAGCGGGATGTCGTGTGGGGTGTCGAACCATTTGACCTGCACCGCCGGCGCGATCTCGCCCAGCCGGCCGGCCTTCCCGTCTGCCGACTTCGACAACCTGCCGAAGCTGCGAAGCGCGAGCAGCGCCAATGCCGGGACGTCGAGCGCCGGCCAGAGCACGTCGGGCTGTGATTCGTAAAGGCCGCGAAGCAGCTCGAGCCGCACGGGCCCGGTCAGAGTCAGCACCAGCTCGCTGCCGTCCTCGACCACACGCGCCGTGACGAACGCCTCGAGGTCTTCGGCCCACGCACCCTCGAAATCACTTTGCGAGGCGGCCAGCGCATCCGCAAACGTGGCGAAGCGAGGCAGCGGAGGCTGCATCATCCGCTGGGCATCCTCCCAGCTGAACAGGTTCGCGGCGCTTTGGACAGGACCGTCGATGAAGACGAGTCCTGACGCCAGTCCTGGGCGCGTGCCGACCAGTTCGAGCGCCACCGTGGCGCCCCACGAATGGCCGGCGACCACGGGCTGGTCGAGGCCTAGCCTGGAGATGAGAAACGCCGCATCCTCGACCAGAGCATCCATGGCATAGCCGTCAGGCAGCCTCGGCGCGCGGGGTGCACGACCGCTAAGACCGTGCCCGCGCTGGTCGAGCGCGACCGCGCGCCGGCCCGTGATGTGCTGCGCGACGCGGTCCCAGTAGCGGGCGTTGGAGCTGAGCCCGTGCAGAAAAAGGATCGGAGGCGCCACCGGTTCCGACTCTGGCGCCCAATCGACGTAATGGAGGTTTACGCCATCCCTCTCCAGCCACCCGTCCTTCGGAACGCGCACGACCGAAGCCTAGCCCGCGGCGGCCTCGACTTCTTCGCGGGGGGCCTGCTCGACGACCGCGGCGGGTGGCCTGCGCCTGATCAGAAGCGTCGTGGCGGCGGTGAAAGCGAGAAACACGACAGGGAGGATGAAAGTGGATTTCATGGCGTCGATGAAAGCGCTGACGAACACGTCGTGCGCGAGCACCGTCAGCTGGTGCGCGGCGGCGGGAGGGATGCCGGTCGGCAGCTTTGCGCCGTTCTCACCCGTGCCGATCTCGAAACCGTTCGAGGCGACGGAGCTGAAAGCCGCGATGAACTGCGACCGGAACGCCGCCGGGAGCGCCGCGGCGTGGCTGACCGCCTGGTCGTGGAGGCTGATCGCGAGGCGGTTCTGAAGAATGGCACCGATCACGGCACTGCCGATCGCGGCGCCGAGCTGACGAATCGTGTTCAGGACGCCGGATGCCGCTCCTGCGATCCGAGGCGAGATGTTGCGCATCGCGACGGTCGTCATCGGTGCGAACGTCATGCCCATCCCGGCTCCGGCGATGATGGTCGGAAGCAGGAAGTTGATCCAGGTCGAGTCAGGTCCGGCTACGAACGCGAGCGTGGCCATACCGATCGTGAACAGCGAGATGCCGGTCATCAGGATGTACTTGCCACCGACGCGGTCCGAGAAGCGGCCCGCGAATGGCGCGATCACCATCGAGGTGAGCGACATTGGGGCGATTGTCAGCCCCGCGGTCAGGGCTGAGAACCCGCGCACCGACTGCAGGTAGATGGTGATGGGCAGGAACATGCTGAGCATGCCGAAGCTGATGGCCGCGGCGATCCAGTTCGCGACCGCGAAGTTGCGGTCCTCGAAAAGGGAAAGCGGGACCAGCGGCTGGGTCTGGATTCGCTCCCAGAAGATGAAGAGGATGATGAGGATCGCTCCCGCGCCGATGAGCTCCGGGATCGTGATGACGGTGGACCCGATCTGGCCCCAGTTGTAGCGCTGGCCCTCGATAAGGCCGAAGACGATGCCGAACAGCCCGGCCGATGCAAGTGCGACTCCGACCAGGTCCCAACCCTGGCGGCGCCCGGGGCGGAGGTCCGGGATGATCAGGAATGTCGCGATGAAGGCGGCGATGCCGATCGGCACGTTGATGAAGAAGATCCAGCGCCAGTTGATGTAGGTGATGATCGCCCCGCCAATCGTCGGCCCGGCGATGGTCGCGAGACCGGCCACGCCACCCCAAACACCGAAAGCCGCGCCCCGCCGCTCCGGCGGAAATATCGACGTGAGGATCGCCAGGGTCTGCGGCGTCAGCAGCGCGCCTCCGACACCCTGGAGGATTCGCGCCGCGATCAGTTCATTGACGCTCTGCGAGATGCCGCACAGGGCGGAGGCCAGGGTGAAAACGAAAAGTCCGATCGCAAAGAGGGTGCGCTGGCCGAACAGGTCTCCGAGGCGGCCCGCCGTGATCAAGAGGACCGCGTAAACCAGGATGTAGGCGTTCAGCACCCACAAGATCTGGTCGAGCGTCGTGTTCAGACCGGTGCTCATGGCCGGGATGGCCACGTTCACGATCGTCGTGTCCAGCAGGATCATGAAGAATCCCGTGGTCAGGACCACCAGGATGAGCCACGGGTTAGTGCGCGCTTGTGCCATGCCTTCTCCTCAACCGTTCGGCGCCGGCATCGATTCCGGCGTTCCACTCCAGCCTGCCGTCAGCGATCTCGTTTTCCAGTTTTTTGACCCACGCCCGTTCAGAGTCGAGCATCGCGATCTTGTGCTCGAGCTCGATGAGCGCCAGCCGCGTCACGCCTTCCGCCCGCAGCTCACCCATGATGCGAGTGAGCTTGTCGATGGCCGCTCCGAGAGCCTCCGCTCTGTCCTTCAGACGCGCCGCCGCAGTCGGTGCGTCCAGGTGGTGCATGAACATCAGGCCTGCCGCGAAGTACGGGTAGTCGCGCTTGGGCCTGGCCAGGATCTCGCCGACCACGCGCACCAGCAGCTCGCGACCGGAATCCGTGAGCCCGTAGATGGTCCGCTCGGGCCGCCGGCCTTCCTTCTCCCGTTCGACCGGAGCGATCCGGCCGTCGCGCTCGAGCATCTCGACGGTGTGGTAGAGCGACCCGAAGTTGAGCCGGATGAACTCGTCGTGGTGACGGTCCCGCATCGTCGCCGCGAGCTCGTAGGGGTGCATCGGCCGCTCGTCGAGGAGCTCGAGGATGGAAAGCGCCAGGGGCGAGACGTCAGGAGCGATCTCAGACATATATTCCAGTTGGAATATACGGACCGGATATATCCGACGTCAAACAGGAGGCGGCGAACCGGTGTGGCTTAGTCCTCGGTCCCCGGGTCCTCCTCCTCGAGAGACTCGGGCTGTGCCCCCATCGGCTTCTCGTACCAGGCGACGTCGCAGTAACGGTCGAACTTGCGGCCCTGCTCGGTGAAGTGCGCCACGCGCTTGAACCCGAAACGCTCGTGAAGAGCGATCGACGCAGGGTTGGGCAGCGCGATGCCCGCGTAGGCGCGGTGGATGTCCTCGTTTTCGAGTGCCTTGAACAGCGCCTCGTACAGCTTCGCCCCGGCGCCCCGGCCCACCGCCTCCGGCGCCAGGTAGATGCTCGTCTCCACGGACGTGTCGTATCCGTGCTTGGGCCGGTAGCGCCCGCTGCTCGCGAAGCCGATGACGAGACCGCCGGACAACCCGACGAGGATGCGATGAGGGCCGTGGTTGGCGTAGTGACCGAACCACTCGCGGCGCTGTTCGATCGTCATCGGCTCAAGCTCGAAGTTGTAGTGCGTCTCCCTGATGTACTGGTTGGCGATGTCGTTGACCGACTCCAGGTCCGCGGCTGTCGCGGCTCTGACATCGATGTGGGAGCTGATCACACCAGTCAGTTTATAAATCCCGCCGCAGCCGCCGGTCGATCGTAGGCCGACAATTGGACGGTGGACCGCATCCAGCTTGAGGGCATGTCATTCCAGGGGCGTCACGGCGTGCGCGACGCCGAGCGTGCCAACGCCCAGGAGTTCTTGGTCGACATCGAGGTCGATTGCGACCTGGCCGATGCAGGACGTTCGGACAAGCTCGCCGACACGGTCGACTACACGAGGATTCGCGCCATCGCGAAATCGGTCATCGAGGGCGAGCCTGCCCAACTGATCGAATCACTCGCGTCGCGCATGGCCGACCAGGTGCTGCAGCTGCCCCGGGTAGCGGCGGTCACGGTGCGCGTTGCGAAACGGCCCGCCAGCATGCAGCCGATCGATTCGGCGGCAGTGCACATTAAGAGGACGCGCGCATGACCATCGCGTATTTCGACTGCTTTGCGGGAATCTCGGGTGACATGACGCTTGGCGCGCTGCTCGACTCTGGCGGCGACGCCTCATTGCTCGACGCGACGGTCGAGGCGCTGCGGCTGGGTGATGAGGTGAGAGTCGAGGTGCGCCGCGAGACGCGCGGCCACGTCGGCGGAACGCGTGTGATCGTGCACACGACAGAGAAGGTCGCGCGCACTGTGCCCGCCCTGCGTTCTGCGGTCCAGGGCTCAGGCGCGCCCGGCCAGGTCAAGCGTTCCGCGATCGCTGCCATCGACCGGCTCGCCCGGGCGGAAAGCCGTATCCACGGCGTGGATGAGGAGCAGGTCCACCTGCACGAGCTGGGCGGGGCGGACACGCTGGTCGACCTGGTCGGGGCATTCTGGCTTCTCCATGCGCTCGAAATCGGCCAGGTCTACGCATCGGCCCTCCCAGCGCCGCGAGGTCGCAAGGACGGGATGCCGTTGCCGGCGCCGGCGAGCCTTCGCGTGCTCGAAGGCACCGGCGCCGTTCTCCAGGCGGTGGACGAGGAGCGCGAGCTCGTCACGCCCACGGGTGCGGCGATCCTTGCGGTGTGCGCGAAGTTCGAGCGGCCGGCGATCTCGCTTCGTTCCGTCGGCTACGGGATCGGCTCGCGCGACCAGCCGGGCAACGTGCTCGCCGTGTGGCTGGGAGAGGAAGCTCGCCAGGAGGCGGGCGTGACCGTGGTGGAGACCAACCTCGACGACATGGCGCCCAACCTGGTCGCCGCCCTGGCCGAAGACCTGATGACGGCCGGGGCGTTGGACGTCAGCGTCACGCCGGTGCTGATGAAGAAGGGCCGGCCGGGCCACTTGCTCACGGTGATGTCGCCGCCCGACCTGGTGGCGAAACTGACCGACCACCTGCTCCGGCACAGCACGACGCTCGGCGTGCGAATGTCCGCGGCGCAGCGCGTGGTGGCTGCGCGGCGCGTGATCGAGGTCCAGACCGAGTTCGGCATGGCCCGCGCCAAGGTCAAGGAGCTGGAGGGGCGCGCGGTGGATGTCGCCCCCGAGTACGAGGACTGCCGCCGCCTGTCTCGCGAGACTGGCGCCGATCTCCGCGACGTGATGCGAGCCGTCAGCGCGGCCGCGCGGATGGAGCTGGGCCTATAGCTCGGACCGTAGTCAAGATCGCCGACGCCTGACAATTAGCCGCGTGAGCGCGCGCGTGCTGGACGGCAGGGCGGTCGCCAAGCAGATCTTCGCGGATGTAGGCCAGGCCGTCGCTGAGCGCGTCGCCGCCGGGGGAAGCAGGCCAAAGCTGGCCACCGTCCTGGTGGGCGCCGACCCTGCGTCCGCGCAGTACGTGGACCTGAAGCAGAGGAACGCGCACAGCGCCGGCATCGAATCCGAAGATCACCGGCTCGGCCACGAGACGGCCACCGAGCAGCTGCTCGAGCTCGTCGAGAGGTTGAACCGAGACGACACAGTGAGCGGGATCCTGATCCAGCAGCCAACGCCCAAACAAATCGACATGACCCGCGTCATCCTCGCGCTCGACCCCGCCAAGGATGTCGACGGATTTCACCCGATCAACGCGGGGCTGGTCGCGCTCGGGCTGCCGGGCGGGGTCGAACCATGCACGCCTGCCGGGATCGTCGAGCTCCTAGTTCGCGCCGGCGTCGCCATCGAAGGGGCGAATGCTGTGGTGGTCGGGAGGAGCAACCTCGTGGGCAAGCCGACCGCCCTTCTCCTGTTGAAGCGCAACGCCACGGTGACCCTCTGCCATACCCGCACGAAAGACCTGGCCTCGCACACGCGCGCGGCCGACATCCTTGTCGCCGCCGCCGGGCGCGCGGACCTGATCCGCAAAGACATGGTCAAACCGGGCGCCGCCGTGGTGGACGTGAGCACGAACTGGTCTGGTGGCCGGCAGGTGGGAGATCTCGGGCCGGGCGTGGACGAGGTCGCCGGCTGGTTGACGCCGAACCCAGGGGGAGTGGGCCCGATGACGCGCGCGATGCTGATCAAGAACACGTTCGAAGCCGAGGTCCGCAGGCGTGGAAGGCCGTGACCGCCCACGCCAGGGCGCAGGCCAGCGCCTGGTCAGCGGCTTCGCCGGCTGCATGAAGGCCGTCCCCGCCTGACCCAAGATTCATGACGTACCGCGAGGCGCTGGCCTATATCTCCAGGCAGGGCCGCTTCGGGATGAAGCTCGGGACCGAGAGGATATCCGCCATCCTCGAGCA
>DATLRQ010000134.1:0-2889 GCA_035534555.1 Candidatus Micrarchaeaceae archaeon
CACGGTGCGAACCGATTGCAGCTTCAGCGTGCCGCGGTTCAGGTGGTCGATGAGGCGCCCAGGGGTCCCGATCACGACCTGCACGCCGCGCGCCAGGGCGCGCAACTGGCGCTCATACGGCTGACCGCCGTAGACCGAGAGTGTGACCATCTGGCGGAAGCGCCCGAGGCCGTGCAGGGCCTCGGCGATCTGGATGCACAGCTCGCGGGTGGGGACGATCACGAGCGCCTGGGTCCGAAGCGCAGACTCCTCGAGCCGCTCGACGATGGGCAGCCCGTACGCCGCCGTCTTGCCGGTGCCGGTCGGCGCCTGGACGGTGACGTCGCGGCCCTGGAGCATCAGCGGAATGGCCAGGGACTGGACCGCGGTGGGCACGTCATAGCCAAGGGCGGCGATCGCCTGCAGCGTCTGGGCGCCAAGGCCCAGGGCTTCGAAGGCGCCCGGGGATTCGAGTTCTGACATGGCCCCACTGTGACAGGTCGGACTTCGCGACCCTGTCTAATTGCAGTGTCATCCGTGGGAAGGGCATGGCCGAGCCAGATCGTGCTGTAGCCGCCGAGCGTCCAGATCTCCAGGATCCGCCTTGTGCCCTGGATCCTGGAGAGCAGGTGGAGCAGCTTGCCCTGGTTGGGCACCACGTTGATGGGAGGCAGGCCCGCCTCGGTACTGCCCTAGCTACTTCCCCCGGAAAAACTCATAAGGGGACGGTTGAGGGTGCGCGGGCTTCGGCAGGTTGTCGGATCGCCGAGTCTTGGGGAGTCAGGCGTCGTTTTGCTGGAGCAGGAGCTCGGCGGCCTGAGCCCCGATCGTCTCGAGCTCGGCGATGATCTCGGCAAGCCGACGGCGGTTGTCCATCAACTCCTGGTAGGTGCGGGCCTGTCGCTCATCGAGTCGGCGGGTGATGGTTTTGCCGGAGTCGTAGCGAGTCCACTGCCAGTACGGGCCGTGTGGTCGCGGAGGGTCAGCATGGCAGCGGCAACCAGGGGTCTGACAGTAAGTGTGGCGACGCACCACGGTGCCCTGCTGGACGAAGCCGAGTTCGAGAATCTGGCTGGCGAGCTGGCGCTGCCGGCGTTGGAGGGCTTTGAGTTGAACAGCCGCTGAAGGCATCTCCAGCCAATAATAGCCTTGACCAGGCAGCAGACTGCTGTTAGGATGCGATAGTGCTGACGAAGGAGGCTGGCCAGGTCGAGACGATCTGGGATTCGGTCTTCCCCGAGGTACTGCGTTCTCTGCCCGGCGACCTCGCTCGTCTGGACCAGGTGTTGGACACGCCCAAGGTCATGGTGCGGTTCGAGCAGCACTGGGGCCGGGCCAATCTCCAGGTCGGCCGCCCCAGCATTCCAATGGCCACCTACGTGCGCCTGATGGCCCTCAAGCACCGTCACGGCTGGGGTTACGAGCGGCTGGTCCGGCAAGTGGCCGACTCTTTCCATCTCCGCCGTTTCTGCCGCATCTCGATCACCGATGAGCTCCCTGATGAGTCCACCATTCGCAAGCTGACGCGGCGTCTGGGCCCGGCGCTGGTCGATGACCTGACTCGTGAGGTGATCAAGCTGGCGGTGAAGGAGCGCGGCTTCAAAGTGCGGGCGATGCGCTGCGATTCCACCGTTCAGGAGTCGGACATCCGCTACCCGACCGACTGCGGGCTTGCCGCCGATGCGGTCAGGTTTCTGGCCCGCGTTGCCCGCACTGTACGAAAGGCCCTAGCTGGCCTGACCCGGAAAGTGCCCGATCGAAGCCGCGCTGCGGGCCGGCGGATGCGTGAGTTGAGTCGCAGCCTGGCGCGACGAACAGGAGAGGCAAAGCAGGATGTGCAGAGGCTGACTGAGGAGGTCGCGGCCTTGACCAAGTTGTCTCTTGGCCAGGCTCGGCGTCTGCTGATCGAAGCAAAGCTGGCGGCAGCCGGCGGTAGCCAGCGCTCGCGACGTGGAGTCAGGCGGGCGCTCGCGGAACTCGAGGCGGTGATCGGGCTGAGCGGGAAGGTGGTGGAGCAGATCCGCCAGCGCTTTGCAGGCGAGAAGATCGCCAATCGCGTGGTCTCGCTGTTCGACCCCGACGCCCGGCCGATCCGCAAGGGCAAGAGGCCCAACCCCAACCAATTCGGGTGCGTGGCCCAGTACGCCGAGCTCTCGCCCAACACCCGCCGCGGCGCCAGAGGCCTACTCGTGCCGCCCTCGGTGACGGTCGGTAGCGCGCACGAGGACAGCCTGCTACCGGCAACGGTGGCCGAGATCATGGCGCTCGATCTGAAACCAACTGAGGCCGTCTTCGACCGAGGGTTCACCACCAAGGCCACTCACGCGGCCATGGCTGAGCTGGGCAGCAAGGTTTTCATCGCCGGCAGTTCTCAGAACGAGGGTTCACGCCGAACCCAGCGGCGACTCGCCTCTCATCGGGTCGGATGCGAGGGCCGGATTGCACATCTCAAGCGGGAGTACGGTGGCCGCCGCTCGCGGTTGAAAGGCGAAACTGGGGCCAAGATCTGGGCGAGCTGGACAGCCCTCGCCTACAACCTCGATACCGTTGCCGGTCTACCGGCCAAGCTCGTGGGTCCCGGCCCGCCGAACTGACCGACTCCCTGTTCCTGAAAGAAACCATGGCCGTCGCCGACGGGGCGACGGCCTCATTGTTGCCAGAACGATGCCTGCGACAGCGCCTGCGAGGGTCCCATCCTCACACTCGCTTTTTTCCGGGGGAAGTAGCCTAGTCCGAAGTTCCTGAGCTGATTCGAATTCAACCCGTATTCGAGAATGGGCTGCAGATGTAGCCATTAAGAGCATTGACAACCTCGCCCTTCTCGGCTACTATTCGTATGTGTCGAAGCAAGCCAGCGGAGCTATGCATGTAGCCGTTGTGCCGAGCAGGCAGCAGAGTGGCGAATACAGC
>DATLRQ010000135.1:0-11356 GCA_035534555.1 Candidatus Micrarchaeaceae archaeon
CATGCTCACCCAGCCAGAGCGGCCATCCGCCCAATATTGTTCGCCAGGACTCCGTATCCGGACCAGATCCGAGCGCCGGTGTGACCTTTGAGCCGGGTGCGGTTCCAACCGAACCGGCGTTTGAGACTGCTGATCCGACCTTCCGCCCCGGCTCGCCAGCGATATCGTCGGCGCCAAGCGCGGGTTGTCTCGATGGGATCGGCTCGGCCCATGCGCGGAATTACTTTGTCTGGAATGCCTGCCTCGGCGATGACCTGGTCTGCTGGTTCTCTGCCATACCCGCGATCGCCGAACACCGTCCTGACTCGCATACCGATGCTCTTTGCTTGCCGTAGAAGCGGGGCAAGCGTTTCTGCATCGACAGGGTTTCCGCGCTGGACCTCGTGCGCAACAACGAAGCCCTCGGGCGTGTCGCCGACCGCCACCTTGTAACCGAACTCGGTCGGATTGCGCAGCTTGCCGCGCCGAATAGGTCGGGCATCGACGTCGCAGAGCGAAATCACACGATCGGGAATCGTCGTCTCACCGGCCGCCCGGCGTGTGCTCTGGCCCACCACCCGTTCCGACCGCTCCAGGTCAGTGGCCAACCGGCTCATCGCCGCCGCAGCTTTCTTGGACACCTGCTTGCCACGGCGGCGCGCGTTGCCCAACACTCGCTTCGCCTGCCGGATGACCTTCTGGGTCAGGCTCGCGAGTTCGCCGGTGAGCCTCAATACTGTCGCTTGACTGCCTGGCCGACCCAGGCCGAGCGACATCCGACGAGCGATCTTCGCCGCGCTCCGGTTGCGGTTCCGAAACCGAGTGCGCAGCGCCAACCCCGCCGACTTCACCGCTTTGACCGCTCGCGACAGACGGTCGATTGCATGTGCACACAGCCCCGAGTCCGTGGGGTACTTGATGTCCGCTTCCATGACCGTGCAGTCCACCCGGAGGCGCCGGCTGCGCAGGAGCTTCTTCTGCACCGCGGCCTTCAAGGCCTCTCGATTCAACTCATCGATGATCTCCGGCCCGAATCGCCGGGTCAGCTTCAGCACCGTTGTCGAGTGCGGGACCCGACTGCTCAGGCCGATTCGGCAGAAGCGACGCCATGAAATCGAGTCCGAGACCTCTTCTACTAGGGTCTCGTAGCCGAGCCCGTGTCGGTGCTTGAGGTACATCAGCCGCAGATAGGTCTCGATGGGAATCGTCGGGCGCCCGATCGGGCAGGCGAATCGCGCCACGAACGGAGCCAGGAAGCGCTCGTCGTCAAGCAAAGCATCCACCGCAGCCAGCTCCGGCGACAACGTACGTGCCTCCGCCGGCATCACCGCGTCGAACAACTCCGCCTGACCGTCGCGCAGTCTGAGCATTGGAGCCTCCCCTGGAACGACGTGTGCTGGATCGTGAGCAATGACGAACGCGCTCGTCTATTGTCGAGGCTCATACCTCATTTCGGCGCGTCGTTTTTCAGGGGCATGTAGCTAGCCCAGCGAAGTCGCCAGTCTGAGCTGGTCGGCGACTTGGTCAAGTTCTGTGCGCGTCAGCCGTGAATGAAAAGGAATTGACATCATTTGGCCTGCCAGCCGCTCCGTCCGCGGGAGCCTGACGTTGTCGCTCCGAAAAATCGTTTGAAGATGAGCCGGAGGGAAGTACAGGCGTGCCTCGATGCCTGAGTCGAGCATTGAGCGCATCACCCGATCCCGCTGCTCGCCTGGCATCGTGAGTGTGAAGAGCATGTATGTATGGGTGCGATCTTCTAGTGCCGACGGGAGTTGCACGCCAGGACAGTCAACCAGTCGCGTCCTCAAGTATTGGGCGTTTGCCTGTTTCCGGGCTAGGATCGCGTCGAGCTTGCCCATCTGAACCATCCCCATTGCCGCCTGCATTTCGGTGATGCGCCAGTTGTATCCCAAGGATTCATGTTCGTACAGCCGCGTCTGGCCATGGTTGCGTAACAACCGGAGTCGCGCAGCCAAATCGTCGTCATCGGTAGTGACAATGCCACCCTCTCCCATGGTTACGTTCTTTGTCGGAGTGAAACTGAACATTGCAGCGTGTCCCAGGCCTCCAACATGGCGGCCACGGTAGATAGCCCCGTGTGCCTCGGCGGCGTCCTCAATCAGTTCGACTCCGGCCGATTCTGCAATCGACGCCAACTCTGCCATGTTTGCAGGCTGGCCCCCATAGTGAACGGGCACGATGGCCCGGGTTCTTGGCGTCAGGCGAGCCTCGACGTCGGCAGGGTCTAGATTGAAGGTGCCTTCAAGAATCTCGGCGAATACGGGACGTGCCCCCACGTGAACCACAGATGTCGCGGTCGAGATGAACGTCATCGATGGAACGATGACTTCGTCTCCTGGTCCAATTCCTAGCGCTGTATAGATACCCGCCAACGCCACGGTTCCGTTGGCAAATGCCACTGCGTGCGACACCTCATGCTTTCGCGCAAACACCTCCTCGAAAGCGGCCGTTTGGGGACCATTGGTGAGAATTCCCGAAAGAAGAGCCGTCTTGATGGCCTCCAGTTCCTCGGTGCCTACGTCCGGGCAGGCAAGGCGAATTCGTGGCGCCGGTCGCCGGTCGATCTGTGGTCTATCCGGGCCGGCAGCCATCGCACGCAGTATGACAAAGGTAAGCGGTGAGACGGCCTCGAGCCGGCATCCCGCCATCGTGGGATGGCGACACCGCCAATTGCCATTACTATCGTCGGAGCACAGTGGCAGCGCAGCTCAGGAGTGAATCCGAGTAATGGGAATAAATGGCACTTGACGTAGTCGGCAAAACCGTGCTGGTGACCGGCGGAACAGGATCGTTTGGCTCCACCATGGTTCGGCGATTGCTCGAGCAAAACGCCAGTGAGGTCCGGATTCTCAGCCGGGATGAAGCTAAGCAGGACGACATGCGCCGCAGTCTTGGCAACCCAAGGGCGCGGTTCTATATTGGTGACGTCCGAGACTATTCAAGCGTGGCAGACGCTATGAGGGGTGCTCATCTCGTTTTTCACGCGGCAGCCCTCAAGCAAGTGCCTTCTTGCGAATTCTTTCCGGCGCAAGCGGTACGCACGAACATTTCAGGGAGCGCCAACGTCATAGAAGCCGCGAGCGAGGCTGGCGTCCGGTCGGTCGTCTGCTTGAGCACTGACAAGGCGGTTTATCCGATTAATGCGATGGGGATGACGAAAGCCCTCATGGAAAAGACGGTGCAGGCATTCGCAAGGAACAACCCCCGTTCCAAGACGACCGTCTCCATTGTTCGCTACGGGAACGTGCTTTACTCGCGCGGGTCGGTGGTCCCGCTGTTTGTCGAGCAGATCAAAGCAGGTCGTCCAATGACCATCACTGATCCCAGAATGACGCGATTTCTAATGTCGCTTGCCGAGTCAGTCGACCTGGTTGAGTACGCACTGGCCAGCGCGGCTGCGGGCGACCTGTTTGTGCGCAAAGCTCCCGCATGTACGGTCCAGGACCTAGCTCTGGCCGTGGCCCATCTTCTGGGGGCCAAAGCAAACCTGGTCACGATCGGCACACGCCACGGCGAAAAGCTATACGAAACATTGCTCAGCAGAGAAGAGATGGACGGCGCTGAGGATCGAGGCGCCTACTTTAGAGTGCCCCTCGACGCTCGCTCCATGGACTATGGCCTGTACTTCGATAGGGGCGAACAAAGTCAAGCGGACCATGATGACTACACGTCACACAACACGAGAAGGCTAGGCGTAACCGACGTGGTGGCGCTTCTGCAGAAACTTCCGGAGATCGCCGCACTCAAGAGTGTCGTCCACTGAGGATAGCCGTTACCGGAGCGAATGGATTTCTGGGCTGGCATAGCCGGTGCGGGCTACGGGCACGCGGTCACGACTCCGTCGCGATCACCAGGCAATCGTTTGCCGACCCAGCCATGCTGCGGGCCTCATTGACAAACGTCGACGGCATTCTTCACCTGGCCGGGGTAAATCGGTCTGACGACGACGAGCTGTTCATGGATAACGTCAGTGTTGCCAGAGACCTAACTACGGCTTTGGCCGGCACCAAAGCGACCGCTTCGATCGTCTTCGCGAATTCAATTCAATCGGGCAGCGAATCACCGTTTGGTCGGAGCAAGCAATCAGCGGCCAGGCTCTTGGCTGCTTGGTGTCACAAATCTGGGGTGCCTTTTGCCGATGTGCACCTGCCCAACCTATTCGGGGAGCACGGACGACCCAACTATAATTCTGTCGTCGCTACGTTCTGCCACACCCTCGCCCGAGGCGACGCACCAGGGATCATTGTTGACAGGGAGCTGCCATTGCTCCACGTACAGGATGCGGTGGACGCAATGGTCGACCTCATCGAGCAGCGGGCTTCCGGATCGTTTCGACCTGAAGGCTGCGCGATGAGCGTGTCGGCGCTGCTCCGCAAGCTGGAAGGATTCCGCGATCTCCAGGCAACCGGCGAAATACCCGACACTTCAAAACCCTTCGACCGCTCTCTCTACAACACGTACCGGTCCTTCTGCTTTCCAGATAGATATCCCATCTATCCGACTCCCAGGTCTGACGATCGGGGTGACCTATTCGAGGGAGTCAAAGCCTATGGCGGCCAGTCTCAAGTATTCAGCTCAAGTACCCATCCCGGTGTCACCAGGGGTAATCATTTTCACCGGAGGAAGATTGAGAGGTTCATCGTCCTCCAGGGATCCGCTGTTATAAGTTTGAGGCGCCTCTTCTTCCAGGACGTGGTCCGCTTCGAGGTGTCCGGTGACCGGCCCGCCTTGGTCGATATGCCGACGATGTGGACACACTCGATCACTAACACCGGACGAAGCGACCTGATGACGTTATTTTGGACGGACGAAGTCTTCCAGCCTGCAAAGCCCGACACGTTTACAGAGCCAGTCGCCATTCCTGACCGCGTGGCATGAAGGTTCTGACTGTGGTTGGGACTAGGCCGGAGGTCATTCGGCTTTCGCGCGTTATTGCGCTACTCGACCTGAGTTTCTCGCACGTACTTGTTCACACTGGACAGAACTGGGATTACCGGTTGAACGGAATCTTCTTTGACGAATTGGCTCTACGCGCTCCGGACCATGTTCTCGAGGTCGACACCTCGAGTCTGGGCGCGATGCTCGGGGACATTCTCCGCAAGACGGAACGAGTACTCGAGCTCGAGAAGCCTGACGCTTTTCTTGTGCTTGGAGACACCAACAGCGCGATCTCAGCTGTGATTGCCAAACGTATGAGAATTCCCGTCTACCACATGGAGGCGGGCAACCGCTGCTTCGACGAGAACGTTCCGGAGGAGACCAACCGGCGCCTGGTTGATCACGTAGCCGACTTCAATCTTGTCTATACGGAGCATGCCAGGAGGAACCTTATCGCCGAGGGTCTTCCTCCCCGCCGCGTGATGTTGACCGGTTCCCCGATGCTCGAGGTGCTTGATCACTACCGACCACAGATTGAATCGTCAGATGCATTGACCCGCCTCGGCCTCGAGAAGGGCGGCTACTTCCTCGTGAGTGCTCACCGGGAGGAAAACGTCGACGCTGAGGATCGACTGAGATCCTTGCTCATCTGCCTGAAGGCGGTTCGACAGGAGTGGAATCAACCGTTGATCGTCTCAACGCATCCGCGAACCCGCAAACGCTTGGAAGCTCTCGACGAGCACGAAGACCTCTCGGGAGTCGTTTTCCACGAACCGTTCGGTTTCTTCGACTACAACTACCTGCAGATCAACGCGCATTGCGTCCTCTCGGATAGCGGAACTATCAGCGAGGAGTCTTCTATTCTCCGGTTCCCCGCAATCACGCTTCGGTCTTCGATTGAGAGGCCGGAAGCTCTCGATCACGGTTCAGTCTTGATGACCGATCTCCGGCCTGATGTCGTGCTCATGGCCATAAAGGCAGCTTGCGCGGATCACGGTGCAACCTCAATACCAGGCGACTACGACACCCCTGACTGCAGCATACGAGTGCGGAATTTCATTCTCTCGACTGCCTTCGAGCATCGGACTTGGGCCGGACTCCGCTGACCACGTATTAGCTTGGTTCAGGTGGTTCGATTCTTGATCACTGAACTTGCTAAACCAGGGGCACATCCAGGTAGGTGATGCTCGACGTTGCCCGCGTTCAGTGGAATCGTGTTTGCGTATTCTGATTATCACCGGTGACTTCGGCGGCGAGGGTCGCAACCCGTGGTTACTTGACGACCTGGCAGTGGCCTTTGCCGATGCCGGCGATGATGTCGATGTCCTTGCCTACGACACCAAGCGTGGGCGCGCGTTTGGTTTGAACCCATATCCAGATAAGCGCATCCGAGTATTTGGAGCTGGCCCACTGAAGATCCGCCATGGGGGCACAGGGAACTTGCTCAACTACTTAGCGGCTGGGTGGCGCCTGCACACGCACGGGTTCAGGATGGTGCGCCGCAGGCAGTATGACCTGTGCATCTACACGTCGATCGGGATCTTGTCCTGGTGGCTACCGGCTCGATTGCAACGCGCGGGTATCGTGCGCCGGACGCTCTTTGTGCTGTGGGACTTCTTCCCAATCCATCAACTCCAGATAGGAAGGATCAAACACAGCGCCCTACACGCCCCGCTCCGATTGCTCGAAGGCCTTGCCATGAGGAGTGCCGACGCCATCGCCGTCATGTCGCCTGCCAACCAACGCTACCTGCACACGTACCACCCGCACGTTCATGTGCGAACCATAATCATCGTCCCGCCATGGGCTTCGGATCCGGGGCCGGTTGCCAGCGACGGGTTACATAGAAGGCAACGTTTTACCGTCGTGTTCGGGGGCCAGCTGGTAGCCGGCCGCGGTATCGACACCTTGCTACGTGCCGCTCGCCTACTGCAAGATCAAGCCGTCCCGATGGAGTGCTTGATAATTGGCGATGGTCCAGAGCGCGCGAGGCTTATGGCCTTTGCTGTGGACATCGGGGTGACCAACACAACATTCATGGGTCGACTCCATCGCGAGGAGTATCGAAACGTCCTCCAGTCGGCACATGTTGGCATCGCTATCACAGTACCCGGCGTTACACCACCAACGTTCCCGTCGAAAATCGGCGAGTACTGTGCCTCGGGAATCCCCGTCATCGTATGTGTCGAGGAAACATCGGACGCAGGAAAGATCGTGGAGGCGTCGGGGGCCGGGATAGGCGTTCTCGCCGGCGACGATACACGTCTTGCCGCCGCAATGGAAACCCTCTATCTCGAGCACCTTCGAGGCGAACTCAGTTCAAGGGCAGACATGGCCCGTGCCCTGTTCGATACTGTGTTGTCGGTAAAGCAAGCTGCAGAGAAGATTCGTAGCGTGGCTCAGGAGCGATGATCCCGCGTGCTCGCGGTGTCCTTCAACGCCACACATCGATCCGCATCGCCGCTTCGGTTCTGGGGTCCGACCGGTGGCTGCCGCTAACAATCGCTTCGACCTGGTGGGTAGTCTGCTTTGCCCTCTACCTGTCTCCTTGGCCGATCGCATATACCCATCACAATGCCCTCGGAGTCACGCTATTGATGGCAGGGACCGTCTTTTGTTCTGTGATCGGCTACCGGATAGGGGTCGGTGCTGAATCGTTACTGCCCGGGCTGACCGCCTGGCATGTTCCCGTACCAGTGGTCATAGGTTTCTTGGGCGTGCTGATCCTCGTGGTGCCGACAGTAGAATCCTATTCTGGCTATGGCCTTTTCGATATCGGAAGAGCGCTTGCCAACCAGGCGGCAGCCTATAGCCTGGCAAGCCAACGTATCGCGGAAGGGTTCAGTCACAGACGTGGTGTTGTAGTAGCAGAAACTCTATTCGCACCTTTCACGCTGAGTGTGCTTCCGTTTCTGGCATTGTCTTGGTTCAACGCCCGCAAGCATCTTGCCTTGTTCGGTGTCAGCCTTGTGGTTCCG
Source organism: Candidatus Micrarchaeaceae archaeon (assembly GCA_035534555.1). GTDB lineage: Bacteria > Chloroflexota > Dormibacteria > Dormibacterales > Dormibacteraceae > Palsa-872. The sequence goes on from DATLRQ010000135.1 coordinate 7,857, forward strand.
GTCTATGTAGGCCTCCTCGAAGGTAGATCTGTTGCCTTCGGAACGGCAGGGATCGTCCTTGGCGCTGCGTGGCTCGTGTCGCGAGTGAGAAGAAGAATGCGACTCCATCGATGGGAGATTGCAGCGTTAATTGTGGTCGCGATCGTTTTGACAATTGGCTTTGGAGCCCAGAAAGTCAACCGGATTCACGGTGGGCCAATTTGTCCACCCGGTACAGCTACTTGTGCGAGCGGCCTGGATCTTGTCGACGCCGCCATAGTGATATTTGCTTCATACGCCAGCCAAGGCTTCGAAGGATTGGGACACGCACTGGACGCTCGTTGGGTCTTTGGAGGAGGCATTAGCCACTCACCGGCCATCGTGTCAATGGTTGACGGCCTTTTCCATCTCCAACCTCGGCATGTAGTCACCTCCCAACTGGCCGGGCTGGGCTGGTCAGATACCGCTTACTGGAGTACGGCGCTCACCAACATCGCCAATGATCTGCCCTGGCCTCTAGTCCCAATCGCAATCGGGCTCCAAGCTGCGATCCTCGGCGTCGCGTGGCGCTCGGTAGTGGAGCGCGCCGACTGGTTGTCGATGGCCCTCTTCTGCTACACCTGGCTCGGGATCTTATTCGTGCCGCAGAACTTGCAACTTGCCTTGAGCGGACCGACCTACCTCGGTTACATCACTCTCGTCATCTGGTTCTTCGCCAGATCGATTATGGAGCGGCGAAACGCACTCGGCAGTCAACCGTCAGTAGGCAGCCCGTACGGGCCATCGGGCAAACGAGTAGATACGTCTGCGACGAGCCAGTAGTCCGGCAGCTGTAGCCGCATAGATCACACTCGAGCCCATTGCGAACGCCGATGCCGCCACGACACCACCAAGTGAGCTGGCCCATAAGCCGAGGGTGATCCATGCAAATAGCCAACCCGCATTGAGGAGGAGGGCTGAACTTTCTAGCTCGCACAAGAGCATCAATTGGGTCACCTGCCCAAGGACGATGCCCATCAGCGCTCCAAAGGCCAAGAACACCAACGGGACCGCCGCTGCCGTGAAGCCCGCACCGTAAAGTAGGCGTACAACCGTCTGCGCGGCCGCTGTGAGGGCCAATGCGGGTACTGCTGCGGCAAGGATCGCTTGCCAGACCGACCGATTGCACAATTCGCTCAGTGCTTCCAGCTGCTCATGGTGATAGAGCCGCGCAAATGCCGGGGCGAGATACGACACCTGGATTGCCGGCACCAGCGTGATGAACGCTGCGAGCCTTGCCGCTACGGTGAAGAATGCGACATCGCGTGGCCCTCTGGTTACAGCGAGGACGAACACGGGCGCCCATGTCAAGACGTAGAACAGCAGTGACGTACCCATCATCGGCGCCAAGCGCCGCATATGACTTCTAAAAAAGCTCAGGACTGGTACTGACGGTTGACTGAATGGTTGCTTGCGCCCGGCGTTGCGACTCGCTCTTATGGCCGCCGGCACAGCCCACACGGCGCTGAGCCAGGAACCGACCGCGAGGGCCAGCACTCCAATGCTGATTGTCGGCCGCAAGAGCAAAGCACCGCCTAGGAGAATGGCGACGGTGATCGTCGGAATCGATCCCAGCTCGGCGACGGTTCCAAGAGCAAGTTGCCCATGACCACGAAGGATCGAGCCCGCCAGGACGCTCAAACCTTGCGGAACGATCGCAGAGACGGCAACCACCCCTGTTACGAAACCGATACCAGGGAGCAGCTGACGGGTTGATGCGTACACTCCGACGGCGAGTATCACCGACAGCACTCCGAGAGACGCGCAAATCTCCAGAAGCCGAACTGAATCGTTAACCGGGTTGCTGGTCGCAGCACCGGCAAGCTTAAGGGCGAGGTTATCGGTACCGAAACGGGCCAGCGTTGCAAATACTGCCAAGCTTGTGAAAACAATGAAGAAGGTGCCACTGGCTGACGCTCCGAGCAGTCTCGCGACGGCGATGGTCAAGAGGAAACTAGCCAATATCGATATGCCGCGAGCCAAGATCGCCTGCTTGGCCTGTAGCGGCCGAGTCACCAAAATCTCGGTCGCCGGCGTTTCCGAAACACCGCCGAGATCGGCGAAGTCTGAATGGTCGATCAACCCAGGCTCAGACTGGGAAGCTTTGCCTGCACCACTTGCCCAGCCGCAAGGCTAAGGCCTCGTGACGAAAATGTGGCCACTCTGTCCTGGGCGAGGTCACCATTGACCGTGTAAGTGTGCCCGCTTCCATCATGCCAGATCACGGTTACCGCGTCGGAAACTGTACCCGGCTGCTTTTGCCAATAGAAGGAAGATTCGCCTCGGCCATTAGCTGCCCATGGTGTGTCGTAGTCGAAAACTGCTTGCGCTGAGTGCCCATAGCCGTGAAAGGTGGGAACCCACCCGTCGATCATGCGAGTGCCGGCAGGTGGAGTGGGGTTGGGGTACTTGGCCGGCCTCAGATTGACGCCAGTGTTGATTGCGTTATCGCTCACGTACAGACGGATATAGGCGCTGTAGTACTCACTGGGACGATAGGAATAGGGCATGTTGTCCGTGATGTCGATCGTGACCCGGTGATGCAGGTAATTACCGGTGCGGGTGAGCTCCACCGTGAAATGCCTGACGACAAAGTAATTGGCTTTGGTGCCTCCCAGATTGCTCTCGACTTCCATCATGTAGTCGCGTGCATTGGTCGGGTTCAGAGTGCCAGTCCAGCCGAATTGGGTCAAAGTCTTCTCGACGTTTCCGTTGTTGAAATAGGCTTGAAGGTGGCGCGCCGCTGCTAGGTCGTTGAGCGTGCCAAGAAGCCCCGGCCACTGCGACGGCGAAAGAGTCGATATCCGCTGCATTAGCGGACCGGCAACCGCATATAACATCGCCTTGTGACTCGGGTCCGTGGCCACTAGGTCAGATTGGACGACCAGCGGGACGAAATTGGTGGAGGTAAGGGTGATTCCGAAACCTGGCACCGGAAGGGGCCCGGTCAAAGCGAGCATCGCCGCCACCGTGTAGTAGTCCATTGAGACTACCCCGTCGAGGTGCCCCGTATATGGTTGAGCAAATCGCTCCCCAGCAAGGGCGTTTGAAGCAAAGTCGGGAAAGAAGTTAGAGTCGATGAAGCTCCAACTCGTGTTGGGTATGAACTCACGAATCGGTCCAGGTGGCGTGACATACCCGGGCTCGCCACTCGCAGCACGCGTACCAATCAGGTCAGTCGCATTGCCGCTCTTTATCAGCTTCAGGCTGCCGGCGTTGGTCTGAAGTACGGAGTAGGTGCCGATGAACCCACCACCCGGACGGAGTTCGGCCGGATTGACCTGCTCAATGAGGTAGGTCCGCGGACCGTTGCCTCCCAGCACCTCATTGATGATCGGAACAAGGCTCGTGAACTCGTCGGCAGCCTGAAGCGCCGACGTGATCGTGCCCTTCGCTTTCGCGAATGAGGCTTGCTGCCCTGCGGGAAGGACGCCCACATCCACTTTTGCGGCGGCCTTCTGCGCCAGGTCGAGGTCGGCACG
>DATLRQ010000136.1:0-8599 GCA_035534555.1 Candidatus Micrarchaeaceae archaeon
CTTCCGCTGCCTAAAGAGATACGTGGCACGGGAGGTCTACAGGACCTTGGTCGGTCCACGCGAGGAAGTCATTCGTGGCGCGGCATGAACGCCTGAAATTGCCCCTTGACATCTATAGGAGGATCAAAAATGGTCGGGGGCCCGGGATTTGAACCCGGGCCTCACGGTCCCGAACCGGCACAACGGTATATCCTTCCGTATCCCAACGGTTCCTTGCGTGTCCTCCTGTACTCAATCGCCGAGCTCGTCGAGTCCTCTCGAGTCCTCCCGTGTCCTCCTGGTTCCGGAATTGCGTGACACAGCTGTGACCTCCCCGCATGATTGAAAGCCAGCGGTAAATTGCGACGAGCGAAGACAGAGCGCCCTCGGACGCTAAGGGCGCACCTTGACGAAGCCAACATTGGCAAAGGCTTCCGGCGCAGGATTCGGTGCGGTCTTCGCTGAATTCGGTGTTCGGAGGTCGAGCGACAGGACTGACAAATCGAGCCCGCCGTGCAAGTACCTCAGGACGTCGGCGATGGCAATAGCTCCGGCGACCACGCCCACAAATGCCGCGCCAACGGTCAAACCAGCCAGCTCACGAACACCGCACGTAGCGTCCCCCTCGCCATCTCCAAGTGCAATTCGCCGACTGACCTCATCTTGGTACGTCTTGGAGAGCACTCGCGTATCGCTGATTGGTGACCGAAAGACCAGCCTCGGATCCAAGTCTGATGGGAAGGTGTGGACCAAAATGTCGAGATACTCGGAGTGACCGGCACCGAGACCAACGTCAACAACACGGGCGAATCCGGCATCGCCCAAGAGCTGCCGCGGGGTGGGATCGTCGAAGCCGCACAGGGCTAAAGATGGCTCGTCGTCCGTCGGTCGAAACCAGTCGTCGAACCGCCGCTCAACTATGCGGGTCCGAAATCCGATCCGCTCGAGCATCGCAGCAACCACCCTTGTCTTGTTACGTCCACGATCCGGCGGGAACGACAGCAGACCCGTTGCCAGGTTTCCCTTAACGATGACGTCGGTGTCAACCAGATAGGCAGCTACCAATGCAGGGTCCGCAAACGGAAGACAGCCCAAAGACCACGCATATCCTTGACCGAGATGGCCAAGTCCCAGCAACCACAACGCTGACGGAAGGTACGTGAGCGGCGGACCGATAGCAGCTTGCGATGACCACGGTTCGGCCGGCTGCCAGAGTGACAAGCCCACGTCTCGACGACCCGCCTCAATGTCTCCGAGGCAATGCTGAAACGCTTCAGATACACCAAGGCCGGCAGCGACCACGCCCGCTATCGGTATCCCGTCATGGTCACCTTGATCCCGTCGGCCCTCGAGAATGGCACCGGCCCAGCCCGAGACGGAGACCTGAAGCACTACCGTGCCCGAGGACGCCCGTTGGGGCTCTCCTATCACAAGGGTCGGGTGATCCCGGTCAACGTCACTGACCATACAACCACCAAACGCAGTAACGGCATCAGGCAGCCGCAAGCCCTTTGCCCAGGGTGTCTGCAGGGTGCAGTCCTGTTCCGCACGGACATTTACGCCGCCCAGAAATGCGCGCCCACCGGCATTCACCGCAGTTAGAAGTGCCGCTTGCAGTGCCGCACTTTGGGCTACCTGCGCTCCAACATCGATTTGCATGACGAATCGGCTGAGCATCGCCTCAGCGGACGACTGATTGGCGGCGCGACCGCTGTCAACAAGTTGCTTGGCGGTTCGATGAAGGTCGTCCGCGTTAGGCCAGGTCACCACCAACCTCGCACAGCAACTCGATCAGCCGCCTCCGATCCCAGCCATGTCGACCAACCGTCAGCGCCATCGTATTCATGAACTCCAATGTCCTGAGGTATCACGCTATGCATGGCTAGATGCGGAACAATGATTGCCACGTGTCCGTGCCTTGAGACCATCGGGTTTTCCGCGTCGATTCCGCTTTGGCGCACGAAGTCCCCGGGGTGGGTATGAACATCACCCAAGACGACAAGCGCCTCATGTTCACAGATGTCCCACAACCGTGAGTACGCAAGTCCATCGAGTCGAATGCCACCCTGCAAACAATGCGGATCGAGGTCGTCCAGGTACACGATCCGAGAAACGGCGTTGCTGCCTGAACGTCCCAGGAGAAAGGCGCCCGCCTCCCGATCGCCGTGGTTCCCGCGTCGTCGCAGCTCTCCAAGTAAGCGATGCCACTGCCGACGCCTGAACTGGAGTAGCGGGCGAGGACGGCGGCGTCTAAACCCCGAGATAATCTTCAGCATTCAGCAGCTCCGACACATTCGCCAGGTAGAAAGCGAGGTCTCTCCGGCTGTTCCAGGCGTGTTGAGAGTGGCGCTGAGCCCAATCTGGATGACCGCCTAGAGCGACCCGATCCCACGGTGCATAAAGTGCGCGACCGCCCTCCCAGTCGCCTCGGAACACAAGGGTGGCCCGATCACCCTTCGGCCGTAGGTCACTGGTGACCTGCGCGCCAGTGGATGGGTCCCATAAGCCAGCCGTAGGCCCCGCCTGCGGGTACCCTGACAGTTCAAATCGCAAGAAGAACTCTGCCGGTGCGCTCTCCCGCGGCGCCGCTGAGACCGCAGCGACCACGATGGGCCAGTCCAGAGAAACGATCCGCCAACGCCCGCCATCGACACCCTGCTTAAAGCGCGGCGTCTTGAGGTGCTCCTTCAACGCCCTTTCGTCGGGTGCGATCACCTGGTTGTCCGTCATCCCTCAAAGCGGACCTTTGGAATGAGGTCGAGCACTAGGTCACACGCCCCGGTACCGACCAGAGACCCGATGTGAACCCGCGGGTCGAGGGGATGGTCTGCCCCAGGCTGAGCAAGCGTGTGCTTGGCGGCTTCCGCAGCCGACAGCTCAAAACCATGTTCGCCCATCGCCCACTTGAGAACAGTCTCGACCGTGGCCCCAGGGGCGAAGTCACGCGTCTTTTCGGCCCCGTTGAAACGGACTCTCACATCGATTCGATTGCAGGCGCTCCGGTGGACATGGGCGTGGTTGGGCACCCCGGCAGCTTCGAGAGTCAGGGCGGGATCGATCGGCTCATCGGCATCCTGAAGCCAAACGAACTCCGAAGAACCAGTCGCCGCCACGAGCTCACGTACGAGGGCGGTTTGGGGGACCTCGAGAAGCTCTGGGTCTTCCCTACCGGTCGAGTGAACGTAGATTTCCATCCTTGGTACCTCCGGGGAGCTTGGGATTATCGCAAGTGGATGCTAGCATGGAGTTGTGCTATTTGCAAGGCCCGACTTGCTCAAATCGCAATTGGAAGGTATGGTGTTGCCGATGGCCACCGCTGCCGAGGTCGGCGCGCGCATTCGCGACCTACGCGAGCGGACCGAGATGCAGTCCCAGCAACTGGCCGCAAAAGTAGGAATCGACCCAAGCGCCATGTCGAATATCGAGCGCGGCAAGCGATCGGTCAAGACGGACGAACTTGCCAGCATCGCCGACGCCCTCGGTGTATCGCCCCTTGCGATTCTGTCGCCCGACTCGTTGTTGGCGCGCATGCCGGTGGCGGCCAGAGTGCAGGTCGCTCAGCTCTCCGATGGGTCTGCAGTCAAACGTCTCACGGCATTGGCCGAGTTGAACGAGGTTCTCAGCGAAGGAGGCATGCCCCCAACCCATAAGTTGACGCACGTGCCGCCAGCCGACACCGTGCGATGGCTCGAGACCGCCATTGAGCTAGCGGATTGGGCTCGTCAACGGTTGGAGCTAGATGCCCCTTCCCCCGACCGATTTTCAAACCTGGCTGAAGCGATCGAGAATCGGCTTGGAATCGACGTCATGGTCGAGAGCTACTCGAGAGAGGATTTCGCAGGGGCGTCGATTACCGATTGGACCTTTCCTTTCATCCTCGTAAACCAAGATCAGCCGACTACCCGAGCGCTGTTCACGCTCGCTCACGAACTGGGACATGTTCTATCTAAGGGTGGTGCCATCTTGACTCTCGATGTCAATCTCACCGCTCTCACGAATTGGGAACGCTTTGCGAATGCGTTCGCTGCGAATTTCCTAATGCCGGAGGCGCACGTCAACGCCATCGTTAAGAAGCAGGGCCGTGAGGTTGGGTCCCTAGCGACCATGTTGGTCGAGTTCGGTGTTAGCTTCGAATCGCTGGTCTACCGACTCCACAACCTTGCTTTGATCAATGCCGCCGGCCGTGACCAACTCAAGGCGCGCGGATGGACCGGCGTACTCAACGAACTCGATGACACGAGTCGGCGGAAAGCCCTTCTCGACAGCATGGGGTCGCTCCCCGAGCATCGAGCCCCAGGTCTCCTTAGCGACCGGGTGTTCCATGGCTACCAACAGGGGGTTGTAAGCGTCCGTCCCCTTGCTGGCCTTCTTCATGTAGATGCCGATGGTCTGCTTGACAGACTGGTTAGGAACCAGGACTCGATGGAGGTTCTCAACACTCGCTTTCTTGGGGATCAGGCGAGCGAGCTGGAACGGTACAGCGGGAACCCCGTTTAGGATCGCGTGCTGACGACCCGATGGCAGACCCGGTCCTCCATGATGCCGTCACACTCCGTCATTTCGCATCGTGTGGGAGGCTCAATATCTGCGAGTTGCTTCATTCGGCGCTGCCAATACCTCGGTGGACAGAGGCCGTGCAAGGCGAGTTGCAAAGAGGCGCCGGGAATGGCAACGCTGACTGCTCGACCGTTCTTGTGCAGCACTGGCTAGTGCACTGACCCGAAAGTAGCTTTCGGGTTGGCTTTGGTAAGTATCTGGTCGGCGGTCTTTACCCAGACGAACGGATGGCGCTTGTTATTCCAGGCGGCGATGAAGAGCTGAATTGCCTCGATGAGCTGACCAACGCTCTGGAAGACGCCGCGACGTATGGCACGGCGGCTGAGCAGCGAAAACCAACCCTCAACCTGGTTGAGCCAGCTCGAGCTGGTCGGGGTGAAGTGGATGTGGAAGCGCGGGTGCCGGCTGAGCCACTCCTTGACGAGCACGTTCTTGTGGGTGTGGTAGTTGTCAACGATGAGGTGCAACTCGCGCCGCGGATAGGTGCGGTTCAGCAACTTCAAGAAGTCCAGGAAGTCGCTGACGCCATGGCGAGGCGAGAAGTTGCCGAGCACCTCTCCGGTGGCGACGTCGAGGGACGCGAACAGGGTTGTGGTGCCGTGCCGCTTGTAATCGTGAGTGCGACGCTCGGGCTGCCCGGGCCGCAGTGGAAGCAAGGGCTGAGTGCGATCCAGGGCTTGAATCTGGCTCTTCTCGTCCACGCTGAGAACGATCGCGTTCTTGGGGGGCTGGAGATAAAGCCCGACGACATCGGTGACTTTCTCGGCCAGCTCAGGGTCCTTGCTGAATTTGAAGTTGCGCGAGCGGTGGGGCTGCAGCCGGTACTCCTTCCAGATCCGTTGCACGGTGCTGTGGCCGAGACCAAGGTGTTCGGCCAAGGTCCGCGTACTCCAATGCGTCATCCCTGGCGGCGGCTTCGACATGGTCGTGCTCAGCACCCGCTCCACATCCTCCCGGCCATAGATCGCTCGCCGGCCTCGCCCCTCGCCTTCTTCGAGTCCTTCGAGGCCGGCCTCGACAAAGCGTCGTCGCCAAAGCCGTACGGTCGGCTCAGCGCACTTCAACTGGTTCGCAATCCGTCGCACCGGCACGCCGTCGGCCGATGCCAGCACGATGCTGGCGCGTAAAACCATCCGTTGGGGCATTACTCGGGTGCGCGTCCAGTCGACCAAAACCGTCCGTTGCTGCTGTGTGATCGGAAGCGGAGCTGCTGCGTGATTGGCCATGGACAGATGATCCTCTCATCCCTCACAATACACAAGCCATTTGTGGGTCAGTGCACTAGGAGCACCGATCGTTCCAACCACCGCAGACCAGGGTGCCATCTACAGGCTGCGTGTTGGACTCAACGGAGGTGCGTACCCACCTTCGGCCGATGCGGGCGAGGCCGAGTCAATCTTCTTTGCGCACCAACTCGGTGGGCTCTTCGCGACCGACGACAATGCCGCCCACGCTTTTGCGTCGCGGCGCCTTGGCCCGACCCGAGTCATCGACTCAGTGGACATTCTTCGGCTCGCCGTACGAGCCGGTCACGTGACTGCAGCAGACGCCGCCGCCAGTGCAATCGCGATTCGCGCCGCGGGCCGACACCTGCGACGAGTCCACCCGATCACCCTTACAGACTCGTACTTCAAGTAGAAGTAGTCAACTCGTCTGGAGTCTCCACAGCGCGGTTGCCGTCGCCGTGTCCTGCGCAGCCTTGGAGTGCTCGTAAATCACCAGGTAGCCACGGAGGTGCCCGAAGCCGGGATCGAAGGCCGAACTGTGCCTCACGGTCCTAGGGCCGTGCGCGTGCTGATATATCGGCTGTGCGATAGCCGTGAGCGAGTTCAATCGACGGTCCGCAATCCACTTCAACGGGGCTGCCGCCGCCGAGTTCCTGGAAAATCTGTGACCTCCCGTGTGACACGGCGGGGTAGGCGGAGCCAGCAAAGCGTCGTTTCTGAATACGATTTTTGGTCGGGGGCCCGGGATTTGAACCCGGGGCCTCACGGTCCCGAACCGTGTCGGTGCCATGTCCTCGCGTGTCCTACCGACTCCGCAGGGGGCCTCTTGAACTCAAATGGCGGGCCCTTCGTGTCCTCCCGTGACCTGATAGGACCGTCTGGTGCCGGGAATGCGTGATACGGCTGTGATCCGGCGAATGTCCAGATAGAACGGCCAAACCTAGGGCCGATCCTCTTGGTGAGGCACGGATTGGCGAGCGCGAAGGATATGCACGTCGACACCTGAGAGCAGCCGGATGATCTCGCTGGTCGTATCCCACGGCAGCCATCGAGCGCGGCGGCGGTGGCCGAGCACGACCTCGGTCGCCTGCGCCTCGCGGACGTAACCGACCAGCCCCCTGGCCACGCTGCGGTCGTCAAGCCGGACGAACTCCCCTCCGAGCTGGTGCGTCACCGACGCGTAGCCGCCCAGCAACGCCTTCTCTTCGTCCCGCAACCGGTGGGTCCGGACGGTGACGACCGAGAGTTTGGCTCCCGATGTCACAGCATTACGGGCGACCGTGCGAATCCGTTCTTCCATCCCGGCGGCGACGGGAAGACCGAGCACGATGCGTCCTCGGAACTCGAGCGGAGCTTGCGTCGTCGGCAGATACCGGGAGAGCTGTCGGTCCATGTGCTCGGCGGTCATCCGGAGTGCCGTTTCGCGCAAGATGGCGAGCACTGCCGGACGAAGCTCGCGCTGCATGCCGGCGGCCAGCTGCGCCGGCGTGAGAATCGCATGCTGCTTGATGCGGGCCAGCAGGTCCTCGGGTGTGATATCGACGTACTCGATTTCGTCGATCTGGTTGAAGAACTCGTCGCCGAGCAGCAACTCCGGGAGGCGATCACCGAGCAGCCCGCCCACCGCGGCCGCGGCGCTGCGCATGGAGAGGAGGCGCAGGGTGGCGAGCACCGTGATACCGGCTGAGAGCAGCCGCGGCACCGACTCGATTCGCGGCCTCCCCGAGACGTCGAGTCCCATCAGGTCGTCGATGCAAGCGACCTCAGGATTGCGCGCGAGGAGCGCCGCGACGTCGAGCGGCCGCGATGCCGGCATCTCGCGCGTCGCCTGGATCACCTCGAGCGCGCTGAGCGCCTTCGATGGCGGATCGTGGATATCGTAGGCGGCGACCACCACGTCGGTCCCGCGGCTGTGGCGCCTGCGAGCTTCGTCGAGCATTGCCGTCGTGGTGCCACAGCCACGGGCGTAGCCGAGGTAGACACGCAGAATCGCGCGGCGCCTGCCCTCGGACGCGATTTGGCGCAGCAGCTCCGCCGGATCGGGACGGCGCTCGCTCCTCCGGCTCACCTGGCGAACCTCGCGATCACGTGGACATCCGCTTCTGGTAGCCCGTCGATGATCCGATCGACCACGTTCGGGAGGAGGCGGTCGATCCAGCGGCTGTCGCGCGGTTCGCCGACGACAACGTGGTCGGAGCCCGCGTCGCGCGCCGCCTGGATGATGGCTCCGGCCGGGTCGTTCCCGCCGAGCACCGCGAACGAGCACCCGAGGTGCTCCGCCAGCTCACGGTACGGGTCGACTCGCGCGTCCTCCGATGGGTCGGCCACCACGGTTACGACCAGGCAGAAACCTCCGCGCCGGCGCGCCAGGCGCACGCCGCGCCGCATCAACTCTTCGGACGCCTCTCCGCAGGACACCGCGACCAGCACGTCCTCTGGTGAGTCAACTACGCTTCGCGTTCGCGCCATCGAGTCGGCGACCAGGCGCAGTCCGATCTGGCGCATGGCGGCAAGGTTGCCGGGCTTGAAGAAGTTGGCAAGCGCGACGTCGACTTTGTCTACCGCGTAGATGTTTCCGTGCCGCATCCGCTTCCGAAGCGCCTCGGGAGCGATGTCGATGAACTGCACCACGTCGGCACTGTCGATCTCTCTATCGGGCACCGTCTCTCGCACGACGATCCCGGTTACTTTCTCGACCAGGTCTTTGACGCTTTCGACGTGCTGAACATTGACGGTCGAAATGACGTTGACGCCGGCGGCGCGGAGGTCGTCGACGTCCTGCCATCGCTTGGGGTGTCGTAGGCCCGGCGCGTTGGTGTGTGCCAGCTCGTCGACCA
>DATLRQ010000137.1:0-129179 GCA_035534555.1 Candidatus Micrarchaeaceae archaeon
CCAGCGCCTCAGTCGCGCTCCGCTTCGGCCGGTAGCCGTACGACGAGTCGAGAAAGTCCGCCTCGAAGATCGGCTCCAACACCAGCTTCGCCGCCTGCTGCACCACCCGGTCCCGGACCGTCGGTATGCCCAGTGGCCGCACGCCGCCATCTGGCTTCGGGATTCCCTGCCGCCGCACCGGCGACGGTCGGTAGCTGCCTGCTCGGAGCGCGTCTTGGACTGCGGCGAGCATTCGCTCCACGCCAGCTCCTTCGACCTCCGCCAGGGTCTCCCGATCCACCCCGGCCGCTCCCCGATTCGAGCGCACCCGCTCCCACGCCTCCTGGAGGATGTCACTCCTCCAGATCCGGTCGTACAGGGCGTGAAAGCGCCGCTCCGGCGACCGCTTGGCCGCCACGTATAGCCGGCGTTGGAGTTGTTGCACTTTGTCGATGGGCTTTCGCCCCTCGGGGAGATTGGACCGGCTTTCACCGTCCATGCCCTCGCGCTTACCTCCGTCACCGGCGTGACCAAAGTCGGGGTGCTTGACGCTCTCACGCGCTACTACCACCCCGCCGGACTCCCGCTGCGCTCCGTTCCCTTTCGCCATCGGCTTATAGGACCGGTCTTTGCTGACAAGGCGGCGCAGACGGGTCTCTCCTGTTCCGACCCAGACCTTGAGTTCGTGTCGATCCCCCTACCCCGGGGGAACCCATCAGCCCAAAGTCCCGAACTGGACCTGATGGACCTGGCCTTCGCCGTGACATGAGCGGCTCGGCTTCCCCATTGTTTATCTGACGAGGCTGCAGGACTCGCACGTTGCTACGACCCGAACTCTTGCTCCCTCCACGGAGGCTTGTGACGCACCGCTCAGCCTGAGAGGTCTCCCCCTCCGACCGGGGCCTACTACCGGGCTCTCGGGCGATTACCCGGACGAGACTTGCGCTCGCTGGTCTGGACCAGCCTTCAGGACGCACCATGACCAGATCATATGGATAAGAGCCCTGTGGATGACAGCGGCGAAAATGTCCGGAGGCAGTCACTAGAGCGCAACCGAGTACATGGTTGCGCCCTAGATCGCAGACTCAGACCCGATCGGCGATTGTCGGCGTATGACAGCTTCGACGCTGTGACGTGGGGTCGGCGACTAAGAGGAAGCCTGTGCGTCGGCTGCGCGAGAAAGTGGCGTGCGCCGACGCGCACTGGTTGCGAGCCGTGCCAGCTTCGAATGGGGGTGGTTATGCTCAGCCAGATGATCGGCACCGGCCGCACATGGATGGCAAAACTCCACCTGGATGGTCGTGTGCCCAATGTCGAACTTCTCGCACAGGTTGGACTCCAGTTCCCGCATCACGTGCTCCGAGTCACCGAGCGATTGGTCCTCGACGACGACATGAGCGCTGAGGGCCAGGTGCTCAGAGGAGATCGACCACACGTGCAGATCGTGAAATCCGGTCACCCCCTTGACCGCGCTGATCTCTTTTCGGATCGCCGACAGGTCCATTCCCCGTGGCGTGCCCTCGAGCAGGATGTTGACGGTCTCGCGCACGATCTTTAGCGCATTCCAGCCAATCAGTGCGGCGATGAACACTGAGACGAGAGGGTCGGCGTACAGCCACCCTGTGAGCAGGATGACGATGCCTGCCACGATCACTCCGATCGACGCCACTAAATCACCTACAGCGTGCAAGACCGCGGCGCGAATGTTCAGGTTCGAGCCCTGCTTGCGAAAGCTCAGAGCAACATATGCGTTGATACCGACCCCGACCAACGCCGAAATGATCACGATGCCGCCGTGGACCGGCTCGGGATGCACGAACCGCTGAGCTGCCTCCCAAGCGATGACGAAGACAAGGACGATCAGCGTCGCCCCGTTGGTCATCGCCGCGAGGATTCCGGCGCGGTGGTAGCCGTAGCTCCGCACCTCGTCGGCGGGACGCTCGGTCTGTTTCACTGCAAACCAAGCCAACCCCAGGGCGAAGATGTCGGTCGTGACGTGTCCGGCGTCCGAGAACAGCGCCAGCGAGTGGGACCAGACCGCACCGGCAAGTTCTACAACGAGGATTGCAACGGTCAGTAGCAGGGCCTGGCGCAAGCGGCCACTGACAATCGCCTCCAGGTGTTCGCTGATCGGCGGCTCCTGGCCCAACGCCATGGTCTCCGTCATGCCCGCATGCTACACAACGGCTTCAAGACTCTGATCCTCGCATCCGAACATACGTGGAGCATTTGAGTTCAAGCTGGGGGACGCCGAGGCGATTCCAGCCGAGACCGGATCCGTCGACGTCGCCATCGTCAATGGAATCTTCAACCTGAACGTCGCGCGAGCCGCCATCCTAAGCGAGCTGGCCCGGGTGCTTGTTCCAGGTGGATTGGTGTTTGCAGCCGAGCTTGTCCTCAAGGGGCCGCTACCGCCCGGCATTGAACCCAGCCGGGACGACTGGTTTGCTTGAATCTCCGGAGCTAAGGAAGGCGGCCTTTCCTCGACGAGTTCATGGCAGCCGGCTTCTCGGCGGCTGAGATAGTGCGACGTCACCCGAATGCACGCAGCACTAACCCGTACGTTGAGGTTGCGCAGGTGCGATGTCGGCGGTAGAGAGATTGGCTGGAATCGAAGCAGTCAGCCAGTGTCAGGCCAACTTGTTGGCCTCTACCAGCAGCTGCAAGTAGCCAACGACCGCCTCGGTTTCACCGGCGACGGGCTTGAAGAATTTCGTATGCGTGGCGGCCAATCGCTTGATCGTCTTTAGCGCGACACGGCGCCCCTCGGTGGTCAGGGCAACGCGGTTGGAGCGCTTGTCGCCAGGCGAAGTCTCGCGCGTGACGTACCCTTTCAGTTCAAGCGAGCGGAGCGACTGCGACGCGGTCATACGATCGACTCTGGCGGCTTCGGACAACATCGCTTGCGTTGCCGCACGACCTTCCTCGCTGAACCGAAGAACGTTGGCCAATATGACTGCCTGGGTGCTTGGAAGCTTGAGGTCCTGAAGCGCAAGCGTCAGGTGGCGTTGCCAGAGCTTAGAGACCTGCCACAGCAGGAACCCAGGAATCGCCTCTGCCTCAGCGCCGAGCTTGAGTCTGAAGGCATCCATATGTTGTAAGTATACTGACGATATGGTCTTCCTGAAGACGGGCAGCCCGTGAGCGTGGCGTTCGGATTATTGGTCGTGACGGTGGGATTTCACGGGCTGCTCGCTGGTGCGAGCCTCGATGTGGCCGCGGTCAAGCTTCCGACGCGCAACCGAATCGGATCGGTTGCGTATGCGAACTTTGCACGCGGCAATGACCTAGGGAATGGTCTAGTCGTTTACCCTGCAGCCGGCATTCTGGCCGTCCTGCTCGTACTAGCCACCACGATCGCAACCTACTTCACGAAGTCATCGTCCGCCGAGATGCTGCCACTGCTGTTGGGCTGCGCCTGTACCGTCGCGCACTCGATCTGTACCGGAAAGGCAGCGCCAATCATGCTCAGCCTCAGACGGACGCCGAATGAGGAAGCCATCCTCAAAAGCAAGCTCGATATATTCGCTTTTTGGCACGGCCTGCGGGCGACGTTTCAGATTTCAACGTTCGTGGTCTTGTTGTGGGCGCTGGTCGAATCCAGTCGCCAGCTCTAGGACCGCAACTAGTGACTCGCTGAGTGTCGAGATATTCCGTCGATGTGTTCGTTCATGTGATGGGGGCGATCGCTGTCTTTGTCGGCTATGGGAGCCTGTTACTCGCGGTCACCGCCATGCGCCGTGCTACCAATTCCGACCAGGTGCGCGCGATCACGTCCACACTGTTGGCCACTCGCAAAATCGGACTCGAGCGCATCTCGGCGATTGACGCGATCGTCATCGTCGGAGTTCTCATGATTGCGATCACCGGTCTCGACATGGCCCTCACCTTTCAATTACTCCGAGCGCCTTGGGTCGATGTCGCAATTGGGAGCTTCCTTGTCCTGGCGCCAATCGGTCCGCTAATGACCAACCCTCGACTGCATCGGATTGAGGATGCAGCCAGCCTCGAGACCAGCGGCCCAATCTCAAATGTCCTTCGCGCTCACACGCGCGACCCCTTATTGGCGTTGGAACTGGGCGGGTCTTTGGGGATTCTGACTGGGTTGGTCTTCCTCATGACGACCAAGCCCGGGCTGGTAGTTTCGCTCGTCTCTGTTTTGCTTGCTGTCGCGGGCGGCCTCGCTCTTAGCTGGTCCCTTGCTCGGCGGCCAGCTTGAGGTCCAGCTCTCGCTCTCGCCGCTTGTGATCGATTTTTGACAGCTTCGTCTGTGTGCTCGATGTCGACGCTGGCGCTGCGCGCATTGAGCCGATGGATTGCAGTCATCGGTGGCGCCTGGCGGAGACTGGCACCGATCAGGCCGCGTCGGCCATCTTCTATGGACTGCGACCGCTCAGCCGATCATCCAGCCCGCTGTCGAGGCGACGACCGCGCCTGGTTGCCGCGGGCGGCGCGCTTAGCACTGAGTACATTTGGCAGGCGCCCAGCGTCGATGAGAGCTCTGCGCAACAGAAACTCGATCTGTGCATTGCTGCTGCGCAACTCGTCATGTGCCCACCTGGCGACTGCGTCGTGGACTGCCGGATCGAGCCTGAGAAGCAGGCTTTTTCGCTCCGAAACTGCCCTCACCAGCGTCCTCACTGGTAGAGGGATCCTACGTTGACCACAGGCTGGGTCGCCTGGTCGCTACAAAGGACGACGAGCAGGTTGGACACCATCGTGGCTTTGCGCTCGTCGTCCAGGGTCACGATGTCCTGGTCCTCGAGCCTCTCAAGCGCCATCTGGACCATGCCGACCGCGCCCTCCACGATCCGTTTCCGTGCCGCGACTACGGCGCTTGCCTGCTGGCGCCTCAGCATCGCCTGGGCGATTTCCGGCGCGTACGCCAGCCGCGTTATTCGCGACTCGATGACTTTGACTCCGGCCGGCCGGACTCGGGCTGCTATCTCGGCTGACAACTTGGAGGTGATTTCTTCGGCGTTGTCGAGCAGGGAAGGTGCGCCGTCGCCGTGGGTGTCATACGGGTAACTGGTTGCGACCAGCCGGACGGCGGTCTCGGCTTGGAAGGCAACGAACTCGACGAAGTTGTCGACGTCAAACAGAGCGCGGGCGGTATCTTCGACTTGCCAGACCACTACTGCGGCGATCTCGATCGGGTTGCCTTCAGCATCGTTGACCTTCGCCAGAGCGGTCTCATGATTGCGGATCCTCGTAGAGACTTTGATTCGCCTAGACAGTGGGTTCACCCAGCGCAAGCCGCTCCTTCTAATCGTGCCGGCGTAGCTGCCGAAGAGTTGAACCACGCGGGCCTCCCCGGGAGCAACCGCAATGAGTCCACGGATCGCCGCCATTCCCAACCCGATGAGTACAAGCGCCGCCGCGTAGAAAGGCACGACAGCAGCGTTCCTGTGGTGCCGGATCACCTCTGACAGCGACTGCCCGAAGATGCCGATCCCGACGACGAAAGCCATAACGCCGACGACCAGCGTCGGCAAGCCCGCAAGGCCGTCAATGCGGCGCTCCTCAAGAGGCGGACTCGGCATGTCGACGATTACGTCGCTCCTTCTCACCCCAGGCACCCGACTTCTCCTTTATGCACGGGTCGGATTAAGCCATCAGATGCTGGCAGAGGGGCAACAACTTCACTCAACCTCGGGCTCCGCTATCGCGACCGCAAGTAGAGATAGAGGCCCGCCGATAGCGCCAGCACGATGAAGCCGGCGATCGCCACCGGGTTGTTCCTTTGTGTACGGCCGATCACGATGAGCACGGCGGACACCACCACACCGATTATCGGGAAGACATCAGATCTTGTCCGGCGCAAGCGATTACCCTCCGTTGGGACACATCGTATGATATGCCAGTCTATCAATTTGATAACAATATGACAGAGGGCCCTGTTCGAGGAGATGCACTGACAGCGACGCAGTCGTATGCCCCCGCCGTGACACCAGCGCTCCGGGTCACCGGGCTGCGCGTTAGCTACGGTCCAGTTGTCGCCGTTGACGGCATCGATCTCGAGGTTCGCGAGGGGGAGATCTACGGACTTCTGGGTCCCAACGGTGCCGGCAAGACCAGCGCGCTAAGCGCCATCGAAGGACTCCTGCGTCCGACGTCCGGCGACATAGTGATCGGAGAGGTCGACGCCCGCGCTCACCCGCTGCAAGCCAAGGCCCAGCTCGGAGTCCAACTGCAGGCTACGAGTTTTCACTCGAGTCTCACGCTTGTTGAGATCGTGCGACTGTACGCCGGCCTGTACGGCGTCACCCTCTCTTCGTCGCAGATACGCGAACTCTTGGGAGAAATCAATCTGCAGAACGAAGTGTCCAAGCGCTTTCGCGAGTTATCGGGGGGTCAGCAGCAACGATTCTCACTGCTGATCGCGACCATCCATGATCCCGCGCTGGTGCTGCTCGACGAGCCCACCGCGGGGCTCGACCCGCAGGGCCGGCGCCAGCTCTGGGACCGGATCGAGCGCTTTCGCAAGGAGGGGCGCAGCATCCTTCTCACGACACACTCGATGGAGGAGGCGCAGGCAGTTTGTGATCGCGTTGCCATCATGGATCACGGCAAGATATTGACGGTAGGCACGCCCGCGGCTCTGATTGCGGCGCATCGCGATGACCCTAAAGTCCGCCAGGCAGCCCACGGCGAGGTCACTCTGGAGGACGTCTTCATCGCGCTAACCGGACGGGAATTGCGTGACTGACGACATAACGGTTCCCCAGCGTCGCTCGATGGCGGTCCCGACCTGGTCGTCATCGCTCAAGGTTCTCCTACGTGCAGATAGCACGGCTCAGTTGCGTGCTCCTATGTCTCTGGTGATTACCTTTGCCCTTCCTCTCATCTTGTTGGTGGCCACTGGCCTCGGCAAAAGCTCGGCGGCACTGGGCGGTCCCGAGTTCCGTATCAGCGTCGCGCTCACCGTGGGGCTGGTCTCGATCGGGACCGTCGGCTACTCGCTTGCGATCGCGCGCGACCGCGATACCGGCGTCTTTCAGCGGCTTCGGGTGACACCGGCCCCGACCTGGACGATCATGGTCAGTCGCTGGATCGTGCAACTCGGCGCGGTTCTGGTCATGGCGATTGTGGTTCTCGGGGTTGCGGGCCTCTTCGTGGGTGTCACTCTGCCCCCGCAGGACTACCTGTTCACAGTCTTGGTCGCGTTGCTCGGATCTGCCGTCTTCCTTAGCATTGGCCAAGCGATTGTGGGACTGATAGCTTCGGCGGACACGCTCAACGCCGCTGGCCGCTTCCTCTACGTACCGCTGATCGGACTCAGCGTCTTCGGAAATACAGATCGGCTCGGAACGACGGTCGAGCTGGTGTCCCGCTGGTCCCCTGGCGGCTGTCTCGAGACGTTACTATCGGCCGCCATGGGTGCCACTGCTTGGAGCGGTCAGAGTTGGGGTGCGCTCTTCGCCAGCTTCGGCTACACCGTGGTGTTCGCAGTGATTGGTATTCGCTGGTTCCGGTGGGTGTCTCACTGATATAGCCCTGGGTAGTACAGCGCTGAAGTCCGGCGGCTGCATGACTCAGCTCGTCAAGGCTCCGGACGGCTGCATGGCCGCCAATTGCAATGGTTGAACAGCGGAGGGCGTTGCCTCTCAAGGGCCCCTGAGTTTCATTAAGAGTCGCGAGCTTGGTTTCCCGAACTAGGGTGGCGCGCGGTCCTAGCCTGTCCCCGTTCGCAAACTCAAGAGGTGTCAACCGAAGGCGCGAGCTGGGAGAGGGAAAGCTCATCTCAACGAACCAACTCGTGCTAGGGAAGCGCTGCGCTACGTCGGAATCCCGATGCGTAGCAGCTCTCGAGTTAGCAGCCCAGCCATTTGCAGGGGTTCTCGTAAACATTGTTCACGCGAATCTCAAAGTGCAGATGCGGGCCGGTCGCCCAGCCGGTCATTCCTTCGAATGCGATCGTGGTGCCTCGGGGCACGATCTCGCCGCTACGCAAACCCGGCGCGTAGCCGGCGGTGTGCCCGTAATAGGTCGAGTAGCCATTGCCATGAATCATCACCACGAGGTTTCCGTAGCCGATGCTGCCTGGGTATAGATAGACCACTCCAGTATCTGCGGCGACGATCTGCGCGCCGTAGGGCCCTGCGATGTCGATTCCTGTATGGATCTTGTGCGGATACGGACAGTTAGGATCAGGAATCTCCAGATAGAACGTGGAGCAGCCAAAGGGCTGGCTGATGCAACTGGGCCCGCAGGCCGGGAGGGGCCATTCGAACACGCCCGACCCACCGCCGGCCTTTCGAGCTGCTTTGGCATATTGCTGTGCAAGGCGTGCAACCTGCGCGTCAATCGCCACACGGTTTGCCAACTCCTGCTGGTACTGGACCTTGAGTGCGACCTGCAATTGCGCCTCGAACGCGAGCGCGGCAGTCTGTGTCGCCACGTTGTTCTGCAGGTCCGCGTTGGTTACCTTCTGCTGCAGCAGGAGGGCTGTGACTTGGCTCCGCTTGACTCCCAAGGCTGTGTTTGCAATCGCGACCTGCGAATGCTGCTCCTGCAGTTGCTGGAGCAACTGCCGATCAGAAGCTGCAATCTGCTGAACGGCGATCATTCGATTCACTAAGTCGTTGAAGCTGGTCGCGGTAAAGATGAGTCTGGGAACGTTGAAGGGTCCCTGGTCGTCCGCGTAGCGGATTCTCTGATTTAGAAGCTGGTCTCGCTCTGCTGTGTCTGCCACCAGAAACGTTAAGTCAGCTTGGCCAACACGAATCTGTCCGCTGAGAGCGTCGATCGTACCTTGCGTTTCCACGATCAGCGCTTGCTGAGCGGCGATCTGCGTTTGGAGCTTGCTGATGAGTGAATCGATGGAATTCATTTGCGCCACCGTGTCGTGGATCTGCCCTTGAATGTTCTGCAGCTGCTTTTGATTGGAGACCTGCTGCCCAATACCGTGGTTGTAGGCGAGGCAGGCCTGATAAACGGCGGGAGGATCACCCCGATAGCAATAGATCGCCGATGCGACCTGGATCGAACCTGGAACCCAGAACAAGGTGACAAGGAGTACCGCCGCGATGATCAACGAGGTCATTCGACGGCCGCCCGAACGCTTGGCGAAATTTGATCTTAAGTCCATTGCTGCAACTCGTGCTGAGACGCTTCTGGGATCGCGACGCTAGCTGAGGTCGGCGAGTATAGCGGACCGGACGGCGCTCAACAAATAACTAACAAGGTGGCCCTCACGCCCGCCGGGTCAAGCCGAGTCGCCGCTTAGCTGATGACGTCGATGTTAATGAGGACCAGGACGCCGACGAAGAACATTGCCGTCGCCGGATGCGTCTCGTTCACCTCGTGAGCTTCAACAAGCAACTCTTCTATCACCAGTTACAGGAGAGCCGCAAGCCAAATGAGGTGACGCCGGCCAACCACGGACCTGAGAGGCCGCGCCGCGGGTCCGGCGCCGACCAAGAAACAGGCTCCAATGCCAACCACCGTGCCCACGGTGCGAACCACCGACCAGCCGTAACGACGACAGGTCGCGCACGTGGCAAGGCCCAGCGACAGCATCTCGAGCGCGAACCCGACGGCGAGCAGGACTCCAGCCTTTTGGCCGGCGACGAAGGCCAGCCCGAGCAGGAACCCGTCGATGAAGACGTCGACCGCGACCGGGGCCCCTACGCGCATTGCGTTGCCCTTGGCGAGGACATCTCCCGCCCTGCCTGGCACATGCCGGACTGAGTGGCTCCTCGTTCGTCCCGCCGGCATTTGACAGCCTCGTGTAACAGCTTCACCGGGGACGCTGCGGCCGGCGCTTCAAGGATTTACGCAACTTCGTACACTGCCGCCCCGCAACTCCGAGGAAGGAAGACAGCCGAGCATCAGATGAAGCCGCCACGCAGGTGAACACCCCGCCGATTAGTTGTGCGGATGGTGGTCATGACCGGAGTGCGAATCGTCGTGATGGTGATCGTCGTCACCACCGTGGTCTTCATCGAGAGGCGTTCCGACTACCGCGTGCCTGTGCTTGGCGGTACCCGGATCCATGTGGATGTCGAGTCGGGCGGCCGGCACCTCGTGGCGCACCGCGTCTTCCACGTGCATGGCAAGGGCATGAGCATCTTCGAGCGTCGACTTGGGATTGCTGGCGACGTGCATCACAGCGACCAGCTCACGCCCAACCCAGCGCACGCGCACATCGTTAACTTCGAGAACTCCGCTGACTGATCTGGCGGCATTCGTGATCTCGTCAACGATGGTCGGATCGACGGCGTCCATCATGCGGTAGTAGAGCTGCTTCACAGTCCCAGCCAGGACGTAGACGATGGCGACGGTGATCAAAATGCCGACGATTGGGTCTGCGAGCCTGAGGCCGAGACCGGCGAGTCCAATTCCTACGAAGGCGCCGGCCGAGACCAGGGCGTCGATCCGTGAGTGGTTACCGTCTGCCTTCAGCGATTCGGACCCGATGCCGCGGCCGACCCGGACCTTGTACTCGGATACGCCCAGATTGGCGATCACGCCGACAAGAGCTGCTCCCAGGCTCAATGGGATGTTTGAGTAGGTCGTCGGGTAGATGAGCTTGGCCACAGATTCCGCGGCGGCAACGGCTGCCGTAGCGATGATGACCACGATGATCAGCAACGTCGCCACGTCTTCGAACCGGCCATAGCCTGACGAGAATCGCCTGGTGGCCGGCCGGCGGACGAGCGCGAAAGTGAAGAGGAGGATGAAGCTGGTCAGGACATCCCCAGAGTTGTGGAGGCCATCAGCTAAAACGCTCGCGGATCCGCTGAAGATCGCGGATGTGATCTCCGCTAGAGCCGCTAGACCGAGGGCAACGGCACTAACGATAACCGCCCTGACCGCGTCCTTGTTGCCGTAGTGCGCTGAGGAGTGATGGTGACCGCCGCTCACCTGGCACATTCAACCACGGAGCGCGTTGAACCCCGCCACCTAATCGCGACGAACTTCGCTATTTGAGAATGAGTCGCAGATTCTCCAGCTTCGTCTCGAGACTCGGGGACCAATCGAGACTGTCCGGCTCGAATCACATCTCCCCAGGGGGAGTCCTTCGCGGCCCACCAACGATTTGATCTCAGTCCAAGTTCGAATCCTTGGCGGGACACCACCGCGAGAAGTTGCCTCAGTTGTTTCGAACGCGGCCCTAACATTCAAGGACCATGGCGGCCGGCAGCGCCGGTGCAAACGTACAACTCAGGGACGGCGAATCACATGATGCGTTCGTCGGCGTCGCGGGGGTGCTCGCCATCCTCCTCGCCTTGGTCGCTTCCTCCTGCGGCGGTGGATCAGCTTCGTCGGCGAAAACGCCGGTCCGTCCGCGGCTTCCACTCCAACTCTTGGGCCTCCGCCGCGCGGCGGCCGGTGCCTGCACAACTCCTCGGCTTCTGGCTTCTACACACAGCGAACCCGGATCCGGGGTTGGCCCTGGACGGAATCCTCAACGGGAAAACTCAACTCACGCTGACCGCGACGACTTACAGGGTCGAGTCGGTTAACAACAATCCGAGGCCGAGGTACCCGGAAGCAGGAGCCGTTGTCGTCAACAACACCGAAATCGACTTCTTCAGCGAAACCTCGGTGATTTGGGTTTGGTCTTCGGCTTCGACGCGGCCGTCGGCCCTCGCGCTGGCCGCCACGACATTTCCCCGATGTGGCGTCGCCATGCTTGAGGACGATGAACTAAGGTCCTGCTTGCCGGGGCAGCCTTGGAGTCCGTCGTAGTCGGGTTCCAAGCCGCATCGAGTTTTGGTAAGCCACCATAATCCTGTGCACCATGCTCGACCTCTCCGGGAGTGAATGTTCTCGTGCACAAAGCGTCGAGCCGCTATAGCGCGGAGGTACGTGGTTTGAGTCCACGGCGGCCCACTCCAATTCGGCGGGCTTTCCATAACGCGAACCGGTTGTGGTATGTTAGCAACGGTTGCCAACCATGAGCAGAACCGCAGTAAGCCGAAGTTTCTCCCTCAGGCCAGAAGAGGCCCCTCGGTTTGACCAGATGGTCGAGCGCCTGGCAGGTGGAAGCCCGACCGAGTTTGTCCGCCAAGCGATGGACCGAATGGAAGCTCTCGAGAATTGGGAACTGTTCGAGAGTGTCCGCGAGATTGGCCTCAGGCGCGCGGCTGAAGCCGGCATCACCACTGCGTCTCAACGGCGCATGGCTGTGAGGGACGTGCTGAACCGGAAGACGACTAACAAGCGTTTCTGACTGTGGCGTCGCCCCGCCACATCCCGATCGTGGTCGATATCAACGTGCTCGTGGACGCAGTCGTGGCCGAGCCCAACCCCGAACTTTGGCAGTCGCCTCCACCAGTTCGCGGGGAGGCCTCCGCGATGACCCTGGCCATCCTGAACGAAGGATTCGAGTTCGAACTCTGGCTGAGCCGGCATGTCCTCCAGGGGACCTTGCGCGTTCTCCGCCGTGCTTTCGGCTTCACCTCAGCCGATGTGGATGCATATGAGTCCTTCCTGCTTGGCGTGGTCGGCCGCGCGGGTGGGTTGGCTGAATCCAAGGTCCGAGTCAACGACTGCGAGGACTGGGAGGACAATCGCGTCCTGGAGCTTGCTCAAACCGTTGGTGCGTTCCTCATGGTGAGCTCGGACGACCACCTCCTCAGGATGTCGCCGTGGCGAGGGATACCGATCCAGTCTCCGGAAGACTTCGTTTCAAGGGTCGACGCGATGCGGCGCTCACGGCGACGGTCTTGAGCTGAGACTCAGGTTCCGGCCACTGACTTGGATGCCTGGCCGGTTCGCGTTACGGAAAGTACGGCCCACGACCAATTCACCGCTTACTTGGGACACGATGCGGATGAGCGCGAATGGAGGTGACCAACCTACGGCGTCTTCTCCCAGACCGAAATGTGGCTCCTGCTGTCGCGCGTGAAGGGCTCACGCTTCCAGTCACTCCAGCGTTCCCGCAAGGTCATGCCAGCGAGTCGCGCCATCAGATCCAACTCGGAAGGCCATACGTAGCGAAACGGCGCCGAGAACGTCTCAAGTTGGCCGTCCACCACCCAGTAGTGGTGGGAGAAGGCGATTTGCGTGGCGACGTCATATTCTTCGAAGCCGAGATGCGTCGGGGTCACGGTGAACGGGTGGATGGTCTCGCCAGGAGGGAGACGTTGAAGCTCCGGGATGTAAACCTCGATTACGAAGCATCCGCCAGGTTCCAGATGCGCGGTGACGTTGCGGAAGCACTCAACCTGTGCGTCTTGCGTGGTCAGATTCGTGATCGTGTTGCGCAATAGGTAGGCGAGCCTGAACGATCCGTCCACCCGGGTACTCGCGAAGTCGCCGATCGTTACCACGATGTTGTCTGCGCCCGGCTTCGTCTGTAGCTGCGCGACCATCGCTGGCGACAGTTCAATCCCACGCACGCGAACGCCCCGCTGGCTCAGCGGCAACGCGATGCGACCCGTTCCTATGCCGAGTTCAAGCGCAGCGCCTGAACCAGCCAGGTCGGCGAGGAAGCTCACAGCTGGGTCGACGACCGCCGGCTCGAACAGCTCCGGCCATTTGGCTTCGTAACTCCTCGCTATCCGTTCGTCGAAGTAGTTCTTTGGCACTGAGTCATTGTGCCAAGAGAGTGCCGGGCTCGCAGCAACTACTAGCCCGGTCTAGCGCGCGTTAATAGCTTGGCAAGGCTGGGGGCGCTCCCAACCTACCTCGACCATCGCGTCCGCCGCCTTGACACATAACACCCCGCCTTACGCTCGGCCCACACCGCTCAGCGCTCGCACGCCGCGGGGTTCTAGCAACGGCTCCTTACTTTCCGGAGGCGGATCGGTGCTCCGGTGACGGCGATCCGGTTCGCGTTATATAAGAGGAGGCCCACCACATCGGTCAGAATTCTGTACAGTTAGTGCATGGCTAAAGTGGTGCCTTTCACCGAGGCTCGGACGCATCTGACCGAGCTCCTCGACAACGTTGAAAGTGTTCACGAACACGTCGTGATCACCCGAAACGGCCGGCCGGCTGCGATCGTCATGTCCCAGGCCGAGTACGACTCTCTGATCGAGACTCTCGAAATCCTTGGTGACCAGAAGCTAATGGCGGATCTTGCGGCGAGCGATGAGGATGTCGTTGCCGGTCGCGTGGTCCCATGGGAACAGGTCAAGCGCGAGCTAGGGCTTGCCTGACCTCGTTTTCACACGAGGGGCTCACGACGACATTCGCAAACTGCCTGACTCGGTAAGGGAGGCCGTCGCGAACACGATTGATCGAGTGGGTCTGGAACCGCGTGCCGTCGGAGCGCCCTTGCTAGGTCGACTCAGAGGCCGATGGTCGGCTCGGGTTGGCAACTACCGAATCGTCTACACGATCGAAGGTGCATCCGAACAGGAGAGGGTGGTCATAAGGGCCGTCCGTCATCGAGCGGTCGCTTACGGGCGACGGCGCAGGCGCTGAGGCTGATCTCGCGACCGGCGACGCTCAGTTGGTTCGCGTTACGGAAACTACGGCCCACCAATGGTATATGCGATCTGTAATGCAGCCAACCCTTCATCGTATATACTGGACGACAGTGGATGCGAGGCCAGTGGTATGGCAGGCGTCGAACCTCCGCCACTTGCTGGATGACCATCCACAGCGAAGGCTAAGCCGCGAGGAGATCGACGAGGCCATGAATGACGCCGACCGTATCGAGTCTACCGAGGTCCGTTCGGGCGTGACCTATCACACGGTGGTTGGCGCAACTCTGAAGGGTCGTTTGCTGGTGGCAGTGTGGGTCGACCACCCGGCCGGCCGCTTCCCCGTCCATGCGCGCCAGGCCGGCCGACGCGCGGCTAGGAGGTACTACCGATGACTACGGCCACGAAGTGGACTGATCCGTTCGAGGACATGTCCGATGAGGAGTTCGATGAGCACGTCGATGCACTGTTCTCCGAGAGGCCGCGAACGGTCGCTGTCTCTCTTCGCGTTCCAAACGATCTGCTTGAACGGCTGAAGAGGCAGGCGAAGCGAGCCGGTGTGCCATACCAGACGCTTATGAAGTCGGTGCTCGAATCCGCCGTGGCTCGGCTTGAGCGCCGTGAGCCCTCGCGCGAGCGTCGGGCACACCGAGGCTGATTGGCCGACCCATCACCGTTGGTTGGTTCGCGTTACGGAAACTACGGCCACCAGATCGTAAATCTGAGCGTCTAATCCGGGACAACCCTTTTCCACCTTGGGCGCTGCGACTTAGCTGGGAGCTCGTTCCCTCAACTCAAGCACAGCGAGGGCGGCCGCAATCGCGAGGAGTGCTGGCAAAAACTGTGAGGAAACCTGCGATGAGGCCGAGCGCCTTCGCATCGGGCCAATTGAAGTAACCGAGCGGTTCGCCCCACGGCTCCATCAACACGATCGACGCGGAGTAAATGGCATGCACTATGCCGACAACCATGGCTCCTACATAGCTCCAGCACATCCCTCGCCCGCCGTAAAAGATGAACACGATCATCAGCGCCACAAAAATCGCTTCGATGGCACCTGGCTCAATCGCGAAGGCAGCTCCGTATCGCTTAATCAACAGGTAAAGCCAGATCGGCACCTCGATGACGAGCGTCAACACGCAGACGACCAGCAACGCAATCGTGACCTTCATCCAGGTCGTTAACCGCTGCCCAGTCACTGAACTCGAGCCAGCCATTGAGTCGCACAATAACGTCACCTGGCCGGGGAGTACAGATATCCCTCGAGTAGTCCATCGCAGGGCTGGGCCAACATCGATCAGGGGCTGGCAGGCTCATGGTCAAGACTGATCTGTTGGCCGCAGACTGTTGCGCGGTTCGCGCTATATGAGCTTCGGCCCCCTCCGATTTGACAGCTTCGTTGACAGCTTCGCCGGGAGACTCTGTGAGGCATCCGGAGACGCCTAGAGACGACTGCGTCATAGCCCGAATACGTCAGAGACGCGCTGACATGCTCTGAGACGCCCGGAGACGATCTGTCGGAGTCTCTTAATCCCAAGGTTCAGGGTCCGACTCCCTGCGCGAGCACTATTTGTGTATCGGGAGTTGCCCGGCGCGACAGGACGTGCCTTTGATGCGGACCGCTGTCATCAATTGAGTGTGTGCCGCACAGCGGAAAGAACCTCTTTCACGCACGAAAACGCCTCACAACGCGTCAAATTGCCGGATGCAACGACGGGCAGGACTTTCTCCGCATCTCAGGCGAGCTCTCCGCCTTTGGTAGCGAGCTCAGCCTCCCAGTGCCGGCTGGCGGATCTCGGGCGCTATCGCTTGCGCACTTTGAATGTGTTCAGCCGCACAGCTTCGAGAATCAGCGCCTTCAACGCAGCCTCATGGACAGCGTCACCGTCGTGGAAGTCGATAGCGCGAACTGAGTTGCTATCTAGTCTCGCGTTGAAGAGCCCCTTGGAATCCTTCATCGAGGCGCCTTTGGGGAAGGTCAGCCTCACCGCGCTCTTGAGCGCATCCCCTATGCACACGATTCCGTCATGAGACCAGACGGGTACTCCCGCCGGGTTGCTGGGCTTTTTCCACTTCACCTCTTCGACCATGCGGGCGTCGGCTTGTTTGATTAAGGCGCGAAGCTGTGACAGCGCCTTGCCTCGCCAATCACCGAGCGACTTGATCTTGGCATCGATCTGCCGAGAGCTGGACGGATCTTTCAGGGAATCGCTCGTGCTTGCCTTCATCCTGAGCTCAATTCTCCAACAGTCCGACTGCCGGCTGAAGCGGGTCGGCGGGCGTGCTAAAGCTAAACGCCAAGCTGCTCTGACGAGATCGCCGCGGTGGGTCGACACCTGGCGCCCGGCCGGTCGCTACAGAGAACGATGAGGAGGTTGGACACGATGGTGGCTTTGCGTTCGTCGTCCAACGGTCACCATGCCCAGGTCCTCGAGCCGCTCAAGCGCCAATCCGGACCATGCCGACCGCCCCCCCACGATGCGTTTCCGAGGGCCGCACGGAAGGCGCCGCAGGTCTACGGTCGGCAAACGTAGGCGGAATCGGCCGCAGGCTATCGCGGGGTGTTGATCACACCCGCCACGAATGCGTAGATGACCATCGCCGTGATGGTCAGAAGGAAAAGGCGTAGCGCCCAGAGGCCGGCCGTCGTATAGGCACTCAGTCGCCTGTGCGAAACAGGCTTGTCCATCTCGATCACGAGCTGATCAGGCTCCAAAGACTCGATCAGATCCTCTTCCGGCTCGCCGAGGTAAATGTGCTGCTGATGGTCCTGCATTTTCAACTTATGAAATGCCAACCCACTGCATTAAAGAACGCGACCACGGCGTAGGAACTGCCGGCCAGGCCGACCAGGATCGCAACCGCGATGCCGATCCCGTTCAGCCACCTCGGGTTGGAGCGCGGGCCCATCAGCTCCCGGTCGTTGGCGAGCATGATCAGGAAGACCAGTGCGGCAGGCATCAGCACAACGGCCAGAAGGTTGGCGTTGAGCGTAATCGACAGCAGAGGCGCACCCGGAATGAGGACCACGGCGGCGGCAACGATGGCTACGCCCAAGTTGAAGCCATAGAAACTCTTTGCATCCCCGAGCTTCCGATTGAAGCTGTGGGGACCCTTGACAGCTTCGCCCAGCGCATAAGCGGTGCTTGCGGAGATGGTCATGATGGCGAGAGCGCCGGCCTCGACAAGGCCGAGCGAGAAGATCGCAGCGCCAGGGTAGCCGATGAAAGGTTGGAGTGCCTGAGCGAAGCCGGTACCAGCCTGGAGCTGGCTAGTGTCGACGTGATGGACGAACAAGACTGAGGCGGCCACCAAGGCGCCACAGCCGGCGGCGGCGGCCAGCACCCCGCCAAGGATGGTATCGATCCGAGCCTGCGGGATATCCCGCGGCGTCATGCCTTTGTCGACCACTGCGCTCTGTTGAAAGAACACCATCCATGGGGTCACGGTGGCGCCGATGTTGGAGGCCAGAATGAGCAGGAACAGTTGCAGCGAGCCGCTCGGCAGAGGCGACCAAGTGGCGAAGGCATGGGCGAGCGCGGCGGGATCGGGGCGGCTCATGACCGCCACCACCACGAACAGTAGGTTGAAAACCGACAAGCCCAGGGCGATCCTTTCCCAACGCCAGTAGCGACCGCCGGCCACGCTGAAGGCGACCAGCAATA
Organism: Candidatus Micrarchaeaceae archaeon; assembly: GCA_035534555.1. GTDB lineage: Bacteria > Chloroflexota > Dormibacteria > Dormibacterales > Dormibacteraceae > Palsa-872. The sequence goes on from DATLRQ010000137.1 coordinate 18,029, forward strand.
CGCCTGAGCCGACCGCCAGCGGGGCTGGCACGCCAAAGAACGACATTCCGACCCGGATGGCGATGAACTCGGTGATCAAGGTGACCAGGTTGGTCGCGAGCAAGTCGATCACCGAAAGCCAGCCCCAAAAGCCCCCAAAGCGCTGGAAGATCAGCTCTCCGTAGCCGCGGTGGGTGACAGCCCCGACCCGCATCGCCATCTCCTGAACGACCACGGCGGCGGCGAAGGTGACCGCGATGAAGGGCAGAAAGAAGCCGATACCATAGGTGGCGCCACTGGCCGCGTACGACAGCATGCTGGGCCCGTCGTTCTCACCCAGAAGTACCAGAATGCCCGGCCCCACCAGTAGCCAGAGCAATCCGAAGCGCCGTCCCCGATGCCGCGCTTCGAGCACACGGCGCCGGTCGCCTGAGCGGGTCCTGTCTTCGGGACTGAGTAGTCCCTCTGGTCTCGCTTCAGCCGTCGACGTTGTCCCGGGACGCTCCGTCTTAACGGCCAACGCTGGCAGCCTCCTCGACGAACACGGCTCGTGCAAGGCCGAGTGGGATGCTAACCCGCCGCACTTTGATCCGACACTCAATCGGGCCCTCGTACTCGCTCACCTTGGTGATCTCGATCCGGGTCCCGGGCAGAAGGCCGCGGCGCTCCAACTCACGCAGGCGCCCGGCGTCCTCGTCGGAGACCCCCTGCACGATCACGCGCTCGCCGGCGCGGCACGAGCTGAGCGGGCGCTCGCTAAGCGGCCGTACCTTGCCCGTCAGGGTCGGGATGGCGTGGCCGTGGGGGTCGAGCTCGGGGCGTCCGAGGAGCTCGAAGATGCGCGCCTCCATGCGCTCCGAGATGACATGCTCGAGTCGCTCAGCCTCGTCGTGCACCTCGTCCAGGCTGTACCCGAGCACCTGCACTAGGAACATCTCAAGCAATCGGTGGTGCCGTACGAGCTCGAGTGCCACCTTTCTACCCTCGCGCGTCAGCTGCTGACCGCGATGTCGGTCGTGCTCGACCAAGCCCTGAGTCGAGAGGCGGTTGACCATCTCGCTCACCGAAGGCGATGAGATGCCCAGGCGTTGGGCCAGATCTCCGGTCGGTACCGGCCGCTGATCGCCATGCAGAAGGTAGAGGGCCTTGAGATAGTCCTGCTGAGAACGGGTGAGCGAGCTACGGTGCTGGACCCGGACCACCTAGGCCACCCTAGTACAAATTACACGCATGCCTTTCAATAATTATAGGTTAACCTAAATCCCATACGGGCTGTTACTCGATCACTGTGAGTGGGTGCGATTAGAGCGAGCGAACTTATCGTCAAATGCGTGGTCGAGTTCCGGGTCGAAGCCCATGGTCCGAGGGCCATTGCCGGTCGGCAACGGGCGGCGGATGCTGCCGAGGTAGCGGACCTTCTCACCCGCGAGTGAACGCCGGTCCCTCTCCTGCACTCGATCTTCGTTCCTGAAGACGAGACCTCCCCCTACCAGGCGGTGTCAGGCAGCGACGCTGGGGCCAGAATCGATCGTTTCGGCCAACGTCGCTAGTAAGGCATTCCGAGTCGCGTACAGCGCTGCACCATCTGGTCAGGGCGCTTCGACCGCGGTGCGGATTGAACGGGCGCACGCTCCTGTCCTCGATCAACAAGTAGTCACTCATTGGGGCGTGAGGTTTTCCCGCATGAAATCGCTTGTCCCCTGTACACAGTGGCGCGCTCATTGCACGTACCGGCTGCAGGCGCCGATGGACTCGACAAATTTGCAGGCACTGCTCGTCCCTCGTCTGGACGCGCCTGGTCGCAGACAGATATCTAGCAAATGCTGGATACAGCCGAAAGCATAACTGAATTATCAGCAATCCAACCTAGAGATGGGCAGTTGCTATATTTGGTGAGTGGAGAAGCAACTTCGGCGTGGTTTGTCCGGCTTGAAGGCAGGGGACTGCGAAAACAGCACGCCGACTGGGGAAGGCGCGCACCAAACTGTGCGAGATCTGACGCGGACGCGGCCCAAAACGTTGCCAAGAGAGGCGACGGTTGACGACCTGCGGGGGATTTGCGCCAATCCCCACGTCCTCGATGCCCTGCTGGTGGATGGTGCTGCACTCGTCGGGGTTGTTAACCGAGACGACGTTGACGATCGGCCCGACGACGCTCCTGCGCCGGCTCTTGCACGTGCAGCCGGTGTCACCATCAGGCCGGCGGCAACCTCCGCCGAGGCAATGGAGCGTCTCGAGAAAGGTGGGAGCTGGCAGCTCGTCGTGGCCGGCTCGGACCGGGTCACGCTCGAAGGTTTCCGCTGCCTGAATTCCAAGCGGTCTGGTTTGTGTCAATAAATGGGGAGCCATCTGAGGATCGGGCAAGCGGCGGACCTACTCCGTGTCAGCCCGGACACAGTGAGGCGCCTAGTCGATGCGGGCCAAATCAAAACTGCGCGGTCGGCTGGTGGCCAGCGGCAGATCGACGGAGCTGCGCTTGCTCGCTATATGGCGTCACTGCCGCGCCCTGATTCGCCCGCGGCGGTCAGCGAGTCGGCCCGCAACCGCTTCACCGGCATCATCACCCGAGTGATAAAGGACGGAGTCGCGGCACAAGTCGAGATGCAGGCGGGTCCGCACAGGATCGTGTCGCTGATCACTCGCGAGTCCGTTGACGAGCTCGGGCTCAAACCAGGACTAATAGCCGTCGCATCGGTGAAGGCAACCAATGTCGTCATCGAGCTGCCACGCGGCTGAGGGAGGGGTCGGATGCGTAATCGGTTCTTTTTGGTGGCGCTCGCGGCCGCGCTTCTCACCGCCTGCGGAAGCAGCCTGAGCCCTTCAACTACGGCTCTCAGCGGGACGGCCTCGGTTTTCGCGGCATCGTCATTGACGGCCTCTTTCAAAGCTCTCGGCACCTCTTTTCAAGCAGCCCACCCCGGCGTCACCGTGCAATTCAACTTTGCCGGCACGCCGACGCTGATCACGCAGATCGTGCAGGGTGCGCCGGCTGACGTTTTCGCCTCAGCCGACACGACGAACATGACGAAGTTGATGACCGACGGCTTCACCACTGGCACCTCTCAGGTATTCGCGCACAACCAGCTCGAAATCGTGGTCGCGCCCGGGAACCCAAAAGGCATCACTGGGCTGGCCGACCTCGCCAAGCCTGGATTGATCTACATTTCGGCGGGGCCGACAGTCCCAGCCGGGAAGTACGCCCTCGAAGCCCTGGCGACGGCGGGCGTGAAGGTCACTCCCAGGAGCCTTGAGACCGACGTCGCATCAGTGGTCAGCAAGATCGAGCTCGGAGAGGCCGATGCGGCCATCGTGTATACGACCGATGTCCAGGCGGCGGGCAGTAAGGTGCAGGGCGTCCCGATCCCGGCCGCCCAAAATGTGATAGCGAACTATCCAATAATTGCCGTCAAGGGTACGAAGAACGCAGGCGTTGCCAGCGCCTTCATCGCCTACGTTCTCTCGGCCACCGGCCAATCGACGCTGGCGACTTTTGGCTTCCTCCCAGCTTCCTGATTCCCCAGTGAGGCGGGAGCGCGTCCCAATCGTCGTAGCGGTTCTGGCGGCGATCGGGGCCGCATTCTTCATCTTGCCTCTCCTCGGCCTGATCGTCCGGTCCCCGTGGGGCGATGCGGTCAAATCGCTCACCGCACCCGAAACACTCGAGGCGCTCAAGCTGTCACTGATCGCTTCGCTTTCATCGACGGCGATCGGACTCATCCTCGGGGTACCTCTGGCCTGGGTTTTCGCTCGGGTTGACTTTCCGGGCCGGAACTTGCTCCGTGCACTGACCACCCTGCCGATGGTGCTGCCTCCGGTCGTGGGGGGCATTGCCCTTCTGCTGGCCTTCGGCAGGCGAGGGCTGGTGGGAGCCTGGCTCGACAGTGCGTTCGGCGTCACTCTGCCATTCACTACGGTCGGCGTTGTGATGGCGGAGACCTTCGTCGCCATGCCGTTCCTGATCATCACCGTGGAGGCCGGCCTGCGATCGATGGACCGTCGCTTCGAGGAAGCGGCACGCACGCTGGGCGCAAAACGCTGGACGGTGTTCACTCGGGTAACGCTGCCGCTCATTGCCCCCTCGCTCTTTGCCGGCGCCGTTCTGTGTTGGGCTCGGGCTCTAGGAGAGTTCGGCGCAACGATCACGTTCGCCGGCAACTTTCCTGGTGTCACCCAGACGATGCCGCTGGCCGTTTACCTTCTTTTAGAGACAAACCAGGAGGCGTCTTACATCCTGAGCCTCGTTCTCCTTCTCATTTCCCTTCTGGTTTTGATCACACTCAGGCACCGCTGGCTCGGCTCGGCGTGAGCCTGGAGGCATCAGTTCAATTGACGCTCGGCGCGCTCGCCCTGGACATCGGCCTCAATATCGAAGAAGGCGAAGTTGTGGCGCTGCTTGGCCCGAACGGGGCGGGCAAGACCACCTTGCTTCGAGCGATCGCCGGCCTGGTGCCGATCAGCTCCGGCCACATTCGACTGGATGGGCGCGTTCTCGAGGACGCGGCCACCGGGGAGTACGTCCCGACCGAGCGACGGTCGGTCGGTGTCGTGTTTCAAGACTACCTGCTCTTCCCGCACCTCAGCGTTCTTGACAATGTCGCGTTCGGTCTGCGCTCACGCGGGGCGCGGCCGCAAGAGGCGGCCCACAAGGCAGGCGAATGGCTTGATCGCGTGGGTTTAAGCAGCTACGCGAAAGCTAAACCGGATGCGCTGTCTGGCGGTCAACGTCAGCGCGTGGCATTGGCTCGCGCACTGGCACCGGACCCGCGCCTTCTTTTACTGGATGAGCCGTTGGCCGCATTGGATGTAACAACTCGGGCCGAGGTTCGCCGCGACCTCAAACACCACCTGGCTTCGTTCCCAGGCCTCCGCCTCGTCGTCACACACGACCCGCTCGAAGCCGCGGCACTCGCCGACCGCTTGGTGGTCATCGAGAACGGCCGGCTGGTGCAAACAGGTAGCCCGGCCGAGGTCACCGAGCACCCGAGATCGCAATACGTCGCTGACCTGGTTGGAGTGAATCTGCTCACGGGACAGGCCGATCACGGAGCGGTGCGCTTGCCGAGCGGACCGGTGATCGCGGCGGTAGGCGCGGAGTCCGGCGCCGTCTTTGCTGTTATCCACCCGCGTGCGGTTGCCCTGCACCGACAGCGACCCGAAGGCAGCCCCCGCAATGTTTGGCCGGGCCGGATAACCGGCATTGAGCTAATGGGCGGCCGAGTTCGCATCCGCATCGAAGGCGAGGTCCCCGTCGTGGCGGAAGTGACGCCAGCGGCCCTCAGAGAATTGGGTCTCGAAGAAGGCGGGGAAGTCTGGCTCTCCTTCAAAGCCACCGAGGTGGGGGTTTACCAAGCGTGATCCCTGCTCGGTAGGCAGGCTTGCAGGTTGCAGTCCATGCGTAATCAACAGGAGTCCAACATGCAACTCAGCGCTCGCAATCAACTGAAAGGTCAAATCGTTCGCGTCAAGTCGGGGACGGTCATGGCCGAAGTCGAGGTCAAGGTCAAGGCCGGCAAGGTCATTGCAGCGATCACCGATGGGTCGCTCAAGAGGCTGAAGCTAAAGGCCGGCGACAAGGTCACCGTGATCATCAAGGCCACCGAAGTACTCATCGGAAAGTAAGCACGCGCGAGCAGCACGCCACCTGGGGTACGACGATGGGAAAGGGGGACGAGGTCGAGGTGGCCGATGAGATCCTCGCGCCGTAGCGCAGGCGGGGCCGGCTGGTGGATCTGACTCGGCTGGGCAGACTGATCATCGAACTGAGCACCGTGCGACCTATCGAAGTCGATCCCCATCAGGTTCGGCTGAGTCTTACATATGGTTTGGTTGATGCCTGACACTCCCGCGCCGGAGGGACATGAGAATGGCTGCGCAGAGTACTTGGCGGTGTTGACGGTAATTGCGGATGGTCGGACGATGACCCCACCTTCTGCGAACGTTGCGTCCACCTTCTCGATCGCGAGCGGGCTATCGTCCTCCTGTACGTGCAAGTCCTCTGGACACCCGGCCCGAGGCTTCCACAAAAATGACATCCCGCGCCGACTAAGAGACCCGCTCGCCGCGGCGACGGGCACCGGCGGCTCTGCGACGCCTCAGGGCAGCGGCGGTTCAGGCAGCCTCGACTCGGGCTTGATCCAGCGCGAGCGACCGGTCGCGTCGGCAAAGTCCCACGGCTGAATCTCCGGCGGGTCCAGGCCAAAGTCCCTGAGGATGGCGCAGATCTGCTCGCGGTGTGCGCTCCCGTGGTGCAGCGCCTGGGCGGTCACGATGCCCGCGCGCGTTTCGTATGTGCCGTCATCGAGGAGCACCTTGCGCTCGGCGCCGTCGGGAAGGGACAGGAAGCCCATCCACAGCGCCTCCGCCTCGTCGACCCACGACGCCAGTTCGCCGAGATCGGAGGTCGGGCCGCGCTCGTCCATCGCCCAGGCGGAACGGTGGCCGGTCAACGCACCGAGGTAGGCGCCGTCCGAGGTGACGATATGGTCGAACGTCTCCAGGATGCTCCCGTGGACCCCGGCCAGGGGCGCGGACCGCGGCTGCGCCAACTCCTCGGGTCGGAGCTGGGCACAGAACGCGAGGAGCCGGCGCGTCGCCCAGGCGTGGTGCCGAAACGCCTCCTTGAGCGTGGCGTTGCCCTCGCTCATCGGTCGAATGCTACTCGTGCACGGCCGATGCTGGCGGCGCGGGCCTGTTTGATCCCTATCGCGGCTCTAAACCAGCTCAATTCATGGCCCCAAAGGTGAAAGCGCATGAAATGAGCCTGCGTTTGAGACCCAAATTTGACACCTCGAACTGGAGGTGACCACTTGCCACTCCGCACCATCACTGGAACGCTTTCAACTTTGGCCACAACTGGTCCAGCGGCATCCTTGGCTGTCGGCACACTGAGATGGGAGCGCCGAACTCTTCGTTGTGGAGACCGTAGGAATTGGAGACCGTTCCGACAGGCGAGCAGGCACTGAAGAGGGTGACCAGGAAGCTCGGATCCAGGCCCACGACGATCACCGGACCATCGAGCTGGGTCGGCTTCCAGTAGTAGTAGGTGAGCTCACCGCTGACTGCGGTTGGGAGACCCACGCGGCCGCCGAACGTATTGATGGCACCGGCTTCGCCGTAGTTGTTGGTGAGGATCACAGCGTCAGGTCGCTCCCCTGCCGGCAAAGCGTCATAGACAGCGGCAACCTGCGCGACCAGGTCGTGCCAGCCAACTGTATCGGCAAAATCCTTCCGGATTCCAGGCAACGGCGACCGCGCCATTGTGGCCTCGGGCAGAAGGGGCAGTGCAAGAGGCAGCAAGACCAGCGCCTGTGCCACCAGCGCAACGACTGTCGCCGGGCGAAGCCATTTGACGCGACGCCGTGTCCATGTCTCGAGACCGCACGAACCGGCCGCCAGAAGCAGTGGGTCGAGTGGCCCGATGTAGTAACTCTTGCCCACAAACAGGTAGACCACAAATGGCACCAGAGCTGCGATTCCGAGCAGGCGTCTGCCGGGCCCGGACAGCAGCCAGTACAACCCCCCGAGCCAAAGTGGAATCGCGAGCGGACCGATCAGTGCCAGCTGCTCTGTGAGAAAGGTCACCGGCGAAAAGTCGACCGACTGGGCCGACTTGTGGTTGAGCGTGTATTCCACCGACGGCCAGGCGTTCGCCACCTGCCAGAGAAGATTTGGGAGGAAGATCAGCAGGGTCAGGCCCAGACCTAGCCATGGCCACGGCGTGGCGAGGTGGCGGCGCAAGGGGGTCAGCAAGGTCCCAATCGCCAGCCCGGCGATCAGGGCCACGATCGTGTACTTCGTCTCGAGGCCCACACCGAGCGTGACCCCAAGTACGAGCCAGAGACGCCGATCTTGAGTTCTGACCAACCGAGCTGCCAGCCAGAAACTTACGAGCCATGTGAGCTCGTCGAAGGTCACCGTTTGGAAGAGCCAGTTGGCGCCGAGGAGAACCGGGCTGGTCAACGCGCCGACCGCCGCCAAGATGCGGGCGAAGCGCCCGCCCCCGAGCTCGCGTGCGATGAGCGCGGCCAGCACCACCATCACGGTCCCGGCCAGCGAGGGCCAGAGCCGCAAGCCCCAAACCGAAGGGCCGAACAACCAAAGGCTTAACCGCGCCACCATTGGCGTGATCGGCGGGTAGTCGACGTATCCCCATGCCGGGTGTCGTGCACTGTCGAGGTAATAGAGCGAGTCACGGTGGAAGTCGTAGAGGCCGTTGGTCGCTAGATGAAGGGTCAGCTTGATCAAGGCGAGCACGGTGATCACGAACGCCTCTGACGTCAGCCACACCGGGAGGCGCATCGAAACCGCGCGCGGCACAGCCTCGTGCATGCTTGACAATCATGACGACGCCGGACACATGGGACGCGCATAGCCGCCGCTGGGCGGAGGCGGCGATCGTGGGAGCCCTGGCTTACGTGGCCATTGACGTGGTGCTGAGGTTCGCAGACCCCTGGTACAGCCTGCTCCACAACGCAGAGAGCGATTACGGAGTCGGGCCGAACGCCTGGCTGATGGACATCAACTTCCTACTCCGAGGCGCTTTCTCGCTAGCCGCAGTGCTGGCCATTGCAGGGACAACGAGCAGGCAGGCGCGCTCGCGCGCGGGCCTTACGTTGCTCGGCACATGGGCAGTCTGCTCAGCGATGCTGGCGTTCTTCCCGGACAACCCGGTTGGAACACCCTCTACTCCAGCCGGACGCATCCACCTTCTTTTAGCCGGGATCGCATTTCTCGCCGTCGCCGCCGGCACTGTCATCGTCTCCGTCCGATTCGGAGCCGACCCCGCCTGGCGACGCGCCCGTACTTCACTACTGCTTACTTCGCTGGTGGCGATCCCTCCCGGTCTGGTGGCGATCGTCACGATTCGGCTGCAGCACAACGACTTCGGACTTTACGAGCGGATCTTTCTTGGCCTTGAGATTCTTTGGATCCTGATTGCCGCCTTTGTGGCTCGGCGGGCTGGCCGATGGAAAACGGCAACGATGGCAGCACCATGATCGTTACACAAGTGGCCTGTGCCAACCGGACAGTTGCGTTGTTCATCAGACATGCCCAGAACCGCGACTGTGCTGCAGATCATGGTTGGGCATGGTGACCGGCCCGCAGCCGTGGCGAATGCAGCGAAGGGCCGAATACTCGTCAGGACCAGGATGGTCGATCTACGCTTAATCCCAAGGTTCAGGGTTCGACTCATTGCGCGAGCACCATCACGAATTGCCAAGTTCCGGCTGATCGGCGACCAGGGCCGCCGGATGAATCGTGACAAGTCCCTCGCATGAGGGAGTTAAGCGCGACGGAGCAGAGCTACAAGGCGGTGCGTAAAGTCTCGCCAAGCGTTGCAAAAAACGGCTCTCGCCATGACCATTGTCCCACTGGGGAGGCGACTTGCCACAAGCCCTGGCCGCCGTGCGAGACTGCGCTCTCGACAGCCCAGTTCTGCATCTGAGTCGAAGGAGGTGCCGGTTCGCCTAACGACCGCGGTCCCTTAGCCGACTACTACTTCGTGCTCGGCGTCCCGCCTGACGCGACGGAGACCGAGTTGCACGCCGCCTGGCGGCGGCAGCTCAAGTACTGGCACCCTGACCGCGGCAACCATCCGGACGCGCTCGAGCACGCGAAATTGATCAACTTGGCGCACGAGGTTCTGACAAACAGCACCAAACGAGCGGCATACGACCGACAGCGGGCAGCCGCCGGCTGGCGCCCCTCCGCATCGGCCCCGTCATACGCCCGCCCGGTCCAATGGAAGACGGTAAGCCGCGAGGGGCCGCCGCGGGCGCCGAAGGGATTCGACCGGCACGGTTTCGTCGCACGCTTGGAGGAGATGATGAACCGGGGGCGCCTGATGATCGAGAAGCGCCAGGACCTCGCGTCGGCGTCGAAATGGGAGGCGCAGACTCAGGCCTTGCTGCGAGATGAGCTCGGCGACCATGCATACACAAAGCGCTTCGAGGTGGCCCTGAGACAGCCCCACCCAGAAGGCCTGGTGGCGGCGTACGGGGTGCTGTGGGCCGCCTATGAGGATGCGTTGAAGGGCGATCTGAAGCCTGTAGTGAAGGCAAGGCGCCATTCCTAATCTGAGCATCCGAGCTCGCTGTGATGGACGATGCTGGCTCTAATGGTCATGTACATGATGACGAGCCTTCGGATCCTCGCCCAGCCGAACCAACACGACTTGATCTGAGGTGTCGGCTCTTTTCCTCGTCATTACTGACCCGTTTCCGCCGGGTTTCCACATCGGGCCGCTCCAGATCCGCTTCTACGGAATCGCATACGCGATCGCCTTTCTCGTTGGCACCGCAGTCGCCACACGGCACCTGGCGCGAAAGGGTGTACCTCCGTCCGTGACCAGCAACATCGCTTTTTGGTCCATAGCATTTGGACTCATCGGAGCGCGTCTCTACTACGTTGTCCAGTCGGGCTGGCTCTGGTATCTCACTCACCCCCAACACATTTTTGCGATCTGGGAGGGCGGGATGGCATTCTTCGGGGCCATCTTCGCAGTCCTCATCGTCCTAGTCGTGATGGCCCGCCGGCACCACCTCAACTACTGGGACCTGCTGGACGCCGGCGTCTTGTTCGCCGCGGTTGGCCAGCCAATCGGCCGGCTTGGGAATGTGATGAACGGCGAGATTCTTGGGCCCCCGTCCAACCTGCCGTGGGCGATCCGCTACACGAACCCCGCGTCGATGGCCCCCCAACTTGGAGTTGCGTATCAGCCGGCAAATCTCTATGAGGCCGTTGGCGCTTTGATCATTCTTGGAGTGCTTCTCTACCTCCGCCATCGAGGAGTGCCCTCAGGGATCTTGGGCTTGTCCTACCTGGTGCTCTACCCGCTCAGTCAGCTGATCGTCTTCTACTGGCGCACGGACTACGAGACGCCGGTCATCCTGTGGGGCCTAAAACAGGCACAGCTGACTTCACTGGTTGTCCTGTTAATCGTGGTTCCAATCTTTGCCGCCGCATGGTTGCGGTGGAGGCGCGGGCCGGGGACGGCGGCGACCGCCCTCGCCTCGTCCTAATGGGCCCGAGGTTTCCCACACCTTATTCGTCGCCTTGACCGGGAGATTCCCTGAGCCTCCAGGCGCCTCTCTAAGGTGTTTGCGTCATGAATCCGAGTTCGAATGAGAGGCTCTGATCCGCGGTACAACTCAGCGTCAGTGACATACGCCGCTTTTCTGAGGGGCGTGAACGTCGGGGGCAAGGGCATCGTTTCGATGGCGGCCATCAAAGAGGCCCTCGCCGCCCTCGGTCTGTCAGATGTGCGGACCTACATCAACTCGGGCAACGTCATCTTCTCGACTCGAGCATCCGACGTTCAGCAACTCACGGCCCGGATCGAGAAGGCGCTCGAGCAGCACACGGGCGTATCGATCAAGGTGCTTGTCATGGACCACAAGGCCCTGAAGAAAATGGTCGACGCGATTCCACGTAGTTGGGTCGACGACAAAACGATGCGGACCTATGTCCTTTTGCTGTGGAAGGAGCTCGACGATCGCGGGATCCTTGACCGTCTCCCGATCAAGGCGGGAGTCGATGAGCTCAGGTTCACGCCTGGGGCTGTCGTCTGGCGCGTCGATCGCGAGAACGTGGGCAGAAGCCAGATGAACAGAATCGTCGGCACGCCCCTGTACCAGAAGATCACCATCCGCAGCGCGAACACGATGCGAAAGGTCAACGAGCTGACCGCGACGCCCACACCACGTGAAGGGTCGGCGGCACACTCATGAGCGGGTTGGCTGTGTGGTGATGGTCGACCTACGCGTCAAGACAGGGTTGAACGGCCGCTCCCTGAGGAGCGGCCATTCCTTGCCCGTCAGCGCGACGCTGCGACCGGCCTTAGCTCGAAGTAGTGGCCTTGCTCGAGATCCGCGATGAGTCCTGGCTGCACCGGATGCCATCCCAGAATCCGCTGCGTCAGCACGCTCGAAGCCGGGCAGTCCAAGGCGAAGAAGGCGCCCAGGAAACCAAAATGGCCGGCCACCTCGTCGGTCGGAATGGCGACGACAGGCAGGCCCAGCCCTCGGCCGATGATCTCCGCGATCTCGCGCACCCGCACGCCCTCATCGCCGACGCCGTGTAGCCGAGCACCGGCCGGCGCCGACTCCACGGCCAATCGGAAGAGGCGGGCCGCATCGAGCCTATGCACCGCCGGCCAGCGGTTCAACCCTTCGCCTGGGTAACCCGAGACGCCTTTGTTCCTGGCGATGTCGATGAGCATCGGGATGAAGCCATGGTCGCCGTGACCGTGAACCGTCGGCGGGAAGCGCACCACGGCCGGCCGCAAGCCGCGACCGACAAACCTTACAGCCGTCTCCTCGACCGCATACCGTCCAACCAGGTCGGATCCGGGAACCGTCTGCTCCGTCGCGAGCTTTCCCGGCGAGAGACCTCCCGTGCCCGAGGTGATGACGATTGGCCGGTCAGTGCCCACCAGGGCTTCGGCCATGGCTTCGACTGCACACCGGTCGGCCGCGGCAGCCTCCACCCTGCTCACGCTGAAGTCGTGGTTGAACGCGGTGTGAACGACGCCGTCCGACTCGGCCGCCCCGCGCCGAAGGCTGTCCAGGTCGCCGATTTCGCCGCGATGGACCATCGCACCGGCGGCGGTGACGTCCGCCGCGGCCTGGTCGGACCGCGCCAAGCCAACCACATCGTGACCGGCGTCAAGCAACTCGCGGACGACAGCGGAACCGATGAATCCGGTCGCCCCGGTGACGAATACACGCATGATCGAACCTCCTTTCAAGGTTTTAGCTATCCAGATTCACGGCTGACCCGAGACGCGATGGGGTCCCGACGCGCGCGGGCGCTTGATGCAGTCGGCGCTGGAGCTGTACGCCAAGCACGGTTATGACCAGACCACCGTGGCGGAGATTGCGCAGCGCGCAGGCCTCACGGAGCGGACGTTCTTCCGACACTTCGTGGACAAGAGGGAAGTGCTGTTCGCCGGCTCGGATGATCTCCGAGACCTCCTGGTCGGCGCGGTGGCAGGGGCGCCTGCTTCCGCTCCGCCGATGGCGGCCGTAACGGCGGGACTGCTGGCCGCCGGCGCCGCGTTCAACGAGGATCGGCGCGGCTTCAGCATGCGGCGCCAATCGATCATCGCGGCCAACGCGGAGCTTCGCGAGCGGGAGCTGATCAAGCTGGCTACGCTGGCCTCGGCGATTGCAGACACACTGCGTCAACGCGGAGTCTCCGACCCGGCCGCAAGCCTGACCGCCGAGGCGGGCATCGCGGTTTTCCACGTTGCCTTCCACCGCTGGGTCGATGCCTCCAACGAGCTGGGATGGGACGAGCTGGTGCGCAGCTCACTGGCAGAGCTAAGGGTGCTGGTGTCCTCCTAAGTCACGTGGAAGATAAGCTCACCCGACGCGTCACCCAGTAAGTAGAGAACCCGAGCAGAACAATCATGAAGGCCAGGAGGATACCGCTCTCAACTGCGGGGAAGGCCCTACTGTTGGGGCATGGCTCGTTATGTGGTGCGAGTCGAACGTGGCGGCCATGGGACTGGTCCCTCGACATGCGTAAGCAAGCCGGCTGGGATGAGCACGCCGCCTTCATGGACGTCCTGGTTGACGAAGGATTCATTCTGCTCGCCGGTCCGCTCGAAGGCGAGCGGGACGTGCTTTGGGTCGTCGAAGCGGAATCCGAAAGCGCAATCCTCGAGCGAATGGCCCATGACCCTTGGGCGGCGAATGGAATGCTGAGGCCGGTTCGGATCGAGCGCTGGACGGTGGTGCTCGACGGCCTGAAGTCTGCCGATCCGAAGTAGCGACACCGCGTTCATGAGAAATTTTCCCGACGCCGGGGGAATGCCCGGCCGCGCCGCGGCGTTCTTCCAGATATGGCTCCTTTGTTTGGTTTTCACATGCCCAAGTACACGTTCTCGGGTGTCCCCAACGACCAACTGTTTGATCGTGTGGCAAAGAGCGCGCAGGCGGCCGAGAAGGCCGGGTTCGGCCTGGTCACCGTCATGGACCACTTCTATCAAATCGGCGGGATCGGCCCCGAAACCGACCCGATGATGGAGGCGTACACGACCCTGTCCGCGCTCGCGACTCAGACCTCACGCGTGCAGCTCGGCACCCTGGTGACGGGGGTGACCTACCGCAACCCCGCGCTGCTTGCCAAGCAGGTGACGACGCTGGACGTCATCTCCAAAGGCCGAGCCATTCTCGGCATCGGGGCCGCCTGGAACGAGTCCGAGCACATCGGATATGGCATCGAATTTCCGCCCATCGGGCAGCGCATGGATCGCCTGGATGAGGCACTGACGATTGCAAAACTGATGTTCACGCAGGACCGACCCTCGTTCGAGGGCAAGTACTACAAGATCGACCGCGCCCTCAACGTGCCGAGGCCCGTGCAGCCGGGAGGTCCGAAGATCCTCATCGGCGGCACCGGTGAGCGGCGAACGCTGCGGCTGCTCGCGCAGCACGGCGACATCGGCCACTGGTTTGCCGCGAGTCTCGACGAGCTGAAGCGCAAGAAGCAAATCTTCGAGGAGCACTGCGAGGCGGTAAAACGCGATCCCTCCGAAGTGCTGCTCACGCTCGGCGTTGGTCTGGTGCTTGCCGCCAACGAGAAGGACGCCGCTGCCATTCTGGCCAGCGTCCCGCCTGAGCGCCGCGCGATGATCACCCCGGTCAACGTGCCGCAGGCTGCTGAGGCGATCGGCAAATACATGGACGCCGGGTTCGGTGGATTCACGTTCAACAACAGCGTCCTTCAGAACGAGGATTCGATCGGGCTCGCAGGCGAGCTGATCAACGTCGTGCGCGGCAGCTCGGTGAAGCCCTAGCCCAAGCCGTCACCTTCAAGGCGTCAGCTGGTGTCGAGCTTCAGCGCCTGCTTGATGTAGTACTTCAACGCGGGCTTATTCAGCTCGGCGATGGTTTTCATCTTCACGTGCCTTGTGCCCGCCTTGGCGGTGCCCCGCAGCAAGCCGTAAGGGTCCTCAATCTTGACGCCCCGTGTAAAGCTCAAGGTGACGTCGTTCTTAGGTGGATTGATCCAGGCAAACAGCGACTTGCCCTTGTAGACAGCCATGCCGTAGCTGAATTCCTCCTTAGCGTTGGGAGCGCACTCTTTCATCAACGCTCGAATGGCTGCGACCACAGGCTTGAATTCATTCGGCACGCTCGCCTTAACGAACTGGTCGACGGTCATCTTCTTTGGCATGGTCAGTGCGAGCCCGGCGACTCGCCGGCGGCGAGCTCGCTCAAGTGGCCGGCCACATCCCACGTCCAAAACTCCACGACGTGTCCGCCCGGGTCGGTCACGTAAGCGGCGCGTCCGCGACCATACGCATAGGCCGAGTGGTCGTGATCGAGGACGGTATGACCGCGGTCTCGAAGCCTCGTGATCACGGCTTCGTAAGCGTCGGCGGGCAGCTGCATCGCGTAGTGGACATGTACTCCGCCGCGGCCGCCGCCCAGGCCGAGCTGCGGCCGCCACAGTCCGATCCGAGTCCGATCCCCAGCCATCACCCAAACAGCCTCGCCGTTGCGGTGCCACCTCTCCACCACCGGAAAGCCTAGAACCTCGGCGTAGAAATGCTCCGCCGCGGCGAGGTCATTCTGCTCGAGCACGAGCTCGGACACTCCGGTCACTGGAACCGCCCGCTCAGCTGTCATCGCTCCTTCCTTATATACCGCTCGTACGAGTGGGCGCCCCGGCGCGGATGCTCAGAGCATCGAGCGGCGTTCGCGCTACCGCGTGCTCTTTTCCTTCAAAAGCTCCGCTAGGAGCTCCTCCAGCCGGTCCATTGACTCGGTCGACCCTCCCTGCATCCCGGATTGGACCATCCCATCGCGGTCCTCGACCGACTGGAAGACCGACTGCTGCGTCAATTTTGTCTTGCCCTCGAAATCTTCGAAGGTCGCGGTGTCAAGCAGAACATGCCCGGGTACTCCCTCGAACTCGAAGGTCTGCACGGTGCGCCGCGAGGCGGTGACTTCGTGGTACACGCCACGGAAGCCGAACTCGTGGCCGCCAGCGTCCTTCTGAACGAATCGCCACAGGCCTCCTGGCTTGACCTCCATCTTGTCGACGGTCGTCGTGTATCGCCTTGGCCCCCACCACCTGGCGAGTAGGTTCGGGTCTGTGCACGCCTTGAACACGAGGTCTCTCGGCGCATCGAAAACACGCGTGACCACTATTTCTTGCTTGCCGGGTTCGATCTGATATTCGGTTTTCGCCATGGTGCTTGCTCCTCTGCCAGCCTTAATGTCGCTCATCGCCTTTTTTCTCCTTAGTTACTTCCTGCAGATATTCGTCGAGTCGATCGAAGCTTTCGTCCCAGAACCGGCGATAGTCTTCCGTCCAGTCGGCGACCGCCTTGAATCGAGCGGGCTCCAGCCGGCAAGGCCGCCACTGGGCTTTCCTTCCCTGGGTGATGAGGCCGGCGCGCTGCAACACCTTGAGGTGCTTCGAAACCCCGGGAAGGCTCAGCTCGAATGGCGCAGCCAGCTCCGTCACAGACGCCTCGCCCGAGGCCAGGCGAGCGAGGATGGCCCGGCGGGTTGGATCCGCCAGGGCAGCGAACGTTGCACTCAGTTGATCGGTTGCGGTTGCCATGCTTATTTTTCCTACTAGCTAATTAGCTAATTAGAAGAATACAGGAGGCACCGTCCGAATGTCAAGGAGGAGGTGGAAGGGTATCTACTTCAGTAAATGACTCGAAACAAACCGCCCATGGCGACGCCGAAGCTCTACGGAGAGCTAGCTGAGTGGTGGCCGACTTTCTCGACTCCTGAGGAGTACCGGGTTGAGGCGACGTTCTTCACGCGCGTGCTGGCGAAGACCTCCAGCCCCGCACCGCGTACCGTGCTCGAGCTCGGTTCGGGCGGGGGCAACAGCGCCTTTCACCTCAAGTCCCGTTTTGCCATGACGCTAGTGGACCTGTCCCCGAACATGCTGGCGGTCAGCCGCGCCCTCAACCCCGAGTGTGAGCACATCGAAGCGGACATACGGACAGTGCGTCTGGGCCAAACGTTCGACGCGGTGTTCGTGCACGACGCGATCTGCCACATGACGACAGAGGCCGAGCTGCGAGCAGCGCTGAAGACGGCCTTCGTGCACTGCCGGCCCGGCGGCGCCGCCCTGTTCGCCCCCGACTTCGTCCGCGAGACATTTTTCGAGAACGTCGATCAGGGCGGCAACGACACCGACCGCGGCAGCGTGCGTTTCCTGCAATGGACGACCGACCCCGACCCGAGGGATACCAGCTACTTCGTTGACTTTGCGATTCTGATTCGCGACCGCAGGGGCAGGATGCGTGTCGAGCATGACCGACACCACTACGGACTCTTCTCTCGCGCCGACTGGCGGCGGTGGTTGCGCGACGTCGGGTTCGAGCTCAAAACGCCCCGAGCCGCACTCGACGGCCTGGGCAGGGATTTCTTTGTCGGCCACCGCAAGCTCTAGGCGGGCATTGCATGGCGTCAAGTCGGCCGTCCATCCGGCGCCCGCCCCCCTGCGACTCAGTTGATGAGTCGCGCGGCAGGAGGGGCGGGTGCGTAGTTGGGGTTGAAGTCGATACCGACGCTGGCTCCGCCGGAGACGGTGGCGGTATAGACGATGACCTGACCGGCGAGCGGGGCGCGGTTGCCTCCGTTGATGGTCCAGCCAGCAGCGGGCGTGTAGATGGTTCCGATGTACTGTGTCGCCGAACCCCCGTTCATCGTGTTCGAGCACGTGTTGGCCGGCGGCTGATAGACGACTATCCAGTTGTACTGCTCGCCACCGAAGACGTAAGTGGCGCCCTGCGCGTTCTGGGTCATGCATGAGCCCGCGGGCATGTAGAACTGGACCGCGCCCGGAGTGACCCTGGCACCGGCGCACGGCGAGTTCGCATCGCCAGGGTTCCCCGAAGGCACGCAGTAGTTTTCGTTGGCGACGTCGCCGCCGGTGTCCGGCGCGTACTGCAGCTTCATCGGCGCGTTCTCTTGCGACAGCGTGCCTGGAGGCGGTGGGCAACTACTGAAGCACTGCGGCGCCAGCTCGCTGTCGGGCGCCTGGCAGAGCTTCGCGCGGCTCACGGCAAAGCAGGGCATGGTCGGGGAGAGGTTGTTGTATGCGAGGTTGCAGATCGACACCGCGGCCGCCGGGCACGGCCAGCCCAGCTGCCCGCCGACCAGTGTCCTGTTGGCGCCGCTCGGGTACGGCCCGATGGCGGCAGCGGGGGGAGCGCCGCCGTCGGTGAATCCCGGCGCGAGGAACCGTCCGACGAAGGAGAAGTTGGTGGTGTTGCCATCGCAGCCGTTCGGGTTCACGTAGACGTCGTAGTACTGCGCGCCCGGCGCGTTGCGGGTGATGTTGACGTCGATGCCAGGTGGCTGCGAGTCATTGGTGCTGACCTGCTGGCACGCGGAGGGCGCACTCTCGCGCCGGCATCCAGGAGCCGCAAAGCAAGGATTTGGCGACACGGTGGGGTCGGCGAACTGGTCGTAGCGCACCGAGGTCAGCTCGACGCCCCAGGTCCCCGCGCCGCCCTGGTGCTTGATGCCTTGCCCGGCGCCAACGGTCACGACACTCAGGTTGAATGCTCCTGCGCAGTTGGTTCCGTTCTGATTCCAGAACTGAGGGTTGGCCACAGAGGTCGTGCCTGGCGCGGCGTAGTCCTGCTCGTCCGGCGCCTTCAGCTCGTTCGACAGCAAGCTGCCACTGGCATCGGACGAGTAGCCGTTCGTCCAGGAGTAGACGCCCCCATCGAGGAAGGCGCAGCTTGCCGAGCCGCCGGTGAGGTGGAAGGCACCGTATGACCCGGGCAGCATCTCGGTCCACGTGCCCCGGTTGTCCTGGTTGTAGCTTTGCGGCGTCGGGTAGTAGGGAACCGAGCCCGCCTGATAGGCAGGGTCGGGAAGCGAGGGGGCCGGCACCACCGCGGTGCCCTGCGTATCGCCGGGGTTGCAGGGCGGCGGATACGGGACGAAGCCAGGGGTGGAGTTGTAGCAGTAGTAGCTGGCCGAGCTGCAGGTCGAGCCCGCCGCCCCATAGCAGTTGCCCGCCTCCTGCAGGTTGGCGTCGACGCACGCCGTGCCGTTCGAATACGTGTCGCCGAGGATCGTGAGGGTGGTTGAGCCCTTCAAGTCAGTCGCACAGTTCCCGGTGCTCAGGGTGAGCAGGGCCGGCGTCTGGCGTTGGCTGCCGACGATCGCGGTGGCCGTGGCGGTGATGGTGACCGCACCCGGTCCTCCGAAGACCCTGATGAACGCCAATGGCAGCGAATGGGTCGACGTCAGCTGGAACTCGTAGCCGTTGAACTGGGTGTCGGTCGCAACGATGGTCAGCGTGTAGCCGCTGGCATAGGTGACGACGTCGGTGTCCTGCTGCAGGTTGCCCTTGGGTCCGACGAGGGTGGTCGTTGTGACGTCGGAAGACGAGCCGCCGTAGAGGTGAAGGTTGGTCTGGTAGATCTGCTTCGAGTTCGAAAGAGTGCTTCCATAGAGGTCATGGAAGTTCTCGTACCAGTCGCCGGCCGCAAGCGCGGCGGCGTCGACTGCGGTCTGCTGGTCACGGCGGTCGACATAGGCGCGGCCCGAATCGATGGCCAGACCCAGCATGGCGAAGAGCACCAGGATCAGGAGGCCGACCAGAACTATTGCCTGGCCTTTCTGGCGATTGCGTGAGTATCCGCTTGCTTTAGACGCCGCCATCGTTCGAGTTATCTCCAGTGCTGCCTAGGTCTACGTGCTCGGTTGGGTGCCGCTTCGATCCTGCGTGAGCCGCCTCAGCTAACGACGCAATCAGAAGCCACAACTTGCGGGCACCACGCCGACGCGAGCACTATCAGCAGGATGGTCGACCCCGCTGAGGATTACCGCCGGACCACGCCCGGCTCCCGCGCGCTGCACGACCGCGCCGTCAAAGCCATGCCAGGCGGAACGACTCGGACGACCACTTACTTCGACCCCTATCCGCTCTACATCGACAGGGGCGATGGCTGCCGCATCTGGGACGTGGATGGCACCGAGCGCATAGACATGCTTGGTAACTACACGGCGATGATCCTCGGGCACGCCCACCCGAAGGTGGTTGAGGCGATCCACAAGCAGGCGGCTCGCGGCACCGCCTTCGCCGCCGCCAACCCGATCGAAGTGGAGCTCGCAACCCTGCTTTGTGAGCGTGTGCCAAGCCTCGAGCTGGTGCGCTTTTGCAACTCAGGCACCGAAGCCACGATGTTCGCGATGCGGCTGGCGCGCGCCTTCACCGGCAAGCCCAAGATCGCCCGCATCGAAGGTGGCTACCACGGCACGCACGACTACGCCGAGGTGAGCACCCACCCGGCACCGGTGGACGCGGGTGACGCCGACCACCCGATTGCCAGGCCAGACTCGATCGGCACCCCGCAGTGGGCGCTGAGAGACACGGTCGTGCTCCCGTTCAACAACCCGGATGCCGCCGAGCGCATCCTCCGTGAGCACGCCGGCCAGGTAGCTGCAGTGATCCTCGAACCCATCATCGGCGCGGGCGGTGTGATCGCTTCGAGCCAGGAGTTCCTCGAACGGCTCCGGTCCGTGACCGGCGAGCTCGGGATGCTGCTGATCTTCGACGAAGTCATCTCGCTCCGCGTCGCCCCGGGCGGAGCCCAACAGCTTTACGGGATCACTCCCGACCTGACGACGATGGGCAAGATAATCGGCGGCGGCCTTCCGGTCGCCGCGTTTGGCGGTCGCGCTGACGTCATGGAGCTGATGGACCCGCGGCGCGAGCCGAACGTGCCCCAGGGCGGGACCTACAACGGCAACCCGCTCGGGATGGCCGCCGGCCTTGCCGCGATGAAAGAACTCACCCCTGATGTTTACGAGAGCCTCAACCGAAAGGGCGCACGGGTCAAAGACCAGCTGACCGAAGTGTTTGCCTCGCATGACCTGCCCGCGCAGGTCAACGCGGCCGGCTCCTTGCTCGCGATTCATTTCACCCACGTCCCGGTCGTCGATTACCGCACCAAGGCGACCTCGAACCCCAAGATCACCCGTGACTTCTTCCTGGCCCTGGTCAACCACGGTGTCCTGATGGCGCCGCGCGCCATGGGTGCCCTGTCGACGCCCATGGAGGAGCGGGACATCCAGGAGTTCGTCGACGCCGTGGACGCGGTGATTTCGGAGCAGCTGCCGCGCTGGCGGGCGAACGGGTCGCTGGAGGATTAATAAACCCGGCCGGCCCGACTCGAAACGTGCCCGACGTCCAGGCCTGGTGTAGGCTCTCTGGGATCGATTTATCGATCTCATGGGTAGGTTGGGATGACCGTCAAATGGGCGTGAGAGCTTTTAAGCACCAGGGAACGGAGGCTCCCGAAGAGGAGCTGCCCGTCGACCACGGCCGGTTGGATGCCATGCGCTCGTGGCTGGCCAGCGGACATCACATCTTTGGTGTCGATCCCCGCCGTCGCCTTGGGCGTCACGGCCACGCCAAGCAGCTGCTGGCCGACGACCTCCGAACCCATCACGGGTCGGCAGGCGAGTGGCAGGCGCTAGCGTCGGCGCTGGATCGGCACACGATTCGCGGAGGCATGGCCGAGCTCAGTCCCGAGGAGCGCCGCGTTGTCACCCTGGCCTACCTGGAAGGCCGGACCAACCGCGAGATCGCAGCCATCCTGGGGGTCTCGGTCAGCACCGTCAGGCGCCGCCTGTGGGTCGCGCTAAAGCGACTCGACGCTTATGTCAGCCGCACCAAGAACTGGCTGTCGGCGATGGTCTTGTTGGGCGCCGGCTACCTGGTTGCTCAAGCCCACAGGCTCGACCGCTTTGCCGCTACGGACTGGCCGCAAAAGGTCGCCTCGACCGTGGCCATCAGCGCCGTGGCTGCGGCGGCCGTCGCGCTGACCGCCGTCGTCCCAGACTCAGCTGGGCCCACACGGTCGCCGGCTACCGCACTGGCTCCAGCGCTCGCCGGAGCACCGAGCCTTGGCTTGCCGCAACCTACAGCGCTGTTGTCAACGCCAGAGTCGGTTGATACGTCAAGCCTGCAGACGGCTGACCATCCCGCCGGGGCAGACCCAACCGTCGGCGTCCACCCACCCGCATCCACAGCCATCACTCCGCCCCCAACCGGTTCCCATCCGAACCGGGGGTGTCATGGAAATCCGACGAGCGCTGCTCCGCCGGTTCCGGTGGGAAGGCATGCGCACGGAGCTCCTGTGTCACATCCGACGGCAGGCGGCTGCCGGGTCTAACCGCAGCCTCGACGCGGTCGAAAGCGCGCTCCGACCGGGCGCATAATCCCAAGAGTGGCCACCGCCCTCTCTCTTTCTCATCTCGGCTCGTTGATGCGAGGCGTGCGCAGCGTTGACGAGGTGGGCGCCGACGAGCGTGCCGCATCCCTGGCCAAGCGATCAATCAAGAAGTCGTCGAAGCTGTGGGCGCTCGACCTTGCCATCCGCTGCATGGACCTCACCACCCTGGAAGGGTCCGACACGCCAGGCAAGGTGGCTGCGCTTTCAGCCAAAGCGATCCGCCCCAAGCCAGGGGATGCCGCCATCCCGTCGGTGGCCGCCATCTGCGTCTATCCGGCGCGGGTCGCCGAAGCGCGCGAACGCCTGCGCGGGTCAGGCGTCAGGGTCGCCTCCGTCGCGACGGCGTTTCCGTCCGGGCAGAGCTTCCTCTCGATCAAGCTGGCCGAGACCAGGGACGCGGTTTCCGCCGGCGCGGACGAGATCGACATGGTCATCGACAGGGGCGCCTTCCTATCCGGCGACTACCAGAAGGTCTACGACGAGATCGTGGCCGTCAAAGAGGGCTGCGGATCGGCCCACCTCAAGGTGATCCTCGAGACCGGGGAGCTCGGCACCTATGACGGCGTGCGCCGAGCCAGCTTCCTCGCGATGGCGGCGGGCGCCGATTTCATCAAGACCTCGACCGGCAAGGTCCAGCCGGCGGCGACACTGCCGGTGAGCCTGGTCATGATGGAGGCGATCCGCGATTTCAAGCGCGAGACGGGTCGCGTGGTCGGGTTCAAGGCGGCGGGCGGCATCCGTACCTCCAAGCAAGCCATCGCATACCTCGTGATCCTGTACGAAACCCTGGGGGCGGAATGGATGACCCCGGAGCGTTTCCGCCTGGGTGCGTCGACGCTGCTCAACGATGTCCTCATGCAGATCGAAAAGGAGCGCAGCGGCGTGTACCAGTCGCCCGATTACTTCACCATCGACTGATGGCGATCACCAAGCGACAGGCGGCCGACCTCGCCAGGCAGACTTTCGAGTACGCCCCCGCCCCGGAAGCGATCGACCACGTACGCATCCAGCCGCGCTATGGCCTGTTCATCGGCGGCAAGATGGTCGAGCCTCACAGCAAGAAGCGATTTCCGACCATCAACCCGGCGACCGAGCAGAAGCTCGCGGAGGTGGCCGAGGCAGATGCCGTCGACGTCGGGAAAGCGGTGTCCGCTGCCACCACCGCCCTCACGTCGTGGTCACGGATGGCGCCATCGCGCCGGTCCCGCTACCTGTTCCGGATCTCGCGCCTCCTGCAAGAGAGGGCGCGCGAGCTAGCGGTCGTCGAGACGATGGACGGTGGCAAGCCGATCAAGGAGTCGCGTGACGTCGACATTCCGCTGAGCGCCGCGCACTTCTTCTATTACGCAGGCTGGGCTGACAAGCTCGAGTGGGCTTTCCCGAACCGGCGCCCACGCCCGCTGGGAGTCGCGGGCCAGGTGATCCCGTGGAACTTTCCGCTGTTGATGCTGGCGTGGAAGATCGCCCCCGCCCTGGCCACGGGCAACACGGTTGTGCTGAAGCCGGCCGAGACCACGCCTCTTTCCGCGCTGCTGTTCGCCGAGATCTGCCAGCAGGCCGAGCTGCCCCCAGGAGTCGTCAACATCATCACCGGGGCGGGCAAGACCGGCTCGCTCCTGGTCTCGCATCCGGGCGTCAAGAAGGTGGCGTTCACGGGCTCGACCGAGGTCGGCAAGCTAATCCAGCGCTCGCTTGCCGGGAGCGGCAAGCATCTCAGCTTGGAGCTCGGCGGCAAGGCGGCGAACATTGTTTTCGAAGACGCGCCTCTCGACCAGGCCGTCGAGGGCATCGTCAATGGCATTTACTTCAACCAGGGCCACGTGTGCTGCGCAGGCAGCCGGCTGCTGGTGCAAGAGTCGATCGCCCAGCCATTGCTGGAAAAGCTGAAGCAGCGCCTGTCGACGCTGCGACTTGGCGATCCGCTGGACAAGAACACCGACATCGGCGCCATCAACTCAAAGGCCCAGCTCGAAAAGATCCAGGGCCTCGTCGAGTCAGGCATCGAGGAAGGGGCGGAGATGTACCAACCCAAATGCGAGCTCCCTGAGCGCGGCTTCTGGTTCCCGCCGACGATCTTCACCAACGTTTCGCAGTCCTACAGGATCGCGCGCGAGGAGATCTTCGGGCCCGTGCTGTCCGTGCTCACCTTCCGCACGCCCGCCGAAGCGGTCGAAAAAGCCAACAACACGCCGTACGGCCTGTCCGCGGGCGTGTGGACCGACAAGGGCTCGCGGATCCTGTGGCTGGCCGAGCGCATGCGCGCCGGGGTCGTGTGGGCCAACACCTTCAACCGCTTCGACCCGACCTCGCCGTTCGGCGGCTACAAGGAGTCGGGATACGGTCGCGAGGGCGGCGTGCATGGACTGCTGCCATACCTGGAGCTGGTCTAGTGGCCGGAAAAAACGGCGACAAGGTCGGTGTGCGCAAGACGTACAAGCAGTACGTCGGCGGCGAGTTCGTGCGGTCGGAGTCAGGCCGCGCCTACAGGCCGGACGGCTCGGTGAACGTGCCGCGCGGCTCGCGCAAAGATCTTCGTGATGCGGTTCGCGCCGCGCGCACGGCTTTCGCAGGCTGGTCCGCGCGCACCGCGATGAATCGCGGCCAAATCCTCTACCGCGCGGCTGAGATGCTCGACGCGCGACGCGCGGAGTTCGAGGTGCTGCTGGGCGGCGGCAGGAAAGCACGCGCCGAGCTGGACGAGACGGTCGAGGTCCTCGTCTGGTATGCGGGCTGGACCGACAAGCTGGCGCAGGTCACCGGCACCGTCAATCCGGTGAGCGGCCCGTACTTCAACTTCACGATCCCTGAGCCCACCGGCGTCGTCGGCATCGTCGCGCCGGACGAGCCTGCCCTTGCCGGGCTGGTGCGCCGGCTCGCGCCTGCGCTGTGTGGCGGCAACGTGGTTGTCGCCCTGGCGCCACAGGATCGACCGCTGCCGGCTTTGACGCTCGCGGAAGTGCTTGCGACCAGCGACTTTCCCTCGGGCGTGGTCAACGTGCTCAGCGGCCAGCGCCAGGAGTTGCTGCCATGGCTCGCGTCACACATGGATGTGAACGCGATCGATGTCAGCGGCTGCACGCCCGATGAAGTCGGTACGGTCGAGGCTGCGGCGGCCGACAACGTGAAGCGCGTGGTCAAGCTGCCGGCGGGCGAGCGCAGCCCCCACCTCGTCACAGCATTCATGGAGATGAAGACGATCTGGCACCCGATTGGGGTGTGACGGGAATTACTAAGCTGTACCCGAATGTCTGAGGTCATGACCAAGAAACCTCCGATTTCGGTGCGCGGCGATGCGAAGGCGATGATCTCGGCGGCACGTATCCGAAAGCGCGTGCGCGAGCTGGGCAAGCAGGTCTCCGAGACCTATGCGGACATCGACACGCCCCTGGTGATGATCGTCATCCTCAAGGGCGCCACAGTCTTCGCAGCTGATTTGTTGCGCAGCCTGACCATCCCCGCGGAGCTCGAGTTCATGCGCGCGGCGAGCTACGGGTCGGGAACCACCGGCGGCCGGCTTCGGCTGGCCCACATGGTCGAGGGGCCGCTCGTTGGGCGCCATGTGCTGCTGGTGGAGGACATCGTCGACTCGGGGCGCACCATCGGCGCCATCGCGAAGCGGCTCAACAAGCTGGGCCCGGCGTCGCTCCGCCTGGCGGCAATGCTCGACCGGCCCGCGCGCCGCGAGGTCGAGGTGCCGATCGATTTCACGGGGTTCGTCATCCCCGACAAGTTCGTCATCGGGTACGGCCTCGACTACGCCGGGCTTTACCGCGAGCTGCCCGGCATCTACTCGCTGTCATAGGCAAATACAAAGGCTGGGTTAAGGCCGAGCTGCACTGCCACCTCGACGGTGCGGTGCGTCCTTCGACGGCCGAGGAGCTTGCCACCGAGCAGGGGCTTGACCTGAGGCGGCCGCTGCGCGTGACGGCGCCGGAGGATTGTCCATCGCAGGCCGTCTACATCTCCTACTTCGACGACGCGATCGCGGTCCTGCAGACCGTGGGCGCGCTCGAGCGGGCGGCGCTGGAGCTCGGCATCGATTCGGCCGCAGACAATATCGACTACCTCGAGGTGCGATGGGCGCCCCGCCTCCATCTGCGCAACGGCTTGACCGTGCCCGAGGTCATCGAGGCGGTCCTGCGGGGACTTGCCGCGTCGCCTCTGCGAGCAGTCGCGATCGTTTGCGCGATGCGCCATCACCCAGTCGAGGACAACGTGACGCTGGCGCGGCAGGCGGGCCAGTTCGCCGGACGCGGAGTCGTCGGGTTCGACCTTGCGGGAGACGAGATTCGCTACCCGGCGGCGCCCCAGCGGCCCGCGTTCGAGGCCGCGCGAGCGGCCGGGCTGAGGCTCACGTGCCACGCGGGAGAGGCGGGCGGGCCGTCCAACGTCGAAGAGGCGCTGGGCCTCGGCGTGGAGCGCATCGCTCACGGCGTGATCGGTGCCCGCGACCCGCGGATAGTGGAGAGGATTCGCTCGGAGGGCATCGCCCTGGACCTCTGCCCCACAGCGAACTGGAAATGCAAAGCGGTGCCAACTCTCGCGGAGCACCCGCTACCCGCCCTGGTCCGGGCCGGCGTGCGCTGCACCATCAGCACCGACTCGCGCACGGTGGCGGACACAACGCTGAGCCGCGAGTTCGAGCTCGCGTCCGAGATGGGTCTCGACGACGACGAGCTGAGGCGGTGCAACCAGGTGGCCTACGAGGTGAAGTTCGGCTAACCCGTCCCAAAAAGACGGTCGCCAAAGTCTCCTAGACCCGGAACGATGAACGCCTTGTCGTTGAGGCCTTCATCGAGGGCCGCCGTGAATATCTGGACTTCGGGGTGACGTTCCTCGAGGACCCTGACCCCCTCCGGCGCGGCGACTATGCAGATCATGCGGGGGTCGCGCCCCCCGGCCTCTTTGATGAGATCGAGCGCTTGCGCCGCTGAGCCTCCGGTCGCCAGCATCGGATCCAGCAGGAGCGGTATCTTGCCGGCGAGCTTCGGCAGCTTCTGGTAATAGATCCGCGCCACCGCCGTCGATTCGTCACGCTCCAGCCCGATGTAACCAACGCTGACTCGAGGCAAGAGCTCGAGGGCGGGACCGAGGATCCCGAGGCCCGCCCGCAGGACCGGGATCGCGACCACCTCGCTCTCGACAAATGTCGCGGCTGCTTCCTTGAGCGGACTCTGGACGGTTCCAGTCCGCACCGGAAGATTCGCCGTGGCCTCGTACAGCAACAGCGTGATGACCTTACGGGCGAGCTCGCGGAACTCCTCCGGCTCAGTCGCGCGGTCGCGCAAACCGGCAAGGCTGTCGGCAACGAGCGGGTGCCTACTGACGTTTAGCGGCACGATCCTGCTCGATCAAACGGCGGATCGCATCCACCGCGACCCGAAACATCCGGTCCATCAACGAGGGGTCCACGTGGTGGATCTCGCCGGCATTCATCTCGTCAACGCAAAGATTCAACGTGCCCGCCCGCGCCCGCCGGATTCGGGAGACGACGAATAACGTCGACGACTCCATCTCGTTGCAGAGGATGCCGGCTCGCGACCACATCGCCAGCTCCTCCTTGAGCTCTGCGGAGCGCGGCATCCGGTCGGGCACCAGGTCGGAGTAAAGGGCATCCACCGAGCGGATGACGCCAAGGTGATAAGGAGCCCCGGCGGCCGTCGACGCCACCACCAGTGCATTGACGACATCGCGCGAGGCGACTGCCGGATATTCGAGCGGGACGTACGCGTTGGGCGTCCCCTCGGTTCGCACCGAGCCTTCCGCTATGACCAGGTCGCCCACCTTGATCTCGGGCTGCGCGGCGCCACACGTGCCGACGCGTAGGAAGGTATGGGCGCCCAGCTCGCTGAGCTCTTCGATGCCGATTGCCACCGACGGCCCGCCCATGCCCGTCGACATCGTCGAAACCGGCACACCCGCGACCTTGCCGGTGAACGTGCGGTACTCGCGGCTGAAAGCCACCTCATGCGCGTCGTCCAGGAACTTGGCGATCAGCGGCGTGCGGCCGGGGTCGCCCGGCACCAAAACGTAATCGCCGACCTCCCCCTTGGCCAGCCCGACGTGGTACTTCTTTCCGCTCGCTGTTGGCACCGGACCGAAGTCTATCCGGCCCGAAAGACGCCGTCGTCCTCAGCCAACCTACTGCTTGACATACGGTTTGCCATCGGCTGCAGGCGGCCGCGCCCGGCCCACGACACCCGCCACGACCAAGAGCGTGGCGAGGTACGGCGCCATAAGGAGGAAATAGCTCGAGATCGGCACGTTGAGGATAGACAGGAAGTTCTGCAGGGCGTCGGCAAAGCCGAACAGGAGCGCGGCGCCAAGGCTGCCTAGCGGGGTCCAGTGCCCGGCGATCATCGCCGCGAGAGCGATGAACCCACGACCCGATGTCATGTCTTTGGTGAACTGGCCGACCGCACCGAGGGTGAAGAAGGAGCCGGCGAGGCCGGCCAGCAGGCCCCCGAGGATCACGTTGATGTATCTGATTCGGATGACGTCGATGCCGGCCGTGTCTGCGGCTCGCGGCTGTTCACCGACCGCGCGCACGCGCAGGCCCCATCGGGTGCGAAAAAGCATCACCTGGATGACCACCAGCAATACCACCATGAGGTAAACGAAGACGTTCTGATCGAAGAGGATCGGGCCCAGGACGGGGATCGACGCCAGGACTGGGATCGGGATCGGTGGCAGCACCGCGGCGCTGTTCAGGGTGGCCTGGTACGGGACCATCAGGCGATCGTATAAAAAGCCGGTTAGACCCAAGCAGAAGAGGTCCAGGACGATACCCACGACCACCTGGTCGACTTGGAATCGGATCGCAAAAACGGCAAGGATGACTGCGATCAAGCCGCCGCTCAGCATGCCCGCCAGGATTCCGGCGGCGGCATCGCTGGTCGCACTGGCGACCAGCGCCGCCGAGAAGGCCCCGACCAGCATCTGGCCCTCGATGGCGACATTGATCACGCCGGCCCGCTCGCACAGCAGACCGGAGAACGCCCCCAACGTAAGCGGCGTGGCCCGGACCAGAGTGCCCTGAAGCATGCCGACCAGGCTGAGCGAGGAGCTCCGTGCCGCCCACGCGAGGAACGCAAAGATGAAGAGTGCGATGACCAGGCCGAGGACGACATAGGCCCAGCGCTCGAACCCGCGGACGATCTGGACTGCGCCGAGGAATGCACATACAGCAGCCAGACCGAAAGCCGTGGCGCGGACAGGCACGACCAGGTCCGGAACGTGGATGGCCGAGGAGGTCTGGAGGTTGAACACGAAATGGGCATTAACTAAATCGGAGACGTTGCTCCCGAAGAGTCCCGCCATCGCGGCCGCGACGACCAGGAAGAAAACGCCGAGCGTTCGCCGCCGAGAGACCGCCATCCGCGCGCCGATCGTGATCGCGGCGACGCTCATTCGAGCTCAGGACCCCCAGCCGGGCGAGACGGTCGGGGTGACCGACACCGGGGCGGTGCGCAGCCTGTAGATCGCCCTGATCACAGCCGGCGCGGCCACGAACAAGATCACGAGCGCCTCGATGACTTGCACGAGATCCACGGGTGTGGAGGTCGAGGCCTGCATCTGAATCGATCCGGCGCGCAGACCCCCGAATAGGAGCGCCGCCGCCACCACGCCGGCGGGGTTGCCTCGTCCTAGCAAAGCGACCGTGATGCCGTCGAAACCGAGCCCAGACGAGAAGCCGGGCGTAAGACTGAACTGGACGCCGAGGATGAGGGTCGCACCGGCCAGTCCGGCGAGGCCGCCCGCCAGCGTCATCGCCAGAACGACGACGCGTCCCACGTTGATCCCGGCCGCCCGAGCCGCGGCGGGATTGGACCCGACGGCGCGAAATTCAAATCCGAAAACGGTCCGCCACAGCAGGAAGTAGACGGCGACAGCAGCCAGCACGGCGAGGAAGACGCCCGCATGAACCCTGAGGTTGACGCCGGCCAGGCTCGGCAGCATCGCACCGGTGTCGACCACGCGGCTGATGGGATCGGTCCGACCCGGGCGTTGGAACAATGCGGTGTTGAGGAAGTAGTAGGTCAGGTAGATGGCGACGTAATTGAGCATGATCGTAGAGATCACTTCGTGGGCTCCGGTGCGGGCCTTGAGGAGGCCCGGCACAAAGCCCCACAAACCGCCGCCGACGAAGCCGGCGACCAGTGCCAGGGGCAGCTCGACGATGCCCGGAAGCCCATGCACTGAAAAACCCACGTATCCCGCCGCCAACCCGCCTGCGATGACCTGGCCCTCGCCTCCGATGTTGAATAGGCCTGCCCGAAACCCGAGGGCGACGGCGAGCCCGGTGAAGACCAGTGGGCATGCCGCGACCAACGTCTCGGACAGCGGGTAGAAAGCCAAAGCGATTCCGCTGGGGGTGCCGCTGCTGAAGGCGGCCGGAATCGAGGACGGGTTGCCGATGGCTCCCGCTAGAAGCGCGCCATAGGCGTTGACTACCGCGGCACCCGCGTTGCCGAGTGCTGAAAGCGGGTCAGGGGCGGCGAAAACGGTCGGGTCGGAGGCGATCACGAAGCCGGCACTGACCACCAATGCAGTGACGAAAGCCAACAGCACCACCAGTATCGAATTCCAGGTGGTGGACTGAGGAGCTACCACGCTCTGGAGGATCATGCGCGCGGAGCCGGCGCGGCTTCGGCCGGGCGGCGGTTGGGGCTTGGGGGTCACAGATTGCCGCCCGGCTGGCCGCCGGATGTAGCGTTGCGCCCCGTGGTGGCGCCCGCCATCATCAGACCAATCTCGTCGCGGGTCAACTGCTCGGACTCGAACGGTCCTTCCATGCGGCCCCTGAACATGACAGCGATCCTGTCGCCCATACCCAACACCTCGTCCAGATCGCTGGAGACGATCAGCACTGCGGCGCCACGATCTCGAAGCTGAACGATTCGCTCATGGATGTACTCGATAGAGCCGACGTCGAGACCGCGCGTGGGTTGAGCAGCGATCATCAGCGACACCGGTCGGGAGAACTCTCGGGCAACCACCACTCGCTGTTGATTGCCACCCGAGAGTGTGCCTACCGATGTCAGGGCAGAGGGTGTGCGGATGTCGAATTCAGGGATACGCACTTCGGCGTTGTGAACCATCTCGGTCGGGTTGAGAATCGGACCACTCGCGTACGGAGGCAGGTAGTAGACGTCCAGCGCCAAGTTCTCTGCGATCGAGAAGTCCGCGATCAGGCCGTCCTTGATGCGATCTTCAGGCACATGGCCCACACCGGCATCAAGCGTCTGACGCGGCGACGCCGACGTCAGATCGTGGCCGCCAACCACGATCCGGCCAGCCACCACCGGCTCTAGGCCCATCAGCGCCCGGACCAGCTCGGTCTGACCATTGCCCTGAACTCCGGCGATCGTGACGATCTCGCCTGCACGGACGTCGAACGACACGTCATCCACCGCGATCTGGCCTCGGTCGTCGTGGGCTGTCAGCCCCGCCACGCTCAGGACGACAGCGCCCGGCTTGGCGGCCGGTCGCTCCACTCGCAGTCGTATCGCGTGACCCACCATCATCGTCGCCAGCTCGCCCTCGCTGGAATTCGCGGGCACAGTGGCCCCGACCACGCGACCACCGCGAAGCACGGTGATGCGATCGGCCACCTGCATCGCGTCTCTGAGCTTGTGGGTGATGAAGACGATCGAGCGACCGGCTCGTTTTAATGACTGCATGACCGTCAGCAGCTCCTCCGTCTCCGATGGAGTGAGAACAGCGGTGGGTTCGTCGAGGATTAGAACGCTGGCCTGCCGATAGAGGGCCTTGACGATCTCGACTCGCTGCTGTGCACCAACTGAGAGCGACTCGACGAGCGTGTCAGGGTTGACGGCAAGCCCGAATTCTTGACCCAAGCGCTGGACCTCGAGGCGCGCCCGCCTGTGGTCGAGGAAGCCGAACGAACGCGTCAATTCGGAACCCAGCATCACGTTTTCGGCCACCGTGAAGACAGGAATCAGCATGAAGTGCTGGTGGACCATCCCTATCCCGGCGCGGATGGCGTCGCTCGGGCTGTGAAATTTCACCGGTACGCCGTTGACCAAGATCTCGCCCTCGTCCGGCTGATAGAGCCCGTAGAGGATGTTCATGAGCGTGGTCTTGCCTGCGCCGTTCTCGCCCAGGAGCACATGAATCTCGCCCGGCTCCACGGTCAGGTCGATGTGATCGTTGGCCAGGACACCGGGGAAGCGCTTGGTGATGCCCTTCAGGCCGAGCGTGATGGAATCAGCGCCGGATCGGGCGGTGGCGGCCGCGGGGATATTCACCTCGCGGCCGCCCATTGGTTCTCTCTACGAGGCTGCGTACGACGCCCAGGTCTTCGGGTCGACCGAGATCGTCCCGCTGATGATCCCCGCTTTGATCGTGGTGATCTCACCCTGGAGCGCGCTCGGTATCTTGCTGGCGAAATCGTGGTAGGGAGATAGGGCAACGCCGCCGTTGGCCAAGTTCCCCTCATAGTTACCGCCCACAAAGGTGTTGCTGGCGGCCTGCTTGATCGCTGCCTCCACGGAGGTCGCGATGCCCTTGGTTACCGAGGTTAGGAAGAGTGAGCAGTACTGCGGCGCGCTGATGCAGCCGTCGGTGTCAACCCACTCCATCGTCGCCGTGCCGTTGGTGGCCTGGACCGCCGCGGCGGCGCCGAGGCCGACGTTACCGGCGACCGGAAAGATCACGTCGGCGCCCTGCTGGATCAGCGCGGTGGTGATGCTCTGGCCCTTGTCCACGCTGGTGAAATCACCAGAGAAGGTGCCCTTCTGCGTGGCCGGATTCCAACCCAATACCTTGACGTGGGCGCCGTGCTGCTTGTTGTAGTAGTAGACGCCTGCAGCGAATCCGTCCATATAGATCGTCACGGTCGAGAACTGGATACCGCCGAAGGTTCCGACGGCGCCTGTCTTGCTCATGCCAGCTGCCAGGTAGCCGCCGAGGAAAGCGTCCTGGTTGGTGTCGTAGATGAGGCCAAGCACGTTGCTGAGAGGCGGTGTGTAGTTGTAATCGACGATGGCGAACTTCTGGGTCGGAGCGGCGGTCGCTTTCGTCTGCGTGATAGGGCCCATGAGGAATCCGACGGTGACGATCAGGCCGCAGCTCTGGCTCTCGAACTGAGTGATGTTAGGGTCGTAGTCGTTCTGGCTCGTCGACGACAGGTAGCTGGCCTTGACACCGAGGTCCTTCTGCGCGTTCTGCGCACCCTGCCAGGCGCTCGCATTGAACGAGCGATCGTCGATACCGCCAGTGTCGGTGACCACGCAAGCCTTGAAATTCGGGTACAAGGCCGCGTTTGACGTAGTTGGAGTCGAACCGCAGGCCGCCAACACCAAGGTGGTCGCAAGCGCCACAACGAGCGAACAACGCTTAGTGGCCACAACCCTCATTCCTGACCCTCCCTGAACCCGGCTCTCCAACGGAGCACTGGTATAGCGCGCGCATCGTAGCACCGCTTTGGCGCAGTGCTCAGCCCGCGCTGTGAACTCCGGCGAGGTCGACTCGGAACAGCACATGGGGAGATCGGCGCGCGGGATCGGAGGCGATCCGCCAGGCGGTGCGCAACCGGGCCACTCCCCGCTCGCAGACCTCGCCACTGCGGCCGTGAACGATGGCGAGGACGTCGCCCGTCCTGACCTCGACCCCTACTTGGGCCTCGATCACGACGCCGGCGCCGGGATCGATCACATCGTCCTTCTTGGTGCGCCCTACCCCGAGCTCTAAGCAGGCCAGCCCGACCTCCAGCGCGTCGATCCTCGCCACCCAGCCGTCTCGGTCTGCGCGCAATCGAGCCTGCGCGGCGGCGCGGGGAAGACCCTCCTCCAGGCGCCCGCCCTGCGCTCGCAGCATCCGCTCAAATCGATCGCGACCCGCGCCGGTGGTGAGAGCCTGCGCCGGGTCACTCGGCACCCCGGCCAACCGGCACATCTCTCGTGCGACCGCGATCGCGACCTCGCGGAGCTCGGCCTCCCCGCCTCCCGAAAGTGCCGCGAGCGATTCCTCCACCTCCAAGGCGTTGCCCACGCAACGTCCGAGCGGGCTGTCCATCGCCGTCACCAGCGCCACCGTCCGGCGACCGGCCCCCTCGCCGATCAGCACCATCTCGGTCGCCAGTGCGGTGGCCCGCTCGGCGTCGGGCATGAAAGCCCCCCGCCCGGCCTTGACGTCCAGGACGATCGCGTCGGCGCCGGCGGCGATTTTCTTTGACATCACGCTCGCTGCGATCAGCGGGATCGAGGGCACGGTGGCCGTCGCGTCCCGCAGCGCGTAGATCGCCTTATCGGCAGGCACCATGCGGGCCGATTGGGCAGCGATTGCGATTCCGATGTCTCGCAACTGGCGTAGAAAGCGCTCCGGCTCCAAATCGACGGTCACTCCCGGAACCGACTCCAGCTTGTCCAGCGTTCCGCCGGTGTGAGCCAGAGACCGGCCGCTGAGCTTGGGCACGACCACGCCGCACGCCGCGGCGAGCGGCGCTGCTATCAGGGTCACCTTGTCGCCGACGCCACCGGTCGAGTGCTTGTCGACCTTGAAGCCGGGAATCGACGAGAGGTCTAAAACCTCACCACTGGCGACCATCGCCTGTGTCAGCGCCAGCGTCTCGGCTCGCGTCATGCCGCGAATGCAGACGGCCATCAACCACGCGGCCATCTGATAGTCGGGCAGTTTGCCGGCCACGTAAGCGTCGAGCAGGAAAGCGATCTCGCCGCCCGAGTGCTCGCCTCCATCTCGCTTGCGTGCGATGAGCTCAAGCGCCTCCACTGCTGGCCTCCCTTGCTGACGCCTGATCGATGGTCTCCAACAGTGTCGCCAGCGCGCCGATGCGACCAAGCCGATACCAGCCGGAAGGCGGCAGCGACTCGGCCGGCAACTGCTCGTGATTCCAAGTGCAGGGGTATGGGATGTGCACAGCCCTGGCGCCCAAGGTGACCACAGGCGCGATATCCGAGCGGAGCGAGTTGCCGACCATCACGAATTCGTCCGGCGTAATGTCCCGGCGGTTCAGCAATGAAAGGTAGGAGTCGACGGTCTTGTCGCTCAAGATCTCAACTCCCGAGAACATCTCGGCCAAGCCTGACCGCGCCAGCTTGCTCTCCTGGTCGAACAGGTCGCCCTTGGTGACCAGGAGCAGCGAGTAGTGCTCGCCGGCGCTGCGCAGCGCCTCTTCGACGCCGTCCAGCAGCTCGGTCGGCGCGGTGAGCATTTGTTTGCCCCAGCCGAGGATGACTTCTAGGTCAGCCGCTGGAATCCGCCCGCCGGTGAGCTGGATTGCAGTCTCCAGCATCGACAGCGTGAACGCCTTGATTCCATAGCCGTACAGAGTCAGGTTCTGCATCTCGACCTCGAAGAGATGACCGTCGACGTCAGCATCGGGCACGTGCCGGCGCACCAGCTCGCGCAGCTCGCCTTGGGTGACATTGAAGCGCGACTCGTTGTGCCAGAGAGTGTCGTCGCCATCGAAAGCCAGCACCTTGATCGGCATCGACCTCGATGATAGGGGTGGCCTCGGCCGAATCCTGGACGCGCTTCCCGTCACCATGTTGCGATGGCTCATGTCGCGGACGGGTCGTCGCTGAATCGCAGCGCGGATCCTGTGATCCTTCCGAAGACCGCGCTGGCGGGCATGGCGGGGACCTACCTTCTCATCGGTGCCCTTGCAGCTTCCTACGGCACGCTGCTCGAACACCTCGTACGTCGCTTCGATATCACCCTGCCCGAAGCCGGTGCCGTGTTCAGCGCCCACTTCTCCGGCGCTTTGGTCGGCGTGTTCGCCTTGATGTGGGCAATGAAGCGCATCCACGGCCGCACCGCCATTTGGGCGGCCTTGGCCGCCCTGGTAGTCGGGTGCGCCGGGGTGGCATTGGCCCCGTCATGGCCCGCCTTCCTTGCTGCCGTATTTCTGATCGGGCTGGGCTTCGGCGGTCTCGACATCGGCCTCAACCAGCTCGTCGCCCACAGCGTGGGACCGCGGCGGTCGGCGTTGATCAACGTGCTGAACAGCGCTTACGGATTTGGCTCCGTCGCCGGGCCGATTCTGATCTCGAGGCTGAGCCAGGACCATTTGACTCAGCTGTACGGAGCGGCCGCTGCGCTCGCCGCCGTGCTGCTGCCGGCAGTGGCCGGTATTCGGGGCCGGCTGCCGTACGTGGGTCAACAGTCCGTCCGTAATGGGGACGCACGACCGCGTTCACGCCGCCTGGACGCCCTCGTCGTCATCTTTGTCGTGGCTTTCATCTTCTATGTGGGCGTCGAAACCGGTGTCGGCGGATGGATGCCTTCGGACCTCGAGGCTGTGGGCTTTGGCTCGCTCGATGCTGCCTCGGTCACGTCGGGCTTCTGGCTGGCCCTGGCAATCGGGAGATTGCTTGCAGCACTCATTCCAGACCGGGTGCCCCCGCGGCTGGTCATCATCTCGGGCGCGGCCGTAGCAGTAGTAGCTCTGCTGGTGGCATTGAACGGACACGCTGCTCCGATCGCATTCATCGTCACGGGCTTTGTCATCGCGCCCATCTTTCCAACCGCGCTGGTATGGCTGGCCAAGCTGAGGCCTGGAGACTCACGCGCCACCTCCTGGATGTTTCCGGCAACCATGGTCGGTGGGGGCGTCATCCCGCCGGCGATTGGCGTCGCGATCGGATGGTTCGGGATCGCGGGGGCACCCGCCGTTCTGTCCGCGGTCGCGGTCGTGATGCTGATGGCGTTCCTGTTCGCTGCCCGAACAGGCCGGGAATAGCGCCGCCGAGGTGTCAATTCCAGTTGTCATGAGTCAAACCCAGACGCCCTCGATCCACGAGATCGAGCTGCCAATGCTGAACGGCAAGCCTGCAAGCCTCGGCGCTTACGCGGGCAAGGTCGTACTCGCCGTCAACACCGCTTCGAGATGTGGGTTCACGCCACAGTACCGTGGCCTCCAAGCATTGCAGGACCGCTACTCGGAGCAGGGCTTCACAGTCCTGGGCTTTCCTTGCAACCAGTTCTTTCGACAGGAGCCGGGCAGCGCCGAGGAGATTCAGAGCTTCTGCAGCGACAAGTACGGCGTGACGTTCCCGATGTTCGCCAAGCTCGATGTGAAAGGGTCCAATCAGCACCCCCTTTACGCGATCCTGAGCCAGTTTCCGGACGACGCCGGCAAGGCCGGCAAGGTCGGTTGGAACTTCGAGAAGTTCCTGGTCGACAAGGACGGTCATGTGGTCCGCAGGTTCCGCTCCAAGGTGGAGCCCCAATCCGCTGAGGTCGTCAAGGCGATCGAGTCGCTGCTCTAGTCGACGGCCCACCGCGCTGACTTAGCGCTATCGTCGGAGCGGTGAGCGTGTCAGGAATCCGGCTCGAGTCGGTCCGCCGCAACAGCGGTGGTCGCATCCACCTCACACCACGCGTCCCGCGGAGTGGCCCTGTCACCACGCTGTGTGGGCAAACGTTGGCGGCCAGCACGTACGCGGCCGTCGAGACCGACGCCGATTGCGCCAACTGCATTCGCCGTTCTCGCGATGCAAGCCGGATCTCATCGGCCTTCTTTGAGCAGGAGGAAGGTTCTGAGCTGCTTCGGCTGTCGCTGGAGCAGGCTCGCTTCCGCAAGCCGGCACCGCGGCCCGTCGCCGATTCAGACCAGGCGGCGAAACCTGTCAACCGGCCGAAGGTTGAACCGCCGCTACCGCCGCCTCATCAGATCGGAGAATTG
Source organism: Candidatus Micrarchaeaceae archaeon (assembly GCA_035534555.1). Taxonomy (GTDB): domain Bacteria; phylum Chloroflexota; class Dormibacteria; order Dormibacterales; family Dormibacteraceae; genus Palsa-872. Next base: position 55,918 of record DATLRQ010000137.1, read on the forward strand.
GCCACCGGCGGCTTCAAAGCCGTTGGCAATGGCGTTTGGCGCAGCCCTGGAGGGGTCGTCGTGCGGATGGGAGGCAAGGGCCGAGAGCACTTCGAGGAGCTGATTTACGAAGGCGCCATCGTCGCCACGCGGCTCGAGGACGGAATGCGCCTGCGCGCGGGTGACGTCGAGGTCACAGCCGCCGGCGACGAGTTTCAAGTTCGGATCAAGCGCTGACATTTACGCCCGTTGTACGGTTGGGGTGATGGCGCGCAAACGGAAACCAAGAGAGTCTCAGCCAACTGCCAAGCCGACCAGCAGCGATCAAGCGCCGGGCGAAGAGGTGGTGCAGGTCAACGACCAATACGCCGGCGGCGGCCCGGCGCCCGACGTTGAACCTTCAGAGCACGCCCAGCACCCAACCGGCGGCTAGCCGGCACCGAGCTCATCTGGCGAACCTGATATTCCTGACCGTTGCGTCCGCTGCGATGAAGTCCAGGAGCTGATCGCCTTCGATCTCGATCGCCCTCACCTCTTGTTTTGAAAGCGGCTTGAGCATCTCCACCGCCAGCGTGACCGCGTTCTTTTCCTTTGTGACCTTCCAGCCGCCGAGCGCGTAACCGTCGACGAGAATTGTTGGGCGGCCGATCAGGCCGCGATGCTCTCTCGCCATGACCCGGCTGCGGTCGTCGTGTGCAAGCAGCGCATTGTCGTAGTCGGGAAGGAAGCGCGGCGGCGCCTCGGTGTCGGGGTCGCAAAACAAGCCGCCCGGCACATCGAGCAGCTCACGGCCTTTTTCATCTCGGAATGTCCGCAGGCGCGGTCGCAGCCGTTCGACCACAAGGCGCACGTTGGTCAGACCGGACCACGATTGGATGTCGGCCATCGTGGCCGGCCCGAAGGCCCTCAGGTAGCGCACGACCATCGCATCGGGCGAAGTATCTGCACCTAGCGGCCGGCCAAGCCAGGTCTCGGCAGTCGAGTAGGTGGGGAGGCCTTGTCCTCCCCACAAGCCACGCGGTGGCACCTGCACCATCGGCAGCAGGGAGCGAACTGCGTAGGCCAGCGAGTTGGAGTCATAGCCAGGCCACGCCTTGGCCAGCAGCTTGCGCATTTCAGCCGTAGTTCGCGGCTTCTCGTCCAGCGCCGCCCTGCCCGCCGCCAGCAAAGCCGCGATGTCGACACCTTTGACCTGGCGGCCGAATGGGCTGCCGACATACAGGCCTCGTTCCAACACCGGCTGCATCACGGGCCGCAGCGCAAAACAGTCGCGAGCTGTAACCAGGTGGATGGTGGAGCGCATCAGGGACATGCGCACCGCGCGCCGGGAGCCGATCAACCGGCTCAAGTCGTCGGGATGAAAGCCCACCAGGCGCGACCACAGCCCGATGTAGGGTGAACTCGGCACCTGCGCCTGCATGCCGACGAGGCGCTCGATCGCTTTTGCGGCTGTGAGGTTCGTGCGCCGCAAAAGCATCTGCCGCTGCAGCAGGGCGCGATTAAGCGCGCGCTGGCTGAGCACGGCCTCACCTTCGGTGCGGGGCACGATGTAGGAGGTTAGAGGGGTTTGAACATCTCGGCGAGGACCGCCTCGCCTTCACTATCGGCGGTCATCGTGACAACCGCTCCGTCGTGGACCTCGAATTGAATCCAGGCACAGCAATCTCGCTCCAGCTCGATCAGCTCCAGGAGCGAAGCTGCAGCGCCTGGTTCGGCCGTAAGCCGGATGCCGCCCGGCACCACGTCGCGGCGCACGAAGCCGCTGGCCAGCAACTTGACCCAGGCGCCCGCACGGTCACGGAGGTCGTCCTTCGAAAGCGTGCAGGCGATCGGCCTCGAGTCAGCCATCGCTGATGAGAAGGTCGCGGCAGGCCATCGCTATTCCAGGCCCGGGGAATTGGATGTCTCAGTGCTTGACTGGCGGTCCACGACGCGGCCGTGCACCGAGTAGCCTGACAAGACTTGATCGACGATCGACTGCGCATCTTCGGGAGTCGGCACTTCCCGGAAGAACAGCATCGGCATCGTGATGGTGCCCATCAACAGGTCGATCAGGCGGTCTGGATTCGTGTCGCTTCGTAGTTCGCCAGATTCGACCGACCGTCTTATACGTGCCCCCAAGGCCTGTCGGTACTGGATGAACCGTTCTCGCATCTGAATCGCCAATGTCCCCTCGGCCTGCCCCTCGAGGAGCGCCGGGAATACAAGTTGCCGGAACAACGGCGCCGACCAGGTCCGCAGCCTGAGGGCCATGAACGAGACGAGGTCATCGCGGATCGAACCGGTTTCAGGGATTGGCTCCGGCTCGGACACACGCTCCATCAGCTCCATTGCGAACTCCACCTTCGTCGGCCAGCGCCTGTAGATCGCCGGCGTGCCGACGCCGGCCCGCCTTGCAATCTCAGTCACCGTGGCCGCGTGGTAGCCGCGTTCGAGGATCACGGCCAGACCGCACGCCAACAGCGCCTCATCAAGGCGTGGATCGCGCGGTCGGCCGGGTCGGCGAGGCTCCACTGTCAATCTGACAATTCTAATACAAGGCAACCCGATATTTAATGTTGCAATACGGTACGCATCGTTATATAATCCGCCAGAGAATTGGAACCTCCTAAGTGCAATGAGGAAGCCCCGAACGCTGGGTTGCGAGTGCTCGTCGTCCAGGACCATCCCCTCCTAGCGGCCGCGATCGCCGGCATCCTGAGAACCGAAGTTGACCTGGCGGTGTGTGGCATTGCCCGAACCGGCGCCGACGCCGTCCGCCTGTCTCTACACGAAGCGCCGGCCGTCGTTCTGATGGACTTCCACCTTCCCGACATGGGTGGCCCCGCGGCGGCGATCCAAATTCGCGCCCAGGCTCCCAACATCGCGATCGTGTTCCACAGCGCGGACGATTCAGAGACTGCGCTTCTCGATGCGATCGACGCTGGCGCCAGCGGTTACCTGACCAAGGCCGCGACAGCCGACCAGATCGTCGAGGCCATCAGGAGGGCGGGCAGGGGCGACGTGCTCATCAACGGCTCGCTCTTCGCCAAAGCCATCGCCCGGCAGCGCATCGCAACGGCAAAGCACGAGGAAGGCGAACGGCTGGCTGCACTGTTCACAGGCCGGGAAATGGAGGTCCTGGTCCTGATGGCTGAGGGCCTCAACACCGCCGCGATGTCACGCCGCCTCGGCATTGCGCCGCACACAGTCGAATGGCACGTAAGGCACGTGATCGAAAAGCTGCAGGTCCACACCATGCTGCAGGCGGTGATCGGCGCGGTGCGCCGCGGCGTTATCGACTTGGGGAGCGCACCTTAAGGTTGCCTCGTGAGCCTCGTTGCGGCGTCATTCGCCTGGCCGTTTCGAGGCGAGTGGCGGTCCAGGTGGTTGATCGGCATCGCGATGGTCGTCCTGCTGCCAATCGCCTTCATACCGCTTCTGGGCTACGCGGTGGCGGCCACCCGTTCGGCTGCGGTGGATCCGGGAGCAGACCTGCCGCCGTGGGCGCCATCGCGCCGGCTGCTCGCTGACGGATTCTGGGTCGCGCTTGCCGTCGCGCTCGTCACAGCACCATTCGCGATTGCACTCGGTCCGCTGTCCGGACTGATAGGCGGCGTTCATCTGTGGCGGGTGAGCGACGCCAACGTGTCCCGGTTTTACGCGGAGCTGGCCGCCGCCTTCATCCTCGCGTTGCCGTGGGGGCTTGTCATGCTCCTATTGATGCCGCATGCCACCAACCGATTTGCACTGAGCGGCCGGCCTGCTGACCTCTTCGATGTGCCGGCCGGGCTTCGAAGCCTCAGGTGCGATTTCGCCACCTGGAATCTCGCGGCCGCCGCCATCGTCACCGCGTGGGCTCTGGGTGTGGCTTGTATCGGACTCCTGTGCGTTGGTGTCGTGCCGGGCATCTTCTACGCGATCCTGGTCAGCGCACATGCCACAGCCGGGCTTCACAGCGCGCCCAGCGCGACGGTCTGACAGGTGCGAATCCAACCATTGGGCGACACCGCGCTGCTGGCTGAGCTCAGCACGCGGCTGGATACGGCGATCAATACGCGGGCCATCGCGCTGGCCGCTGGCCTGAAGAAACGGCGCGACGTGCGCCAGGCGATCGCGGGATATGCCAGCGTCACCGTCCACTTCGACCCTGAGCTGGCGACTCATGAATCGCTGGCCGCCGCGATCAAGAGGTTGGCTGCCAAGCGCCCGCCGATGGACGAACCAGGCCGGCTGCACCGCATCCCTGTCACCTACGACGGGCCGGACATCGCCGAGGTGGCTGAGAGGCTCCAGCTTTCTCGCGAGAAGATCATCGAGATCCATTCGCGACCGATCTACCGCGTCTTTCTTGTCGGCTTCGTCCCCGGGTGGGCTTACCTCGGGCCCCTCCCCGAAGAGCTCGAGTTGCCGCGCCGCGACGTGCCCCGGACGCAGGTGCCCGCCGGCTCGGTGGCGATCGCCGGCCGGCAATCTGGCGTCTACCCGCTTCCCAGCCCGGGCGGCTGGCACCTCATCGGGCGCACGAGCGTGAAGGTCTTCCTGCCCGATTCCGATCCACCTTGCCTTTTTCGCGCTGGTGACCGCGTGAAGTTCTTTTCGGCGCAACCGTGATTCCAGCTCTCCAGGTGGAGAAAGCCGGTCTTCTGACGACAGTGCAAGACCTGGGGCGTCTCAACGCCATCGCCGCCGGCGTGCAGCCAGGTGGCGCCATGGACCGATTCGCCCACTCCGCCGCCAACCTCTTGGTCGGCAACGATCCGGGGCTCGCCACGCTCGAGTGCACGCTGCTCGGGCCGGCTCTGCTGGCTGAGCAGACGTGCCTGATCGCGATCACCGGAGCCGACCTCGATCCGCGTGTCAACGGCGCCGCGGCGCCGCTGTGGACCAGCCTCTTGCTCGGACCGGGCGACAGGTTGACATTCGCCGGCCGGCGACAAGGCGCACGCACGTATATCGCGATCGCGGGCGGCTTCGCCGCGGACCGTTGGCTGGGCTCTCTGTCCACCAACCTGATGACGGCGAGAGGCGGCCAGCAGGGACGACCGCTGAAGGCCGGCGACGTCTTGAGCGCGGCGGGGAAAGCGAGAAAGCCAGGAGTCGCGGGCCGCAGCATGTCTGAGCACCTGCGACCTGCCTACAGCGATCACACGCTGCATGCAGTCGCCGGGCCACATCTGAAACGGCTCGACCCGGAGAGCCGCCGCCAACTGTTCCAGTCTCCTTACGAGGTCGGGCGTGATTCGGACCGCATGGGCTATCGGCTCGACGGTCCAAAGCTCGGCACGACGGGCCCCGAGCTGCTGTCGTTTGGCCTGGTAGCGGGCGCGGTGCAGGTGCCGCCGGGCGGCCTGCCCATCCTGCTGATGGCCGACCACCAGACCGCCGGGGGCTACCCGGTGGTGGCCACCGTCGTCAGCGCCTCGCTCCCAATCGCCGCCCAGCTCCTGCCCGGCCACGACCTGCAATTGGCTGAAATCACAGTGGCGCGAGCTCAGAAGATGCGTCAGACGCTCGCCGCCGCGCTCGAGACGCTTCGCGGTGAAGCCGGCTAGGAGTCCGAGGCAGTCCCTGTGGCTTTCTTGGCCTCCGCGAGCACGAGGTCGTAGTCGGGCAGCGGCTCATCCTTCGAACGTTCCCAGGCCCAGCGAATGATGCCGGCGTGGTCGATCACGTACACCGCGCGCTTGGCCATGCCCTTGTACCCGGCGACGTCATCGCGCCTCACGCCGTAGTCGGTGACCATCGTCCGCTCAAAGTCGGCAATCAGCTCATACGGAATGCCGCCCAGCTCCTTGGCGAACGCCTCGTGCGAAAACACCGAGTCGACGCTGATGGCGTAGATGCCGATCCCATCTGCCACCGCTTGTTCGTGCCTAGACCGAAACTCGGTCAGCTCGGTCCTTCAACCACCCGTGAAGTCGAGCACATAGAAAAGGAAGACCAGCGCCTTGTGCTTCTCGAGCGCCTCGCCGAGCGTGAGCTCGTGACCGCCGGTGGTCGGCAGCTTGAAGTCCGGCGCCTTGTCCCCGACAGCGAGCATATGAGTGAGTCTATTCGGGGCCGATGCTCTCCAGCACGTACCAGCCATTCCGTGTGGCGGCCGTGACCTCGTATCCGGCCTCCAGGGCGCCCGACAGCACGCGCCGCAAGGCGAGCCTCCAGGCATGCCCGATCGCAGGGCTCTGGTGCCTGATCGCCACGATGTCCGGGGGCACCTGACATATAAGGACGCGCGCGTGCGCCACTGCGCCCGCCACCGGCTCGCCCATTGCTCCGACCGCAAGCGCCACCGCTGCCCCTACTCGGATCAGGCCATCGACATCAGGCTCGGCGGCGTCTCCTTCGGCTGCCGACCGAGCCTGCGGGGAGTCAAGCTCCCATGTGATCAGAAGCCGGTCGGACTCTTCCCCGGCGTTAAGGCCATCGATCATCGCGCCGTAGAAATTCACCAGGTAGGCGCCGGCGCGGGCGCCCAGCTTGGTCAGGTTGAAATAGGCGTTGCGGCGCACCAGGGGATCGGTCGTCCACTCGGCCGTCTTGACTCCGCGGTCCAGGCACCAGCGACGCTGATCCTGCTTGAGACGAAACCCGATACCGGCGACCTGACTGTCGGCAACCACGCCGAGGATGTGGGAGTGCAGGTGAAGTTCGCGCGCCGTCCTCGCGCCAAGCCAACCCACCAGGCCACCCACCAACCGCCCTTCGACGCGGGCGCCGGCGACGTAATTGCCCGAATGGGAAAGTGCTCGAAGCATCTCGATACCGATCGGCGGTTCGTCAGGCCGCTCCCAGATCCCAGCCAGCAGGGCTTCCAGCTCGCGAAGCTCCTTGAGCTCGTGCAGCTGTTCGATGCTTGTGCTGTCACTCACCTTCCGGCCACGGGTTGGGTTGCGCCGGCCACGAAACCGAGGATGGTCTCGTCCGCGCCCGCGCCCTGACCGAGGTCAGCGTTGAGTTCATGTGGGCGTTGTCAGTGGGCGGTGTCGCCGTGCAGCAGGTTGACGGCATGGCCGAGCATTGGCATCACCGCCTCGAGCGACTCGGTGGCCCCCTTGAAGCTTCCAGGCACGTTGATCACTAGCGCCTGACCACGCTTTCCTGCAAGTCCACGCGAAAGCGCGGCCATGGGGGTGCTCGCGAGCCCGACGCGCCGCATCTCTTCCGCGATCCCTGGCACCTCATATTCGATGAGCGATGCGGTCGCCTGGGGCGTGACGTCCCGCGGGCCGAGCCCTGTCCCACCTGTGGTGACGACGATGGCGGCGCCGCGGGTGACCGCGGTCTCGATCGCCTCCGCGATTCGCCCAACCTCGTCAGGCACAATCTCGGGTTCGCCCGTTTCGAACCCGCCGCCTCTCAACAGGCTGACCAGACCTGGGCCACTCTTGTCTTCGCGATGGCCGTGAAAGACGCCATCGCTGACCGTGATCACGTGGGCTTTGCTCAACGCTTGGCTTTCGCTGTGGCTCTCTTCCACGTCCCGGAACGGCCCCCGGACTTCTCGAGCAACCTGACCGACTCGATCGACACCCCCCGCTCGATGCCTTTTGTCATGTCGATGAGGGTCAGGCCGGCGACCACGGCGGCCGTCAGCGCCTCCATCTCGACGCCCGTCTGGCCGACGACCCGCGCCCGCGCGAGTACGCGGACAGCGCCCGGCACGAACTCGAAATCGAGCGTCACGCTTGACAAGGGCAGGGGATGGCAGAGCGGGATCAGATCAGAGGTGCGCTTGGCGGCCATGATGCCAGCCACCCGCGCCACCTGGATCGCGTCGCCCTTGGCGGCCGTACCCTCCTGGACTGCTCGCAGAGTCTCCGGCGCCATCCGCACGAGGCATTCGGCGAGCGCATCGCGCACGGTCGCGGGCTTTTCGGCAACGTCAACCATCCGCGCGGCGCCGTGTTCGTCGAGGTGAGTCAACCTTTTCGCGTTGGGCACGCGCTCAGGATATGCGGATGGCTGGAGTTGACGCGGTGCTCTTCGACTACGGCCGGACACTGGTCACGTTCGACTACCCGACGGACGACCTGCTAGGCGTGCTGGAACGCTTTCGCCCACGCATCGAGCAAGCACTGGGCGCTCCGGCCCCAGCCGCCGATGCACTCATACGCGACGTCCTCATGCCGCTCGAAGAGCACATCGAGAGCCCGGGCGAAGACGAAGTCGCCTATGCGGACGTGTATCGAGATACCTGGCGCCGGGCTGGGCTCGACCTCCCTGACGAGCTGCTCCACGAGATTCTCGACGCCGAGCAGCAGTGCTGGGACCGCGCCGTGCGTGTCGATCCTGATGCCATGCAAACTCTTTCGTGGCTCAAGGCGCATGGCATCAAACGCGCCGTGTGCTCGAACGCGCCCTTCCCCCCGGCGATGATGCTGCGGCAGGTGACGTCCAATGGGATCGCGCAGCTGATGGACGCGGTGCTGTTCTCCAGCCAGTTCGGCCGTCGCAAACCCGCGCCTGAGATTTACCTCGCGGCGCTCGAAGCCACCGGAGTCGCCGCCGGCAGGGCGTTGTTCGTGGGCGATCGCGTTCGCGAAGATTACGAGGGCCCGCGCGCGGTCGGCATGCGGGCGCTTATCTGCACTGCGCACGCGGCAGAGGCTCCCCCCGATGGCATCCCAACCATCGCCTCATTGGCTGAGCTGCCTGGCCTGGTATGAGCGAGCCGAAGAAGAAGCCCGGTACGTTGTGGCTGCTGTTTTACGGCCGCCGGCGCGGGGGCTTTCCGTGGCTGCTGGCGTGCGTTGGCTTGGTGGTCCTCGTCGCGGCTCTATCGTTCAGCCTTGTCGCTGGAGCCGATTTGTCGCGCGCAGCGTTCCCGATCTTTTTCGGCTTGCTGATAGTCGGCGCGATCGTGTTCGCCATCGTCGCCTGGCTGCGTCCACGCAGGCGCGGCTGAGCAATCAACACTGCAGCTGCACCGGCGCCGACGCCGTTGTCGATGTTCACGACGACGAGCCCGGTCGAGCACGACTGCAGCATCGTGCTCAACGCCGCCTCACCGGCGCCGCCACGACCGTAGCCAGTCGAGACGGGTAGCCCGATCACCGGTGCATCGATGAGACCGGCGACAAGGCCGGGCAGGACTCCGTCCATGCCCGCAGCGACGATGACGACGTCGGCGCCCCACTCCAGCGTCGATGCCAGCGGGCCGACAAACCGATGCAGACCCGCCACCCCCAGGTCAGCTTCCAGTCGCGCCGCGAGCCCACACGCCTCCACGACCATCCTGGCTTCATCAGCCACGCGCACGTCGGAGGTGCCCGCGGTGAGCAGGCCGACTTTGCCAGCCACGGCCTCCGGGGTGAATCCTCGGCGAATCACTCGAGCCGAGTCCGAGTAATCGATCACGTCCATCCCGGCGGCGGAAGCGGCGCCGCTGAGCGCCATTCGATGCGAATCAGACATTCGGCTGATCAGGCCCTGGCCCTGGCGCTCGGCCATCGCCACCGCCAGCCGGGCTGCGTCCGCGGGGGACTTGCCGCTCGCCAGGACCACCTCAGGCAGACCGCGCCGCAGGAAGCGGCCGAGGTCGAGCCGCGCGCGACCGCCCAGCTCCTGCAGCTGCAGCGTGCGCAGCTGAGCGACGGCCTCGTCCTCGCTGAGCTCGCCCGCGAGCAGCCGGCGCAGGATATCTCTCACAGCCCCGCGAGCACCTCGCGCATGCGCTGCCAGTGCGTGCCCGCCCAGTAGATGCGGCCGCAGTTCGGGCACTCGGAATAGCGCGATTGCGTCACGCGCACGTACGGCGGGACGCGCTCGGCAACTGTCGAGGGCACGCGCGGCTGCAGTTCCGCGTTGCATTCGATGCAGCGCGTGAGAGCCTCTTTCAGCTCGAGGCCTAGTTCCGCGAAGACCTGGCGGAGCTGCTTGGTGACGTCGTCATCGCGAATGAGAATGGCGCGGACGACACCGCTCTGGATCACCCGCCGCTTGGTCAGGTCCCGATCGCGTGTGAGCACCACACGGCTTTCGGCGGCTGCCTCGCGAACCAGCTCGGCGTCTTCGATGCGCGTGTGATACGAAGCGTCGTATCCCAGCGCACGCAGCCAACGCGCTAGGCGCCCGACGTTGCAGTCAGCCAGGAATCGAGGCTTCATAACCGCCATCTTAGAATCGTGCCGGTGGCCACCTCCGAGGACCTCATGACCAGGCTACGGAACGAGGCGAGCGACTGTTACTCGTGGGCGAACGGTCCGGGTGACCGGTACGCCCCCCACAGTCATGGCTACGAGAAGGTGCTCTATTGCGTCAACGGCTCGATCACCTTCGTGCTCGCAGGCACGGGCAGGCGCCTCGAGCTGAACGCTGGGGACCGGATGGTCTTGCCGGCGGGCACCGTGCACGCAGCGGAGGTCGGCCCTCAGGGTTGCACCTGCATCGAAGGCCGGCGTTAGCGGCGTAAGATGGCGTTGCGATGAGCATCATCGAGTTCATCCGCGACCGAGCGCGGTTCTACAACTGCCCGGTGTGCGGGCGCAGCCTCAAGGGTTGCGATGTCCAGGTCCTCAGTCACGAGGAGGAGCGTTTCCATCTTCAGGTCACGTGCGCGCAATGCCAGGTCACGTTCATCGTCGTTCTCGCCATCGCCGGCGGCGGCGTCGACGAGATCGAGAGCATTGATGCGGAGACCGCAACCGAGCCGGTGGCGGCTCGAGAGCCGATCAGCGTCGACGAGATCATCGACCTCCATCTCATGCTCAAGAGATTCCAGGGCACCCTGACCGAGCTCATCCAACAGCCCGACCACAGCCGCGGCTAACCCGTAAGCGCCGCGTTGCCGGCACTCATGGAGTGAGCCGCATCTACCTCGACGACGCTGGATCCGCGCCCGTCATGGGCGAGGTTGCTCTGGCGTTGCGCGACCTGTCGGGGGGAAATCCATCGAGCCTCCACGCCGAGGGACGCTCTGCACGCGCCGCGCTCGATCGCGCGCGCGACAGCGCGGCCGCAGCGCTCGGTGCCGACCGGACTGAAATCACCTTCACGTCGTCGGGTACCGAGTCCATCAACCTGGCGCTCTTCGGCGTGGCTCGCCGCCTAACCAAGAGCGGCCTCGTGGTGACCTGGGCGGCCGAGCATCAGGCCGTGCTCGGAGCGGCACGCCGCCTGGAGTCCGAGGGTCACCCGGTCGTGGTGGCAGGGGTCGACGGCTCCGCGCGAGCGGACGCTGATGCCGTCCCGCGGGGTGCGGCACTGGTGTCGATCGGCCTCGCCAACAATGAGGTTGGGACCGTCCAGCCCGTGGCTGACGTGATCGCTCGAGCGCACGAGCTGGGGGCGATCGTGCATGTCGATGCCGGCGCCGGGCCCAGGTGGATGCCAATCCCGCCTGGAGCCGATCTTGTCTCATTCAGCGGGCACAAGCTCGGTGCCGGCCGCGGCGGAATCCTGTTGGTCAGGGAGGGCGTGCGCCTGGATCCGTTGCTGTATGGCGGACCGCAGGAATGGGGACGGCGGGCCGGCTTCGAGGACGTGTCCGGAGCGGTCGCCATCGCAGTTGCGCTGAGCGTCTGCGTTCGTGACCGCAACGACCGCGCTCGAGTTGCGGGTGCGCAATCTGCCATGTTGCGCCAGCTCTTGCAACAGATGGGCGGTCGCTTGACGGGCGGCGAGGCGCAACTGCCCAACTTCGCAACGTGCTCGTTCGCGGACCGGCGTGGCGAGGACGTCCTGCTGGCTCTCGACCTGGCGGGGGTCGCAGCGTCAAGCGGCTCGGCATGCGCATCGGGGTCGCTCGATCCGTCGCACGTCCTGCTCGCGATGGGCCTGGGATTGGAATCGGCGCTGAGCAGCCTGCGGCTTACCACCGGCTATGCCACCACCGAGGACGAGGTCTCGCGCGCGCGCGCGATCCTTTCCACAGTGCTTGCGCGCACCGGCGTCAGTGCCTAGCGTCGAGGAGGAGCTGGCGCGGCGGATCTCCCTGGGAGAGGAGGTCCTGCTGGCAACAGTGATCAGGATCGGTGGCCAACCGCCATCTCAGACCGGCGCCAAGCTCGTGCTGTCGCGGACGGCGACGCTCGCCGGAACCCTCGGCTGCAGCGAGTTCGACGCGGCGGCGCTGGCCGATGCCGCTGGCATCGCGGCGGGGGGGACGCCTGTCCTGCGCACCTACCAGCACGAGCTGGGCTCGATCGAGGCCTACATCGAGCCGCATGCGCCGGCTCCAACCCTTGTTGTGTTCGCCGCCACGCCAGTGGCCGGGTCACTGTTGCGGCTGGCGCCCGAGGCTGGTTTCCGAACCGTGCTGGTCGAGACTCGGGCGGAGCGGCTCTCAGGCGCCGACTGGCCCAAGGCGGTCGGGTCTCTTGACGACCTGCCGGCGGCTCTGGGGTCCGAGGTTTTCGCCGTGCACACCGACCACGATGCACCCGACCTTGTCCAGGCCCTCGAGACACTTTTGCCCTACCATCCGCACTTCATAGGGCTGGTCGGCAGCCGCCGACACACGGGGCACCACCTGGAGGCGCTGCGCGCCAAGGGCGTGGCCGAGGACGTCATCGCGCGCATCCAGAGCCCGGTGGGCCTGGACATCGGGGCGTCGACGCCGGGGGAGATTGCGCTGTCCATCCTTGCCGGCGTAGTGGCGGTTAGAAATGGCGGCGGTGGAGGTTGGAAGGCAGACCGTTAAGCCGGTTGGCACGAAGGCACCGAACCTCATAATCAGTGGCCCGTGCCGATCGAAACAGGAACCAAGTTAGGGCAGTACGAGGTCCTGGAGCTCATCGGCGAGGGAGCGATGGGCAGCGTCTATCGCGCCTACCACGCCCAGCTCGACCGCACCGGCGCCGTCAAGGTCATGCATGCGATTTCGCCCGACCGCGACTCGATCGCGCGATTCCGGCACGAGGCGCAGGCCATCGCCCGCATGAGGCATCCGAACATCCTGAACGTCTTCGACTTCGGCGAGTACGAGGGGACACCGTACATGATCGTCGAGTTCGTTCCGGGTGGAAACCTCGCCGGCAGGATGAACAACGGTCCCCTGCCCTGGGGCACGGTCATGAGGTTCCTTCACGGTATCGCCGCGGGCCTCGACTATGCGCACGCCCAGGGAATCGTGCACCGCGACGTGAAGCCGGCCAACGTGCTGCTCGAAAAGGACGAGACGCTGGTGCTGGCCGACTTTGGCCTGGCGAAGCTGCTCCAGGGCTCATCGCTGCAGTCCCTCACCGGCGTCACCACCGGCACCCCTGCCTACATGGCGCCGGAGCAGGTTACGGGCCACGAGGTTGGGCCGGCCGCGGATCGCTATTCGCTGGCGACCATCGCGTACGAGATGCTCACGGGATCGATCCCGTTCGAAGGCCTGGGTGTGATCGAGTTGCTGTACGCCCACGTGCATTCGGAACCGGCCCGGCCGAGCAGCGTCAACCCACAGCTGAACGAAAAGGTCGACGCCGTCATCTTGCGCGGCATGGCCAAGGAGCCCGGATCGCGATGGGCGACGTGCGAGCAGTTCGTAAACGCTCTGGGCCAAGCGCTCGGCACGAAGGCCACCGCCGGCGTCGAGCGGACGATTGCGATAGCACCAGCAGCGGCGGCGGCGGTGGCGGCGGCCGCGGACAGGACGGTGGCGATCGCACCCGCCCCCCAACAGATCGAGTCGTTGTTCGCGCCACCTCCGTCGACAGTTCCGCCACCTGTCTGGGGCCCTGCCGTCGCCGCCGAGCGGCGGACACGCCGGCGCCGCATCGCGATCATCTTGATTGCGATCCTCATGGTGCTGGCGCTCATAGGCGGCGTGGTCAGCCTGATCCTCGGGAACCTGTTCAAGCCGACGGTCACTCTGTCCTCCAGGATCGTCGAGCCGGGTGAGAGCATTACCGTCACCGCCACCCATCTGCCCGCCAACCAGGCGGGCCAGATCGAGTTGCTGAGCCAGCTCTACACGTTCCCGTTCAGCGCCGACGCAAATGGCTCAGTCAGCCAGCCGATCACGATTCCACTCGACATCGGCATCGGCGACCATCACCTGTCTATTTGTTGGAGCAACTCGTGCCCGCTCCAGCTGGCTTTGACCGTGGTCGCACCTGGGGCGCTGACCAGCCCGACGCCAACCGCGAGCGGGACACCAGGCGCGAGTCCCACTTCTCAACCAGGCGGTGGCTCGAGCCCGACGCCAAGACGTTCGGCGACTCCACTCCCAACCCCAACGACGAATCCCTGCCCGACGTCGCCTTCGAGAGCCATCCTGTTCGGGCCGTTGAGTGTGAAGAGCGGTTCAAGCTTCACGGTTGCAGGCGCGAACTTCACGCCGAGAACTAGCGTCACAGTGAGGTATTACGATCCAAGCGGCTCTGCCAGCCCAAAAAAGATCTGGACGGGGTTCGTCGCCTGCAATGGCTCTTTCACCCACACGTTCACCACGGTCGGCATCCCGCTCGGATCGCGTGCGGACAAGGTGACTGCGATCGATTCAGGCTCGCCAAGGCGCTTGGCTTACTACTTCTTCACGCTGAAGGCCGTACTGCTCTAAAAAACTTCCGCGGCGACCAGGTCATCCAGCGTCTCGCGCCGTCGCATCACCCTTGCCTCTCCGTCGCGGACCATCAGCACCTCCGGGCGCGGCATCCCGTTGTAGTTGCTCGCCATCGCCAGGCAATAGGCGCCGGCAGCGGGCACGCACAGAACGTCGCCTGACTTCAGCTCCGGCATGTCGATGTCGGTGATCAGGATGTCGGTCGACTCGCAGTATTTACCCGCTATGGTGACCTTGCCCGCCGGCGCACGATCCGGCGCTGACGCGAGCACCGCCTCGTAACGCGCGCCGTAGAGCTTGGGGCGGATGTTGTCGCCCATGCCACCATCGATTGCGACGTACCGCCGCACCCCAGGTATGTCCTTGATCGAGCCGACCGTGTACAGCGCCACGCCCGCAGGGCCGGCGATCGACCGCCCCGGCTCGACCACGAGCTCTGGAATCTCGAGCCCGCGTGCGACGCATCCAGATTCGAGCGCATGGCGGACGGTCTCGACGAAGTCGCGCGGCGTCGGCGGATCGTCGTTGTGCGTGTAAGCGATGCCCAGGCCGCCGCCGGCCCCCAGCTTTCGCGGCTGGAACTTGAGCTCGTCGCGGAGCTCCACCAGGAGGTCGAGCATGATCTCCATCGCCTTCTCATAGGCGCCGAGAGCGAAGATCTGCGAGCCGATGTGCGAGTGCAACCCGATGAGCTCCAGCGCCGGATGCTTCAGCGCCTGCTCTACCGCTTTGCGCGCGGCGCCGGACTCGATCGAAAAGCCGAACTTCGAATCCAGCTGGCCCGTTGAGATGTGGTCGAGGGTGTCGGGCTTGACTCCGGGCGAGATTCGCAGCATGACCGGCGTCCGCTTGCCGTCCGGCACGACGGCGCGCAGGAGATCGAACTCGTGCGACCCGTCGATGACGATTGTGGCCCCGGCTGCAAACGCACCCTCGATATCCTCGCGACTCTTGTTGTTCCCCAGGAAGTGAATGCGGTCGCGCGGGAAGTCCGATCGGAGCGCGAGGTCGAGCTCGCCCGCCGATACGACGTCGAGGCCGAGCCCCTCTTCCGCGACGATGCGCAGGAAATGTGGCGACGCAAATGCCTTGGCCGAGTAAAGCACGTGGCCGCCGCGGCCCATGGCGGCGACATATTCCGCGCTGCGCTGGCGAACTGTGGCCTCGTCGTAGACGTACAGCGGGGTGCCGTGATCGCGCGCCAGCTGGACGAGGTCGCACCCGCCCACCTCCATATGGCCGGCGGTGTTGACCCGGTACGTCACCGGGTACAGCAAGCTACTTCGTCAGTTGGGGCTGGAGCCGCAAGAGCCGCACCCGCCCCCGCAGCAGCCGCCGGCGCTCTCACCGCCCCCGGCCTCGAAGGCTGAGGACGACTCGCCGGTGCCCGCAAAGGCGAAGCTCGAGACAAGCACTCTGGTCTTGGTCGACTCGCATGAAGGGCAGACCTGCGCTTCGTCCCTCTCAGCGAACCGAGTCAAAACGTCGAACTTGCCCGAGCAGCTCTCGCACCGATACTCGTATATGGGCATCTCGTGAACGATTCTAAGCTGGTTGAGCTCGCAAGGATGATCTCGGAGTGGCCTGGGCTGATGGGCCGCCCTGATCCCGGTTTGATCGAGGACTGCCTGGTCCTGGTGGAGCACCTGGGGGACGCCCGGAAGGTGGTGGACGTCGGGTCGGGCGGAGGGCTGCCCGGACTCCCGCTCAAGATCGCCCGGCCCGACCTCGAACTCACCCTCATCGAGGCGGACCAGGACAAGGCCGCCTTCCTGGTCCATGCCTGCGCGCAGCTGGGCCTCGAAGGGGTTGAGGTGGTGGCGCGGCGCGCTGAGGATGCCGGCCACGATCCGCGCTTGCGGGAGGCGTTCGACGTCGCCGTGGCCAGAGCTCTCGCGCCGCTGTCGGTGCTGGCCGAGCTCTGCCTCGGCCTGGTCCGCGTCGGCGGCCGGCTGCTCGCGCAGAAGACCGACGCCGAAGAGACGCGGTACGGAGAGCGCGCGATCGAGATCATGGGGGGCTCGCTTACAGCGGTCCATGCGTCGCCGTCGGGCTCGCGCCACACCGGGACTGTGGTGGTCGTCGAGAAGCTCCGGCCGACGCCGGCGGCCTACCCGCGCCGCCCTGGAGTGCCCAACCGCAAGCCCCTCAAATAGGAACGGCGCGGGCCCAACACCCGCGCCGCCGATCGCAGTGTGAACTGACGTGCTTAACTGAGGACGACCGCGCCTCCCGCCGTGATCTGCTTGAGATTGGTCAGCGCAAGGCTCTGGACGGCCGGGGGCAAAGGCGAATACTGCAGGGCAACCCCTTCCGACTGACCCGTGGTCACCAACCACTTGAAGAGGTAGACAACTGCCTTGCCCTTTCCCGCATCGCTGTAAGACGTGCGCAGGATCACCCAGCTGAAGCCGGCGATCGGGTAAGTCGTGTCGCCTGGCTCATTGGTGATCGAGAAGTTGGTCGCGCTGATGTTGTTGTTTTGGGCAGCAGCCGCGGTGGCGCCAGCGACGCTGGCTTGTAGGAATTGTCCGTTGGCGTTCTTCACGTAGGCCTGGCTCATACCGGCCTGAACGACGTACGCGAGCTCGACGTACCCGATTGCACCAGGTGTCGAGGTGATTGCCTGAGCGACGGCCTGGTTGCCGCTGCCACCAACGCCGACCGGCCAACTGACGGATTTGGCAACGCCGACTTTGGTCATCCACTCGGGTGAGACCTTCGCCAGGTAGTCGGTGAAGATGTATGTCGTTCCGCTGCCGTCAGAGCGATGCGCCACGGTGATACTGGAACTGGGTAGATTGACCCCCGGATTGAGCGCGGTCAGTGCGGGGTCGTTCCATGTCTTGATATGACCCAGATAGATGTTGGCCAGCGTCGGACCGTCGACGTGAAGCCTGGCGACCCCGGGCAGGTTGTAGGCGATGGCGACAGCGCCCAATGTCACCGGCACCTGGACCAGCGTGGCAGGACCGCCGGCGGAGGCTATGTCTGAGGAGCCCATTGGCACATCGGTGGCACCGAAGTCGACAGTGTTCTTGATGAACTGCTGGATGCCGGCGCCGGAACCGACGGGCTGGTAATTTACCTTGACCTGAGGATATTGCAGGGTGTAGTCGTAGAACGCCTTCGAAAAGAGCGGATTGTCGAAGGTGGAGCCCGCCCCGGTGAGAGCGCCGCTGCCGACGCTCGACGTTGTTGGTGTGGTGGAGCCACCACAGGCGGCGGCAAAGGTGACGGCTGCCACTCCAATAAGGAGTGCCCGTCCGATTGGTCTGACTGACTGCATCTAACCCCTCCTCACTAGACCCGAACTTCCTTGCGGGCTCCACGTTATGGAAGTTCGTTTAAGTGGGGGTTAACCGCACCTTAAGCCTCCGTGCTCACGATCCACTCATATACTCCGGCCGTGATCTGGGATCGCCGCCGCCGATTCGACGACGTCCAACCCGTCGTGCCACCTATCAACTCCTTTGCGGAGGTCCTCGAGGACGCGCCTGTGATGGCACTCTTGATTGCCGCGGAGCGCGGCGTGATCGACGCCAACGTGGCCGCTCGCGAATTCTTCGAAATCGACCGCGAGCGCTTGCCCGCAAGCCTGGTGGAGGTCACGCTCGAGGGTAGGCTCGTGGACCTGCTCGCACAGGGCGAGGCGCACGCAGAAACCTACCTGGTGCATCACCGCCGCGTCGTTCGATGCGCGCTCGTCCCGGGCCCGCGGCCCGGCCAGACGCTCATGTTCCTCACCGACATGACCGAGCTGCGACGCCTGGCCACTGTGCGCGAGGAGTTCGTGGCGAACCTCGTGCACGAGCTGAAGACGCCGCTCACCTCATTGCGCCTGGCCGCCGAAAGCCTCATCGGGGACCCCGCGGCGAGCGATCGGAAGCGCTTTGCAGAAAGGGCGGTCAGGGAAGCCGACCTCGTGACCAAGATCATCGACAACCTTCGCCAGCTGGGCGAGATCGAGGCCCGCTCGATATCAATCGACGTAACCGAATTCGACCTGGCGGAGCTGGTGGAGGAAAGCGTGGCCCGTCTGAAGATCGACCGGCCGGTAAACACCGACATCCCGGCCGAGTTGACGATCACCACCGACCGGCCGAAGCTGGTCCAGGCCCTGGGCAATCTCCTCGACAATGCGGCCAAGTTCTCACCCCCCGGAACCGCGATCGAAGTACGTGCCGAAGTGGCGGGGGACGAGGTTCGCCTCAGCGTCCGCGACAACGGCCCGGGCATCTCTCCCGAGCACTGGAGCCGGGTGTTCGAGCGCTTCTACAAGGTGGATCGGGCGCGCCCCCGTGAGGCGGGCGGTTTCGGCCTCGGCCTAGCGATCACCAAGCACCTGGTCCAGGTGCTGAGAGGGCGGATCTGGACCGAGACGGCTCGGGAGGGCGGCCAGGTGTTCACCATTGCCCTACCGAGGAACTCTTAACGAGCGCATAAACGGCCCTTAACCTGCCCGTGGATATCCTTGACGCGGGGTGGCGGAATATAGACCTACGATTCAGCCCATGGCCCAGATAGGCCGGCCTGAGCTTCGAACCGTGCACGGGGCGGCCCCCACCAAATTCAAGGTCGACAGCCTTTCCTTCTTCTACGGCAAGACTCAGGCCCTCAACCACGTCACCTTCGAGATCCCCGAAAAGCGCATCACCGCCATCATCGGACCGTCAGGCTGCGGCAAGACGACACTGCTGCGGGTCTTCAATCGCATGTACGACCTCGTGCCGGACGCGCGGGCGAAGGGGTCCGTGATCCTCGACGGCGAGGACATCCTCACCACAAGCAAGCTGCTTTTGCTGCGCCAGAAAGTTGGCATGGTGTTCCAGCGGCCAAGCCCGTTTCCGATGTCGATTCGAGACAACGTCGCTTTCGCGCCGCGCCTGCTCGGGTGGAAGTCGACAAAGATCAAAGAGGTCGTGCAGCAGAGCCTCGAGAGCGCAGCCCTGTGGGACGAGGTCTCGGACCGTCTTGATGCGCCGGCCACCTCGCTGTCTGGCGGCCAGCAACAGCGGCTTGTGATCGCGCGCTGCCTGGCTGTCAGTCCGGAGGTCATCCTCATGGACGAGCCTTGCTCCGCGCTCGACCCTGTGGCGACCCTGAAGATCGAGGACCTCATGGTGCAGCTGGCGCACGATTACACGATCGTCATCGTCACCCACAACATGCAGCAGGCAGGGCGAGTGTCGGACTTCACGGCCTTCATGCTCATGAACACCGAGCACCGCTATGGCGAGCTGATCGAGTTCGCGCCAACGGCCCACCTATTCAACCAGCCGCAGGACAGCCGCACCGAGGCCTACATCACCGGCCGGTTCGGATAGCGATGCCACGACTCACTTTCGAGAAGGAGCTCGCGAGCCTGCGCGAATCACTCGTCCGCATGGGTACGCTGGTCGAGTCGCAGATCGAAGCGGCGCTGGACGCTCTGCGCCGGCGTGACGGGAGCGCAGCCGAGAAGGTGCGCACCCAGGACCACTACCTCAACGAGCTTTTTCGCCAGATACGAGAGCAGGTGTTCATGGTGATCTCCACCCAGCAGCCGGTGGCTCGCGACCTGCGCCACCTCATGGGCATCCAGTACATCGCCACCGAGCTCGAGCGAATGGGCGACTACGCGGTGCGGATCGCACGCATGACAGGAACTCTTGTCGGCCTGCCCGAGCAGACCCTCCGCGCCGAGTTCGGTCTCATGGGGGAGCTCGCGATCGGCCAGGTGCACGACATCCTTGAAGCGCTCATCGAAGAAGACGAGATCCACGCCAGAGAGGTGGCGGGCCGTGACAACGAGATCGACCGCCTGTATCACCGCGTCTTTGAAGAGTTGGTGGCGGAAATTGGCAACGGCAACACCGACTCGGACGGGGCGCTCCGAGCGGTGACTCTGTTGCTGGTCGCCCACAACCTTGAGCGCATCGCAGACCGCGTCACCAACGTCGCCGAAGACATCGTCTTTCTGGAGACCGGTCAGGTCGTCGAGCTCGGATGACGCGACCAGCCCACAACGGCGCATCGGGCCGTGTGCTGGTGGTCGAAGACGACGAAGGGATCAGAGAGATGCTCAAGTACAACCTGTCCACCGCCGGCTTCTCGGTGCAGGAGGCGAGCGACGGAGCCTCCGGCCTGCGCACCGCACGCACCGCGCGGCCGGACCTGATCCTCCTCGACTTGATGCTGCCAGGCATGAGCGGCTTCGACTTCTGCCGCGCTCTTCGTAAGACCAGTCGCGTGCCGATCATCATGATCACCGCCAAAGACGCCGAGGTTGACAAGATCGTTGGTCTCGAGCTCGGGGCTGACGATTACATCACCAAGCCCTTCTCGATTCGGGAGGTACTGGCGCGTGTCAATGCCGTCCTGCGGCGCGCGCAACCCGAAGCCAACGAGCCCAGGTCGATCCCGGAGCAGGACTCGATCGGCACCTTCACCATCGATCGCGCGGCGCGCCGAGTGATACTCGAAGGCCAGGAGATCAAGCTCACCGCCCGGGAGTTCGAGCTCCTCTCGTACCTACTCGCGGTTCCCAACCGGGTGCATACGCGGGACGTCCTGCTCGAGAACGTGTGGGGGCGCGAGTTCAACGGTGACCGCAAGACGGTGGACGTCCACATCCGCTGGTTGCGGGAGAAGTTCCAGGCTCGAGGGCCGTTTGAGATCGTGACGGTACGAGGGATCGGGTACCGACTCGACCGGCAACCAACTCCGGTCGAAGCGTTGACACAGGGCGATGGCGTCTCGAACACCCGCCAGGAGGCTTAGGGTGGCGGCAGCGGTGGATGAGTCCGCCGGCCCCCCGGCCACCTACCCGAAACCGCCGGACCGTTATCGAACCTTCACGGCTTTTGTCAGCTGGGCGGCGCCCGCCTCGCTCATCCTCATCGTCGCTGTCCTTTTCCTGCAGGCACGCCCCGCGATCAGCAAGTTCGGCCTCGGCTTTCTTGTCGGCAGGGAGTGGAATCCTGTCACGCTCATTTTCGGGGCGCTGCCTGCCATCTTTGGCACGGTGGTCACGAGCGCGATCGCCATTGCTATCGCGCTTCCTGTGGGCATTGCCGTCGCCGTCGTGCTGGCGGAGCCAGGTGCCCGCGGCATCCGTGCGGCGATGGGCATCGGCATCGAGCTGCTCGCTGCAATTCCAAGCGTGGTCTACGGGATTTGGGCTCTGTACGTGTTGGCGCCGTGGTCATTGCTGCACCTCGAGATTCCGATCACCGAGCACCTCGGATTCATCGGCTTTCTCAGCGGGCCGCCTGGCCAAAGCAGTCTGTTCACGGCTTCTCTCGTGCTTGCGATCATGATCCTGCCCACGCTCACGGCGGTCACACGGGACGTGATCCGCGCAGTCCCCCGCGGCCTGCGAGAGTCGACGGTTGCACTCGGGGCAACCTGGTGGGAGACGGTCTGGCACGTGCTCCTGCCGGCTGCACGCGCGGGTATCTTCGGAGCCACCATCCTGGCGGTGGGCCGTGCACTCGCCGAGACGATCGCCGTCACCATGGTGATCGGCAACCGATTTGAGATCCCACACTCCATCTTCAGCCCGGCATACACGCTCGCAAGCGTCATCGCTAATGAGTTCAACGAAGCCACCGGCGACCTCTACCCCGCGGCGCTGGTCGAGCTCGGACTCGTCCTGATCCTCGTCACCCTCACGGTGAACGTGGTGGCCCTCCTGCTGGTCCGGTCCGCCCAGGCTCGCGTGACGATTTGACCCGCAATGCCTGGCGGCGCTACAGCAGCGCGACCGCGCTGGCCGTGATGTACGCGCTGACGGGGCTTGCCCTCGTACCCCTCGGGCTCGTGCTGTGGTTCGCCGCCTCCAAGGGCCTGCCGGCGGTCATTCATCCGGAGTTCTTCTTCAACTCCGAGCGGCCGACAGGGGTCACCGGCGGCGGAGTGGCCAATGCGATAGTGGGCACCGGCATCATGGTCGGCATGGCATCGCTCGCTGCCATTCCCGTTGGCGTGCTGAGCGGTATCTACCTCGCCGAGTACGGGGTTTCCCGTTGGGCGAGCTGGGTGCGGCTGGCCAGCGATGTTCTCGTCGGTGCACCCTCCATCGCTCTCGGTCTATTCGCTTATGCGGTAGTCGTCGTCCCGCAGCGCCACTTCTCAGCGCTTTCGGCCTCTCTTGCATTGGCGATCTTAATGTTGCCGGTGGTCATTCGCACGACCGAGAGCGCGGTCGTGCTGATACCGCGCGGATTGCGCGAGTCGGGCTTGGCCCTAGGCCTCCCGCGCTGGCGAGTTTCATTGCAGCTCATCCTGCCCGCCGCTGCGCCCGGCGTGATCACCGGCGCGCTGCTCGCCGTCGCGCGCGCCGCGGGCGAGACTGCACCGGTTCTGTTCACGGGGTTTGGCAACCCGATTTTCAGTCTCGATCCCACGCAGGCGATTGCCTCCCTACCCCTCGTCGTTTTCCGCGACGCGCTCACGCCGTACAAGGACTTGCAGCAGGTTGCATGGGGCGCTGCCCTCGTGCTGGTTGTGATGGTGCTCATCATCAACCTGGGCAGCCGCTGGGTCCTGCGCCGCCAGATTCGCCTGGCGGGACAGCTTTAGCGAACACATGGCACGGGTTCTATTCGTTTGCCTGCACAACGCCGGCCGGTCGCAGATGAGCCAGGCGCTTTTCACGCGCGCCGCACGCGGCGCTCACGAGGCGCGCTCGGCCGGCACCACGCCCACCCAGCATGTTCATCCAACCGTCGTGGCCACGATGCAGGAGCTCGACATCGACCTGAGCGCAACCGTGCCCAAGTTGCTGACGACCGAGCTTGCGCAATGGGCTGATGTTGTCGTAACCATGGGATGTGGCGATGCATGTCCAGTGATTCCCGGCAGGCGCTACATCGAGTGGGACCTGCCGGACCCGAAGGAGATGCCGATCGAAAGTGTGCGCGAGGTTCGCGATGACATCGACGCTCGAGTGCGGGAGCTAATCAAGAATCTCGACCGCGCCAAAAAAAATTAGATGGCACGATGGAGGTCCTCGCGGCTAAACTCTCTCAAGCGCGTCCGAGTTCGTGACGTACTACAACGTCCCAGCACGGCGTTTTAGCAGACGAAGGAGCACGTTGGCAACAAAGATCCTGGATGTGACGGATGTGACCGTGATACGAGCGGCGGGCGGCGTCGTCTGCCGGGTCGGTCCTTCCGACGAAACGGAAATCGCCGTGATCCATCGCCCCGCCTACGACGATTGGACGTTGCCCAAGGGCAAGGTCGAACCCGATGAGACCCCCGAGGACTGCGCGTTGCGCGAGGTCCGCGAGGAGACTGGATTCAAGTGCGAGCTCGTGCGCCCGCTCGGCTGCACCGCATACGTCGACCGGCGCGGCCGCGACAAGGTTGCGTGCTACTGGGTCATGGAAGTGCGGAGCGGTCGCTTTCGCCCGGGCATCGAGGTCGACAAGCTGGTCTGGCTGCCCATCGCGCAAGCGGTGAAGCGGCTCACCTACGGGCGCGACAAGACTCTCGTCGTCCAGCAAGACCTTCCCTAAACCTCTTCGCCGGCCCCCCGCAGCACTCGGTAGAGTGGGGCCATGCAGACGGTTGCCGCCGTCGACAAGCTGATCATCGCCGGGGTCGAGCTGCGCTCCCGGCTCTTCCTTGGCACTGGAAAGTATCCCGACGACGCCTCGATGCTGGCCGCACTTGATGCATCGGGGTGCGAGCTGGTGACCGTGGCCCTTCGGCGCCTCGACCTCGACAATCCGAAGAAGAAGACGATCCTGGATGTGATCGACTGGAGGCGTTACCGCATCCTGCCCAACACGGCAGGATGCCGCACGGCGGACGAGGCGATTCGAATCGCCCGCCTCGCAAGGTCGATGGGGCTGTCGGACTGGGTGAAGCTCGAGGTCATTCCTGACCCGCGCTACCTCTTCCCCGACCCGGAGGAGACGCTGGTGGCAGCACGAATTCTGGTCAAGGACGGGTTCAAGGTCCTGCCGTACATCAACGCCGACCCCGTGCTGGCGAAGAAGCTCGAGGAGCTGGGCACCGTGACCGTGATGCCGTTGGGCTCGCCCATCGGATCGGGACAGGGCCTCCAGACGCTGGAGCAGATTCGCATCATCATCGAGGAGGCCAGGGTCCCGGTGGTCGTCGATGCGGGCATCGGCGCGCCTTCCGATGCTGCCCTCGCGATGGAGCTTGGCGCCGACGCGGTGCTCGTCAATTCAGCCGTCGCGCTCGCGCGCCACCCGGGCCTCATGGCCGAGGCGATCAAAGGGGGCGTGGAGGCGGGGCGCCAGGCCTATGTCGCCGGCCGGATTCCAAAGCGTGGCCAGGCCAGCGCTAGCTCACCGACTGAGGGCATCTCGCGCCCCAATTAGTTTTGCCGGTGGCGATGGCGGTCGTGGCGAGCGCGCGAGAGGGGCTGTACGCAGCACCTCGGGCGACAGTGCTTCAGCTCCGAGCACCCCGCCTGACCACGCGCGAGCTCGAGGCGAACGCGATCGAACTGGTCAGCGCATCTGCGGTGCCGGTCCTCATCAGCTCGCGCTGCGACGTCGCGCTGGCCGGCGGAGCGGCCGGCGTGAACCTGCCGGAACGCGACATCTCTGTTCACGACGCGCGCCAGCTTCTCGGTCACCGCATGATCGGCCGTTCGGTCCACTCGGTGCAGAGCGCGGTGGAGGCGGAACGCGACGGCGCGGATTTTGTCATCTTTGGGCCGGTGTGGACGAGCGAGAGTCATAGGGACGCCAGGCCGGCGGGCGTGGAAGCGCTCGTATCGGTGGCGCGCGCCCTGCGCATCCCGGTCATCGCCATCGGCGGGGTGACCGAGGAACGCATCGCGGAGTGCCATGCGGCCGGCGCCGCAGGTTACGCCGCCATCAGGCTGTTCCAGTGATTGCGCTGCAGGTCAACGGCAAACGGATCGAGCTCGATGCGCCGACCCCGCTTACGGCCTACCTGGAGATCCTCGGCGTCACCCCGCGCGGGGTGGCTGTTGAGCACAACGGCATGATCATCGAGCGGGACGCGTATGCCTCCACGACGCTCCGCGACGGTGATGTGCTGGAGATCGTGAGGATGGTCGGGGGTGGCGGCGCGGGCGCGGCGGCACCCTAAACCGAAAGGCCGAGCTTCTCCCGTATCGCTGCCTCGGCTTCCGCCCGCTCGTCCCAGGGCTCTGAGCCCGCCGCCATCTGCATCGACCGCTCGTGGCCCTTGCCCGCCAGCAGCACGCAGTCGCCAGGGCGCGCAATTTCGATCGCGCGTTTGATCGCAGCCCGGCGATCGATCACCACCTCGTAATCGCGGCCGGGAGCTTTGCCCTCCGCACCCGACTGGACCTCGCGCGCGATCTCGACGGGGTCCTCGCCAAGGGGATCGTCGGTGGTGATGATGAAGAAGTCGGAGAACTCCGCGGCCGCGCGGCCCATGCCGACCCGGTCGTGGTCGGAGCGAGCGGTCGAGCCGAACACCACGATGAGCCGGCCCGGCGTGAACGGCCGCAGCTCAGCCAGGGCGCTGGCCAGTGCGCCGGAGGAATGGGCGAAGTCGATGAACACTCGGAAGTCCTGGCCGAGAGCAACGGGTTCGAGACGGCCGCGCACCCCTTCGAAGCCGGCGAGTCCAGTCCCGACCGCGTCAAGTGGCACGCCCAGGGCTAGGCACACCCCCGCTGCGCACAGCGCGTTGTAGATGTTGAACTTCGCGGGCACAGCGAGCGTCACCTCGGTCTCACCCATGGGGGTCACCAGGCGAAACCTCGAGCCCGACCCGCTGACGCTGAGCTCGAGGGGGTGCAGGTCCGCTGCCGTGGTCAGGCCGTACGACCAGCGGCGCGCGATCGGGCGGCGCGACAGCTTCTCGAAGCTGGCGTCGTCGCGGTTGAGCACCGCCGTCTTCTCGATCCCCTTGTCCGCGGCGCCGGCGGTGAGGTCGATCAGCCGCGCTTTCGCCTCGAGGTAGTCGTTCCAGGTCGCGTGATAGTCGAGATGGTCGTGGCCGACATTGGTGAAAGCGGCAACGTCGAAATCGCAAGCGCGCACCCGTTCCTGCACCAGCGCATGCGAGGTGGTTTCGATCACGGCGCACTTCACCCCTGCCTCGACCATCCGCTGCAGCCAGGCCTGGACCTGCGGCGCTTCCGTGGTGGTCTGGCCGCTGAGGTTGTCGGTCTCAGCGCCGCCGACCGTGAACGCGACCGTGCTCATGGCGCCTGCTGGAATGCCGCTTGCCTGCAGTACGTGCTCGGCCATGTGCGTCGTCGTCGTCTTGCCGTCGGTGCCGGTGATCCCGGCGAGCTTCAGCCGCCGCGACGGCCGGCCGTAAAACTCGGCGGCAATCTCGGCCAGGCCGATACGGGTGGACGGAACCAGCAGGACCGGCGCGCCGGCAGGCATCGGGCCCGGCCGCTCGAGGGCCACCGCCACCGCTCCCTTGGCAACCGCGTCGGCGGCGAATGCATGGCCGTCCTCGCGCAAGCCGCTGACCGCGACGAAGAGGTCTCCTGGCTTCACACGCCGTGAGTCGTAAGCGACTCCGGTGACCTCGACCTCGCCGCTGCCTTCCAGCCTCGCGCCGGGCACTCCTCTGGCGATGTCGGCGAGCATCATCTCGAAGGGCAGCATAATCGGCGTGTGATCGCCGACATTGGAGGGCGGCGGTTCGAGTGGGGCAGCCGTACTTATGTCATGGGAATCGTCAACCTCACTCCTGACTCGTTCAGCGGCGACGGCCTCGGCGACGACCGGGAAGGCGCTGTGTTGCAGGGCAGCCGGATGGTGCATGAAGGAGCCGATTTTCTGGACGTGGGCGGCGAGTCTACACGACCAGGACACATGCCGATCACCACAGCTGCGGAGATCTCGCGAACGGAGGCTGTGGTGCGACGCCTGTCGCGTGAATCCGGTGTCCCAGTCTCGATCGACACGTACAAGCTCGAGGTCGCCGAAGCGGGGGTGGCCGCCGGTGCCACCATCCTGAACGACATCTGGGGGTTGACCCGCTCGCCGGGCATCGCCAACCTGGCGGCGCGATATCAATGCGCTCTGGTGGTGATGCACAACCAGGACGGCACCGAATATGCCGGCGACCTGATGGAGGAGATCAAGCGCTTTCTTCGGGAGTCGGCGAGGCTCGCCTTGGCGGCGGGTGTGCGGCGCGAACGTGTGATCATCGACCCCGGCATTGGTTTCGGCAAGACGGCCGACCACAACTGGGTCGTGATGCGCAGACTCGAAGAGCTCAAGGAGCTTGGATACCCGATCCTGATCGGCACGTCGCGCAAGTCGTTCATCGGCAAGCTGCTCGATAGGCCGGTCGGAGACCGGGTCGAGGGCACCGCGGCAACCGTCGCCGCCGCCGTCCTGAGGGGCGCGGACATCGTTCGCGTGCACGACGTCGCAGCGATGTCCCGCGTTGCGCGCGTCGCCGATCAGATGCGGTGAGAGGGCGGCTCACTATCGCGTACCTGGGGCTCGGCACCAACCTCGGCAGCCGGCGCAGGAACCTGAGCGCAGCGCGGCGGAGGCTGCGTCAAAAGGGAGTGCGCATCCTGCGTCAAAGCCGCGTCATCGAGACCGAGCCGTGGGGAGATCCCGACCAGCCGAGGTTCCTCAACCAGGTGCTGGAGGTCGAGTGGGCCGACACCCCACGGCGCCTGCTGGCCGCTGCCAAGGCGGTCGAGCTGGAGGGCGGCCGCAAACCGACCCGACGATGGGGGCCGCGCGTCATCGACGTCGACATCCTTTTGTTTGGTGTCGAACGAGTTTCCGACCGCGACCTCGAGATCCCTCACCCTGGGGTCAAGGACCGAGAGTTTGTGCAGCAATCGCTGCGCGAGCTTGGGGTCGCGCCGACCTATCCCGGCCGTGCGTTCGTGAAGCGGTAACCGATGCCGGGCACGGCCAATATGTAGTACGGCCGCGACGGCTGCGTCTCGATCTTCCGGCGCAGGTTCCTGATGTGCACGTCGATGACCCTGGTTTCGATCGGGTACTCGTAGCCCCAGATCGAGTTGAGGATCTTCTCGCGGCTCAGAACCTTGCCCGCGTTGCTGGCCAGGAAAGTGAGGAGGTCGAACTCGGTGTGGGTCACCTCAACCTCCTTGTTCGCCTTATAGATCCGGCGCTCGTTGACGTCGATGACGAGTTCGCGGAACTCGAGCCGGCTCCGTGTCGCCTCTACCGATTCCAGACGCGTCCGGCGCAGGTGAGCCGCTATCCGGGCCACCAGCTCCCTGATCCGCAAGGGCTTGGTCACGTAGTCGTCGGCGCCGATCTCGAGCGCGACCACGACATCGATCTCGTCAGACCGCGAGCTCATCATGATCACGGGGACGGCAGCATCGGCCTTGCGCAGCTCGCGACAGACGTCAAACCCGGAGCCGTCGGGCAGCGCCACCTCGAGCAACACCAGGCTCGGATGAGCCGAGCTGACCTCGCGCAGCGCGTCGGCGCCGCTTTCCGCCTCGAGCACCTGGTAGCCGTCCTGCGCGCAAGCTGCTCGGACCTCGCGGCGCGTCGTCGTGTCGGGGTCCACGATGAGGACCTTGCGCGACGTCTCCGTCGTGCTGATCATGACCCCATCCTAACCGATTTGAAGGATTGTTAGGATATGTTGCGTTTCAGGCCCCGAATGCGTAGGCGGGCCTTTCGCTCCATGTCGAGGAGCCGGTTGCCGGCCGTCGACAGGACGAGCTCCCAGGCTCCGGCGTAGGCGACCTCTTCACCCCCGTACTCGGCTTTGAAGGACCCCAGCCCGTGCCATGGGTGCTCGGGCCCGGCGCCGGGAGGCGGGATCCCCCACAGGTCATAGTCGCGACAGCCGGCCTCAGCCGCGGCCCGGATGCCGGCCCACCAGGCCAGGTCGTTGCCCATGAGCTCCGGGTGTGCGCCCGTCCGGCCCGCAAACAAGTGGTAGGCGCGACCCCCGTGACGGGCGACCAGCACCGCCGCCAAGCCCTCGCGCGTTTCCGGATGGCGCGCGACATAAGTGCGGCACCAGGGCAGGTGCTCGAGCAGGAGGTCGTAGTAAGCCCGCGCCGGCAGGTTGATCGATTCCCGGCGCTCAACCGCCGCGGACTGGCGCGCAAGCTCGGCTGCATCCTTGCCTTCCTCGACCACAGCGCCGCGCTTCAGGCCGGCGCGAATGTTGTAGCGGCGACCCTGCTTGAACGACGCGAGCATCTCGCCTGGCGGCTTGAGCTCGAGGATCCGCGTGTGCTCGGGTTGCGTCGGCGGACCCTTCACGAATCCGCGAGCCGCAAGGTCTTCCCCAAGCGCCGGCGGCGCCTCGGGCTCGAGTCGCAGCTTGGCAATCTTCGCGCCGCGCGCCCATTCGACCAGCGCATCAAGCGATTCAGCGGTCGCGGGCACGGGTCCGCGAGGGACATAGGCTTCGCGAACGGGGCCGACGCCTCGAAGCTGAACGCTGGCCATCGAGCCGGCGCCAAGTCGGACCCGCTCCACTGTCCACCCGGCGCGGGCCTGGACCTCGCCCCATCCCCAGGTCTGCAGCAATGGAGAAGGTGACGCCTTCTCTTTCAGGTCGCGATCCCACGATGCGGCGACTGTCGTCACGGGAGCTCCGGTGGCGCCGCCGACCCGATCTCGAGATGCCCGATATCGTTGACACCGCCGACGATCACGCGGCCGCTCCGCTTCTCCAGGACCGACAGCGACGCGTTCTGGATCCGAAACCGAAAGATGCCGCGAGCCGAGCGCCCGACCACTTGATGGAGGGCGACCTGGATCACCCCGCCATGCGTCACCACCAGCACATCGCCTTGCGAATGGCGCTCGAACAGCCGGTCGAGAGCGAGGCTCACGCGCGCCTCGAAAGCGGCTGATCCCTCGCCGCCCGCAACCAGGTCCCAGTTCGGCTCGTCGGTCCAGCTCGCCCATGCCTCGGGGAAGCGCTCGGCCACCTCCGCGGTGCGCAAGCCCTCCCACTGGCCGAGGTAGATCTCGCGGAGCTCGGCCATCGGAGTGGCATCGACCCCGATCGCCTGGCCCACCAGCTGCGCGGTTTCAGCGGCGCGCTTCAGGTCGCTCGTGTAAAGCCCAGCAAAGGTCCTGCCTGCCAGCCTGCGCCCAAGCCGCTCCGCCTGGCGCCGCCCCTCGTCAGAGAGGGGAGGATCCAGCTGGCCCTGGATTCGGCGCTCGTGATTCCAGGTGGACTGGCCGTGGCGCACCAGCAACAGTCGGGCTGGAGGCGGCTGGTGGGCGTCCGGAACCGCTCTTTCTGCTTCGGGCTGCTCTGGGCGCGCGGATTTGATACCGATATCTATACTAACTTTCTCTCAATCCCACGATCGGGCTGGGCCGGTCTCAGGAGATGCTTTTGCAGTCACACGGCTCGCTCGCCGAAACGCCTCTTCGCTCGTTGCTGGAAGCCGCTCAAGGCGAGCGGTCCACCGGCACGCTCACGATCAGGAACGGCAGCGGCGAGTCGACCTCCCTCTACTTTCTGTTTGGCCATCTTTTCCACGCCCACGGGGACGGTTTGGCAGGCGACGACGCCGTCGTCAGTGCCCTAACCTGGAGGAAAGGCGAATTTGATTTCGACGCGAAGGCTAAGCTACCCGCCGATGAGACTGTCAAGGCCGGCATCCCCGAGCTGGTCGAAGCCGCGGAATCGGCGCCCAAGCACAGCGCGCCGGAATCCCCGCAGGTCGACAAGGCCGAGGCGCAAGGGGAGCGCCCCGATCACCCTGAACCGGAGAGAAAGGTGGAAGCACCCCAGCCAAGACGCGGCGTGAAGCACCGACCGCAACCCAAGCACGGACGGGAGCCGATTCCTGTGCCCGCCGGGCAGGTCATCTACGACTCGCTGAAGACGTCGTTCGTCGATTTCCCGCGCCTCATCACCACGCTGGAGAAAGAGGGATACACGGGCTACGTGCGTCTGCTGACCGAGGACGCGACAGGCTTGATCCTCTTCCGTGAAGGGTCAGCGCTCGAGTGCATGTACGACGGAGCTGCCGAACCCGGTGGCTTGACCCTCGGCAAGACGGCGCTGCACCAATTCAACGAGGACGTTACGAAGGGGCATGGCGTGCTCGACGTCGTCGCCCTTTCGCCCGAGCTGATCGACGGCCTCTATGAGCTCACCGTCTCAAAGCCGATGTACACGGAGCTGTACGCGGCGTGGGTTGACATGAAGGCTCTGCTCAAGTTCCTGAGCGACCGCAAGCTCAGCGGGAGCGTGATGATTCGCTCCGCCGCGGGAACCGGCGTGATCATCCTCGCCGACGGCGAGCTCGCCGGCGCGTACACGAGCGAGTCGCGCGACATCTCCGACAAGCCCGACCGCGCCCTGGCCTTGTGCGACGACCCGAGCGCGATGATCGAGGTCAAGTCGGCCGACGCGATCAAGCACCCGCCGCTCGACGTCGACGAGGTGGTGGCGTCGCAGCGCGGCCCTCGCTCAACCGGCCAGCCGGTGGTGACGGCGACCGCACCGCCGCCGCCAACAGTCGAGCCGATCACCAGCCCAATGCCGGTGATCACCCAGGAGATTCAGACCCCGCCGACAGCGGTCTATCCGACCTACACGCCGGCGGCGACCACTCACCCGACGCCCCCCTCCATGCCTGCCATGCAGGTCGCACCGACCACGCCGCCACCGAGCGGATCGCAGCGCGATTGGTCGCCGATCGTCTCCGAGCTGCAGGCGATGGCTGAGGACGCCCTGGGCAACCGCGCTCGCAAGGTCAAGGACATCCTGGGCGCCGCCGACCCCTCTGAGGCCGGTATCGAAGGCGCCATCGACCAGATCCCCAGCATCTCCCTGTTGTTCGTCGACTCCTCGCGCCTGGAGCAGCTGGCGCACGAGATGAGGGCTCGCCTCAAGTCGCACCTCTAGCAAGATCTCTCGTCGTCGCTCTCCTCGTACTGGGCTCAATCAGCGCATGCGGTGGCGACCCGCCTCAGATCGTCGACTACTCGCCGGTGCGAGGTGCGGTCGACGTCTCGACGGCGGCGCCGATCCTGATCACCTTCGACCATGATGTCGACGAACAGTCGATCGAGAGCCGGCTCCACCTGCAGCCGGCGACCACCGGAAACCTGGTCTGGCTGAGCCCTCGTGAGCTCGCTTACCAGCACCCCACGCTGGCGCCAAGCTCGACCTATGACGTGGTGCTCGAGGCGGGTTACAAAGACCTGGCCGGCAACACGGCCGTGCTCCGACACCACTGGTCATTTGTCACCGAGGGGCCGCCTACCTTTGCCGGCTCCGCGCCGGCCAACGGCGACCGCGGACTGGACCCCGCCGCCTACCTGACAGTGGACTTCAGCCGTGAAATGAACGGCCCCAGCCTGCAGCAGGCGGTCAGCATCTCTCCTCCCGTTCCGTTCAGCGTGCGACTCAATCCGACCGACGGGCGCCGCGCGATCATCGCGCCGGCGACCCTGCTTCAACCCTCGACCCAGTACTCGCTCACTGTGACCAGCACAGCGCTCGATGCGGATGGCAACCGGCTCGCCGCGGACACGACCATCGCGTTCACCACCGGCCCGATCCAGCCGCTGCACAACTGGGTGGGATTCACCACGACGACCGCAGACGGCACATCTGGCGCGCTCTGGCTGGTCAATGAGTCGGGCTTCCCTCGCAAGCTCTTCGACGGCTCGGTGCGTTCATTCAGCTGGTCGCCCGACGGGACCACCCTGCTGCTTCAAAGCGACGCCGGGACATGGTCGGTATTGACTCCGGGCCAGGATTCACAGCCGCTCGGATTCCAAGCCGCGTGGGCCGCAGCGCTTGGACCCGGGATGGGCTACGTGTTCATCGACGACGTCGGCGTGCTCCATCGCCTGTCGGCCAGCGGGGTAGATACCGTGATCTCGCCGGCCGTCAGTGAAGCGACAGTGTCGCCTGACGGCTCGAGGCTGGCGTTTGTCGAGGTCGGGTCGCAATCGAGCGTCGTCTGGGGCTATGACGTCGGCCTCCAGGCTCGTTATCAGCTGGCCGTCGAAAACGGACAGATCAGCGACGTCACCTGGGCGCCGGCCGGAAACCGGATCGCGTATCTACGCCATGACGTCGGAGTGACGACGCTCAAGGTCCGAAGTCTCAGCGGCGCCGCCACCACCACCACGATTGCCAGCGCGGGCGAGATCAGCACGCCCGCATGGTTGCCCGACTCGGTCCACCTGGTATTCGCACTTGGGCTTCCGACGGCGACCGGCACTCAGCAGAAAGCGTTCGTGGTCAGCTCGATCGCGCCTCCAACCGCGCTGACACTCGCGCTTGGCCTCCCCTCCGATCCGAGCATCGAAGTCGCCAACCCGGTGCCTTCACCGGACGGTCATCAGATCGCATTCCTGAACGCTGGCCAGGTCTGGTTGATGAATGCCGACGGCACCAGGCCGACACCTCTCACCGCCTTCGATGCGGCTTCGTTCCCCTACTCGTGCCGCACGCTGGCCTGGACCCGCGCGTGAGTGCTCTCGATCGCGCCTTCGAAAAGGCTCCCGAGCCGGTCCGCGGTGCGCGTCCACGAGAATCGCTGCGCCAGGAGGCGCCCATGACTGCCCATCTGCTGCGCCAGCTCCGGGTCTGAGAGCAGCCGCCCGATACGTTCCGCGTAGATCGCCGGATCGTGATCGTCGATCAAGTAGCCGCTGACCTCATCGCGCACAACTGAGCGAAGACCCGACACGCCTGAAGCCACCACCGGACGGCCGCATGCCTGAGCCTCCAGCGCGACGAGCCCAAACGACTCGCTGTATGAGGGCATGACGCAAACGTCGGCAGCCGCGTAGAAGTACGGCAGTTCGTGATGGGCGACCGAGCCCAGGAAATCGACGCGATCCCGCACGCCGACAGCTGACGCAACTGCCTTCAGCCGCTCTTTCTCGCTCTCATCGCCATCGCGAACATCCTCGCCAAGCACGATCAGGCGCAGGTCTTCGTGGTCCCGATCGGAGAGCAGTGCCAGCGCGCGGATGGCGACGTCCACACCCTTGAGGCGCTCGAGGCGCCCGACGAATAGGAGCAGTCTTCCCGGTCCGTAGCCGATCTTGCGTCGTGCATCGGCGCGATCGAACGGCTGGAATGTCGCGAGGTCGATGCCAGGGGCGACCACGTGCACGCGGTCTGGGTCGGCCCCGTAAAGCTTGATCAGGTCGTCCGCTTCATCCTTGGTCGAGCCGATCAGCAGGTCAGCCTGCTGCGCGATCTCGCCCTCGACGCGGATCCGCAGCGCCGGCTCGGGTCGCGCGCCGCTCGCAAGGGTGCGGTTCTTGACCAGGCCAAGGGTGTGAGCGGTGTGCGCCCAGGCGCTCCCCATCTCCGCCCGCAGCAGGCAGGCGACCTCGCCCGACAGCCAGTAGTGGGAGTAGAGCATGTCGTAGGTCAGGTGCTCGCGCTCGGCGAATGCCCGGATGCCCGCGGCGAACGCCGGGACCTGGTCATAGAGGGAGTACTTGTCAAGGCTCTTGCCGGCAGGCAGATAGATGACGCGCGACAGCCGGGCGAGCGACTCGATCGCCGGGTCGTCAGGAGATTGCCGGCGGGTGAAGACGTCGGTGGCGATGCCGCGATCGCTGAACGCGCTGGCGACTTCTCGGACGTAGACATTGAGGCCGCCGTTGCCGTTCTGGCCGAGAGAGGCGGTTGGAGAGGTGTGCATGGAGATAACCCCGATCCGCCTTCCGGCGGCGAGGTTGGAGATCAGAGGAGTCGCCTCAGCCACGGTAGGCCGATCTCGCGTCTAGCCAGCGCCTCGATACGCAGCAGCAAGCCGAACGTGAGACCGGGGAGCATGACGCCATATCAGCAATAAAACCTACGCGCTTCCCGCCTATTCCCGCCCGAGGGCAAAATCGGGGGCAGGCTATGATTTGGCGCGGCATGCGGCTTCACAAGGGATTCGCGCTGTCGGCGCTCGTGGCGCTCGCTGTTCCCGCCATGGTGGCGCTCACCGCCGTCAGCACGATGGCGGCCAGCTCACCCTCCCCTTCGGGCAGCGCTGTGCCGCTACCAGGTGATCCCACGAATGGGTCTGCCGTGTACGCCGCCAATTGCACGGCCTGCCACGGCGCCAGCCTGACCGGAGGCATCGGCCCCGCCCTGAACCCGATCGAGAAATTACCGGGCGTCACGAACCCTCTCGACCCCAATTTCATCATCGGCATCATCACCAACGGGCGCCTTCACCAGCCGGGCGATCCGCGCCAGACCGACATGCCTGCAAAGGGCGGCAACGCGGCTTTGACCGACCAGGACGTCAAGGACCTGGCCGCCTTCATCATTCAGCAGAACCTCACCGGATCCCCGCCGCTTTCAGCCAACGCGCTCGCCGAGCGCACGATCTTTTGGGTCGGCATCGCGATTGTCGGGATGCTCTTCATCACGCTCTTGCTGTCCCAGTACAACATGCGATGGATCGCGCGCCGGGCCGCCGCGCACCGGAAGTAAGCGCCCAACGGGCGGACGCTGGTCCCCTCCAGGCACCGCCGCTAGTCCCCACCCCGCTCGGCGGCGCGCCGCGGATCCTGATCCTCTTCAGCGACACGGGCGGGGGGCATCGCGCCGCGGCGCGCGCGCTGACCGACGCGCTCAAGCTATTCGATCCGACCTGCGTCGTCACCGTCGCCGACCCGTTGATGGCGCAAGGGCCGGCAGTGGTGCGACGCCTCGCGTCGCTCTACGGCCCGATGATCCAGCGCTCCCGTGTGGCGTGGGGCGCGGTCTATCACACGAGCAACACGAAGCCGACCTTTGCTGCGATTCGCGCCGTCTTCGGCCCGGGCGTGCGCAAGGCGACGGCCGACCTCATCAAGAAGAGCGACCCGGACGTGGTCCTGTCGGTGCACCCGCTCCTCAACCACATGACGTACCAGGCGATCCAGAAGAGTGGGCGCCAGCGCGCGCTCATGACAGTGATCACCGACCTGGTGGACTTTCATCGAGGGTGGACGTTCAGCCGGGCGGACCTGGTCATCGCTCCCACCGAGCTGGCGCGCAAGGTGGCGATCCGGCGTCGGGTCCCGCCTGACCGTGTCAAGCTCCTAGGGCTGCCTGTCGACCTACGATTTCGCCCGCCGGCACCGGGTGAGAAGGCAGCGCTGCGCCGCCGCTTCGGCCTCGATGAGAAGCGTTTCACAGTCCTGGTGATCGGGGGCGCTGCCGGGGCGGGGGGGCTCTCGAAGCAGGTGGCCGCGTTGACCGAGGAACCTCACGACTGGCAGGTGGTGGTGGTCTGCGGCCGAAACGAAAAGCTGCGCCGCCGACTTGATGGCCTTGCCTTCGCGACACCGACCCTGGTGTTGGGCTATGTCGAATACATGCCGGAGCTGATGCGCGCCTGCGACGTCATCGTCAGCAAGGCGGGTCCTGGCGCCATCGCTGAGGCGCTCGCCACGGGGCTGCCGCTGGTGATCACCGGCTTCCTCCCCGGTCAGGAGTCGCCCAACGTTGACTTCGTCGTCGAGTCGGGCGTCGGCAAGTTCTCGCCCAAGGACGACGAGCTGCTGGAGGAGATCCGGGTGCTGGCCGAGGGCGGGCCGACGTGGCGCGAGATGTCGCGAAAGGCCGCCGAGCTCGCGCATCCGTACGCGTCATCCGACATCGCGCGCGAGTGCCTGCTGCTGGCGGCGCGCTACAGGGCGTCGGGGCAGGCCAGCCTGTAAGGGCACAGGCGGCAGCGCCGGCGATCTGGCTTGGCCTCGAAACGCCCCGCCCTCACACCATCCGCGACCTCGGCGCCCTGCTTCCTCGCCTCGGCGACAAGGGCGTCCGGCCGCTCGAGCGTGAGCGTGTCTCCCGAGGCCAAGTAGACAACGTCCAGCTGAAGTCCTTGCGACCCCACGCCAAGAGCCGATGCCGCTCCCATCGCATACAGCGCCACCTGCAGGTCGCGGCGGTTGCGGCTGACAGGCCTCCCGGTTTTGTAGTCCAGGATTCGCCAGCCCGACTCAGTGCGGTCGACCCTGTCGATGACTCCGCGCAGGGTCCAGCCGTCGACGTCGACGGCGAAGGACTGCTCCAGATATTCCGGTCGGCTCTCGAAGCCGCCGCCCTTTCGGTAGGCCTCGAGCTGGCCGCCTCCGTTGCGCTTGAAGGTCGGTGCCCGGCGCGGGTCGGGGAACGTGGTCGCGTTCCAGACCTCATCGTGCATCGCGCTCAACCGCGCCGCCGTGATCTTCCCGTTGCGCTGCCTCGCTTCCCCGGCGCGGCGCAGCACCTCGTGCAGGACGACTCCCTGCACCGCCTCCGCGCTTTGCACCGCCGGCAGCCGCTGCTCATATCGGTACCAGTACTGCCGCGGGCAATCGCGGTAGGCGGCGATCGCGGAATAGGAAAGCGCGACGCCGGCGTCTTTGGCTCTAGGCAGTTCCAGTGGCATCGCGGCGATTCGAGGAGCGGCCGGGATCTCACGGTCGACGACGACGCGCGCGCCGGCGCTCTGCACCTCGGCGAGGAAACGCGAGTCCCTCCAGCGGCGGCCGCCGTCGTAATGAGATGCGCGCGTCAAGAACAGGTGTTGCCGCGCGCGGGTCATCGCCACATAAAGGAGGCGGCGTTCCTCGGCCACGACATCCTCGCGGCCCCGTACCAGCGGCTCCAAGACCGCGGGCGGCAGCTCGAAACGCGGCGAGCGGCCGGTCTGGGGCAAGCGGCCCTCGACCAATCCGGGCACGAAAACAGCGTCGAACTCCAGACCTTTGGCTTGGTGGATGGTCATCACCTGGATCGCGTCGACAAAGCCGTCGACAGACGCCGGCTCCTCGTCCTCTCCTGACAAAAGGACGAGGTCGAGATGATGCATGTACGCCTCGAGCGATCGATCGGGAGACGTCTCGCAGAACTCGGCGATCAGCTCGGCGAACCGGCTCACGTTGGCGGTCGCGCGCGCCGACTCGCTCGGCTCGAGGTCTACATCGAGCACCTGGAGATACCGCGTCCTCTCCATGAGCTCGAAGAACAGCTCGCGAACGTCGAGGGCTTTGGCCTGCTCGGCCAGCTCGCCGAGGACGGAAGCGAAAGCGGCCGACTGCGACCAGTGCTCGAGCGCCTCGAGCGGCGCGGTGCCATTGCGGTCGCGAAGGATGGACAGAGCGGCGGCGGGTTCGAGGCCGGCCGGAGGGCGGGTGAGCGCTCGGGCGAGCGCCACCACGTCTGCCGTGTCTCGAAGAACGCGCAACATCGCGACCACATCCTTGATCTCCGGCCGGTCGAGAAATCCCCGGCCGCCGATGACGACGTGCGGCAAACGCCGCGCCGCCAGAGCGTTTGCGATCGGGCGGGCGATGGCGTTGGTCCGGCACAGCACAGCGATGCGCGACCTGGCGACACCTGCAGCAATTAGGCGCTCGGCCCCCGCCGCAATCGCGCTCGCCTCGGTGTCGCCATCGGGGCATTGCCACAACTCCACCTTGTCGCCCGGCCGGCTGGACCTCAGCTCCTTGGGCAGTCGTGCCTGGTTGTTGGCGATCAACGTGGCGGCGGCGGTGACAATGCGACGCGAGCTCCGGTAGTTCCGGCCGAGGGTGATGGTCAGAGCGTCAGGAAAGCGATCGCGAAAACGTTCGAGGCTCGCGCGCGACGCCCCCCGAAAACGGTAGATGCTCTGGTCGTCATCGCCGACGATGAAAGGGTCGCCTCCGTCGGCGACGAGCTCGACGAGGCGCTCCTGGGCGAGGTTCAGGTCCTGGTACTCATCGACAAGCACGTGCGGGTATCGCGCGCGGTAGGCGCTGCGGACGGCGGGCTGCTCGTCGAAGAGCCTCACCGCCAGCGTCAGCAGGTCCTCGAAATCGAGCAGGCGCTGCTTGCGGCAAGCGCGTTCGTACGCCCCAAAGAGGCGGACGCTGGCCTGCATCAGCTGCACCCGCTCGGCGAACTCCGCGTCCTCTTCATCGCCTCGCGTCGCCGCCGCCCACGCCGCCAGCTTCTTCAGTGGGACCAGCTCTTGCTTCAGACGCTCCAGCATCTGGAGCGCAGGCGACACGAGGTCGTCAGGCCGCTCATCGCTGGTGAGGATGGGATCGCCCAACTTCCACATCAGCTCGCGGGCGAGGATCCAACGCTCCGCGCCGGCCACGATTCGGAAGCCCGCCGGCACGCCGACCAGCCCGCCGTCCGCCCGCAGCCAGCCAAGCGCGATCGAATGGAAGGTCCCGACCGCCGGCGCCGGCTCGCCGATCAGGCCTTCGATGCGCTGGCGCATCTCGGCTGCTGCCCGGTCGGTGAAGGTCATGACGAGGATCGATTCCGGAGAGGCGCCCGCGGCGACCAGCCTGCGAAAGCGTTCCGCGATCACCGCCGTCTTGCCCGTCCCAGCCCCGGCGACGACCCTGACCGCGCCACGACCGATGGCGGCGGCTTGGGCCTGCTCGAGTCCAAGCCTCATCGCCGTCACGGCTCCTGGGAGGGCGCGGAGCGCCCAATTCGCACTCGAACCGCGCGCACCTTGCGGCCCAGGTCGAGGCCGTTCAAACGGGAGACGATCATCTCGGAATCGAGCCTCAGCTGATGCGCCAGCGCCGGGCTCGACGTGGTCACCACGAGAGTGCCCGAATGGAGCTCGACCTCGTCGCAAAGCCGGGCGGGCTCCGGCCCAATCAAGGCGCGGAACGCGGATGCGACCTGGGTCCCCAACAGGCGGCCGCCTCCGGGCTGCCGGCGGAGCACGCGAGGGAGGATATTGCCCAGTTTATCCACAGGTTGAGATTTCGCCTCCCGTCACCGTCCACACCCTCGCGTTCGAGATCAGCCCCGGTGGAAACGGACCGGCTTCGACCGCGGTGATGATGACCTGGCCCGCCCCGGCCACCCGCGCCAGGAGAGCGCTCCTGCGGTCGCCGTCCAGCTCGGAAAGCACGTCATCCAGCAAGAGCACGGGGCGCTCGCCGGTGCGGACAGCGACGATGTTGGCCTCGGCCAGCTTCAGGCTCACCACGGCAGTCCTCTGCTGACCCTGCGAGGCATAGGCACGGGCCTCCCGCCCGCGGAGGGCAATCCGCAAGTCATCTCGGTGGGGCCCGACGCTGGTGGAGCCTCGTTTGACGTCCTCTGCGTGCGAGTTATGCACAGCCTCCGCCAGGTCTTGCGGAGGGCCCAGATACTCGATCTCGAGGCGCTCTCCGCCAGAAATTTCAGAGTGGCAGCGCTCTGCCTCGGGCTGCAGTTCGCGAACCGCCCTCGCCCGTGCGGTCGAGACCTCGCCGCCGATCCTTACGAGCTCCTGGTCCCATGCCTCCAACACGTCCCCGCCGCCTTCGCCACCACCCATCTTCTTGAGCAGGCTGTTCCTCTGCTCCAGGACCCGCTTCAGGCCCGCCAGCGCGCGGGCGTACCCCGGCTCGACCTGGACCAGCATCTGGTTGAGGAAGCGCCGTCGGAGCTCGGGTCCCGCCTTGATCAAGCCGAGGTCGTCGGGCCAGAAAAGAGTGACGCGAAAATGGCCCGGTAGGTCGAATGCCCGGCGGCGGACGCCGTCGACCTCGATCACCCGGCGCGCGCGATCGCCATCCATGGTCAATGCGATCGCCACCTCGATCACCGTGCCGCCGCTCTCCACCTCGGCTTCGATGCGCGCCGCTGCAGCGATCGGGCCGACGACCTCGCTATCGCGCCGAGTGCGCGGCGACGCCGAGAGCGCGAGCATCGCCACGGCCTCGAGAAGGTTCGTCTTGCCCTGGCCGTTGTCGCCGATGAACAGGTTGACGCCCGGACCGGGCGTGAGGTCTAGGTGAGCGTAATTGCGGTGGTTTCTAAGCTGGAGTCGCCGGAGCAGCAATCAAATTCATCGAGGACTTAGGACATCGCCACGCGCACGGGCATGATCACGTACAGGTAGTGCTCCTTGCCCGGCGGCCGCAGCAAACCTGGGCTGAGCGGGCCGTCGAAAAGCAGCTCCACCTCATCCTCGTTGATCACCCCAAGCGCGTCCAGGACATACCGCGCGTTGAAAGCGATCTGGATGTCCGACCCGTCGACGTCTGCGGCCATCTCGGCCTTGCTGTCCCCGACCTCGTTGGTGGTCGCCGTCAGGACCAAGGCGCCGGCCTGAGCTTTGACCCGGATGACGTTGGCGCTGTCTCGCGCGAACAGCGATACCGCCCTGACGGTCTGCGTCAGCTCGCTGGTGGAAACCCGCACCTTGGTCGAGCTCTTGCTGGGGATAACCTGTGCGTAGTTGGGATACTTCCCGTCAATCAGTCTCGAGGTCAGCTCCGACGTCCCGGCCTTGAAGAAGACCTGGTTTCGGGCTTTCGAGATGATGATCTCGACCTTACCGGGCTCTCCCTTGAGCACTCGCGAGAGCTCGGCGAGGGCCCGCGCCGGAACGATGAGGCTGGCCTCGAGGTCTGCGGGTCCCGTGGCCGCAAGCTTGCGGACGGCCAGGCGGTGACCGTCGGTGGCGGCCAGGGTGAGAGCCCCACCCTGGATCTGCACCAGCACGCCGGTCAGCACCGGACGCGCCTCGTCAGTGGAAGCCGCCATCTGCGTCTGCTCGACCGCGCTCACGAGCTCGTCCAGCGCGACCTCGAGCCTGTCGCCTTCGTCAGGCCGGGGACCCGGCGGAAACTCCTCGGCCTCGATGCATTTGATGTGCGTGTCAAACCGGGCGCAGCGCAGGTTCAGTGATTGCGTGGCGCCATCGAGGGACATCTCGAGGTCCTGGTCTGGCAACGTGCTGACGAAGTCGGTCAGCAACCGCGCGGGCGCGGTCGTGGCGCCCTCCATTGAAACCTCGGCCGGCACCAGCTTTCGAATCCCGATCTCGAGGTTGGTGGCGGTGAGCGCAAGGCCCTCGGAGGTCGTCTCGATGAGGATGTTGTTCAAGATCGGCAGGGTCGTCCTGCTGGAGATCGCACGCGACACGATCTGCAAGGCCTGACCCAAGACAGACGGCCTGCAAGTGACCTTCATTTGAGAAGCGATGACTTTGGCATTCAAGACACTTGTCCCCCGTTATAAGAGTTTCTCTTGATTGAAATCATCAGTAGTCCATAACAGTAAGCGCTGTGGACAGTGTGGATGTCGAGATCATTTACAGATCGATCCGTTCGGGGGATAAACGCTTGGCAAGTCGCCGGCGCCATGCCGAGTCTTGTGGCCTGGCTGTGGAGTAATCCTCCACGTGCAGTGAACGCGCTGCTTCTCCCCGCCCTGTCCAACAAAGTGTGGAAAGCTCATTGAACGTAGAGCTTCTCGCGGATCGCCTGGACCTCATACCTCAGGCGCTCGTCTTCTTTGAGCTCGTTGGCGATCTTCTCAATCGAATGCAGCGCTGTCGTGTGGTCGCGGCCTCCGAAGGCTTTGCCGATGGCAGGTAGCGATGATGGCGTCTCCTCGCGAACCAGGAACATTGCGACCTGGCGCGGAAACACGATGTGCTTGTCGCGGCGCTTTCCCTTCATGTCGTCGAGCGTGACGTTGTAGTAATCGGCGACGAGCGCCTGGATGCGCTCGACATTGATGGGCTTGCGTGTGCCGGCAGGAATGATATCGGCGAGAAGTCGGGCAGCCTCGTCCTCGTCCACCTGGCGTTGGTGTACCGCGGCGAAGGCCTGGACGCGGGTCAGCGCCCCCTCGAGCTCCCGGATGTTCCGCTGCACCTTGTGGGCGATGAAGCTCAAGACCTCTTCGGGGACCAGAGCGCTGTTGTCGCCAAGCTTCGAATGAAGAATCGCCAGGCGGGTCTCGAAGTCAGGCGACTGGATGTCGGCGATCAAGCCCCATTCGAATCGCGAGCGAAGCCGGTCCTCGAGTGTTGGGATCTCCTTGGGCGGCCGGTCCGAGGAGATCACGATCTGCTTGTTGATCTCGTGCAGCGCATTGAAGGTGTGAAAGAACTCCTCTTTGGTGCGGTCCTTGCCGGCGAGGAACTGCACGTCGTCGATCAGCAGGACGTCGACGGTGCGGTACTTGTGCCGGAACTCACCCATGCGCGCGGTCGCGATGGAGCTGATCACCTCGTTGGTGAATTGCTCGGAGGTGAGGTAGACGACGCGCTTGCGCGGGAACCTGTCGTGCACCTCGTGGCCGATCGCGTGCATCAGGTGGGTCTTGCCGAGACCGACGCCGCCGTACAAGAACAACGGGTTGTAGCTGTCGCCAGGCGCTTCCGCGACGGCCTTGGCGGCGGCGTGCGCGAACTGCGAGTTGTGGCCGACGACGAACGACGAGAACTTGAATCGAACGTTGAGCTCAGAGGGCGGAATCGGCGGCGCATCGGCGTAAGGCTCGGCGCCGTTGTCGCGTCCGTTGTCGCCGGCCGAGCTCAGCGTGTCGACATCGACGTTGGCGATGGCCGGACGATGGCCCGTCGGCGAGATGACGAAGTCGATGTCGACCTCCGTGCCGGTGACCGCCTGCAGGGTTTCCTGGATGAGGCCTGAAAAACGGTCGGCCAGCCAGTCTTTGGCCAGCTTTGACGGCACGCCGATGCGGTAGGTGTTGTTGTCGGCGGAGAGCACTGAGGTGTTCTTCAGCCACATGTCGTAGGTCCGCTTGGCCAGCTGGAACCGAAGCTCCTCCTGCACCTGGGACCAGACTTGGTCCTGGTTCAACTCATGCCTCCTTCCGTCTCAGGCCTGTGGACGACCGCCACCGAACCTGGGGAAGAAGACGCGCCGGGCTCTGCAAATGCTGTGGACAACTTGGGGCCAACTTGATTCCATCCTTTCCCGCTTCCTCGCCCACTCGCCATCCCGGCATCCCATCCAAGGCGACCGCAGGTACAACCGAAGCTCAACCACCCTCGAGCTCCGCCTAACTGTGTCCTGTGGAAAAGAGCGGACCGGATTTCCACAGGCTGGCGGTGCCTACCTGTCCGAAATCCCACATCCGGTCGATCCCGAAATATGGAAGCGATGTTATCGGCTTTAGTCGCAATCTAATGTGGCTTTTAGTGGGACCCACTGGTGCGACTTGTACTGGACTGGAGCTACTACCCCTACTCCGTCTGCTTCCGGGGCGGGATTGTAGCAAAGGCATATCGTCTTCGCAAGGC
The DNA here is from genome assembly GCA_035534555.1 of Candidatus Micrarchaeaceae archaeon. Lineage (GTDB taxonomy): Bacteria > Chloroflexota > Dormibacteria > Dormibacterales > Dormibacteraceae > Palsa-872. Next base: position 100,311 of record DATLRQ010000137.1, read on the forward strand.
CGCACGTCACCCGATGAAGTGATAGTGGCGGTGTGGCAATTGAGCAGCCCAAGTTTCGATACACTACCGCGGTCCACATCAAGTCTCGCGCATAGGGAGTTCCCGCCATCAAGCGAACCTTTCAACCCAAGAAGCGGTACCGCCGCCGCGTGCACGGGTTTCTTCGCCGCATGAGCACACGGGGCGGCGTCAGGGTCGTGCAGAACCGCCGTCGCAAGGGCCGCCTACGGCTTAGCGCTTAGCGCGCCTCTCGCGTTGAAGAGGCGTTACCGGCTCCGCCGGCAGGCGGAGTTCCAGTCCGCTTTCGCGGGCAAGCGGGTCTTCAGCGGCAAGGCTCTCGTCGCGTTTGCCGTGCCTGGCGAAGGCGATGCCCACCGCGTTGGCGTGACCGTCAGCCGCACTGTCAAGGGCTCGGTTGCCCGCAACCGGGCCAGGCGCCGCGTCCGCGAACTGGCCCGCGAAAAGCTGCTGGGACCTGGTTCGCCTTTGGCCGGCCTGGGAATACGATATGACGTGGTCCTGATCGCTCGCCCGGCAGCGCTCGTAATGTCGTTTGCGGAGCTGAGCGAGGAGGCCTCCCAGGCTGCGCTCAGGCTCTCAAAGCTCAACCCATGACCAAGATCTTTCTCGTCCTGATTCGCGGCTACCAGATGTCGTTCTCGAAGATCCTGCCGCCGTCGTGCCGCTACTACCCCTCGTGCTCGCAGTACACATACGAGGCAGTCGAGAAGTACGGGTGGTTGCGGGGTGGTTGGATGGGGGCGGCACGGATCGCGCGGTGCCATCCGTTCGCCAAGGGCGGCTACGATCCTGTTCCCTGAATTTGACCCCGGCCGCAATTCACTGGAGATCTGACATCCGCTTCGACATCTCGCCGTTGCCATCGCCACTGTCGTCGCCGGGCGCATCCCCGTCGCCGTCGCCGGCAGCTTTCGGCGGCTTTTTCAACTTTCTTCTGCCCGTCAACCACCTCTGGGTGTCGGTGTTCGAAAACAACCTCGCCGCGATCCTCACCTTCATCTATGTCCACTTCCAGGCCGTGCCGCTGCTGGCCACGATCGGCGCCTATGGCCTGGCGATCATCGTGTTCACCATCGGCATCCGCCTGATCTTGTCGCCGCTGCAGCAATTCCAGCTCACAACTCAAAGGCGTTCGATGCTCGAGCAGCGAAAGCTGGCCCCTGAGGTGGGCGAGCTGCGCAAGAAGTACAAGAAGGAACCCCAGAAGCTTCAGGCCGAGATGAGCAAGCTTTACGCCGAGCACGGCATCAATCCATTCGCGGGGTTGGTCGGCTGTCTGCCGCTGGTCGTGCAGCTTCCGATCCTGACCGCGCTCTACTACGCCTTCCGGAATTTCGCGCAACATGCGACGGTCCCCGCGCACTTCCTGTTCATCCCCAACCTGAACGACAACCCCAACCATCACCTGCTGGTGACGCTGGCCGGCAGCCTCGGGCTTCCCGATCCCTCATATCTCGTGTTTCCGCTGCTCGCCGCGGCCACCACCTTCGTCCAGACCAAGATGCTCCAGATGCCGCCGGCGCCCAACCTCACCGACCAGGAGGCCCAGGCGCAGTCGATGCAAAAGATGATGGTCTGGATGTCGCCGCTGATGATCGGCTACTTCGCGCTGAACGTCCCTGCGGGTCTCGGCCTCTACTGGTTCATCGGCAACTGCGTGGGTATCATTCAGCAGTATTTCGTCGTCGGTTGGGGCAATCTCCTTCCAGGTCGAAATAAAGTCGACTCAGCGCCGGCGACGGGGTTGAAGCCTCGGAGCACCAGCACCAAGGGAGGCCCTGACATCGGACCGAAGGCCACGTTCGGCGGCCCGAAAGGCGCAGCTGACATCGGACCGAAGGACATTGCCGGCGGCTCCCAGAACGGATCGAAAAACGGATCGAAGAACCGGCCGCAAAACGGGGCGAACGGACCGCCAAACGGTTCTAGAGCCCAGCCGCAAAGCGGTCGCAATCGCAAGAAGAAAAAGAGATGAGGGCGGTGCAATGAGATCAGCAGAGGGCCGGGGTCGAACGCTCGACGAGGCAGTCGATGCGGCATTGATCGAGCTTGGCGAAAGCCGACGCAACGTCGATGTCAAGGTGCTCAACGAGGGCTCGGAGGAAACCGTGGTCCAGGTCACTGTGATCGAACCGGCCGCGTCGACAGCAGCTGCACCCGCGGACGGGAAGGGTGAGCTGGCACGGACGCTGGTCGAGGGTCTCCTGAAGCACATGGGCATTCGCGCCCAGGTGACGACGCGCCAGGGCAGCGAGCCCACGACCCTGGATATCAGCGGACGCGACCTCGGCGCCCTCATTGGTTGGCGCGGCGAGACGCTTCGCGCGCTGCAGTCGGTCACCAACGTGATGGTCGGCCGGCACCTCGGCGAAGGCGAGCGCATCATCGTCGACGTCGAGCGCTACCGACAACGGCGCGAGCACACGGTGCGCGAGATCGCGCTGCGTGCGGCCCGCCAGGTCAAGATGACCGGCGACGCGATCACCCTCGACGCCATGCAGGCATTCGAGCGGCGCGCGATTCACCTCGCCCTCGAAGGCGACCCTGAGGTCACCAGCTCGAGCATCGGCGAGGAGCCCGAGAGGCGCGTGGTGGTCGGCCTACGCAAGTCCGCCGCCGAGTAGCTCGACACGCATGACAGGCCGGGCCGCGGCTGAGCGGATCCGGAAGGCGATCGCGCTAGTCAACGCGGTCGAGGATGGCGCCGGTGACGAGGAGATCACGCCGACCGAGATCGCCGAGGCGATCCGCGATTGCCTCGAGCTGAGCGACGTGGACCGCGTGCCCAACGTCCGCCGCTACCTCGGCGAAGCCCTTGATGCGGTCTCCGACGGAATGCCTGCCGACTTCGTCGCGATGACGCTTTACGCGGCACTCGGCGCCCTCCAGGAGGGCGGCTCAAGCGACTGATCGCTGGTCCCGGCCGTTTGGGGAGGCCCATATACTGGCGACTCCCATGGCCGTTCCCCATCGAGTTCGAGGCCTGCCGGGAGGCGCCAGGGTGGTGGTGGCCCCGATGCCGGAGCGCCTGTCCGCCAGCCTGGTGTTCATGTTCGGCGGGGGCTCCAGGTTGGAGGACGAGCGCCTGGCCGGTGCTTCGCATTTCATCGAGCACCTCTTCTTCAAAGGCACTCGCCGCCGGCCGACCTCCAAGGAGATCGCCGACGCGATCGAGGGGGTGGGGGGATTCATCAACGCTTCGACCGACAAGGAGCTGACCGCCTACTGGACCCGCGTGCCGGCAGAGCATCTGCAGCTCGGCCTCGACGTACTTGCCGACATCGTGTCGAACTCGAAACTCGAAGCCGACGATGTCGAGCGCGAGCGCCTGGTGATTCTCGAAGAGCTGAAGATGTACCAGGATCAACCTCAGGACTACGCGCTGAATCTGCTCGAGGAGATCATCTGGCCCGGGCATCCGCTGGGCCGGGACATTGCGGGCACGGAGCAGTCGGTGGCCGGCCTCACCCGCGATGACATTCTCGAGTACGCCGACGCGCACTACAGGATGCCCAACCTGGTCATCGGCGTCGCTGGAGCGATGGACGAAAACGAGACGCTTGCCGCCATGGCCGCCAGCGTGATCCTCCCATCGGGACTGAACGGACTGGTACCGCCCGAGCCGCCTGTAGCGTTGCACGGGTCGAATGTGCTGTTGAGGCGCAAGCGCACCGAGCAGGCTCACATCGGGCTCGGAGTGCGTGCCCCGAGCTACCTCGACCCCGATCGCTACGCCCTTGATCTCCTGAACACCGTCCTCGGTGAGGGCATGAGCTCGCGTTTGTTTCTCAACATTCGCGAGCGACTTGGCCTGGCGTACGACGTGCACAGCTTCACGCAGAAGCATCGGGACACCGGCCACCTGGGCATCTATCTAGGAGTCGATCCCAAAAAGGCGACGGAAGCCATCCGGGCGGTCATCGCAGAGATGCACAGGCTGTGCGACGAAGACCTCACAGACGATGAGCTGCATCGCGCCAAGGAGTTCACAAAGGGCCGGTTGCGGCTCGACCTCGAGACGACCAACGGCGTGGCGTTCTGGCTTACCTACCAGGAGCTGTTGATCGGCGAGATCAAGGACATCGAGGATGAGCTGCGCATGGTCGACGATGTCACCGCAGCCGACGTTCGCAGGGTCGCGAACTCGGTGCTGCGCTCACCGCTCCAGGCGGCGGTGATCGGTCCTTTCAGCCGCGAGTCGGCTTTCCGGACGGCAATCGAAAGCTGAGGCGTCCTGCCTAACCCGCTGCGACGGTGCCGGTTTCAAGGGTCGGCAGCTGGCTGTAGATGTTCCCAAAATGATTCAAGGGCCAGATCCGAAACCAGGCCCGCCCATCAATGCGGTCCCGTCCGATGAACCCAAAGATGCGTGAGTCCTGGGAACGGTTGCGGTTGTCGCCCATGACGAAATAGTCATTGGGCGGCACGACCGTGCCGTCCGGGCCGCCCCAATTGTCGAGCTGTGTCCACGCCTCCGGCAGGTAAGGCTCGTCGAGCTTGTGCCCGTTGATGTAGACGATGCCCTGGCTGATGAGGAGGCGCTCACCGGGCAGCGCGATGATGCGCTTGATGAAATCGGTCGAGTTATCGGTTGGAGGCCGCAGGATGATGATGTCGCCGCGCTGCGGCGCGTGCAGGCGGTAGTCGATCTTGTCCGCAATCAGATAGTCGTTGTTGTCGAGAGTCGCCCACATGGAAAGGCCTTCGACGTGGACCGCCTGGACGGCGAAGCTGATCCCGAAATACAGGATCAGCGCCAGCACGATGACCTCGACCAGCTCGCGCAGTAGCGACGAAGCGGTCGAAGAGCGGGCTGGCGCGGCTGCCGCCGCAGGTTGCTGAGATAGGGCCATACGCTTTAGATGACGAGCTTAGCGCAGACCCGTTCAAGCTCTTCCCGGCTCGAGTACCTAAGCTCCACTTTCCCGCGGTTCATCGACCCCGTGATCTTCGCGGGCAGGCCGAGTCGCGATTCGATGTCGCCGGCAAGCGAACGCAACTCGCTCGAGCCTTCGCCGCGTGCCTTGCGCCGCGGCTTGTAAGTCCGTACCCAGTTCTCGGTCTGCCTGACCGACAGCCGTCTCGCGATCACGACTTTCAAGCCGTGTTCCTGCGCCGCCTGCGACTCCAGGGCGATGAGCGCCCGCGCATGCCCAGCACTGATGACGCCCGACGCCACAGATGACTGGATGGCCGGGCACCCGTTGAGCAGCCGAAGCGACTGTGATACCGAAACGCGATGTCGACCGATCTTCTGCGCGACTTCCTCATGTGTGAGCCCGAACTCTTCGGTCAATCGTTTGAGGCCCCCCGCTTCTTCAATCGGGTCGAGATCGGTGCGCTGAAGGTTCTCGATGAGGCCGAGGACGAGCTGTGCGTCATTTCCGTCGTCGAAGCGCACCACCGCGGGCACTGAGCTGAGGCCTGCCAATCGCGCGGCACGCCATCGGCGCTCACCCGCAATGAGCTCATAACCGTCAGGAAGCCTGCGGACGAGGATGGGCTGGAGGACGCCGTGACGTCGGATCGACTCCGCCAGCTCCCCCATGGGCTCGGCGTCGAACCGCGTCCGCACCTGCTGATGTGATGGGCGGATCTGATCGACGGCGACCATCTGGGGCACCATCGCGTCGCCCTCCCGCGTCGGAATCAGAGAATCGAGGCCACGGCCCAATCCGCGAATGCGTTGCTTCATCGTTCCAGCAGCTCCTTTGCGAGTGCGCGGTAGGCGGCCGCGCCGCGGCTCGAGGGGTCGTACTGGATCACCGACTTGCCGTGGCTTGGCGCCTCGCTGATCCGGACGTTGCGGGGGATGAGCGTTTCCAGGACATGGGCGGGGTGCGAGCGGCGCACCTCTCGCAGCACGTCCCAGGACAAAGTGGTGCGCGCGTCAAATTGCGTCATAACGATGCCCGCAATTCCCAGGTTGGGGTTGAGCCTCGAGCGCACGAGCTGATGCGTGTAGAGAAGGTGGCGCAGCCCTTCGAGGGCGAAGTACTCGCATTGGGTGGGGATCAACATGCTGGTGGCCGCGCTCAGGGCGTTGAGCGTCAACAGCCCGAGGGATGGAGGGCAGTCGATGATGATGCAGCCCGTACCCTCCGGCACTGAACCAAGCGCTTGGCGCAGGCGAGTCTCGCGCGCGCTCATCGTCGCCAGCTCGATCTCGGCCCCGGCGAGGTCGATATGCGATGGGACCAACCGCATCCCGGGGACGCTGGTGGGGACAGCGACCTGCTCGATGGTGGCCTCGCCGACCAGGGCGTGGTAGACGTTCAGCCGCGCGCGCACCGGGTCGAGCCCCAGCCCGGAGGTGGAGTTGGCCTGAGGGTCGAGGTCGACCAGCAGGATCGAATGGCCGATCTCAGCCAGGGCCGCGCCAAGGTTGATGGCCGTGGTGGTCTTGCCGACGCCGCCTTTCTGATTCACCACCGCGATGATCGGCGGAAGGGTGGAAGCCAACATCTTGGGGCTAGCTGCCTCGGCTGATCCTACATCTGGTGGCACACCAGGATCTTAGCTCACCTTGGAGGATTCGACCAACTCGCCTGCAGAGACGATTCGACGCCGGCTTGACCAGATGCCGTAGCCAGCGAGACCGACCAGCCCGAGCTCGACCGCGACCGCCACCCCGACCAGGCTGCCGATCCCGATCCCGGCGAGGAGGTTGTAGGTGATGTGGGCGATGCCGGAGGTGGTGGTGTTCGAGTACTTCCTGATCAGGCCAAGCCCGACAGCGACGATGAGCACGGAGAGGGTGTCGAACGAGAGGCCGTACTGGGTGTGGACCGAGGTGAACAGCAGGGCGGTCACGATCAGGCCAAGGCGCGGCTGCAAGGCGCCCCGAAAAAGGATCTCCTCGCAGATTCCCGGGAGCAGCGCGATCGCCGCGATGCCGATCGGGTCGTTCAGGCCGCCAAAAACGTGGCCTGTGGTCTTGTCGACCTGGCTCGCGATGCCAGGGGTCCACTGGTGGCTCAGCCAATCAGCTCCCTGGATGAGCGCAAAGAAGGCGCCCGCGGCGGCCAGCGCCACAGCGACCTGCCACCAGGCCGGGCGGACCAGTCCCAGCCGGTCGGCCGCGCCGCGTGCGTTGCGGCGCACATAAAGCCCGATTCCAGCCAGCGCCATGATCAGGAACGGGGTCTCGGAGTAGAAAAGGTCGCCGACCGAGATTGGGGGCAGGGTCTGGTCGAGCCCAAGAACGTCGACGAAAAGGCTGGTCGCAACCTGGGTGCCGAACAGGATCACGGCCAGGACCAGCGCATAGGCGTGAACTGGGCTGTCGGGATCGATCGGCAACCAGCGCGCGATTCTCTCGCGGACCGAGCGTGCTGCCAGGATGGCGGCGAGGGCGGCGGTGACCATGATCCCGCCGTCCAGCGCGGCCTGTTGCCCGCCCGGGCCCGCCTGGACGAGGCCCGCGCCGCCCAGGTCCAGCGCTCCGACCAGGAACGTGCCGCCGGCGGTCAGGCCGGCGAGGATGCCGGTGGCGTGACTCGCCCAGCGCTTTCCCACCGCCGCGTTGGCGGCGATGACCATCGGCAGGGGGAAGAGCAGCAGCAGCGCGCCGCTGGCGGCGTCGAGAGGCGTCAGACCGGTCAGCCCGACTTCGAGCCCTGGTGCGGCAGCGACGGGGCCCCTGGCTCGTCGCCTGGAACCCTCGGAAAAGCGTCGAGGATCGGGCGGATCAGATCGATCGGGATTGGGAAGACGATCGTCGTGTTCTTCTCGTAGCCGATCTCGACCAGGGTCTGCAGGAAGCGCAGCTGGAGGGCGCCTTGCTGAGAGGAGATGATCTGCGCCGCGTTGGCCAGCGTCTGGGAAGCCTGGAACTCACCCTCGGCGTTGATGATCTTGGCGCGCTTCTCGCGCTCGGCCTCGGCCTGCTTGGCCATGGCGCGCTGCATCGTGCTGGGGAGCTCGACGTCCTTGATCTCGACCACCGCGACCTTGATTCCCCAGGGCTCGGTCTGCTCGTCGATGATCTTCTGCAGGTTCTGGTTGATCTTGTCTCGATTCGCGAGCAGCTCGTCGAGGGTCGCCTGGCCGAGCGCGGCCCGAAGCGTGGTCTGGGCGATCTGCGAGGTGGCGTTGATGTAGTTCAGAACCTCAGTGACGGCTCTTTGGGCGTCGATGACCTGGAAGTAGATGACGGCGTTGACCTTGGCCGTCACGTTGTCGTTGGTGATGATTTCCTGGGGCGGCACTTCGAGCGTGATCACGCGCATGTCCATCTTGACCAGGCGGTCGATCCCAAACGGGATGATGAAGTTCAAGCCTGGCTGCCGAAGCGCGATGAGCCGCCCGAGGCGGAATACGACGCCGCGCTCGTACTGGTTGATGATTCGAATCGCGGAAATGGCCACGATGAGGGCCAGCACGACGATCACGACCAGGACGGTCAGAATGCCAAAGTCCACTATTGCTTCTCCTTCACCAGCTCAGCCGCGCTCGCGACGACGTCCAATCGCAAACCGTTTCGACCGACCACCTGCACCGGGCTGCTGACCGGGATCGGTCCGCCCTGGGCCACCGCCTTCCACAGCGCCCCGCGCACAAAGACTAGTCCCTCCGGCGAGAGCTCTTCGCGCGCCTCGCCGACTGAGCCGACCAGCGCGTCCACGCCGGTGAACACCCGACGCCGGCGCGACCGCACGATCCTGTCGACGAAGAAGACGAAGAAGGCCAAGCTGATCGCCGCCGACCCGAAGATCACGATCGGATCGACGCCGAGGCCGACCGGCCCGGTATTGATCAGAAACGCCATGCCCAGGATGAGCGAGAGCACGCCGCCGAAGCTGAGTATCCCGTGGGTGTTGGCCTTCAGGTCGGCCAGGAAAAGGATGAACGCCAGCAGCATCAGCAGGACGCCGGCGATGTTGACCGGCAGATTGGCCAGCGAGACGATCGCCAGGATCCCTGCGATGCCGCCCACCACCCCGGGCAAGATCGCACCTGGGGAGGTCAGCTCGGTGATGATCCCGTAGGCGGCCAGCAGGATCAGCAGCACCGCAATCGTCGGGTCGATCAGGGCGTTGAGGAACTCCTGCCAGTACGGCATCGGAAAGTCCACGATCGCCGCGCCGGCAGTGTGCAGAACGAGCGCGCCGGTGACGCGCGGAAGGGTGCGACCATCGACCGCATTCATCAGCGCCCCAGGATCAGCGATCTCGAGGTCCGCGACGTGCAGCTTGACCGCATCTTCGGCGTTGATGTTCACGCTGTTGCGGACCGCCTGCTCGGCCCAATCGGCGTTCCGGCCGTGCATCGAGGCCAGGTTGCGAACCCTGGTCACCGCGTCGTTGAGAACCTTGGTGCCGAGGTCCCCCGTCAGGTTGGCGCCTGACGCGTCGATGGGATGCGCGGAGCCGATGTTGGTGCCGGGAGCCATCGCGAGGATGTCGGCAGCCTCGGCGACGAAGAGCCCGGCCGACGCGGCGCGCGCGCCGCTGGGATACACGTAGACGATGACGGGGACCTTCGAGTTGAGAAGGCTGGTCACGATATCGTCCATCGAGGTGGAGATGCCGCCCGGTGTGTTCATCACGACCAGGAGGGCGTCGGCGTGGTCGGCCTGGGCTCGATCGACGGCGCCAGTGATGTAGGCGGACATGATGTTGTTGATGTCGCCGACCAGGTCCACGCGCTCGACGTGCGGAGCGGCCGCGGCGGCATGAAGGGGGAGCAACAGGGCCACCCCAAAGGCCACCATTCCGGCTTGTAGCGCCCGCCGCGCGCGCATAGATCGAGTATGGCGATCCCTGGTCTGCAGCGCCGGTGTAAAACGTGGAACATTGGCGCCAGCGAGGGTCGGATCGGCCCCGGGCGCGTCGTAAAATTCCAGTCATGGCAGCGCAGTTCGAGAAGGACGAGAGACCCGACGCGCCATCCTCGGTCGACGAAGATGCCGCCGCGCTGGCCGCGCTCGCCCGCAGCGTGCGGCTGGACCGGCCGATCGACCCCAATGAGCTGCAAACACTGCTGGAGCGGGCGGCATTGGGAGACCGCGCCAGCGAGGAGCGCCTGGTCGCCGCCAACCTTCCGATGGTCATCCGGCTGGCCGCCGCCCGCAAGGACCAGGGCCTGTCGGCCGGTGACCTGGTTCAGGAAGGCTCCATCGGCCTGGTCGAGGCGGTCCGCTCGTTCGCGGTGAGCGGGGAGGCTGACTTCGGCAGCTTTGCCGAGCAGCGGGTCGGCGCGCAGATTGATGCCGCGATCGCGATCGAGTCGGCGTCGGTTCGTGACGCCCAGCTGCTCGTGGCGGCGGCCACCGATTACGAGAGGACTGAGATCCTGATGCGCCTCGAGCTGCAGCGCGAGCCGAGCGAGGTCGAGCTTGCGGAGAAGCTCGAATGGACGGCGGACCGCACTCGCTACGTGGCTCAGGTCGTGGCGGACGCCCGGCGCCGACATGACGAAGAGCTGCTCGCCTTCATCGACCCAGACGCGATCGACTCCGGCGACGATGCGGACGAGCGCGCCGAATTTGAAGGATAACCAGGCCCGCCGGACTCCCCTTTACGATCGCCACATCGCCCTGGGGGGCCGAATGGTGGATTTCGGTGGGTGGGATCTGCCGCAGCAATACACCTCGATCCGCGACGAGCATCTCGCCGTCCGCAAAGCCGCCGGCCTGTTCGACGTCTCTCATATGGGTCGCTTCCGGCTGACAGGTGAGGCTTCGCTCGACTTCCTGCAAAGCATCGTCACCAACGACCTCGGGCGGATCCAGCGCGGCAGGGCCCAGTACAACCTGCTTTGCAAGGACGACGGAGGGATCGTCGACGACCTGATCGTCTACTGGGGCGAAGAGGGCTTCTTTGTCGTCGTCAACGCCTCCAATCGGGAGAAGGACCTGGCGTGGATGCGGGAGCACGCCCCAGCCGGCGTGGAGATCGAAGACCGAACATTCGAGCTGGCCCTGCTGGCTTTTCAGGGGCCGCGAGCAGAAGAGCTGTTGCCTTCAAAGGGGCTCGGTGACCTTCCTTACTTCGGGTTTCGCACCGGCGAGGTTGCGGGCACCACGGCGATGATCTCGCGCACCGGTTACACGGGCGAGGACGGCTTCGAGATCTTCGTCGCCGCGGATCGCGTCGGAGACGTTTGGGACGCCATCCTCGAGAGGGGCCGGCCAGAGGGCGTGCTGCCCGCCGGCCTGGGGGCCAGGGACGCCGCGCGATTGGAAGCTGCACTGCGCCTTTATGGAAACGACATGGACGAGACGGTGAATCCATACGAAGCTGGGCTGGGCTGGGCGGTGAAGCTGGACAAAAGCGACTTCATCGGCCGTGAAGCCCTCACCAGGGTCCGTCAGGAAGGCCCCCGCCGCACGCTCGTCGGGATCACGACCAAGCCTGGGGACATCCCGCGTCATGGCGCGGCCGTCAAGGGTGAAGGCGGTAGCAAGGGTGTCGTCACCAGCGGCACGCATTCGTTCTTTCTGGGCCACCCCATCGCACTCGCGATGGTGGAAGTCCCATCATTTCGAGTCGGGGACAAGGTTGCGGTGGAGGTGCGGGGCCGCGAGGCTGACGCCGAGGTGGTGAAGCTACCGTTCTACCGCGGCTCGGCGCGATCGGCTGCAGCGCCCGCGAAATCCTGAGCCAAACGTTTCGAACCGAGATAGACAGGGAGGAGTCGCATGGCCGAGCGCCGCTATACCAAGTCCCATGAGTGGCTCACCGCCGATGGCAAGAGCGTGACGGTCGGCATCACCGACTTCGCCCAGGCGCAGCTGGGCGACGTGGTGTTCCTCGAACTGCCACCGCCCGGCCGCAAGCTCACCGCCGGAGAGAGCTTCGGGGTCGTCGAGTCGGTGAAGGCCGCCAGCGATCTCTATGCGCCGGTCTCGGGTCGAATCACCGCCGTCAACGACAAGCTTGCCGCTCATCCCGAGCTGATCAATTCCGACCCGTATGGCGACGGCTGGATCCTCAAGCTCGAGCTGGCCGGCGACCTCCCCGATGGCCTGCTCGACGAGGCCGCATACAAGAAAGTCGCCGGGGCCTGAGCGGGCTTGCCTTATCTCGTCCACTCTCCCGAAGATCGCGCTGCGATGCTGGCCGCGATCGGCGTCGACTCGATGGACGGCCTGCTCGTCGACATCCCGCGCTCGCTTCGAATCGAGTCGCTGGCGCTGCCGGCAGGCCTCTCGGAGTTCGAAACGATGGCTCAGGTCGAGGCGCTGGCGGCGCGCAATCGGACCTTTGCCGACCGGCTGACCTTCCGCGGCGGCGGCGTTTACAGGCGATTCATCCCTGCGGCCGTGGCGGCGGTGACCTCCAAGCCCGAGTTCTACAGCGCCTACACGCCGTACCAGCCGGAGGCCAGCCAGGGCACCCTGCAGGCGATCTACGAGTTCCAGACGCTGATCGCTGAGCTCACCGCGCTCGACGTCGCCAATGCTTCGATGTACGACGGCGCGACAGCGGTCGCCGAGGCGGCGATGATGGCCCACATCCACACCGGCCGAAACGAGGTGCTGGTGGCCGGCTACCTCCATCCCGAGTACCTGGAGGTGTTGCGCGCGTTCGGCGAGGGTCGCGGCATCAAGGTGCGCAAAGGCACCGAGGCCAGCGCGAAGACCGCGGCCGTGATCTTCCAACAGCCTGACTTCCTGGGGCTGCTGGTCGACGCTCGAGACCTGACCGAGAGCGCCCACCGAGCCGGGGCGCTGGCGATCGCCTGCGTCGACCCGATCAGCCTCGCCATCGTTGCTCCCCCGGGCGAATACGGCGCCGACATCGCAGCCGGCGAGGGTCAGCAGCTCGGCCTCAGCCCGAGCTATGGCGGCCCGCATGTCGGCTTCATCGCCTGCAGCAAGGCGCTGGTCCGCAAGCTGCCGGGGCGCTTGATCGGCACCTCTCACGACGCCGCCGGGCGGCGGGGATTCGTCTTGACCCTGACCGCCCGCGAGCAGCACATCCGCCGGGAGCGCGCGACTTCCAACATCTGCACCAATCATTCTCTGTGTGCGCTGGCCGCCAGCGTGTACCTCACGTATATGGGCGCCGAAGGCCTGCGTCAGGTCGCCGAGGTCAGCTTCAAGCGGGCCCATGCCCTCGCGGACCGGCTGTCGAAGCTCCCGGGCTGGGAGATGGCCTTCCCCGACCGGCAGTTCCTCTACGAGTTCCCGATTCGCGTTCCCAAGGGTCCAGCGCTGAACCGGCGCTTGGCCCGCAAAGGCATCCTTGGCGGGCTCGACGTCCACCGTTGGTTCCGGGAGCTCAAGGGCGTCCAGACCTTCACCTGCACCGAGGTCAACGACGCGCGGGCGCTGAATGAGCTGGTCGAGGCGGTGGCGGGTTGACCGAGCTGCTGAGCTTCGAGAAAAGCCGGCCAAATGCCCACGGCCCGCGTCTGCCTGATGCCGATGTCGAGGGCCCTGGGTCGGCTGATCTCCTGCCGAGTGACCAGCGCCGGGCCAATCCTCCCGGGCTCCCGCGACTCAGTGAGCCTGAGATCATGCGCCACTACGGCCGGCTTGCCTCGCTCAATTACTCGATCAGCAAGCAGTTCTATCCGCTCGGCAGCTGCACGATGAAATACAACCCTGTCGCCAACGAGGTGGCGGCCGCCCTGCCCGGCTTCACGGACTTGCATCCGTACCAGGACGAGGATTCGGTGCAGGGCGCCCTCTCGCTGATGTGGCGCCTGGAGCAAGCGCTGTGCGCGGTCGTCGGGGTCGAGCGGGTTACCCTGCAGCCGGCCGCCGGTGCCCATGGCGAGTGGACGGCCCTGCGCATGATCCAGGCGTTCCACCGCTCGCGTGGCGAGTCCCGAACCGAGGTCCTGGTCCCCGACTCGGCCCACGGCACGAACCCCGCCAGCGCGGCTCTCAGTGGCTTCCACGTGGTCGAGGTCAAGTCGGGTGCTGACGGCCGCATCAGCCTGGCCGACCTCGAGTCGAAGCTGTCGCCCAGCGTCGCCGCGCTTATGCTGACCAACCCCAACACCTTGGGGTTGTTTGAACGCGAGATACTGGAGGTTGCGGAAATGGTGCATGCCACCGGCGCCAAGCTCTACTACGACGGCGCCAACCTCAACGCGTTCATGGGCATCTGCCGGCCGGGCGACATGGGTTTCGACGCCGTCCATATGAACCTCCACAAAACGTTCACGACCCCGCATGGCGGGGGCGGCCCGGGTGCCGGCCCGGTCGGCGTAAAAGCGGAGCTGGTCCCGTTCCTGCCGACGCCCACGGTGGAGCGGCTCAACGGCCAGCTCAAGCTCGACTTCAAGCGGCCGCAGTCGATCGGGCGTGTACGCAGCTTTTACGGCAACTTCGGGATGCTCGTGCGCGCCTACACGTACATCCTGGCGATGGGCGGTGATGGGCTCACCCAGGCGTCGCTCGATGCCGTGCTCTCGGCCAACTACCTTCGCAGCGAAATCAAGGGCATGCTGGAGATGCCGCACGACGGCGCCTGCATGCACGAGTTCGTCGCCAGCGCTCGCAACCTTGCGCCCCACGGAATCAAGGCCCTCGACGTGGCCAAAGGCCTCCTGGAGCGGGACTTTTACGCCCCGACCATCTACTTCCCGCTGGTCGTCCCTGAGGCGATCATGGTCGAGCCCACCGAGACCGAGAGCAAGGCCACGCTGGACGCCTTCGCCACCGCCATCAAGGAGATCGTCAAGCAGGCCGAGGACGACCCGCAGTCTCTGCACGACGCGCCCCACGGACTGCCGGTCGGAAGGCTCGACGAGGTCGCCACCGCGCGGTCGATCAACACCTATCTGCAGGGCCAGAGCGAGGACCCGGTTCTGCGCTGGAAACCGGCTTCCTAAAACACCCCCCTTAAGGGTCCGCTGAGGCCTTTTTCGAACTCGAAATCCGGTAGAATTTGAATCCTGAAACTCTCCCCAGTAGTTCCCCACGAGTTTTCCAGGCTGGGAGCGCTGCAAGCACTGTGAGCGAGGCCCGAAATCTCGACCCAGAGCGCAAGCGCAGGCCCCAGCCTCTGGGCGCCGACGTGGCGTACACCGCCGATCAGATCCAGGTCCTCGAGGGCCGGGAGCATGTCCGGCGGCGTCCGAGCATGTACATCGGCTCGACCACCACCACTGGCCTTCATCACCTGGTCTACGAGGTCGTGGACAACGCGGTCGACGAAGCCCTGGCCGGCTACGCCACTAGAATCACCGTCACCCTCTTCGCCGACGGCAGCGTCCAGGTCGAGGACAACGGCCGCGGCATCCCGGTCGACATGCACAAAAAAGAAGGCCTGTCAGCCCTCGAGCTGGTGCTCACACGGCTCAACGCCGGTGGCAAGTTCGGCGGCGGCGGCTACAAGGTTTCGTCAGGGCTGCACGGAGTGGGCGTATCCGCCGTGAACTTCCTGAGCGAGAAGCTCGAGGTGTGGGTCCACCTCGGGGGCAAGGTCCACCACATGGAATTCGAGCGCGGCGTGCCCAAAGCCTCGGTCAAGGTCGTGGGCAAGACCGACCACACCGGGACGGTGGTGCGCTTCTGGCCTGACCCGCAGATCTTTCCGGACACGAAGTTTGACCGCGAGGTCATCCAGCGGCGACTGCGCGAGATGGCCTACCTCAACAAGCGTCTGGAGATCTCGCTCGCGGACGAGAACCTTGGGTTCACGAACACCTTCTACTTCGAGGGCGGCATCGTGTCGTTCGTTCGCGCCCTGAACCGTGACAAACAAGTGATCAACCCGCACCCGTTCTATGTCGACCGCGAGGTCGAGGGCACCCAGGTCGAGATCGCGCTGCAGTACAACGACACGTTCGTCGAAAACGTCCTGGCCTTCGCGAACACCATTCACACGATCGAAGGCGGCAGCCACCTGACCGGCTTCCGGTCGGCGCTCACGAACGTGCTGAATCGCTACGCCAGGAAAGCCGGAATCCTCAAAGAGCAAGACCCGAACCTGTCGGGCGAGGACGTGCGCGAAGGGCTGACCGCGGTGATCAGCGTCAAGGTGCTTGATCCACAGTTCGAAGGGCAGACCAAGGGCAAGCTGGGCAACGCCGAGGTGCAGGGCCATGTCTCCATCGCACTGACCGAGGGCATGACGCAGTACCTGGAGGAGAACCCGAGCGACGGGCGCCGCATCGTCGAGAAGTCGCTCACCGCGGCGCGAGCACGCGAGGCTGCCCGCAAAGCCCGCGACCTCGTGCAGCGGAAGAGCCTGCTCGAGTCGAGCACGCTTCCTGGCAAGCTCGCGGACTGCTCGGAGCGCGATCCGGCGCACTGCGAGCTCTATATCGTCGAGGGCGACTCGGCCGGCGGCACCGCCAAGGGCGGCCGTGATCGCCGCACGCAGGCGATCCTGCCCCTCCGTGGCAAGATCCTGAACGTCGAGAAGGCGCGCCTCGACAAGGTGCTGACATCAGACGAGATCCGCAACCTCATCACAGCGATGGGCGCCGGAGTCGGCGACAACTTCAACGTCGAGAAGATGCGCTACCACCGGGTCATCACCATGACTGACGCGGACGTGGACGGCAGCCACATCCGCACGCTGCTGCTCACCTTTTTTTATCGCTACTTCCCGCAGGTCATCGAGAAGGGCTATCTCTATATGGCACAGCCGCCGCTCTTCAAGGTGTTCAAAGGCAAGCAGATCGTCTGGTGCCACTCCGAAGGCGACCGCGACAAGGCGCTGCGCCAGCTTGGCAAGAACGCCGAGTCCGCGCGGATGAAGGGTCTTGGCGAGATGAACGCAGAGGAGCTCTGGCAGACGACGATGAATCCGGCCACTCGCGTTCTGCTGCAGGTCAACGTGGAAGACGCTGCCGCCGTCAACGACACGTTCGAGAAGCTGATGGGGCCCGACGTCGAACCACGCAAGAAGTTCATCCAGGCGCACGCCAAGAGCGTCCGCAACCTCGACATCTGAGCCCGGTTCCCAGACATGCAGATAGCAGTCGACGCCATGGGCGGGGACCACGCGCCGGCACAGGTGCTGCAGGGCGCCTCGCAAGCCGCCGCGGAATATCGCATCGACATCGCGGTGGTGGGACTGCCTTCCTCGGTGCAACCGTTGCTCGACCAGCATCCGCTGCTGCGGTTGGTGCCCTGCACCCAGGTTGTCACGATGGAAGACCATCCTGCGCAAGCGGTGCGCGCCAAGCCCGATTCCTCGATGAACGTATGCGCTCGCATGTGCAAAGAGGGCAAGGCCGACGGCTGGGTCTCGGCGGGTAACTCCGGCGCCATCATGGCGAGCGCGCTGCTCATACAGGGCCGGATCCGGGGTGTTGACAGGCCCGCTCTAGGCTCCATCGTCCCCACGCAGACGGGGTTCGCATATTTTCTCGATGTCGGAGCGAACGTCGACTCGAAGCCCGAGTACCTGGTGCAGTTCGCCACGATGGGAGCGGTCTATGCGCGCCAGATGCTCGGCCGCGCCAACCCTCGCGTCGGCCTGCTGAGCAACGGCGAGGAGGAGGGCAAAGGCAACGAGCTGGTGAAGGAAACCACACGCAGGCTGAAGGGCTCAATGCGCTGGTTCGTCGGGAACATCGAGCCCAAGGACCTCTACGCGTCGAAGGCGGACGTCGTGGTCGCCGACGGTTTCGTCGGCAACATCGCGATCAAGATGGCCGAGGCGACGGCGGACTTCCTGTTCCGCAACCTCCGCGAGGAGATACCGAAAACCACGCGAGGCAAGATCGGCGGCCTGCTGATCAGGGGAGGCGTCCGCAAGCTCCGCGACCGCATCGACTGGCGAGAGTTCGGCGGAGCGCCTCTGCTCGGAATCGACGGCGTTGCGGTGGTCGCCCACGGCCGTTCTGACGCCCGGGCCGTAAAGAACGCGATCAGGGTGGCGAAGGAAGCGGTGGAGAATCAGCTCGTCGGTAAGATTCGGGCGGAGGTGGGCAAGTGAAAACGAATGGTCGGACGCGTGTCGTGGTGACCGGAATGGGGACCGTCAACCCGATCGGCAAGACCCTGGACGAGTACTGGGACGGCCTGATCGAGGGTCGCAGTGGCGCGCGCACCGTAGAGGGCAGCTACTCGACCGACAAGCTGGCGACCAAGTTTGCCTGCGAGGTGCATGGATTCGATCCCCAGAACTACATGGATCGCAAGGCTGCGCAGCGTATGGCGCGCTTCTCCCAGCTGGCTGTGGCCGCCTCTGGCATGGCCCTTGAGGATTCCGGGTTGGACCTCGCCAAGGAAGACAGCTTCCGCGTTGGCGTCGATATGGGCACGGGCATCGGCGGCTTCATCGAGATGACCAATGGCGCCATCTCGTATGCAACCAAAGGACGCCTGAACCCGCTTTACGCCCCGATGATCATTCCCAACATGGCAGCCGCGTCTGTGGCCATGAACTTTCACCTTCGCGGCCCCAACACCACGGTGACCACGGCCTGTGCCGCTTCCACTCACACGCTCGGTGATGCCGCCCGCATCATCCAGCACGGCGACGCCGACGTGATGCTGGCGGGAGGCGCAGAGGCTTCGCTGTGCGAGGTGGGCATCACGTCCTTCAATTCCATCCGCGCCCTGTCGACCCGCAACGAGGCGCCAGAGAAGGCGAGCCGGCCGTTTGATCGGGACCGCGACGGCTTCGTCCCCGGCGAAGGCGCGGGCACCCTGGTGCTCGAATCGATCGAGCATGCGCAGGCACGCGGCGCAAGGATCTATGGAGAGGTGCTGGGCTTCGCCCTCACGTGCGACGCCTATCACCAGGTGGCGCCCGATGAAACTGGCGAGGCCCCCGCGCGCGCCATCACATTGGCGTTGAAAGATGCGGGCATCGAGCCGTCGGACGTGGACTACGTCAACGCACATGGCACGTCGACCGGACTCAACGACGCCGCCGAGACCAGGGCCCTCAAGATGGCTCTGGGCGACCACGCTTACAAGGTCGCGATCAGCAGCACCAAGTCGATGATCGGCCACTTGCTCGGCGCGGCCGGCGCGGTCGAGGCGATCGCGACATTTCTATCGATCAATCGCGGCATCGTTCACCCGACCATCAATTACGAAAACCCGGACCCGGCTTGCGATCTCGACTACGTGCCCAACCATGCGCGCCGCATGGACGTGCGAATCGCGATCTCGGACGGCTTTGGCTTTGGCGGCCACAACGCCGTTGTGGTCCTCAAGAAATTCGAGGAGTGATCCAGCTTGACTGACGAACACCAGATCGGGACTGTACTTGGCCGCAGCCTCCAGGAGGAGATGCAGACCTCCTACATGGAGTACGCGATGTCGGTCATCATCAGCCGGGCGCTGCCCGACGTGCGTGATGGCCTGAAGCCGGTGCAGCGCCGAATCCTGTACGCAATGAATCGCGCCGGCTCGACCGCCGGAACGCGACACCGCAAGAGCGCGGCATTCGTCGGCGACGTCCTCAAGCTGTATCACCCCCACGGCGAGACGGCGGTCTACGACGCCCTCGTGCGCATGGCGCAGCCTTTCTCGCTGCGCTACCCCCTGATCGACGGGCAAGGCAACTTCGGCAGTGTCGACGGCGACCCCGCCGCGGCGATGCGGTACACCGAGTCGCGCCTGTCGGCGATCACTGGCGAACTGATGGCCGACATCGACAAGCAGACGGTCGACATGATCCCGAACTACGACGGGCAGGAAGAGGAGCCGTCGGTCTTGCCGGCCCGCATCCCCAACCTTCTCCTGAACGGGGCATCCGGCATCGCCGTCGGAATGACGACCAACATCCCGCCGCACAACCTGCGCGAGATCACAAGCGGCGTGAAGCACCTCATCGAAAACCCCGATGCGACCGGCGAGGACCTGCTGTCCTTCATCAAGGGCCCGGACTTTCCGACCGGTGGCTTGATCATGGGCACGGCGGGCATCAAAGCCGCCTACGCGACAGGCCACGGGCGCATCGTCGTGCGCGCGCGGCACACGTTCGAGCAGGCGCCCAACGGGCGCGAGCGGATCATCATCGACGAGCTTCCATACGCGGTCAACAAAGCGACGCTGGTGGCGAAGATTGCCGAACTCGTGTCGGATCGCCGGCTCGAAGGCATCGCAGACCTGCGCGATGAATCGGATCGCCAGGGCATGCGAGTCGTCATCGAGCTGAAGCGCGACGCCCGCGTCTTCACGGTCCTCAACAACCTCTACAAGAGCACAGCGCTGCAGACGACGTTCGGCGTGATCATGCTCGCCATCGTCGACGGCAGGCCGGTGGTGCTCAGCCTCAAGCAGGCGCTCCAGCTCTTCATCGACCACCGCCGCGACGTGATCTTGAAGCGGACCCGCTTCGATCTGGATCGAGCGCAGGAACGCGCTCACATCCTCGAGGGTTTGAAGATCTGCCTCGACCACCTCGACGAGGTGATCAAGACGATTCGCGCCGCCAACGACACAGATGGCGCATCGACCGATCTGCAGACTAAATTCGGCCTCAGCGAGCGGCAGGCGCGCGCGGTGCTGGCGCTGACCCTTGGGCGGCTGACCAAGCTCGAGCGCGGCAAGATCGACGCCGAATACGAAGAGGTCATCAAGACCATTGCGTACTTGGAGAGCGTCCTCGCCAGCGACCAGAAGGTTCGACTCCTCATCAAGGACGAGATGGACGACCTGGCGAAGAAATACGGCGACGACCGCCGCACCGAGATCGCAGACCAGGAAGCCACCGAGCTCTCAGCCGAGGACCTCGTACCCAAGGAAGAGGTGGTTGTCACGCTGACCCACCGGGGCTACGTCAAGCGCCAGCCCCTGCGCGTGTTCCGGGCGCAAAAGCGTGGTGGGGTTGGGCTGAAAGGTGCGAAGCCGACAGCGGGCAGCGATGCGCCGAGCGGCACTCGCGAAGAGGACTACGCACTCCACCTGCTCATCACGCACACGCACGCGTCGATGCTCTTCTTCACGCAGAGCGGACGGGTGTTCCAGCTTCGCGTCCATGAGATTCCGGAACGCGAGCGCCAGGCGAAGGGCATACCTGTCAACAACCTGATCGACATCGATCCCAATGAGCGCATCACCGCAGTCTTCGTCAAACCCGAGACGGAGACCGAGGCGCGCTACATGTTGATGGTCACCAAGAACGGCTACATAAAGAAGACGGCGCTAGCCGAGTACGCCAACGTTCGACGCAACGGCCTGATCGCCATCAACCTGCAGGACGCCGATGAGCTTGACTGGGTGGCGCCGACGACCGGGACCGACGAGATTCTCATCGCCACCGCGCTGGGCAAGGCAATTCGCTTCAGCGAGGCAGAGGTCCGCGCGATGGGCCGAGACACGCAGGGCGTCATCGGCATCAAGCTGGGGAAGGCTGACTTCGTGGTCGGCATGGCTACTGCCGTACCGGGCGGGGACTTGCTCGTCATCACCGAACGCGGCTACGGCAAGCGGACGCCGCTCAGCGAGTACCCGATGCACCACCGTGCTGGGCAGGGCGTCTTCACGCTCAAGATCACCGATCGTGTCGGCAAGCTCGTCGCCATGCGGGTGGTCAGCGATCCCGAGGAGGAGATCCTGGTCATCAGCGCCAGCGGCATGGTCCTGCGGACGCAGGTCGGGGCGATCTCCCAGATCGGCCGGCAGACGCAGGGCGTGATCGTCATGCGCATCCCCGCTGACGACCAGGTCGTGGCCATCGCACCTGTGGCGGGAATCGAGGAGGGCGACCCCAAAGAGTGACGACGCTGGGCTGGGTCGGCGTCGGCCTGCTGATCGCGGGCGGCCTGGCGATCGTCGTCGAGGCAGTCGTCGCGGCGTTGTGGGGCGCGGCCGTCGCCAGGCACGCGCTGGCGCTCTCACAGCTCCTGCAGACGGAGCGAGCGTTGCTGGAATCGGACCTCGAAAGGCTCCACCTCGCCCTGGAGGAGACGAAACGACTGTGGCGTCCGTATCGCTTCGTCCTGCGCTGGCTGCGGCATCCCCTCGTCATCGCGCTGCTGGGCTCTTACCGCCGCCGCCGGCTGCTCCGGTGACCGATACGGCTGACGCCGCGGCGGCCCGTCAGGCTGTCGAGGATGCCGTCGCCCGCGAGCGGTCTCGCATGGCTCGAGAGCTTCACGACAGCGTCGCCACCGACCTCGCGGGTGCGATCTCGTTGTTCAAGGCCTACCTCGAGGGCCACCCTGGGTCGGCGAAGAAAGGCCCGGCCGACGGGTCGCTGCTCAATGTCCTGGAGATCCTGGAGCGGATGCTGAAGCAGGTGCGCGAGACCCTCGCCGACCTGCGGCCGCGGCCGATCGGGCCCGAAGGCCTGGTGGGCGACATCCGCCACCAGGCGCAGGAATTCGCCCGGCTGTATTCGATCCGGGTGGAGATCGCGACCAACGGCACCGAGGACATGCTCAGCCCGCAGCAGCGCGAGGTGGTCTACCAGGTGGTACGAGAAGCCCTGACCAACGTAAGGCGTCACTCAGGCTCATCGATCTGCCGTGTCAGGATGGCTTTCGCGGCCCGACCGTTCCTGATCGAGATAGCGGACGAGGGTCAGGGCTTCGGGTCGGGGCGTTCCGGGGGCTATGGGCTGGTCGGGATGCGCGAGCGGTCGGCGGGTATCGGAGGCCGACTCGAGGTCGTCAGCACCGAAGGCCGCGGCACGACAGTCTTCCTGTTCGGTCCGAACTAGGTTCCGGGGTCGACTACCAGGTCAAAGTCCGAACCTTGGCCGTCGGGCCGGCCTCTCCACGAGCGAAAGCTCCATGTCGTCGGTGGTGACCAGCTTGAGCTTGCGGGTGACGCCGTCCACGAGGGCCCGCGTTCGGTGGTCGTCGAAGCGAATCGCTCGTGCGATCTCGGGCTCGGACAGCCCGTAGCTGAGCAGCTGGGCAACCTCGCTCTCGATCTCGTTCAAGCGAGCGAGCGGACCGCGGAGGGCGGCAACCAGCGGCGCCAAAGTGGTTCCCAGGCTGCCCGCGTAGTGGACGTCCTCCTCCGTGTACCAGTGGTCGCGCCGGCAGCCGAGGATGAGCAGGCCGATCGGGCGTTGACCTTCTTCGCCCACCGGCGCGTAGAGGATCGCAGGCCAATCGAGCTCCCAGTCATAACCGCTTGAGGGATTCGGGTTCTCGATCACCGAGTTGACGACCACCGGCCGCTTCTCGTAGAGCGCGCGGCGTGACAGCGGCATCAGCGGGCGGCTCTGCATGAATCGGCGCGAAACCTCGGACGCCGCGATCGGCTGGAGCCAGCCGCCGCGGAGGTAGCCAAGGACCCAGCGGTCGTGGCAGAAGACTTCTAGGGCCAGTCCCAACCGCCGCCTGGCTTCTTGGAGGTCGGGGAGCTGGCCCATGACTGGAGGTTATTTGGCGTCGGCGCTTGAAGCCTCAGCGCAACCTCAGCGTTTCCTCAACAAACGCTGAACCTGATAGGTTGCCGCGGGGATGGGGGCGTGACCGCAAAGCTGCTGGTCGTTGACGACGAGCCTCGAACGGCGGAGCTCACGGCCGAGCTGCTGCGCCGGGCGGGCTACACCGTGGAGGTTGCAGCCAGCGGCACCGAAGCACTGGCGCGGGTCCGCGCCAGCTCGCCAGACCTGATGCTCCTCGACTACGAGATGCCGGATATGGAGGCGCCAGAGGTCCTCGACCTGCTGCGCGCTGGCGCCGACCGCCTGGACTTCCCGGTGATCATCCTCACAGGGGCACGCCACGCTGCAGGCGACCAGGTGATGGGCATCGAGCGCGGGGCGAGCGACTATATCCTGAAAGGCACCGACCGGCAGGTGCTGCTCGCCCGGATTCGCGCGGCCCTTCGTGACAGCGCGGGTGCTAGCGGAGTCATAGTTCGCGGTCGCCTGCGCATCAACGCGGCCCGAGGCCAAGCCTCGCTCGGCGATCGGGCGTTGAAGCTCGAGCGCAGGCCGCTGCTGATGCTTAAGCTGCTGGCCGGCCGCACTGGCGAGGTGGTGACGAGGGCGGAGATCCTCGAGCAGGTGTGGGGCTCGAGTTACGCCGGCTTCGAGCACAGCCTGGAGCAGGCGGCGCACGAGATCCGCAGCGCTCTGGATGAGCCGGGCTGGATTGAGACGGTGCGTGGAATTGGCTACCGGTTCGTCACCAAAGACTGAGCTGGCGGCGACGCTGCACAGGTTGCGCTCGACCCTGGCGCGCCTGAAGGCGGAGCTGGAACTGGCCGAGGCCGATGGCCTCACGCCGCCGGTCGACAGGTTGCTCGCGGACCTCGACGAGGCATTCACGCTGCTTGGCGCGGCGGAGGGCGCGACTCAGCGGGTTACCCGCGTCCTCGTCGTGGACGATGACGCTCGGCTCGCGGAGATCACAGCACGCGGCTTGCGACGGCTCGGGTTCGACGCCGACTCGAGCAGCCAGGTGCGCGAGCTGCGCGATGGCGAAGCGCTCGTGTTCGACCTGGGCCTTTATTCGGGCCTTGACGCTGCGGCGACGAAATCAGTGCGCGCCGCCAAGCCAATCATCGTCACCGGCGCCACCGATTCCAAGGGAAGGGCGCTGGCGGCGAGTCTTGACGCCAGCGACTACCTGGTCAAGCCGGTCGAGCTGGAAGAGCTGGCGGCGGCGATCAGGCGACGAGTGGGAGAATCGTCAGTCGACGGGTAGAGTCGCCTGGCCGCCCGACGTGCGCTCAACCGATTCGAGCATGAATCGCAGGCCGATCCCGAGCGCGCGCTCGTCGATCGTGAAGCGCGGGTGATGGTGCGGGAAGTCGGACTCCAGCTCCTTGTTGCCTGAGCCGATCAGCGCAAACGCCGTGGGCGCCACCTTGGCGTAGTAAGCGAAGTCCTCGCCGCCCATCTCCGGTGGCTGGGCGAGAACCGAGCTCGACCCGACCGCCCCGGCAGCCGCCGGCGTCAAGAAGTCGACCAGGCGGCCGTCGTTCACGCACGCCGGGCTCCCCCACTGGTACTTGACCTCGGCGGTGCCGCCATGGGCATTGGCGTAGCTCTCGGCCATCGCCGTGAGGTCGCCGGCGATCTTGGCCCGAACCTTCTCAGACAGCGTGCGAACGGTGCCCTTCAGTGTGGCGGTGCCCGGGATGATGTTGGGTGCGCTGCCGGCGTGGAATGACCCGACGCTGACAACCGCCGGTTCCATTGGTGAGACTCGCCGGCTGACGATGGTCTGCAGCTGGCCAACCAGGCCGGCCGCGATCATCAGAGGGTCGATCGCCTCGTGTGGATAGCCGCCATGTCCACCCTTGCCGGTGATCGTGATTTCGAACGTGTCGGCAGCGGCCATGATCGGGCCCTTGGTGAGGGAGATCAGTCCCGTTTCCAGGTTGCTGATCAGGTGAAGCCCGACGACGGCCTCGACTCCCTCGAGGGCGCCGGTTTCGATGAGGTGCCTGGCGCCGCTCTCGGTTACCTCCTCGGCGGGCTGGAAGAGCAGGCGAACCTCGCCATGGATTTCGTCCCGCAGGTCGTTTAGGGTGCGGGCTAGCCCCAGCAGGATCGCGGTGTGCCCGTCGTGGCCGCAGGCATGCATCTTGCCGGCGGTGCGGGAGCGGAACTCGAACTTGTTCGCCTCATCGATAGGCAGGGCGTCGAGGTCGCAGCGGTAAGCGACGGTGGGCCCCGGATGCTTGCCGTGAACGTGGGCCACCAGGCCGGTCGGCATGGGGCGCTCGTAGGGGATGCCCCAGTCATCGAGCATCCCGGCCACGTACTTGGTGGTCTCGAACTCTTCGAAGCTCAGCTCCGGGCGTTCATGAAGGTATCGGCGCCAACCGATCAGGTCGGCTTCGGTGTCCTCATCCACACGCTCGGACCAATCCATCTTTAGCAAGCGTAATCGCGAACGGCCGCAAGGGGTCGTAACGGCATTACCATCGCTGGCGTGAACATGTCGTTCAACAGCTCGTGCCGGTTGGCGCTGACCCTGCTCGTCTTCACTTCGGCCCTGGCTGCTTGCGGGGGCTCGACTGCCGGGACCCCGCCACCCGCCGGTTCCACCCCGACGTCGTCGGCTGTGCTCCCGACCATTACGGCGGCGCCGAGCTCTTGCCCCACCGCCGGCACAGTCGGTTCAGCCCTCGGCATCACACTGCCGGCGCCAGTCGGTGTCAAACCCAGCGGAGCATCACCCTTTCCACCAGGTGCCACAGTCAAGGTATGTGATTACCACGCCCAGACCTTCAACGTCATCATCGAGGTGCTGGGGAATATCAGTCCGTCCGACATCTCGCTGTTCAGTAGCCAATACCCGGTGCCGTACAAGAGCGTGAGCGGGGTTGGAGACCAGGCTCGGTCCTTCACCCAGTCCATCGGCGGTGGGAGGGACAACGAGGGCGTTGTGGCGACGAAGGGATCGACCCTGGTTGCAATCGACGCCACCGCCACGCCGGCTTCCCTCGCACAGGTCGAAGGCCTGGTGAACCAACTCCTGTAGTCCTCAGCCCCGACCCCCAGACCAGCGCGAGTTGACGCCCTTTCCGCAGGTTTGTTAGGGTGACGGTCGGTCTTCAGCGTCCGCGCGCACGCCAGAAGACGATTGGGGGTACGCGTTGCGCATCTATCGCTTGATGACCCATGTGGTGGTGCTTGCGGTGGCGGCAGCCATGTCCGGCTACGCAGTCATCGACCGCAACTTCTCCCCGAACTTCCATGCAGGCACCATTACCGCTACCGCTGCTGACGACGGACTTACGGTCGGCGACGTCTCGCTGGGCCGTGACAACGTCATCATCAAACCGCTTTCAATTCCGACGGCGCCGCTCGTAAGCCACGCTCCAATCGTGCACTTCGTCGCGCAAGGAGACACCCTCGACAGCATCGCCCGACAGTTCAACCTCCCCTGGAGGGACATCGTCTGGTCAAATCCAGATCTGCGCATACCGCTCGTGGTGGGAAGGGCCATCGAGCTTCCACCGGTGCCGGGTGTCGTGGTAGTCGTAAAGACTGGCGTTACGCCGACAAGCCTGGCCACCGCCTACGGCGTGGATGTCACCACTGTGCTCGGCTTCAATGGAATTCACGGCCCGCAGCTGACTCCCGGCTCGGTGCTTGTGATTCCGGTCGATCCCAACCCGGGCCCGAACCTGAGCACTGGCGCGCCGGCCGACCCTGTCGACCCCGGCCAGTTCCTATGCCCGACTGCCGGCGCCAAGATCATCCAGCCGTTCGGGCCGACGTCGTTCGCGTTAGAACCGCCTTTCGACGGTTACCCGCATTTCCACACCGGGGTCGATTTGCTGGCCGGCTATGGCACGCCGATCGTCGCGGCCGCCGGTGGAAGGGTGACTGCCACCGGTTATGCATTCGACTTCGGTATCCGGGTTGAGGTAACCGATAGTTTCGGCCTGGTGGAGATCTACGCCCACATGTCACAGGTGGCAGTAACCGTCGGGCAGGAAGTTCAGCAGGGCGAGAAGGTCGGTTATGTCGGCAGCACAGGTCTCTCGGTCGGCCCGCATCTGCACTTTCAACTCGACGTCGCAGGCGTGCCGACCGCTCCAGGTCCCTTGATCGGTTGTTGAAGCGCCTACCGCCTACTGGTGGAAGGGTGACATTGAAGACTCCCGGTCACTCGAGATCAGCCGGCGAACGGTGGTAGCACCACCGTAAATACGGCGCTCCGACGGTTCCCTTCGAACAACAAATCGCCTTGATGCCAACGTGTCAGGTGCTCCTATTTGAAGGCGCGGAGGCGGGTCGGAAATACTGACGTAATTGGTCGATCTCATTGTCAGCCAAGGGCACAGGCCCGCCCCACCTCTTGGAGGGGACAAGACCAGTTCCGGCAGCCGAGTCCCACCACAACCGGAAGGGACCGATTGCAGTTCTCCAGAAATGCGCGATACGGTAGGCAAAATTCCACTACAGCAGACCAAACAGCCCGGTAGAGAGCACCAGCGCGATCCGGACGGCAGCTCGCGCTAATCCCGGCGCTAGCCCATCAGCCGGCCGACCACCCGAACGTCGGCGACGACTCGTCCGACCGACTGACCTAGAAAAGCGGTGAGCAGTAGATCGATCCCGATGAAGTACAGATGCAGTCTTAAACCGGAATACGTCGGTGCCGAGAGCCCGTAGGCGACTGCAGCGAAAACCCGTAGGGGCGGCGAACCAGTGAAGAGGCATGAACTGTCGCCTCGCTGGGTGGAAGATAAGTCCCAATGCTCATCGTCCTGGCTCTGGGCGGCAAGGCGCTGTTTCGCCTGGGCGTAATGCCGGACGCGGGTCCTCGGCTGCGGAATATTGCTGTGGCCGCTCACGCGATCGGGGCCGTCGCGCGGGAGCACGCCGTCGTGGTCACCTACGACAACGGTCGGCCGGCGAAGGAGACAGAGCCAAATCACGCCAACTCACCCCATCCCGTTGACATGCTCAAAGCTGACAGCGAGGGCATGACCGGCTATCTCCTCGAACAGGCGCTGGAGAGCGAATTGCCGAGAGTGGACGTCGCCAGGCTGGTCACTGACGACATCGCCTGGCTGGAGCCGGGGGGACCTCGCTACGCGGATACTGAAGACGGCCGCCAGTTTGCCGCCGCGCTCGGCTGGATGGTGGCCAGGGAGGGGAGTGGGTTCCGTGAGCTCATCCCGTCGCTCCGGCCTCAGAGAACAGGCGAGCTCAACACGATCAAGACCCTGATCCGAGCGGGCGTGCTCGTGATACGCGTCAATGGCAGGGGGATGCCGATCAATGAGGACGGCGGCGGACTGAGGAAGGGAGCCGCGATGATCATCGCTACGGACCAGGTAGCGGCTGTGCTCGCGTATCAGGTCGGAGCCGACATGATGATGTTCCTGACCGACGCTGATCGCGTGGAAGCGGAGTTGGGCACCGAGGCTGCGCCCGGCCTCCGTGTGACCACGGTCGACGCCCTGCGCAAGACTTGGTTCGCGCCGGGCTCAATAGGACCCGAGGTTGAGGCCGCGTGTTGGTTCGTCAAGTCGACGCGGAAGCGCGCCGCGATCGGTGCACTCGCAGAGGCTGTGGAGGTCTTGCGCGGCGATCG